>CAJOJD010000018.1:8655-49227 GCA_905234745.1 uncultured Bacteroidaceae bacterium | reverse complement strand
GATATTGGCAATGGTCACAGACTTGCTTCCGTACTGTTTGCGGATCCAGTCGGCGTTGGGCAGGTTGATACCTATAGGTGTTGAGGGATATGCGTCACCGGCAAGGCAGACGGCGTTGATGACCTTGGCCGATATGCCCTTGCACTCCTTTTTCTTGAAGCGCGGATCAACCGGTGAATTGTCCTCAAACCACTGTGCATTGGCACTCAGGATGACTGAACGCTCCGATGCCTTATGGTCCTTGATATTCACGTAACCTTCCCAGGCGCCCTTGCGGCCCAGCGGGTCGTTGTAATCCTCGATGAATCCGTTGATGAAATCGACGGTTCCTATGGTATCCTTAACCCATTCGATATTGAACTCGTCCCATACCTTAAGGTCACCGGTCTCGTAGTATTTTACGAGCAGGCCAAGGGCACGCTTCTGAATATCGTTCTCAGCGCAGGCGGCAGCCAGCTTGAGTTCCTCGCATATCTTGGAGATGGCAGGTCCGTACATGCCGTCAATCTTCCAGGGAATCTCAACGATATTGCCTTTTGAATCCTTTGTAACCTTGGTATTAAGACCATAGGCAATGGGGGTCTCATCGGTCTTATCCTCGATGGATTCGTAGTATTTCTCAACTTCGGCACGGGTAACACCCTCATAGAAGTTACCGGCAGAGAGCACTACGATATCACCGTCGGTCGATGTTGAGCGGCGCTGCTGCAATGTATTGGGATCATAGATTACGGGAAGCAGTTCGGCGCATTTGTCACCCTCGCCTACAGCCTCCATCAAAGACTTGAAGTAGGCCTGTGAGCACTCCGGGAAGAACTTGTCCTCAGCATAGTGATGGTGAATGCCGTTGGCAAAGAAGAGACGCTTAGCATATACTGTAAACTGCTGGAATTCCTTTGAATCACGGTTACCCTTGTAGTTCTCAAGAATGTTCTCAACCACGTGACGTATGGGCAGGTTCCATTTGCAGTTCTGGTCCCAGTGGATGTCGCGGCCCCACTTGGCTGCCTCGGCCAGATGGTAGGCGTACTCTTTCTGCTGCAGTGTCAGCTCATCCCATCCGGGAATCTGGTAACGCATGACCTTGAGGTCGGCAAACTCATCAAGCAGATACTTGAAGTCACTCTTTTTCTGTCCGCAGCCGGCGGTTATGGCCAGCACTCCAGTCATCATCATAACTTTAAATACAGTTTTCATCAGTTTATTTATTTGTTTGTTCAGTCCTTTTCTTTGTACCTGCCAGTATCACACCACCCAGAATCATGGCCGATCCCACTCCTGATATCAGAGTCATCCTCTCATCCAGAATGATGACGGCGGCGATAAGCGTGAATACAGGGTTCAAATATACATAATTGGTGGCAGTTACGTTACCAATGGCAAGCATGACTCTGTTCCAGACCACAAAGCATACCAGCGATGCAATGGTTGACAGGAACAGCAGGTTTCCCCATACCTGTACATGATCAAACCGGACCTGTGCCAGATTGGAGTTATCGGTCAACAACAGGAACGGGATTATGGTTACAAGACCCCAGAAGAAGACCTTACGGGTGGCAAACAGCGTGCCGTAACGGTCTGTCATCTGTCCCATGAACTGGCTGTAAAGAGCCCAGCACAGTGCGGCCAGGAAAGCCATTATGTCACCCTTGGGCGAAAGACTCACGCCGTTGCCGTCAAATATCACCATTATCATTCCCGACAGGGCCAGGACGGTACCTGCCACAAGCGGAAACCTCACCTTTACATCCTCCAGTCCGTCAACAAAAGGTCCTTTGAAAACCTTCTTTATGGCCAGGGTAAGCAGGACGGTCAGGAGCGGGGCGATGCAGACTATGAATGATACGTTGCAGGCCTGGGTGTAACTCAGAGCGGTGTTCTCGGTCAGGAAATAGAGCGATCCACCGGTGATTCCTGTGATTATGAATACCAGTTCATGACGCAGCGAGCCTGAAAAAGCCCTCTTGTCACGCCCTCCGCGGACCAGGCACACAATGAGCAGTCCCAGATAGGCAATGATAAACCTTATGGTGAAAATCTGTGCCGGAGTAAGCCCATGATTGATAAGCGTCTTGGTGGATACGAATGTGACACCCCAAAGCGCCATGGTCAGGAATGCCAGCGCGTGAAAAAACAGTTTGTGTTGTCTCTTGTCAGTCAATGTTGAGTTCCTTTCTTGGAATGTATGTTTCGGGATTGTAGTAGGCAATGCTTGTTCCCTCATTCTCAAAACTGAAAGGAACGTTCATAAGATTATCAAGAGCGTTCAGCACGTTCTGACGCTTGTCGGGCTCCACATAAAACAGGATGAAACCGCCGCCACCGGCACCGAGCAGTTTGCCGCCCAGGGCACCGGCCTTGATACCTTTGTCATAGATGTCATCGATAAAGCTGTTGCTTATCTTGCCTCCGGTATTGCGCTTGAGTTTCCAGGTGTGGTCAAGAAGACGTCCAAAGTCATTAAAGTCAGAGTGCTTGTTCTCAAGGATGGCCTGTGCCTCGTCCACAAGCTGGAGCATCTCCAGAAACTGGGCCGTCTTGTCACGCTGATTGGACAGTGTATCCTTCTGGACTTCGGCCGAGTAGCGTGAAATGCCGGTGTAGAAAAGCAGCAGACTCTGGTTGAGCAATGCCTTGCGGTCAGGATGGATGACGATGGGAGTGACCTTGAACTGGTTATCGGCAAAATCGATGCGGTTCATTCCGCCGAAAGCCGCAGCTATCTGGTCCTGCCAGCCGCCGCTCTCCTTGCAGAGTTCACGCTCCAGATAGATGGCATCCTCGGCAAGCTTGCGCTTGCCAACCTGTTTGCCCTTAAGTGCGTAGAAGGCATTGAGCATACCTACGGCAAAAGTGCTGCTGGTACCCAGACCGGTACGTGCAGGCAGGTCACCCTCGTAACTGAGACGTATCTCGTGAATATCCAGCATTTTCATTGCCTCACGTATAGCGGGGTGTTGGATCTCGTCAATGGTGTTGACCCTCTCCATCTTGCTGTATACCAACTCCGAAAAGTAGGGCATGAAAGGAGGCAGATGACGTACTACCAGGTAGCAGAACTTGTCAAAGGTCGTGGAAATGACAGCACCGCCATGCTCGTTAAAGAATGACGGAACATCGGTTCCTCCTCCAAAGAAAGATATACGGAATGGTGTCTTTGTTATGATCATAAATGCTGAATCTGTTTTGAGCCTGCAAATTAACAAAAAACTTACTGTACTACCGGTAAAGAATGTCGCTGAATGAATCAACAACTTTATCGGCCGAATACTTTTCAAGGAATGTATTGCGTGAGTAAG
Organism: uncultured Bacteroidaceae bacterium; assembly: GCA_905234745.1. Lineage (GTDB taxonomy): Bacteria > Bacteroidota > Bacteroidia > Bacteroidales > Bacteroidaceae > Colenecus. The sequence continues at coordinate 45,928 of CAJOJD010000018.1, read as the reverse complement.
CGTTGAACCTGGGTCTCGGGCTGTCTGTGAAAGACTTTATCGTATCAATGAACTCCTGAGCGGTATTGCATTTGCCGCCCATCCTGCTGTAGTCCAGCTCATATCCTTCGAGGGCCTCATCGGTGGCGATGATGTTCTTGCCGTACATAAGGCTCTCGCAGGTCTTGACCTTCATGCCGCTACCCTTGAAAATGGGCAGTACCATGATATCGGCCTCCTCAAAAAAGGGTTTAAGGTCAGGGGCATCGCTCACCACCTCCACATCATCGGGAATACGGTAGTTCTCCCTGATCTTTGACATTCCCTTGCCGACAATCTTCATGGTGATGTCCACATGCGGGTATACATTCTGCGCAAACCACTCTATGCCCTCACAGTTGGGGCCGAAATACGCACCCAGGAACAGGCAGAGCGGTTTCTTTGAAGTCAGCCCCTCGGGGTAGGAGTCCTGTTTGTACTTGTCAACGAAGGCTACGGGTACCAGCGCATCGGCCTTACGCCCGTACATATCTTCAATCACTCCGGCGTCGCGCGGGTTGAGTGCAATTATGCGGTCTGCGTAACGGCAACTCCAGCCGTCATTCTTCCAGGCGCAGCGTGTGACGACGAAACTGCCGGGCCGATGTCCCAACTTGGCCCGGAAATAGAGTTTCTCTACATTGTGGAAGAATGCTATGATACGGCCTTTGTATCCGTTCTTCTTAAGTTTCTTTGCAATGATTCCGAACAGGCTGCGGTCGATGAATACGAAGTCATAGCCGGCAGCCATCTCAACTATCTCTTTGACCCTTCGCGGAGTAATGCCGAAGAAATAGCCGAACGGGAACCAGAAAGCACCTTTGATGTATTCCGTGAGAGTGCGCTTATGGTTCTCGTCATGAATGTAGTATGTGGTCACATTCTCCTCACCCAGCAGCCCGGTCAGAACAGTCCAGTTCTTCTGTGATCCCTGCTCGCCGCCCTCAAAGACGTTGGCAGTCTTTTTGTATCTTATGAACAACAGCTTTTTCATTCCGGTGAGTCGTTGAGTTTAAGCGTTTTGAGAATCTCCCTTACTCTGACATCATAAGTGTGCTGCTCCAGAACCTTGTTCCTGGCCTTTTGGGCACAGGCTGTCATATCCTGGCTCAAGCCCTTTTCTATCAGGGCAAACAGTTCTTCCTGATCATGATATATTCCTATCTCGTCAGGTCCGAACAACTTCTGGATATAGGGGTTGTAATCACAAATCTGCCATGCTCCGCTGCCCGGGATCTCGAAAGTACGGGGATTGGCTCCGTCTTTCTGCAACTCCTGATGGATGTTGAGCACCACCCGTGCACGGTTGTACAGCTCATTGACCTTGGCGGGGGCAACCATATCGTTCTTGTATATTTCCCTGTGTTCACGGGTGAGCCAGGTAAAGAAGCCCTTGTACCAGGGCTTGTATCGGCCGTACACTTCGATATGGTACTTGCCGCAGAACTTCTCAACTACCGCCTGCATGGTCTGCATGCGCTTGGGCGAGGTGTATAGATTGCCGATGAACAGTATGTCTATGTCCTTGGGGCATTCAACAGGATGATATGTTGCGGTGTCACATGCCTGAGGCAGGAAATAAGCCTTCTTGCCCTGGCTTGCATACCAATCCACATCTTCCTGCTCGTAGCAGAGCAGCAGGTCGGAATGGTCTATGTGTGACAGAGCGTCGGGAAGACGGTCCCTGTTGTCAAACAGCCACACCACAACCTTTGACTCCTGACGCATTGCATCGAGCGTACTGTCAAAGACGGGCTCTCCGTTCATGACAAATACCAGTTGGGGCCTGATGTTCCGGAACACTTCCAGAACATGATCATTGTACTTGTCCTTGCTCCTTTGCCTGATCCTGTCCTTGTTAAGGCTCAGTTTGTAGCGCCATTTCATCAGGGTTGTGTACGGATGAACAGGAGTATCATAAAGATCGACAGACGTATTCCAGCCCTCCCGCTCAAATGCCGCCTTAGTGGCTTGCGGGAAGTTGAAATAGTTGGGTCCTATTATGAGTACTGTCCTTTCCATCGGTTATACGCTGAAATGGCAATCGGAAACGTCATTGCAGATGAACTTGACGTGAATGCGTCGTTCTTCCTCCGACGGTATCTTCATGTAGTCACCATACAAATCCGTTAGACGGGCATCAGGGTTCTTGGGTGCGGGAAACATATGCCCCTCAAATTCCACCTGACCCAGAGGGAAGAATTCCGAAATCAGGGTAGGATAACCGTACGTGACCCTGTTTATCTGAGGCATGATACGGTTTTTCTTACGGCCGATGCAGACGAGCCCCCATAGAATACGGTAAAACAGGTTGTAAGGCGGAAACAGCACGGCACATAATACGTTCTTGAATGTCAGTCTCTGGCTGAAATGAAAGAATGCATGTGATTTGAATATATGCTGGCTGATATGCTTGAACAGACGGGGTGAAACCGTAGGATAAGTGGTGTTCTTGAAAATATCAATACAGATACCCTTGTTGTAATCCAGCCCGAAATCATCAAAACTGTTTATCAGCAATGAATTCCTGTATCTGATTCGTATCACGCCGTCAGACAGCCCGGATCCCTTGTCCTTGCCGGTCTGAAGTATGTATTTGGAATCGAGTTCCTGAGGACAGATCTCCATGAAACGCTCATAATCGGGCGACCTCATGCCCAGATCCATATCGTCATCCCAAGGCACGAATCCCTTATGACGGACGGCACCCAGAAGAGTACCCCATTCCAGCCAGTACTCGATGCCGTGTTTTTTGCATATGCGGTCCACCTCCAGCAGGATCTCAAGCATGATATCCTGAGCCTTTCTCAGGGGAGTTCCGGGACCGTTTATATTTGAAAAGTCTTCATTCATATTCCTATTTCCTTATTTTCCTGACAAGTTTCTTTATCCTGCTCATAAAAAGAGCTAGGTTATACGAAACGTTCAGTGATGTCCAAATTATCAGTTTAATCGTAAATACTTTGTTCACATATTCCTTCCATCTGACGCGTGCCAGGAATGAATACTTCTCCTTGAACTGTTCCCTGGTAAAAGCTTTAGTCATGATGGCCAGATAAACGACATCCAGGTGCTTGTTGTCAATACCTGTCATGTATTCATCGGGCAATAAATCACGAAGCGAAGATATGAATTTCTCCTGGTACTGAATCTTCTCCAATGAAAAACCACGTGAAGCGGAAGCTGAATAAGTGGCCACATCACAATGGTACAGGGCAAGGGGAAGGTATGAAACAGATGCGCCAGAGAGAACAAACTGCAGATTGAACAATTGGTCTTCGCCGAAATTGTATCCCGGCAGATACCTGATGTCATTCTTCAGATAGACAGAACGTTTAAGAAGCTTATTGCATGGACCGTCATTCAGTTTGCATAACAGACTGTTGATTACGCTCTTTGTGTCAAAAGCAACAGGTTGCTCTTTCCTGTATGTCGTCTTGTTTCCGTTTTCTATCAGGAAATCGCAGATTACCATATCCGCTCCTGTTTCCATTGCCTTATTGTAGAGCTTTTCCAGATAATCGGGTTCAACCCAGTCATCGGCATCTGCATGAATGGAATATTCTCCTTGGGCGTGTTCTATGCCGAACTGCCTTGTAGCTCCTATTCCTTCGTTCGGCTTATGAAAAACCTTGAACCGGTCATCAGATTCGGACACTTCATCACATATGGATCCGGATGCGTCTGTACTTCCGTCATCAATCAAAAGCACTTCAAAACCAGTCATAGTCTGTGCCTTCAGACTGTCAATAAGCCGGGGCAGGGTCTTCTGGGCGTTGTAGATGGCTACGATTACTGAAATAATGGGCTTTTGCATTTTCTATTTGTTGTTGAGATTAATAGAAAGCGGTTTTATGAGAATAGCTAAAAGCATAGTTACAGCCAAACAGCATAAAACATAAATATAATGGTGCAATCTTACAAAATCCGGGAATAGGCTTGAAAGAGCTATCATAGGAATCCTCTGGTACACGTATATTTGGAATAAATTTTTGCCGCACCATGTCAGAAAAGCATTTTTTACGACAAATTTATAAGAAATGACGAAAACAAGATATGCGAAAGTTATAGCGCATGCCAAATAAGTGGGCGTTGAATTCCTGTAATGAAAGAGCAAAACAAATAACAGTGTTAGTCCTGAAAGGCATAAAATGTAACGCTGTTCCAAAAAAGGCATAATGTTTTTCTTGTAAAGTGAAATCATCATTCCTGCAGGATATGACAGAATAATATTGTACCACCAGTTTTCTTTAAATTCGTGAAGCAAGCAAATATATACGCCGAGTAATAATAGAGTGGCAAGAAAAGCTATCCTTTTCTCCTTAAACAGCAGGAAGGATATATAAGTAGAAATGTAGCAGCAAATAATAGCAAAGATGTACCAGTTACTTTGGCCGACACTTTCCCATGCTATAAGGGATAATAGATATTGTATAAAAGGATAATGAATGCCCAATAATGAGTTCATTAAAAGAAAGACTAATATGGCAATAGAATAGTTTATAAAAGTTGAAAGGACTCTTTTTACCGGTATGGCTCGTATATAGCTGTCGCCTTTTCTTTGTATTGATTCCATCACTCCATAACCTGAATAAAACAGGAACATAACAACCATCAGTCCAGCCAAGTCAATTTCATACTTCTTCCTCCTCTACGCCTTCCCGCCTTCGGACAAGCCGCCAGGACGGGAAATTATGGTTGCGTCGGGGGATTCTCATCTTTTGGGGATTGGGATTCCCCCGTTGCGGCCTGTTTGGGTTCGCTCCCGGCTTTTTTCAAGCCGATACAGGTTAATGCAAGTAATATGAGCAGTATTATTATCATTTCAGTTCGGGATATATTTTAACTAGGATCCTGCAGAGCCATCCAGGACAATACTGGTTAGATGCTATTATTGAGGCCATCTCATTCAATGCTTTTAAATTGAAAGCATAACACAGTAGGAGATAAACCGTGGGGCAAATAATAATGCACAAGCCCAGGACAATCCAACTATTATTGAGTAAATGGTCCATTCCAAGGGCAATTGCCATTATGACAAGTGAGCAGATAAAGTATGGGAATAAATCCTTGATTTGGCTCAGCAAACCATAATTCAAGAGTTTCTTTGTGTTCCTTGTATTGAGAATCAGAGCAATAATTGCATAAATGACCTGACTACAGCAGATAGCTTTTATTCCATATCGTGCCGCTATAAATAGCATCGTAATAGCAATTGTTTTTTTAATGATTTCCAGACGCAAAACCACATTAGACTTGCCTTTAACGTAAAGCAGGTTCAAATTAACAATGGTAATGCCGTCACACAAATATGCAAATATCAGAATCTGGATAAAGGGTACACAACCCAACCATTTCTCGGTAATAAGCGACAATATTAGCGGTCTGGCCATACCGCATACTCCAAGAGCAATAGGAAAGACAATAAAAGCGACCATACCTATGAATTTTCTGTATGCTCCCATCAGTTGGTCATCTTCATTTTGAACTCGACTAAGAACGGGGAAGGAAACTCTGGTCATTGCTGATGTGAGATATGTACTTACCATTTGCGAAAACAGACCGGCTTTAGTGTACAAACCCAATTCCGCCTTTGTGTATTTCTTGCCAATAACAATGTTATAAAGATATGTGTATGCAGTACTTATGATTTGCGCCACCAATAGTTTGGATCCAAAAGAGAACAACGACTTGAAAGATTCCCGTGAAAAAGTAAGCGAAGGCTTCCATTTGACAAATACAAAACTAAGCACAGCCGTAAGAGCTGCGGCTACGTTTGATTGTGCTACGATTGCCCATACTCCACAACCCTTCAATGCACATATAATACCTGTTATGCCTGAGGTAATGGCCGAAATCAATGATATCTTTAGTTGTGTCCTGAAGTTTATGTCAATAACCAGTTTGACTTTGTTTACGCCGGCAAGCGATGATAACACAAGGTTGAGGCCGTAAATCTTTATGATGGGTATGAGTATTTCTTCATTGTAGAAAGACGCAATAATCGGAGCTGCAAAAAACAGGATTAAATATGAAAGAAAACCTATTGAGACATTTATCCAGAAAACTGTAGAAAAATCGGTTTCAGTTCGGGTCTCTTTCTGGATTAAAGCATTGGCAAAACCACCGTCAATAAAAACCTGTCCAAGAGCCATGAAAATGGCAATCATTCCTATTAATCCGTATTCGCCTGGAGAAAGGATGCGGGCCATGAATAGGGTTATAAGGAAAGAAACCCCCTGTGTGGAATATCTTTCAAGGAAACTCCACCATACACCTCTTACGGTTTGCGATTTCAGGTTTTCTGCCATTTATTCAAATATTTTACAAAGTTCCTTATATATGGTTCCGGCAACTGTTTCATTGCCTTTGGGCCTTAATTGTTCTTTAATCAATTTTGTTCTTTCATCAGCCAAAGGATCTATACCCTTAATGACATTGTCGATGAAATTTTTTATGTCTGAGATAGAGGAGCCATGATAATGTACCTTGAAACATTCATTTGCAAACTGATTGAATGATTCCATTCTTTCTTTTTTTGTCAAATACATTACAGGCTTGTTTACATACAGATATTCAGCTGTAAAAGCACTACAATCATGAATCATGGCATCAGAAGACATGAATAGGTCAACGTAGTTACCTTCTGCAGAATTGCAGTTTGGTAATGATTTCCATGCGTCAAAGTAGGAATCGGTTTTTTCAACTCCCCAGCTATCAAGCTTGTATAGTTTATCTTTGAGCATAGGATGGGGCTTGAATACGAACTGAGCTTTGTCATTGTACTCTTTTGCCAAATTAAGCATATCGTCCGCAATTTCCAGAAAGTTGGAATAATCTAGCCAATCTTGTGGAGTGATTGAATGGTGGGGAGCCCAAATTATCCTTTTGATTTGAGGATTATTGATAGGCCAACTGTCAGAAGATGGTGTATGTCCGTCAAAGAAATAATCAGCTAACGGATCTCCTGAAACGACGACATTTACTCCGTGATTTATATTATATTTTGTTTTCAACTCTTTTTGCAACTGGTTTGTAACAAAATATTTCCAGCATACATTCTGATATAACGAATTATGAAATTTCTTGGAGTCTTCTATACTGAATCCGTATGGAATATATGACAAAAGGGCATTCAACGGAATGGCAGATCTGTAATTAATGTACGGTTGAGGAAAAAAGATGATGTCTGGTTTAAACTCGGAAATGGAAATATTTTTGTTTCGTATAAAATCAAAGCCACTAAAATAACGAACACCTAATGAACTGAAATGTGATGATAGTTCCTGTTCGCATTCTGTATTTTCCTTTGTGGAATGATATGAGTAGAGATATGAAACGGCAAAAGGCTCGAATCTATCATCCTTTTTTAGTAAATCCAACAGTTTGTCTCCTTTCCACATGGACAAATTATTGACATAAAACATAATCCTAATAGGTTTATGCTTGGAGATCTTTGGGAGTAAGATCTTCAGATGCAAGTTATAAAGACATACATAAATATTGAGTTTCAATGCAGCCATTATACTCTGGAAAGAGGATGTCAATGATTCAGTCCACATAGTCAACTATTGTTTGATGAATATCTTTTCCGGTCAAATCCTTACCAACTATGTATTGCTTATTCATACCTGTTTGTGCCCATCTCAATATTGTGTCAATCTTTGGAGTGTCAATTCCGTATTTGCGACAAAACGCCTTGATAATTAGAAGCCCAAAAGGTATATCTTCAGTAAAATATCTGTTATTCCAATCTGGATAATAATAGCCGTCAGATAATTGTATCATTGGAGCTTGGAGTCCTTTGAAAGCCTGGATAGACCTGATTTTTTCAGTAAGGGACAGGGAGTCATGACTCTCATAATAATCTAGAATGGGAACAATTTCATTTCTGGCGATATCCAACTTGTCAAGTAGATGTCTAAATTCAAGATCACAGTCAATTAACATTTCAGAACTGAAGTTATCCCATTCTTCATAAAAAAGAATTGGTTTGTCAAACGCTGTTTTTCCTCTTCCGAACATCCCATAAAGGCGGCAAGGATGCAACAAAGGGTTACTGTTAGTAAGGGTAACCTTGAGATAACTGTCAAGCCATGTAACAGAAACATCAAAGAGAGCTGAAATAGTCCGACTCAAACTTTGTATGTCGTTTATATTCATTGAAGCATAAGTCAATGAAGGTTTGTAACCAAGAAGTGAAGCGGATTTTCCATATTCATTGGTTCGGGCTATAAAGGGTACACGCTGGAAACCGAACAATTTGGTTCCGGCAGGTAATATCTTTTTAGCCATAAGAAAGAAACCTGTACTTGAGACGATAGAACCTACTACAGTTTCCTTACTTATGTAATCTTTGATTGATTCAAGAACCTGTGCAATTGCGAATCCGGGCAGGCAGACCAAAACCATATCGGCTCCTGTTACAGTCTGGGAAGGATTTGAGCTTATAAGGGTAAATCTTGAATTGAAAACCTTACCATTGTTATCAGTAAGTTTCAAGATACCTTCGGGCTGCCATTTTTCCGGATAACGGGTTAGCAACCTTACCTCACACTCGGGTTTGGCTGCCAGATATCCGCCCACCACATGGGCTAGATTTCCTCCACCGCATATACAGATTCTGTATGGAATCATAGTTCTCTTAGTTTTTGAACCAGTTTGCTGTTGTCCTCTCTGTCTCTTATGGCAATCCTTATATAGTTCTTGCCGGCAAAAGCACTTTTCTGTCCGCAGTCCTTGATAAGAATATTGCTTTCCTCCAGAAGTTTTCCTGTAAGTTGAGCAGATGTGTACTTATCTATGATTTCGCACAGGAAATAATTGGCCTGTGAAGGTATTACACGCAAGAAAGTTATGGCGCTAAGTTCCTTAAAGAAGAGACTTCTCTCTGCTATGAACTTGTCACATGCCTCAAGGAAATCTTTCTCATATTTGTTGAATATCTGCATATAAAACTCTGCAAATGAGTTGATGTTCCAAATGGCCACCTCTTTGCGTATTTCATCCATCATTACGGTATTGCCCGATGCTACTATTCCTAGTCTCAGTCCAGGAACTCCATATGATTTGCTTATGGACTTAACAACTGTCAGGTGTGGATTGGACAGGAGAATATCATTATGAAGCAAGGATGCAGTAGCGTGATTGTCGGTGAAATCGACAAAACTTTCATCTACTATCAGGTTGATGGAGTTCTCAGCAGTCCACTCAATAAGTTGTCTCAGTTCATTGAACGGAATATAATTGCCAGATGGATTGTCGGGGTTGATGATAAGAAGGTTTCTTATTCCCTTATCCTTGAAGAACTGTTTAAGGTCGTGAGCTGAATAACTGAAATCGGGATTGGAAGGAGTGAATATTATCCTGTTGTCCGGGTTCGTACGGTTAGGGTACTCTTCAAAGGTAGGAAATACGAAACCGATTTTACCAGAGCAGTGGTTCTCTATAAGACATTTTATCAGTTCGGCTGCACCGTTGCCTACACATACTAACTCTTGTCTAATACCGAAATACTTCCCTGCAAGCAGAGAGTTAACCGTCATTCCAGAAGGATATTCTGTGAGCAGAGTGTCAAAATTGGCGCGTAATTCATCCTTCATGCGGTCTGTTGGGAAAAATGGATTGACTAAATAACAGAAATCTTTCATCTGCGGGAATCTCCAGTAGCCTCCATAACACTGATGGAAACGTTTTAGCATATCTGTTCCTACAGAGAACTTGATTTCAGCTATGTCGCGGTCCTGAATATCATCAATCTCGTACCATTTTTCGTCTGTGATGGGAAGAGCCCTGAGTGTTGATTTGTCCAAAGCCGTGATTACGCGCAAAACTTGCTCGTAATACTCATTGTCGCCCATTGCCTTGCTGTATGCTTCCAAAAACGGAACGTATTGGTTACATGAGAACTCTTTACTGAATTTATAAATATTGCATGTCTTGTAATAGTAAGGCACGTCACTGTACCGGAATGCTTTTTTTGGAACGAAACTAACTATATTATTTTCGCTGTCAATGCGTACCATAGTTCCGTCCATCCATGTTTCATATTTGGCCACCAGAGCCAGATTAGGGTATGGATTGTCTGTAAGCAATCTAAGCATACGATCTTCAAATATCAAGTCGCTTTCCAGTAGGAGGGTATCATCTTCCTGCAATTTTTCTTTAGCAAGGGCAAGAGAATAGATATTGTTTGTCTTATCATAGATAGGGTTAAATACAAACTCAATATTTAGCATATCGTCATATCTATGACCTAAATGGTTTATCAGATTTTCGGCTTGATAACCTACGACGATAATAACTCTTTTCAGATTTAGCTTGGCCAGCTGGCCAAGCATTCTGTCAATAAGCTTTTGCCCATTAACCTCAATCATGCATTTGGTGTTATCCTTGGTGAGTTCACCAAGTCTTTTACCCATTCCAGCTGCTAATATTATTGCCTGCATTGTGTTTTTGTTATTTGTTTAACAATGTAATACAACGGATCTTTTTACGATAATACCATAAAGGTTGCATAGAGTATCCCGTGTCAGTTCGACCGGGTTGTTCTTGAGTCTGACCGGATTGACCGATTCGGTAAGCAGTCCCAATTCCTGTTCCCTGTTGACGGTAATGGGATTCTCCATATTCATCTCTTTCATCATGTTGCGGACAAAGGCTATCGAATCCTTTGGTCCGGCTGTTCCAAGACTTTCAGATATTTGGTTGAATATATCGGTCAGATACTCCTTGCCTCTGGGGTCGATGCAGTGTTCCGGATGGGCTGTCATGTATTCCCATATCTCTGGGAGGCAGACTGCGACTGCGTGACCATGAGGAAGTTTGTACATTGACGTTATCTTGTAACTCATAGCGTGGGCCGCGGTAGTGGCCGATATGTTTATGGCGCGTCCGGCATAGTTGGCTGCCAGCATTATCTGTGAGGCAGCACGGGAATCATTGTCGAATATGTACTTTCGCCAGTTTCCGGTAATGAGTTCGACCGCAGTTTTTGCATAACCCTTGCTTTCATCGGTGGAATTGACCGACCACCAGCTCTCTATGCCTTGACAGAGGGCATCAAGCATGGTGCACTTCTTCTGGTACAGCGGAAGTGTGGCAAGAACCTTGGGTTCAAGCAGTGCATAATCAGGAAGGACTCCGTCATTTGTCACTGTCTGTTTTGATCCCTGGTAGTACATTACTGCGTTGTGGGTTGATTCGCTTCCGGTTCCGGCTGTGGTGGGAATGGCTATGAAAGGAATCTTACGGCCATCTATATCCAGACATTTTGAAACCAATGGTGGAATAAGACTGTCACGTCCCTCTTTAGCCAGGACTGCCAGTTTAATGCACTTTGCCACATCTATTGAACTGCCGCCTCCTACGGCAAGTATGGCGTCGCAGTTCTCTTTCAGGAACAGGTCTATACCCTTACAGACATCTTCAAACAGAGGGTTCGGACTGAAATCTGAGAAACATACCTTAGTGACGGATGTCTGTTCTATCCGCTCTTTTATGTTCAGGAACGGATATGAGGAGTCTGTGACCATGAACAGTTTGCGGCTGTTTATGGTTTCAAGAATCTCCTGCAGTCTGACTATACCCTCTATTATCTTTTGCATAACGTCATTTCTTAAGGAACTCCATCAGTGCCTCCTTGTTCTCAATGGGGGTTGTTGTGGGACGTCCCAGATCCTTGCGGTTTCCCTTATTTACTTTCACTTCTATCAAAACAGGACCTTCAACGCTGCCCACATTACCTAGAATTTCATCCAATGCTTTCCTGTTATCCACACTGTAAGTGTTGGCATAACCGACAGCCTTTGCTACGGCCGGAAGGTCTATCTTGAGTCCGACTGTGGGCTGGCCGCCTACGCTGTCGTGGGCTCCGTTATTGAAAACCACATGTATGTAGTTGGCGGGTTTCTTGCTTGCCACTATGGCAAGTGAACCCATATGCATGATGGTTGCTCCGTCGCCGTCAAAACACCATACCTTGCGGTCTTTTTTTTCCAATGCTATGCCCAATGCAATCTGGCTGGCATGTCCCATTGAACCTACGGTCAGGAAATCACGTTCATGACCTTGGTTCATTGCAGTACGGTACTCAAAGAGTTCGCGACTAATCATACCTGTGGTACTAACAATCACGTCCTTGGGGGCCAGGGCCGATGCAACCGCCTGGATTGCCTCTTCACGAGACATTGTCAGGTTGTTGCTTTCAACGTTCTGGAGTTTATAATCATCGAAAGTATCTTTCTCAATCACAAGGGCAAATACATCCTTGTTTTGGAGGGCCTTGGCTGCTTTGTCAATCTGAATGGCAGCTTCTTTTTCATCCTTGGACAGGACTTCATAACTGATGCCCATCACATCCAGAAGTGCAGTTGTTATCTTTCCCTGCTTGACGTGTTGCGGCTCATCATGAACGCCGGGGCGGCCTCGCCATCCTATTACCAGCAGTACGGGAATGTTGTAGACCTCCTTGTCGGTAAGTGATGCCAAGGGGTTTACGGTATTGCCCTCGCCGCTGTTCTGCATGTAGACACAGGCGGGCTTACCTGTAGCCAGGTAAAGGCCGGCAGCGAGTCCTATTGCCGCACCTTCATTTGCGGTAATGATATTATGCTCAGCATTAAAGTGATCTGTAATATATGCGCAGATATTCTTGAGCAGACTGTCGGGCACTCCGGCAAAGAAATCGATGCCGTATTTTCCCAAAGTGTTGATAAAGAATTCAGGTCTGATCATTACTCTTCGGGGATTAAGGTAATAATATCCTTGATGCTCATACACATGTCGTCGCACTCCTTGGCCCTATGGTGTTCCAGTATGGTGCGTGCCGCATTCTGCATGGCGGGGAATCCGGTACGTGTAAGCTGGTTTGCATAGATTACCACGTTTACGCCGCGCTGCTTGAACTCCTCCTCGGTTACTGTATTGAAGGATGTGGGCACCACGACAACAGGAGTTTCGGTATTCTGCTTTCTGAACTTCTCCACGAACTCAAAGATCTCGGCCGGATCTTTCTTGCGGGAGTGGATCATGATGGCATCGGCTCCGGCTTTGCTGAAGGCGAATGCGCGTTTCAGAGCGTCGTCCATGCCCTGTTCCAGGATAAGGCTTTCTATGCGGGCACATATCATGAATTCCTTGGTCTTCTGGGCACGCTTTCCTGCCTTGATCTTCTCACAGAAGTTCTCTATCGTATCCTGGGTCTGCTTGACCTCAGTACCGAACAGAGAGTTCTTCTTGAGTCCGGTCTTGTCCTCAATGATGACCATCGATACGCCCATACGCTCCAATGAACGGACCGTATAGACAAAGTGCTCGGTCAGACCGCCGGTGTCACCGTCAAATATGATGGGTTTGGTGGTTACCTCCATGATATCGTCAATGGTGCGGAAACGGCTGGTCATGTCCACCAGTTCAATGTCGGGTTTGCCTTTTGCGGTGGAGTCGCAGAGAGAACTGATCCACATGGCATCGAACTGATAGGTCTTGCCTTCCTGGAGAACGGTTGTCTTCTCAACTATCAGGCCGGTTATGCCGCTGTGGGCCTCCATTGCGGTTACAAGGCCTTTCATTGCTATGAGTTTGCGCAACCTGCCGCGGCGCATATCGGGCATGGCCAGTTCGGAACGAAGGGTGGCGTCCAGTTGTTTGTATTTGGGGTCCGATGAGTACGGGTATTCCACAAGTTTTCCGCCGTATTCACCGAGAACTTTCAGGACCTCCTCGCGGATAGGTTTCTGGAAACCTTCTACCCAATCATCACCGTGTACCACGTAATCGGGCTTGAGGAGCCTCAGGTTATCGGCATAACTGAGTGCCTTCTGTTCAATTACGTTTTCTACTCCTGCAATATTCTGGAACAGTGATTTGCGCTCCTCGAAGGGCAGCAGCGGATAACGCTTGTAGCTTGCTACGGCTTCATCGGAGAGTACGCCTATCGTCAATCGGCCCAAACGGCAGGCCTTTTTGATGATGGCAATGTGACCGCTGTGGATATAATCGGTCGAGCAGCACATGTAAACCGTGCGGTTGTTCACCTCCTTGACACGTGCGCTGACAACCTCAAGGTCCTGGGGTGTGTCAATCTCGGCACACAGCATATCCCTGATGTCTACCGGATAGATTTGGCAGCGGTCCGATACCTCATTGAATGCGTTCTCGGCATAACAGTTGCGGTTATCGGCCTCACAGAACTTTTCTATGTTTTCAAGCCATACCAGCCAGTCCTTCTTAAGAATCTTGTAAAGTGGCTGGGCGGCCATTGCATTGTCAAAGAACTCAATGCCTACTTTCTCTATGCGTCCGTCCCTGATTACGGCCTTGAAGTCTTTTTCGGGTAATGGCAGCGTGCTGCTTACTGCCATGCAGCTTACATCGCTTTTGAGTATGGCTTCCAGTACCAGCGGCTCAAACACCAGGTCACCGTGCATCAGGATAACATCGTCATCCTTGAGCAGGTCCTTGGCGCAATAGATGCTGTATATGTAGTTGGTCTTGTCGTATACGGGATTGTTCACGAAGGTGAACTTTATGGGCAGGTGCAACCCGCTGCAGTACTCCTCAAGTATACTGTTGTAGTACCCGGTGGTCATAATGACCTGGTCTATGCCGAATGCCACCAGTTTCTTGAGCTGACGGCTCAGAATAGTATTGTCCGATGAAATCTCGGTCATGCATTTGGGGTGGGTATCAGTAATGGATCCCATGCGGTGTCCCAATCCCGAGTTCAATATAATTGCTTTCATAAGGTCAGTATTACAGTTTTCTCATAATCATTTTCATCTGTCACAGAGCCTCATCCTCCGGTTCTTCAGGCTTTTGGATATTCGGCTTATGCTTGCGGGATTTCTCCCAAGCCGCCTTGCGCCTCAGGTAGTCCTCGTAATGTTTCTCCAGATAGTTGTCGGCCATAGTCAGTTATTTACCAGTTCAGGTGCAATCTGTGCCAATGGTTCCATGACAAACCGGCGTTGAAACATATGCGGGTGGGGAATGGTCAGTTCAGGCGTATTCATTACCACATCGTCATACATAAGCAGGTCTATGTCTATAACCCTGTCTTTGTATTGTCCGTTCATGGTCTTTTCACTGCGTCCCATTTTGCGCTCAATGTCCTGAGTGGCGTGCAGCACATCAAGTGGCTGCAGGGTGGTTTCCACTTTAACCGCCATGTTCAGGAAGGAGTTTGAACTGTCAAATCCCCACGGCTCTGTTTCAATGATATCGGATGCCGATACTATGGTACCCACTTCACTGGCAATGTGCGTGCAGGCGGTCTCAAGATTGGATCGTCTGTCACCCAGATTGGTGCCCAGTGAAAGGTACAGCACAGCCATCAGTATCAGTCTGTGATCAGCATTGCGTCACCGTAGCAACCAAAGCGGTAACCCTCCTTGACTGCAAGGTTGTATGCTGCCATAACCTTCTCATATCCGCCGTAAGCGCAGGTGAGCATCAGCTGGATGGACTCCGGCAACTGGAAGTTGCTTACCATGCTGTCAGCTACGCTGAAATCGTAGGGCGGGAATATGAACTTGTTGGTCCAACCGTCAAACGGCTTGATCAGGTGGTCTGTGCCTACTACTGTCTCAAGAGCACGGTTTACGGTGTTGCCTATTGCGCAGATCTTGTGACCTCCAAGTTTTGCGTTGTTTACAATCCTGGTGCACTCCTCGGTTACGTACATCTCCTCTGATTCCATCTTGTGCTTGGTCAGATCCTCTACGTCTATCTCGCGGAAGTTGCCCAGACCGCAGTGCATGGTTACGAAGGCACGGTCAATGCCCTTGATCTCCATACGCTTAAGAAGCTCACGGCTGAAATGCAGGCCGGCTGTAGGAGCGGTTACGGCACCCTCGTTGGTTGCAAAGATTGTCTGGAAACTGGTCTCATCGCAGAAATCGCCCTTTTCCATCTGGCTCATGGGCTTGGCGGTTACATTGCCCTGCTCGTCGTATGTCCATGCGCAGGCCTTACGCTTCATGTAGGTGGGAATGGGAGCCTCGCCCAGTGCGTAAAGTGCTTTCTTGAACTCGTCATGCGGTCCGTCATAGAGGAAACGCAGCACGCGACCGCGTGATGTGGTGTTGTCAATTACCTCGGCCACCATTGAGTTGTCCTCGCCGAAATAGAGTTTGTTTCCTATGCGGATCTTGCGGGCAGGATCCACCTGGACATCCCAAAGCAGGTTCTCCTCACGCAGCTCACGCAGCAGGAAGACCTCGATGCAGGCACCGGTTTTCTCCTTGTTTCCGTACATGCGGGCGGGGAACACACGGGTGTCATTGAATACAAAAACGTCCTTTTCATCAAAATAATTCAGGATGTCCTTGAACAATACATGCTCAATCTCATCGGATTTCTTGTGAACGACCATCAGTCTTGATTCGTCACGATGCTCGACAGGATACTGTGCAATCCTGTCTTCGGGGAGTTTGAATTTGAATTGTGATAGTTTCATTCCCTTTTTTGTGTTTATAGTTATTTGTTAATCATTTTCCTCTTTCGGCATCTCTATGTCGGCGGCATCCAGCCACTCACTGAACTTTTCAGGGTTCAGACAGTCCTCAACTTTAAAGTCACCCACGCGGGTGCGACGCAAGGCAATCAGATGTCCTCCGCTCTGCAAAGCCTCGCCTATGTCACGGGCCAAAGCCCTTATGTATGTTCCCTTGCTGCAAACCACACGGATGGTTATATCCGGCAGGTTGCATTCGGTCAGTTCCAGTTCATCTATTACCAGGGTCTTGGGCTTGAGCTCCACCTCATCACCCTTGCGTGCCATCTTGTAGGCGCGCTTTCCGTCAACCTTACAGGCCGAGAATGTGGGCGGAACCTGCTCAATAGTGCCTCTGAAACGCTCCAGAACCTGTTCTACCATCTCACGGGTGATATGATCCGTGGGATAGGTGGCATCGATAGGTTTTTCCAGGTCATATGAGGGTGTGGTTGCTCCGAGCCTGATGGTGGC
Organism: uncultured Bacteroidaceae bacterium; assembly: GCA_905234745.1. Lineage (GTDB taxonomy): Bacteria > Bacteroidota > Bacteroidia > Bacteroidales > Bacteroidaceae > Colenecus. The sequence goes on along the minus strand of CAJOJD010000018.1, from coordinate 28,941 downwards.
GAAGTACTCTTTGGTACCGGATTGCAGCTCCTCAATGCGTTTGGTTGCCCTGCCGGTGCATACTATCAGTACGCCCGTAGCCAGAGGGTCCAGTGTGCCTGCATGCCCCACCTTGAGTCTCTTTACTCCAAGACGGCGGCATATGAGCCATCGGACCTTACCTACGACATCGAACGATGTCCATCGGTACGGCTTGTCAAACGCAAGAATCACTCCCTCCCCGAAATTCATATCTTACAGGAACAGTATGGTTACAAGTCCTACAACAGCGCAATAGACGCCAAACCATATCAGTTTGCCCTTGCGCACTATCGATATCATCCACTTGCAGGCGGCACAACCGGCAAGGAATGCAGCCAGGAATCCTATAACCAGCACGCCAATGCCGGTGTCGCTTCCTGCAACGCCTGCGCCTGCCGATTCAACCAGGTCTTTCATATCCAGCAGTGCCTCACCCAGGATGGGAGGTATCACCATCAGGAAAGAGAACTGGGCCAGTTTTTCCTTCTTGTCGCCAAGCAGCAGACCTGTTGCTATGGTCGATCCGGAACGTGAAATACCGGGCAGTACGGCTAAGGCCTGAGCTATGCCGATGATAAAGGCATGCCAGCCTGAAATGTTCTCTCTCTGACGCGGTTTTGCGTAGTATGAGAAAGTGAGCAGGGCGGCGGTTACCAGCAGGCAGCAGCCCACAACGGTGGTGCCGGCACCGAATATTTCCTCAATCTTATCCTTGAAGAATACTCCCACTATGCCGACCGGGATCATGGAGATTATGATGTTGATGGCATAACGCGTACCTTCGTTCAGGCCGCTGTAACTCTTCCAGGACTGTTTGGCAAACAGGTCGCGGAATATCCATACAATCTCTTTCCAAAGTATTACCAGAGTACTCAAAACCGTGGCCACGTGTACAATCACCGTAAAGGCCAGGTTCTGCTCACCGTCAATGCCGAACAGTGATGAGGCGATTGCCAGATGTCCGCTGCTGCTTATGGGCAGATACTCTGTAAGGCCCTGTAAAAGACCTAAAAGTAAAGATTCAAGCCAGCTCATTCTTTATTCTCTTCTTTATCGGCTTTGGGTTTGTAAATGATAGCCACTATTACGGTCAGGAATCCGATGAGTGTGACGACAGGTGCCACTTTGATGCGACGAACGCTGAATATATCGGGTTCAAAATACTCGGTTGTGCAGTTGGGGCCGGTCATCAGAAGAAGGCCGATGATGATAATTGCCATTCCGATAGCTGTCAGAATGTAATTGGTCTTGGTAAAGGCGAATTTTTTCTTATCCATATTGAGAGAAGTTTTAGGTTAGACATAATGGAGTTCTCCTGATTTCATTCTCAGGAAACGGTTTACCGAATGAAGTGCGCATACTCCCGTAATGAGCAGTCCTATAACGATTACCACTGAGAATACGGGGATTATGATCCTGGGCTCTGCCAGCATGATGAGCCAGGGTTCATACTTAAGGCCGATCTTGAGACCGTACCAGATGATGATGCATGTAAGTACGGCCGATGCAAATCCGATCCAAAGGTTCCGGCTGATGAAGGGCTTGCGTATGAAAGACCATTTGGCGCCCACGAGCTTCATGGAGTAGAGCACGAAACGCTGGGCGTAGATGGTCAGTTTGATGGTGTTGTTTATGAGCGTGAACGATACCAGTGACAGTATCATGGCCAGTACCAGCAACAGTACGGCCACCTTGCGGATATTGCTGTTTATGATGTCCAGCAGGTCTTTCTGCCAGGTGACCTCGCGCACACCCTCCATGTCGGCAATCCTCTTTTCAATCACCTTGAGGCTGTCGTTGCATGCGTAATCGGCCTCCAGACGGACATTCAGCGATGCATAGAAAGGATTGTACTCAAGGAACTGCGAAGGATCGGTACCCATGGCCTTGGTCATGTCCTTGAGGGCGTCATCCTTAGATATGTACGAGCATACGGCGCAGTAGGGCGATGCTTCAATGCTGCGGCGGAGTGATGACAGTTGGACATCGGTAATGCTCTCCTTAAGGATAACCTCGACCGTCATCTCCTGCTTGAGATGGCGTGAAAGGTCATTGGCGGTAAGGAGCAGCAGAGCCACTATGCCTATGAGCAGCAAAACCAGAGACGTGCTGATGCATGCTGTGATGAACAGCAGGTCTATCTTTCTCTTTTTCTTTTGTTTGACCATATTGTTACTGTGGTGTTATTCTTTTTCTGAAAACATAAACCAGTGAACTGCTGAGTCCACGTTTGGTCATGGATATTCTCCATGAACGGAATCCGTTTATCATTCCGCGCAGGAATGACATCCGGTGCCTGAGCTGTCTTTCGGACAGGATCGATATGTAGAAGCTGTCATACGGCATGCTCTCATGGTGCATCAGGGTGAAACCGTGTTTGTGCAGCAACCCGCTTATGGAGTTGGGGTTGAAATGCCACAGATGTCTGGGGACATCGTATGCTGCCCAGTAGGGCCCGTAATGCATGGCATCGGTTGAACGAATATTGGGGCATGCTATGACAAGTATTCCTCCCGGTCTTAAGAGCTCGTAGAATCTGTCAAGCAACTCATGGGGATTGTGGCAATGCTCAAATACATGCCACATGGTGATTACGTCAAACGTGCCAGCATGAAGGTTGCTCATCTCGGGGATGTCTATCATGCGGTGGTGGAACATCTCGAGCGAGAAAAGTCTCTCCTCGTGATATCTCTCGACCGATGTCACCTTCCAGCCGCGACGCTCCATCTTGTGCGAGAAGAATCCTGTCTTGGCACCGTAGTTGAGCAGCGATCCGCCCGTACGGTAGGCCTGTGATTCCACTATCTTTACCTTCTTGCGGAGCATCCGGGTGCGGACGTGGTAATAGAGCCTGCCTATAAGTCCCGACGGGGAATCACCCATATTGAGTTTTTGGTTGAGTTTCTGCCTGTAGTATCGGCTCATCTCCTCTTCCGACGGGGGATCAAGCGTGTATACGACACCGCACGACGGACAACGCATCAGGGTATAAGGCTCCTTGCTCACCGTGAAATCGGTGCAGCCTGCGTAGGGTATCTGACCCGACGCTCCGCATAAAGGGCAAGGCTTGAAATCCTGATAAATCATCCTAATAGAACGCACGCTTGCGCGCGCAAAGTGCCGCAAAGATAATACCCCGAAATAGGGGTTGTCAAGTGTTTTAAGGATTTTTTATTGATTTTCAGTTCCGAACAGGGTTGCCGATGTGGCGTCGGTGATGCGTACTGTAAGAAAATCGCCGGGGTGGTGGGTCCCCTTGTCAAAGACTACAGTGCGGTTCTGTTCAGTGCGGCCGTACAGCTGCTGGCGGGAGCGTTTGGAGTAACCCTCGGCCAGTACTTCATATTCATGGCCGATGCACTCGCGGTTGCGTTCCAGTGACAGCTGGTTCTGGAGTTCTATCATCTCGTTGAGGCGGCGTATCTTTACCTCCTCAGGCACGTTGTCGGGCAGATGCTTGCTTGCGTATGTGCCGGGACGCTCCGAGTATCGGAACATGAATGATGCGTCAAAACGGCACTCGCGCATAAGTGAAAGGCTCTCCTGGTGGTCCTCCTCGGTCTCAGAATGGTAGCCGGTGAACATATCGGTTGTAAGACCGCAGTCGGGGATGATACGTTTTATTGCATCCACACGCTCCAAGTACCACTCGCGGGTGTATTTGCGGTTCATCAGTTTGAGTATGCGGGAACTTCCGCTCTGAACGGGCAGATGTATGTGACGGCATATGTTGGGAACCTCGGCAATAACATGCAGAGTCTCATCACTCATATCCTTGGGATGTGACGTGGTGAACCTTACCCTCATCTCGGGTACAGCCTCAGCAACCATGCGCAGAAGTTGCGGGAATCCTACGGTGGACTGGCCGTTTTCAAACCTGTATGAGTTTACGTTCTGTCCCAGGAGAGTCACCTCTTTGTAACCTTTTTTCTTAAGGTCAAGAACCTCGTTCAGGATGCTCTGCGGGTCACGGCTGCGCTCGCGTCCGCGGGTGTAGGGAACAATGCAGTAGTGGCAGAAATTGTTGCAGCCGCGCATGATTGATACAAATCCGCTAATGTTGTTGCCGCAAATACGCTCCGGTATGATGTCGCGGTAGGTTTCGGTTGTGGAGAGTTCCACATCCATTGCCTTGTGACCGGCTTCTACCTGTGCCATCAGGTCGGGCAGCGAGAGGTATGCATCAGGTCCGCAGACCACATCCACATGATGGTTCTCGGTCAGGTCCTCCTTGGTGCGCTCGGCCATGCAGCCCATTACGCCTATGTAAAGATTCTTTCTCTTCTTTTTCAGGGCGTTCAGAGCCTCAAGACGGTTCCAGATCTTCTGTTCGGCGTTCTCTCGTATGGAGCAGGTATTCAGGAATATGGCATCGGCCTCATCAATGTTTTCGGTCGGCTCGTAACCGGCCATGCGCATGATTGAGGCAATGACCTCGCTGTCGGCTACATTCATCTGGCAGCCGTAAGTTTCTATGAAAAGTCTCTTGGTGGTTTCTTCCATATTCCTTTCTCCTAATCGGCCGCAAATTTACTTGTTTTTATTTTAGGTATTGGTTAAATTTGCGCTACTTTATACCAAAGAAGTCAAACAAGTAAACAAACATATAACAATGGCTTTCAAAAAAATGACTGCTGCCGAGGCAGCACGTTTTGTCAAGAACGGTGATAACGTAGGTCTGAGCGGATTCACTCCTGCAGGTACCCCCAAGGCCGTCACCCATGAGATCGGTTTAATGGCCCATGAGCTCCACGAGCAGGGTCAGGAGTTTCAGATCAGTCTGTTTACCGGTGCTTCTACCGGCGATTCATGCGACGGCATACTGGCACGTGAGCACGCCCTCAAATATCGCGCTCCCTATACCACCAACAAGGATTTCCGTACAGCCGTAAACAACGGTGAAATTGCTTATAATGACATCAACCTGAGCCAGATGGCACAGGAGATGCGTTACGGATTCTACGGCAAGCTGAACATCGGCATCATGGAGGCCTTTGATGTCAGCGATGACGGTAAGATCTGGGTAACCGCCGGTGTGGGTATAGCTCCTACAGTAGCCCGTCTGGCTGAGAAACTGATCATAGAGGTTAATGCAGCCCACGCACGTTGCGCCAAGGGCCTGCATGATATCTATGAGCCCGCCGATCCCCCTTACCGCCGCGAGATTCCCGTTTACCAGCCCAGCGACCATATCGGCAAGGACTACATTCAGGTAGATCCCGCCAAGATTATCGGTATCGTAGAGGTCAACATACCCGATGAGGCACGCGGCTTTACCGCTCCCGATGAGACAACTCTCCAGATCGGTCATAATGTAGCCCAGTTCCTTATCAGCGACCTCAAGCGCGGTATCATTCCTTCAACCTTCCTGCCTCTCCAGAGCGGTGTAGGTAATGTAGCAAACGCCGTACTGGGTGCTCTGGGTGAGGATCCGTCGGTTCCCGCATTCCAGATGTACACCGAGGTTATCCAGGATTCGGTCATCGACCTGATGCGTGAGGGCCATTGCAAGTTCGGTTCAAGTTCATCGCTGAGCGTTAGTAACGAGACCCTGCAGAGCGTATATGATGATATGAACTTCTTCAAGGACAAGCTGGTGCTCCGTCCTACCGAGATATCAAACAGCCCCGAGGTTGCACGCCGTCTTGGACTGATAGCAATGAACACTGCCCTGGAGGCCGATATCTACGGCAACGTGAACTCAACCCACGTAAGCGGTGTCAAGATGATGAACGGTGTGGGCGGTTCGGCCGATTTCACCCGCAACGCATTCATTTCAATCTTCAGTTGCCCGTCAACAGCAAAGGGAGGCAAGATAAGCGCAATCGTTCCCATGTGCACACACGTTGACCACAACGAGCACAGCGTAAAGGTTCTCATCACCGAGCAGGGTATAGCCGACCTCCAGCGCGCCAAGTGCATCATCGAGAACTGCGTACATCCCGACTACAAGCAACTCATGTGGGATTACCTCAAGATTGCCGAGAAGGGTCAGACCAGCCACGCTCTGGAAAAAGCCTTTGCCCTGCACAAGGCCCTTGCCGAGAAGGGCGACATGCACCTGGCCGAGTTCTAATCTAGGCCTTTGTACTATCAACGGTCCGCAGCTTCCGGTTGCGGGCCGTTGTTTTTCTACCCCCTGCGCCCTTTTGCGGCCATACCTGTCAACACAAGCGTTGTAGCCCCGATTCTCTGCAAGTATGGCTCCAAAAATGGCCAAAACCCGGGTTTTCGCTGCCATACTTGCAAAAAACCGCCTTTTAAAGGCCATTTTACGCAGGTATGGCCATTTTAAAGAATACGCGGCACCTGCGTAATTGATTTGTCAGCAATTATCCATATATTTGCGGAACAAGAAACCTGATTGCTATACTATGAAAAAAGATCATCTCTTTCAACTGGCCGAGAGTTACATTTCCCAGACGGGAATATCGGTCTTTCTGACCGGCAGGGCCGGAACCGGAAAAACAACATTCCTAAAGTACATTGTTGAGAATACGCCCAAACGCTGCGTAGTGCTTGCACCAACCGGTGTGGCCGCCATCAATGCGGGCGGTGTAACGATCCATTCATTTTTCCAACTCCCGCTATGCCCTTACCTGCCCGATGTCAGGGAACTGGTTACGGAGTATCAGTTGCCCGAGGCAAGGCGACAGTTGCGCAAGGAGAAAGTAAAGATCATCAAGACACTGGACCTTCTGATAATAGATGAAATATCCATGGTCCGTGCAGATCTGCTTGATGCGGTTGACTCCGTAATGCGCCGATATCGGCACAACAACAAACCCTTTGGCGGGGTACAGTTGCTCATGATAGGCGATGCCCACCAGTTACCGCCTGTTGTTACAGAGCAGGATGAGCCCTGGCTCAAAAAGGTATATCAGTCACCTTTCTTCTTCCATTCAAAGGTGATGCGGCAACTCAAATACGTTACAATAGAGTTGCAAACGGTTTACCGTCAATCAGATACATCGTTTCTGGATATACTCAACAGCATCCGTGGCGGCGTGATGGACAACGCAACATACCGTATGCTCAACAGCCGTCTGGACCCGCGTTTCAATCCCGATGATACCGCTGCACCCTCCGGAGGCCGATGGATCCGCCTGACCACCCACAACCGCCAGGCAGACAGCATCAACCAGGAGAAAATGGAGACTCTGAAGACCCGCCTCTACACATTCTACGCAGAGGTCGAGGGAAATTTCCCGGAAAACACGCTCCCCGCTGAAAAGGTACTCCAACTCAAGGAGGGAGCACAGGTCATGTTCCTGCGCAACGACTCCCGCGAGGGCCGGTACTACAACGGAAAGATTGCCACCGTAACCTCCATAGATTATGATGACGGCATCATAGTGACCGATGAAAACGGCGATGAAATCAATGTTCCTATTGAAAAATGGGAGAATATCCAGTATGAGATAGACAAAGATACCAAGGAGATTGTACCCAAGGTAGAAGGTACTTTCTCCCAGTACCCGCTGCGGGCCGCCTGGGCAGTCACCATTCATAAGAGCCAGGGCCTTACTTTTGACCGTGTGATCATTGATGCGGCATCGGCCTTCAGTTTCGGTCAGGTCTATGTGGCACTGTCACGATGCCGCACACTTGAAGGCATAGTTCTGAGCAGTCCCATATCACAGTCGTGCCTGTTCAACAACAGCGATGTATCCGGATTCCATGAGCAGTTCCTGCCGGTATCCGAAATGGAAAGGCAACTGGAAGCATCGCGGGCGGAGTATTTCATGAGCATTCTCAAAGAGTGTTTTACATTCACTGAACTTGAAAGACTTACCGGTTGGGCCGGCGGAATATTCAACAACCATCTCAAGAATACCTATCCGGAGCAGACCGCCAGGATGGAGGAGAACCGCCGCAGAGTCAGAGATATTGAGAAAGTTGCCGAGACTTTCCGCCGTGAGTTGGACCGCATCGGCCTTACCGACAAGGCTCATCTTGATGAGAGGGTTAGTAAAGCTGCCGGGTATTTCCTTCCCATTCTGCTTGAGGCGGCATCGGACATTACCCCTGTTTTGTCCGTTTCCATCGACAATAAAGATGTAAAGAAATCTCTTACCGAGGCATCGGGCGAACTCCTGCCCGAACTCTCCATGCATCTGCAAAGTCTGAGGGAGATACTTGAGAACGGTTTCACAATCGAGTCATATCTCCGGATCAGGAACGATGCGCTGTTGTCATCCAAGCCCAAGACAACGGTCAAGAAGGTAAAGGAACCCAAACCCGTAAAGGAAAAGGTTATCAAGACCAAGCCCACCATCGAGGAAATCTACTCCGACAACCGCCATCCGGAACTTATCCAGCCGCTCATAGACTGGCGTACTGAACAATACATGGCTCAAAACATCCGCGCCTACTGGGTGCTCACACAGCGTACCCTCCTTGAAATAGCCGATACCTGCCCAACAACCAAAGAGGAACTCCTGCAGGTAAACGGATTCGGCCCCGCCAAATGGAAACAGTACGGCGAGGAAATCCTGGCACTGATTACAAATTACAAAAAATGATACCATTGGGGTCAGACCCCTTTGGCTCTTTTTTCTAAATACCATTTTTATCATGAAACAGATTATTCATTGTTGTTTCACTTCCCATGAGGAGGTGATGTTCCGAAGTCCTGATGATGTAGGTGTTTTCCTTAATATTTTGGCCTTGTGTTCATGGAAGTACGGGGTTGATATTTTTGCCGATACAGAGATGTCCAATCATGTGCATCTTTTACTGTTTTCATCGGCCAAAAAGGAAAATAAACTATCCTACGGTGTAGCTGATAAATCAATACATAAAAACGGTTTCAATACACAAGGAGGCATCCTTTATTCCGACTCGAACCAACTTTCAGATTTTGTAAGTTCACTTAGGAAAAGGTATACCTGGTATTTTGTCCAGAAATATCATCGCAATGAAGGAAGAATGGGGCAGAAATACTACTTCTCATTGGTAATAGAGGGTAATTTCCATATGATTTCTGCTTGTAGTTATGTGTTGAGAAATGGCTTGCATCATGGTGTTGCAGGTACCGCTTTCATGTATCCCTACTCCTCAATTAATGACATGTTTGTTCCCGAGCTTGGTAAGACCGATAGACCATACCAAGGGACTAATAGTTTATTTGAGTTTCGTAAGAACAAGTCCGGTCATTGGGTAAAATCAACCTCCCTTCATAATAAGACCACTCATGGATTGGTTTTTCCCTACGGTTATACCCCTATTACAGACCGAAGTGAGATGAAACAATATCTTCCTAGATATTCCGAGTGGCCCGATGAATGGGTAATGTCGTCGTCAGGAGTATTCCTGAGACCTTGTTTTGAACAACTCAGACAAACCGAATTGTTGTTTGTTTCACCTGGAGCATTTGAATATAATATGTTTCGAAAGACCGATGAAAAGTGGATTCAAGAGCAGGATCAGGACAGAAACGGCAGACCTTCAGTACAAATATCGGATATTGAGCCCCTTCATTCCGATGAGGATATCAAAGAATATCTTTATAACGAGCGTTCTTCCACTTTCAAGAATACAAGAAGTGACATTGATCTCTGTAGCATTATTGACCGATGCATCTTACCTGAGTTCAAAGTTCAATCCATTTATCAATTAAACACCGAAAAACGCTGGGCAATACACCGTATCCTCACTAATGAATTCCATGTGCAGGACAAGCAGGCGCGGCGCTGTCTTTTTCTTTAATGTTGCCGTACTTGCAAGTGTAGGGATTGTGGGTGCGTTTTTCTGCAAGTATGGCCTTAAAAATGGCCAAAACCTGCGTTTTTGTTACCGTACTTGCAGAAAAGGTTGCTCACAGAGCTTCTGCGTGCAAGTATGGCCAGAAACGCACCTTCGGAGGGAAAAGAAATAGATTCGCACGTGCGTGTGGGGCGCAAGAGTCCTTGAAAAAGTTAAAGTGTGTTAATTTGGGTGCGGGTAACGAAATGCTCCTTATATTTGCAGTGTCTTAGTGAAGTAATACACCGATAAACAAAACCACACCAAACAATAAAGTTATGATTACGATTAAGAATTTGGCATTCAGTTACGGTGACAACGTCGTACTGAAAGACATTTCGATGGAACTCCAGGAGGGCCGCATCTACGGTCTTCTGGGAGAGAACGGAGTAGGTAAGACTACTCTGCTGACCTTGCTTGCCGGCCTTAAGGAGGTCGATGGAGGTACTCTTGACATTGACGGTTACAATCCTTTTGACCGCAAGCCCTCTTTCCTTTCAAATATCTATTATCTGCCCGATGAGGTTCCCGCACCCCGTCGTAAGGCAATAGATTTCGCACATGACCACGGACAGTACTGGACCAACTTCAGCATTGAAAAATTCTCAGAGATCATGAAGGTGTTTGACAACGATGAGGATCAGCGTATGGACCATATGTCATACGGCCAGCTCAAAAAGACCTTCATCAGTTTTGCCCTTGCCTGCAACACCAAGTATCTCTTTATGGACGAGCCCACCAACGGATTGGATATCCCCTCAAAGGCCCAGTTCCGTAAGGCCCACACTCCTGATCTCTACCCATCAGGCCAGAGACCTTGAGGCTACCATCGATCCTATCATCATTCTGGACCGCAGGGATGTGCTGCTGAACGCATCTCTCGATGAAATCGCAGAAAAGCTCTATTTTGACTACTCATCGGAGGTTGATCCCAATGCCCTTTACCAGGAGATGGTTCCGGGCGGCAACATCCAGGTTTCCCTCAACACTACCGGTGCCGAGAGCAAGGTCAACATTGAGGCCCTGTTCAATGCAGTGCTGCTTCACAAGGGTGCTATCAAAGAAATGTTCAACAAGTAAAAATGATTACGACTATGAATACAGATGTTTTGAATATGAACCGTTTTGGTCGTTATCTGGTAACTGACATCAAGAACGCTATAGCAAGATACGGTGTCTCACTGCTTGTAATGGCAACCATCAGCCTTACCGGTTATCTGTTGGCAGGATTCTTCACCCTTATTGTAGGTGAAGGTTGGCATAGCCTGGGCGTTGCAGGTCGCGGAATTATGTTTGGCATAACATATCTGGTGCTTGTAATATCGGCTCCGGCAAAGATATACGGATTCTTTACCGACAAGAAAGAGGGATCGGAATTCCTGATGGTCCCTGCATCGACTCTAGAGAAGACCTTGTCAATGATCCTTGTTTGCTGCGTCATTCTTCCGCTGGTCTTCTTTGCCGTCTATTTTTCACTGGATCAGATAATCTGCCTGTTTGACAGAAACTGCGGTCAATCTCTGATTTCTGCTTTCTATGAGAACAGGGCAAATATCCTGGAATCATTTGACACCCTGAATGCAGCCAGTATCAATATGATGCCCGATGTAACAAAGATTTCCAGTCCGTGGCTGTACGTGGATGACATGATTGAGAGCCTGTTGATATTCCTTCTGGGTGCCCTGATTTTCAAGTCATCAAAACCGGCCAAGACAATAGGTTGCCTGATCCTTATCAGCATAGTCCTGAGCATGATCATTACTCCTATTGCAACTCACGGAGTTCTTGAGAAATTCAAGGAAGCCTCAAGCAGCTATATGACTCCTCAGGAACTGTATGACTCTTTCCCGTTCCTTTCATGGACCGTGAAACATGCCGTACTGGTTGACACTATCAGCGATACTATTGTTAACTTAGGACTCAGCATCGCAATATATTTCAGAATCAAGAAGATCAATCATTAAAAAGGACTGTTATATGGAATTCAATCAGAACAAACCGATATACCTTCAGATTGCCGATGGAATCAGCGAAAAGATTCTGAGCGGAGAGCTGAAAGAGGGTGACAGGATACTGTCAGTGCGCGAACTGGGCGGCGAACTTGGAGTGAATCCCAATACGGCCATGCGCAGTTATGAAAAGCTTACTATGGACGGCATCATCTACAACCAGCGCGGCATAGGTTACTTTGTGTCCGAGGGTGCAAAGGCCATCGCACTGGAAAAGATGAGGACCGATTTCCTCGAGAACGAACTTCCGGCAATCCTGCGCAAGATGCGTCTACTGGAGCTCAAAGCCGAGGATTACCTCAAACTCTAGTCCTTGTTTGCAATTATTAATCAATCAAAAAACCGCAGCGAGTTCTGCGGTTTTTTTGAATAATAATGTAATTTCGCGGTCTGAAACAAACGATATTATACTAATAATGAAAGATTACAAGAGGATTCTGGTTACATCGGCCCTGCCTTATGCCAACGGCCCGCTGCATATAGGCCACCTGGCAGGCGCATACGTTCCGGCCGATATTTATGTCCGTTACCAACGTCTCAAGAAGGTGGACGTGATGTTCATTGGAGGCAGTGACGAGCACGGAGTGCCCATCACCATCCGCGCCAAGAAAGAGGGCGTTACCCCCAAGGAGATCATTGACCGCTACCACTATCTGATGAAGGATACCTTCAAGGGTATGGGTATTTCATACGACATCTACGGACGTACCAGTTCTCCCGTACACCATAAGCTGGCTGCCGATTTCTTCCGCAAGCTGTATGATACCGGCAAGTTCATCCAGAAGACCAGCGAGCAGTACTATGACGAGGAGGCCAAGATGTTCCTGGCCGACCGATACATTACCGGTGAGTGCCCTCACTGCCACTACGACCATGCATATGGTGACCAGTGCGAAAAGTGCGGTACATCACTCTCACCCACAGAACTCATCAATCCGGTCAGCACCGTAAGCGGCAGCAAGCCCGTCATGAAGGAGACTACCCACTGGTACCTGCCCTTGGAGCAGTATCAGGAGTGGCTTGAGAAGTGGATCCTGCAGGAGCACAAGGAGTGGCGTCCCAACGTATACGGTCAGTGCAAGAGCTGGCTTGACATGGGGCTTCAGCCCCGTGCCGTGAGCCGTGACCTGGATTGGGGTATTCCCGTTCCCGTTGAGGGAGCCGAGGGTAAGGTCCTCTATGTATGGTTCGATGCCCCCATCGGCTACATAAGCAATACAAAGGAGTACTGTGACGCACATCCCGAGCGCGGCAGCTGGGAGACCTGGTGGAAGGATCCCGACACACGTCTTATCCATTTCATCGGTAAAGACAACATCGTGTTCCACTGCATAGTATTCCCCTCAATGCTTAAGGCCGAGGGTTCATTCATACTGCCCGACAACGTTCCCAGCAACGAGTTTCTGAACCTTGAGGATGACAAGATCTCAACCTCACGCAACTGGGCCGTATGGGTACACGAGTATCTTGAGGATTTCCCCGGCAAGGCTGATGTAATGCGTTACGTGCTTACCGCCAATGCCCCCGAGACCAAGGACAACAACTTTACCTGGAAGGATTTCCAGGCCCGCAATAACAACGAGCTGGTTGCAATCTACGGTAACTTCGTGAACCGTGCACTGGTACTTACCCAGAAGTATTTTGAGGGCGTTGTTCCTCCCTGCGGTGAGTTGACGGACTATGACCGCGAGACCCTTAAGGAGTTTGCCGACGTTAAGCAGCAGCTTGAGTCACTGCTTGACAACTTCAAGTTCCGCGAGGCCCAGAAGGAGGCCATGAACCTGGCCCGCATAGGAAACAAGTACCTGGCCGATACAGAGCCCTGGAAGCTGGCCAAGACCGATATGAAACGTGTGGAGACCATCCTTAACATATCACTCCAGTTGGTTGCCAACCTGGCCATAGCCTTTGAGCCGTTCCTGCCCTTCTCGAGCGAGAAACTCCGTGGCATGATTGGTCTGGAGGGTGCACAGTGGGACCGTCTGGGTGCCATTGACCTGCTGCCCGCTGGCCACAAACTGGGTAAGCCGGAACTGCTGTTTGAGAAGATTGAGGACGATGTCATTGAGGCACAGATCCAGAAACTGCTCAAGCGCAAGGAGGAGAATGAGAAGGCAGCCGCTGCCGCTCAGCCCGCCAAGCCCATAAAGGAGAACATCCAGTTCCCGGAATTTGAGAAGCTGGATATCCGCGTAGGTACAGTGCTTGAGTGCATAAAGGTGCCCAAGTCCGACAAACTGCTCCAGTTTAAGATTGATGACGGTCTGGGCGGACGTACCATACTGTCAGGCATTGCAAACTACTACAACCCTGAGGATCTGGTAGGCAAGCAGGTCTGCTTCATTGCCAACCTTGCACCGCGCAAGATACTGGGCCGCGAGAGTCAGGGTATGATACTGAGCGCTCTCGATGCCGACGGCACACTGGCCGTTACAACGGTACAGCGCCCCGTAAAACCGGGCAGCGAAGTTTGCTAAGAAACAATTATGAATACAGTCGGAGTCATACTAGCAGCAGGCTCCGGTTCAAGAACCGGCCTTTCCACCCCCAAGCAATTCCTGCTTCTGGGTGGAAAGACTGTTTTGGAACATTCCGTTCAGACTTTCTGTGACCATCCCGGAATAGACCAGGTGGTGATTGTAACCTCACCTGAGTTCACGGAAAAGGTAAATGTCATAATCCGTAAGAACAATTGGACCAAGGTCACTGCCGTATTGCCCGGTGGAAAGGAGCGTTTTGACTCCAGCCTGGCGGCAGTATGTCATTTTTCCGATAATCCCGAGCTGGTAATGCTGTTCCATGATGCCGCCCGTCCGTTGGTATCGGCAGATATTATTACAGATACCATTAAGTCTATGGAAACCTATGATGCGGTTGATGTGGCTATCCCCGCTGTTGATACCATATTCCAATGCGACAAAGAGGGGACTTATATGGAATCTGTCCAGGACCGCAGCCTCCTTTGGCATATGCAGACTCCTCAGGGCTTCCGTCAGAAAACGATTGCCCGGGCTTATGAGATTGCATTAAAAGATCCGCAGTTCACCGCTACCGATGACTGCGGAACAGTTCTGCGCTATCTTCCCGATGTAAAGGTGGGAATAGTCCGCGGAAATGAGCGTAATTTCAAGCTGACTTACGCTGACGACCTCTCTTTATTAGAGTTCCTGCTATCAGGCCAAGCACGATAGCATACATAATCACGATAAATACCGATGCAATTATGTTACCCTTCCTGACACTATCGGGACGGAACTCCATGCGTATGTCGTGCTGGCCTGCCGGTATGTTCATGGCACGCAGCAGATAGTTGGCACGGAATATCTCGGCGGGTTTGCCGTCAATGTATGCCTTCCATCCGTAAGGATAGAATATCTCGGAGAATACTACAGTACCGTCGGCCGATGAGTTGGATTTGTAGGTGAGCACATCGGGCAGATAACTTGTAAGGGTTATTGTACTGCCCGGAGCTGCCGGTTTGAATCCAGCCACATACTGTTTGAAATCATCGCCTACAACCATTGTACTTGAAAGGTCAACAGTGCCGATTGCAGAACACTCTTCGGTGGGAGTCTGTGCATTGACCACTTCGTTCACATACCATGCGTTGCCCAGTGCACCGGGGTTGCGCATAGGAGTGGCACGGCCGTCTTCACCGCTTGTTATGATATACTTGCCGTTGAGCATGCTGATGATATTGATGTCCACTTTTGAAAGATAGACATCAATGATATCCTGGTAACGGCGCAGTTTAGCGGCGCTGTAACCTCCAAGTGATTTTAGGTTATATGATGTACGGGCGTCATTGAAGGTGCTTGTGGTCAGATTCATGACCCTGAAATGCGGGTCGGTATCGGCCATTATCGCCTTTTCATACGGCAGGGTCGTGAAACCGCTTTGGAACTGCTTGGGTGACACAAAGTTGCTGTCGTTGAAGAAACGCTTGTCGACGGGCCACATATCGGCAATGACTATCACGCCAAGAGCGGCAATCATCCAGGTCTTTTTGATCTTGTCGTTGGCAAACAACCAGATGACGCCGGTTGTGAGCAGGATAAATACCAAAGAACGGAACGAATCGCTGCGCAGGATCGAGGCACGTTCTGCAATGATGGCGGAGAATGCCCAATCAGGCAACTGAGACTGTATCGAAGCGTCGTTTGATGAGACAAACGAGAACATGGAACCGCCGAACAGTGCAAGTATCAGACAGATGCCGCCTGTAATTCCGGCAGAGATACAGATGTCACGGTTAAGGGTCTTCTTGTCCGTCTGACCGTCCATTATCTGTTTTATTGCCATGAAGCCCAGCAGAGGCATTGTAATCTCTGCAACTATGAGTATCGAGGATACTGAACGGAACTTGCTGTACATGGGGAACCAGTTATAGAAGAGTTCCGTCATCCACATCCAGTTCTTACCCCATGAGAGGGCGAACGAGAAGAATGTGGCTGCCAGAATGGCCCATTTGTACGGTCCTTTTATGATCAGCAGTCCCAGTATGAAGAGGAAACAGATGGCGGCGCCGGCATAAACAGGGCCTGCGGTAAACGGCTGTTCGCCCCAATATGTGGGAGCCGATTCGCAGAACTGCCTGGCATCGGCTTTTGCAACTCCCTTGGCCGTAAGCTGACGGTAGAGTTCAGAATCAGTGCCTACGTTATAACCCGATGCATTACCCATGTATCCGGGGATAAGGAATGTCAGGGATTCATCTATACCGTAACTCCATGCGGTTGCATACTCCAGGCTGAGACCCTTGGAATTGTCGGCACTGCTTCCTGACTCCAGGTCGGAATGACCTCCGCGCATGGTCTCCTTTACATATTCGCTGTTGGTGAATACGTTCGATGCACCGGTTCCCATTCCTATAATGACCGACAGGCAGAACACGGCTGTGCCCATTGCCAGATCCTTGTATCTCTTTTCCTTGATATGAGCAAAGATTTCGGCCACGAACAGCAGTCCTATGAACATGAACTCATAATAGGCCATCTGCGGGTGGGGAGAGAATCCCATAGCCGTGAATATCATGGTCAATGAAGCTCCCAGTCCGTATTTCTTCTGATGGAATATGTAAATGAATCCGGCTATCACGACTGCCATCAGGGCTATCGACCATGCTTTGGTGTGATGTCCTGCGGGCTCGATAATGAAGAAATATGATGAGAATCCCGTGGCAAGCGCGCCGACAATGGCAAGCCAGCGGTCTATTTTTATGGAGCGCAGCAACACAAAGAAACAGCAGAAGTAAAGCATAAGCACAAGAGGCAGTCTTGTGTTGTGTGAAGGACGGAGCAGCCTTATCAGAGGATTCATAAGGTCGTTGGACTTGAAATGTCCTCCGCCGACCTGGTAGTTGGGCATACCTGCGAACATGGATCCGGTCCACCATGTATACTCTCCGGTATTCTTTGTATACTCCACCGACTCGTGAACAGCCTCCTTGAATCTGAGATTATCGCCGGCATACAGCTCCTTGCCCTGGAAAACGGGGGCGCAGTAGATACAGGCGATGACGGCAAAGATTAAGACTGCTGCCGCATATGGCAGATACTTCTTCAAATAATCCTTCTTCATAACATAAAGATGTTGTACAGAATGCGAAAATACTATTTTTATCCCCATTTCTGCCTTTTGAACCATTATTTATGGTTTTTTATGTAAGTTTGTCTTCATAAAAAGAGATCGGAATTATGAAGGTAGTGATTCTTGGAACGGCATGGCCGTATCGCGGCGGACTTGCCGTTTACAATGAGCGGCTGGCCCGTGAGTTTGCAGCAAACGGGGATAATGTCACAAAGACACAGTATTCAACCGAGCCGGCGCCGTCGGACCTCAAGATCATACGCAGTCTCAACTCGGTAAATCCGTTCAGTTGGGGCAAGACCGGACGTGCCATCAGGGCATTGCAGCCGGACATACTCGTCATAAAGTTCTGGCTTCCGTTCATGGCGCCCTGTCTGGGTCGTGTGGCCCGCATAGTCAAACGCGGAGGCAAGACCAGGGTGGTATCGATCCTGGACAATATAATCCCTCACGAGCACCGTCCCGGCGACCGTCTGTTCGGTAAATATTTCACCCGTTCGGTTGACGGTTTCGTGGCCATGTCCGACTCGGTTCTTGAGGACCTGAGCCAGTTTGACACAGTCAAGCCTAGAGTGTTCTGCCGCCATCCTCTTTATGATAATTTCGGCCCGAAAGCATCACGTGAGGAGTCCCTTAAGTTCCTTGGTCTGGACCCCAATGACCGTTACATGCTGTTCTTTGGCCTCATACGTGACTACAAGGGACTGGATCTGCTGCTCAAGGCATATGCCGACTGCCGTTTCCGCAAGATGAATGTCAAGCTGATAGTGGCCGGTGAGTTCTACAGCGGTTCCGATAAATACTTTGAACAGGAAAAGGAACTTGGACTGGAAGGTATGGTAGTATGGAAGAGTGACTTTGTTCCCGACAGCGAGGTCCGCTACTGTTTCGGTGCCGCCGATATCATAGTCCAGCCATACAAATCAGCTACTCAGAGCGGAGTGACGCAGATTGCATATCACTTTGAAAAACCCATGTTGGTCACCAATGTAGGAGGTCTGGCCGAAATAGTTCCGGCCGGAGAGGTGGGCTATGTGGTTGAACCAGATTCAGCCCAAATAGCCGATGCATTGGTGGATTTCTTTGAGAACAGGCGTCAGGACCAGTTCACCAGTGGCATACTGTCTGAGAAGAAACAGTATGCATGGTCCAATATGACAAGGTCAGTAAAGAAGGCTGCCGAACAGTAGTTATTCCCACAGAAGGAAATCCATTCCGCAGTTATCGGCAAATGCCTTGTCCGATGGCTGGTCGCCTATCATCAGCGAGCGCTCCATTGTCACATCAGGGAAGTCCTGCATAGCCTGCAGGGCCATTCCTTTGTTGGGTTTGCGCATGGGATCGCTGTCATCGGTTGCGGTGCAAAGATAGATGCGGTCAATTCTTCCGCCGGCCTCCGCAATAGCCTCCAGCATCCGGGCATGGATGTCCTCCAGTTGCTGCAGAGTCATCACTCCCTTGCCCACGCCACGCTGGTTGGTTACAATGAAAATATGCTTGAATTCCTTTGAATATCGGCCGATGAAATCAAGGAATCCCGGATTGAACCGGAACTCATCCCAACTCTTTACGTAATCCCCCGGAAGCCACACGTTCACCACTCCGTCCCTATCCAGGAACAGAGTTTCTTTTTTGCTCAAAATTGACTCGGGGATGATCATGGCTTAATATTTGCGGGCAGGAAAGTCTGGGCGAGCTGATAATCCTGAGGAATGCCAATGTCAATGAAACTGCCTTTGGATACGAATCCGGCTATTACACCTTTCCCTGACAGGGGTTCAAGGATATCTTTCTCAAATGAGAACTTTTCGGGCTTGTCGTCTAACAGACCGGCAGTGCAGTCTATACAGTACACGCCTCCGTTTATCAGCCCTTTCTCACAGTAGCGTTTCTCGTTGAATGATATGATATGACTACGGTCATCAAGTGTGACTGATCCGTACCTGTCAAAACGCTCCATTGGCTTGATTGCTACGGCAAGAGGGGATCCCGACTGTCCGCGGAACGAACAGAGGGCGTTCAGGTCAACGTCAAAGAAAGTGTCGCCGTTCAGTATCACGCATTGGTCTGAGGATGTTTTGGAGAGTGCAAGACGTATTCCGCCGCCTGTACCCAGAGGGGTCTCTTCAATCACCCAGTCAATAGGGATGGGATAATCTTTCATGGTGGAGTTGATCCAATCAGTGACCACCTCTGACAGATACCCAAGTGAAAGTATGATTTTGTTTGGTTTGAAGGGCTCTATCCAGGCCAGCATCCACTCCAGGAACGGACGTCCGTCTACGGGCGCCATGCATTTGGGAACGTCGCTTACTACGCTGCGCAGGCGTGTACCCAATCCTCCGGCCAGAATGACAACGTCAAACATCACTTTTTACCAAACAGATTCTCCTCAACGATAGCGCAGATAATATGGCCGATAAGGATGTGTGACTCCTGTATGCGGGGTGTGCAGTCAGACGGAACCTTGATGCAGAGATCGGCCAGGTCATCCATCTTGCAGGGCTTGTTGCCGGTAAGGCCTATTGAAGTGATGCCTTTCTCGCGGCATACCTTCAGGGCCTCGATTATGTTCTTTGAATTGCCCGATGTGGAGATGCCTATAAAGACATCACCTTTGGATCCCTGGGCCTCAATCTGTCTTGAGAAAAGATAATCGTAGCCGATGTCATTTCCTATTGCGGTCATGACCGACGTGTCTGTGCTGAGAGAGTGGGCGGGAATGCCCGGACGGGCAAAATAGAACTGATTCACCAGTTCTCCTGCCAGGTGCTGGGCATCGGCTGCCGATCCTCCGTTTCCGGCCAGCAGTGCGCTGTGTCCGTTGCGGTAGGCGGCGGTCATTATCTGTGCGGCCTTTTCAATCTTGGCCAGTATCTCATTGTTGTCAAGAATAGCCTGCTTTGTAGCGATGGATTGG
>CAJOJD010000018.1:0-8491 GCA_905234745.1 uncultured Bacteroidaceae bacterium | reverse complement strand
AGTCAAAAGAACCGCGCCACACGCCCTTTGACATGTAGCCGCCTCCCTCATATAAACTGTCGGGCATGAAAGCCTTCCACTTGCTGTCAAAATCCACCAAAGTGGTAATGTTTGGCTCCCAAGGCTCGGTCTCGGAGTTGTAGTATTGCTCGTACTGGTCATCATAGAAATACTCATCGGCCAATCCTCCGAAGCTGTGTCCGAACTCATGTACAACCACCGGTGCGAACTGGGCGTGATGGGCGGTGGTAAGAGTGTAAGAGTTGAAGATACCGCCTCCGCCGTAAACGTTGGTATTGGCAAGTATGATGATGTGCTCATAAGGAACACCTGCCAGTTTATCATGCAGTTGTCTGAGTCTCAATGTGGTCAGGTAACGGTCTGTATAGAAGGTGCTGAAATTGGAACTCAGGGCTGTCTCGGTCCAGCTGCCTTCAAGGGGAACGCTTACTGCGCCGTCCTTTGAAGCAAGTTCCACAGCCAGGATATTGAACCGGTCCTGCATGGTCTTGAAGGGTTCATGCGTCAGCAGACTGTTCACGGCAATGCCGGCATCCTTGTAAAACAGGTCCATTTCATCGGCGGTATAACCCTCGGGAACTATCACGACGTCTATGCACTCCTGAGGTGTTCCGCCCTGATGCAGATACTTCCATTTGGGGGGATTCTGGCCTATGCGGCGGATCAGTATATCCTCGGGGTCGACGGAATGGCGCATGGAAGCCACGACCTTGTTGTAGTTGTCGGTCAGTTTAACCTCGACTACGGCTTTTGAGGTTGGCATGGGCAGCAGGAACACGTTCTCGAAACTGCGGTCCACCTTTGTGGCCTCCTCGGTATTCTGCCACTCCTGGAACAGGGTGCTGAAAGCGTTACGGTAAAGGATCTCACCCGTTGATGCGTCGGTCATGATGATCTGGCCGTTACCCTCCAGATAAAGGTCCTTCATGTTGACGCGGCGTCCTGCCCATCCGTCAATCACGTTCAGGTCATCAAGGTATATATGGCTCTCCTTGCTGTTGCCGGAGAATGTATAGTTTACCTTGAGCGTCCGCTCCTGAGCATTAGCCCCTAAGGCCAAAGCCAAAGCCAACGCCAACGTTATCTTACTCCTCAGTCGATACCAGTTCATAGTCCATCTGTTTCTTTTCAAGGTTGCAGCGGGCCACCTTGACCTTTACGTGGTCACCCAGGCGGTAACGCTTGCGGGTACGCTGGCCGATGATACAGTAATTCTTCTCGTCAAACTCAAAGTAGTCACCGCCAAGAGAACGTATGCCAATCATTCCCTCGCACTTGTTTTCAATGATTTCAGCGTAGATTCCCCATTCGGTAACGCCGCTTATTACTGCATCGAATACCTGACCCATACGGTCGGCCATGTACTCAACCTGCTTGTACTTGATGCTGGCGCGTTCAGCCTGCTCGGCAAGCTGCTCCTGAGCTGAGCAATGCTCGCAGTACTCCTCATATTTGCCCTGGTTCACGCTGCGTCCTCCGCCTATGTAACGTGTAAGCAGGCGGTGTACCATAAGGTCGGGATAACGGCGGATAGGTGAAGTAAAGTGAGTGTAGAACTTGAACGCAAGACCGTAGTGGCCGATGTTATCGGTGGTGTAGCAGGCCTTCTGCATTGAACGGATCGAGATGGTCTCAATGAGTTCCTGCTCCTTTTTGCCCTTGACCTCGGCCAGCATTTTGTTCATGGACTTGGCCATCTCGGCGGGATCACCGTTAGTCTTGAGTTTGTAGCCGAACTTGGCCACAAAGTTCTGCAGGGTTTCCATGCGCTCGGGATCGGGCTCGTCATGGACACGGTAGACGAATGTCTTGGGATTGCCGCCCTTGACTTTGCCGATGAATTCGGCAACTGTGCGGTTGGCCAGCAGCATGAACTCCTCGACCAGTTGGTTGGCGTCCTTTGACTCCTTGAAGAACACGCTTACGGGGTGTCCGGTTTCGTCTATGTCAAAACGTACCTCGACGCGGTCAAAACTAAGGGCTCCGTCGGCAAAACGTTTGGCGCGCAGGATCTTGGCCAGACTGTCCAGGGTCATGATCTCATTCTTGAGTTCATCGCCCGGAAGAGGCTCCTTGCCGCCCTGCTGCTCACGCTCAATGATTGCCTGAACCTCCTCATAGGCAAAACGGCGGTTGCTGCGAATCACGGTGCGTGCTATACGGGAGCGTTTTACCACTCCGGCATCGGTCATCTCAAGTATCACGGAGTAGGTGAGCTTGTCCTCATCCTGACGCAGTGAACAGAGGTTGTTGCAGAGTTTCTCAGGCAGCATGGGTATGGTGCGGTCCACCAGATAAACCGATGTGGCGCGTTTGTATGCCTCCTTGTCAATTATGCCGCCCTCCTGGACGTAGTAACTTACATCGGCTATATGTACGCCGACTTCCCACAGGCCTTTCTTGATGGGGCGTATGGAGAGCGCGTCGTCAAAGTCCTTGGCATCGTGCGGGTCAATGGTGAATGTAGTCACGTTACGGAAATCCTCACGTCCGGCCAGTGCGGCATCGGTTATATCGGACGGTATGTCATCGGCTGCACGCTCCACGTTCTCGGGATAACTGTAGGGCAGTCCGTATTCGGCCAGGATGGCGTGCATCTCGGTGTTGTTCTCACCGGCGGCACCCAGAATGTCAACAACCTTACCTACAGGGTTGCGGTCGGGGGTATCGGGCCATTCAACAACCTTTACAACGGCTTTCTCTCCGTCACGGCCTTTCTTGAGGTTGGCAATGGGGATGAAAATATCCTTGTCCGATTTGTCGGGAGTAACCAGATAGGCAAACTTGCCCTTGACCTGGAGTGTTCCTACAAATGTATCCTTGGCGCGTTTGATGATCTCGGTAACCTCACCCTCGGGGCCGGCATGAGGACGGCGGGCAAACAGGACCACTTTGACGCGGTCACCGTTAACGGCTCCGGCCGAATTGCGCTCGGCCACGAAAATGGGATCGCCTCCGTCATCGGGCACAAGGAAATTCTTGCCACCAACGCGGCGCTGAAGTATTCCCTCCACGAACTTGCTTTTCTGCATTAGCTGGAACTGGTTGTCCTTCTGCTTCAGGAAACCGTCCTCAACAAGATCCAGAACTATATCCAGGCACATGCTGCGCATGGGATGAGTCTTGAGTTTGAGCTCATCATACAGACGCTTTACGCTTATGGCAGTCTCCTGATTGTCGCGAAACCACTCGGTAATAAGGTCCGTCATTGTCCTGCGGTTCAGGCGGACACCTCCTTTAAATGATCTTCCCATATATGTAACAGTTATTTTACTCCCCGAAGATACGAATTTTTTTTATTTGCCCCAACTTGCTCGGTCCAGGCTGCGATAACCTATGGCCTCGGCAATATGCTTGGGGCTGATGGTGCGTGATTCTTCCATATCGGCTATGGTACGGGCTACCTTCAGGATACGGTCATATGCCCTGGCCGACAGGTTAAGGCGGTTCATGGCCTCGCCCAGAATCCGTATGGCGGCGGGTTCTGCCATCGCGTACTTTCGCAGCAGCCGTGAATCCATCTGGGCATTGCAATATACGCTCTTTTCATCGCTGAATCTGGCCAGTTGTATCTTTCTGGCCGCAATTACACGCTCCCTGATGACTGAACTGGGTTCACCCTTCTGGTCCGATGACATGTCGTCAAAGCCCACAGGCAGGATCTCGCACTGTATGTCAAACCTGTCCATAAGAGGGCCCGATACCCTGCCCAGATAACGCTCTATGATGGCAGGTGTGCAGTGACACTCCTTTGTGGGATGGTTGTAGTAGCCGCACGGGCAGGGATTCATCGAAGCTACCAACATGAAAGAGGCCGGATATTCAACCCTGTATTTGGCTCTTGATATCACTATGGTCCTGTCTTCCAGGGGCTGCCGTAACACTTCAAGCGCAGACCGGGTGAATTCAGGTAACTCGTCCAGGTAAAGCACCCCGTTATGTGCCAATGATATCTCACCGGGTTGGGCGTTCGAACCACCGCCGGTAAGGGCCACATTGGTGATGGTATGATGCGGATGACGGAACGGACGCCGGGTTATGAGCGCAGCCCCGTCGCCAGTGAATCCGGCAACTGAATGGATGCGTGTGGTTTCTATGCTCTCCTGCTCCGTGAGAGGCGGAAGTATAGACGGCAGAGCGCGCGCCATCATGGATTTGCCGCTTCCGGGCGGGCCTATCATAATCAGATTGTGTCCCGCGCACGCTGCAACCTCGAGTGCACGTTTTACTTCATTTTGCCCCTTTACATCGGCAAAATCGGCTATGTAATCCTCTTGGGAAAGAGCCTGACTGAAGGATTTCTTCTGCAGAGGCAGCATGTGGCCTGGCACATCGTTGAGCAGGTCCACAACTTGACGCAGGTTTTGTGCGCCGTACACTTCGAGCCCCTCTATGACCGCTGCCTCGGGAGCGTTCTGGTAAGGCAGTATTATGCCCTTGAACCCTTCGGAGTGAGCTTTCATGGCCATGGACAGGGCTCCTTTTACTGGTTGGAGCGTTCCGTCCAGTCCCATCTCGCCCATAATGACATAATTACCCAGTAGTGAGGCCGAAATGTCGCCGACTGATGCCATTATCCCTATAGCCAGCGGCAGATCATAGGCTGCTCCTTCCTTTCGGATATCGGCAGGAGCCATATTGATTATGATCTGGCAAGACGGGAATCTGTAGCCGTTTACCTGGAAAGCCGATATTATCCGTTCATGGCTCTCCTTTACTGCGCTGTCAGGCAGTCCTACAAGAAAGAATCTGATACCGCGAGATGTACTCGCCTCGATTGTCACGATGTATGCGTCTATCCCTTGGACAGCCGCACCTGAAACTTTGATAAGCATGGTTAGATATTAATATGGTTAACATTAGATTCTGCAAACAAGTAGGTTGTTACTTAAATCATTTTTTTGTCAGTCTTCGGGCGTCATCCTTTATTCGCACCTTTGATAATGTCCTTTCAAGTTCATCGTCAATCTCCTGTATGGATGTGGTTTTATAAACAAGTCTTTTGGTTCCCGTGAACAGCAGAAAAGCCGGAGCGGACTGAAGATTGGATGACCTTACCAGTTTGCTTTCCCATCCGTTCGGGTCGTTGTATGAAATCCAGCGTACGGTATCGGCCGATATGGCTTTCTTCCATAAATCAGCGTTTACATCGATGGATACGTCGGTTACAGTGAAGTAACGTCCGTTGTATTTATCCAGAAAATATCCCAGAGTGTCCCTGAGTTGCATTACGCTCTGGTCCATCCACGACGCCCAAATCAGAACAAGCAGATGGTTCGATGCACCGCCTATATGCAGGAACTCGTTTTTGTGTCCGGTAGAATCCCTTACAAAGACGTTGTCCATGTAGACATTACCCGGAATTTCCCTGTTGAATTCGTTTTTCAGTGAAACTATATAGGGGGCATCCTGCATGTTACCGCTCATACGTGTTATCAGAGATGTTATGCTTTTCTCCTTGGCGTGGTGCTTGAGTACCATGCAATCGTAAATCAGGTATGGGGTAACCTCCGAGAAGGGGTCTCTGGTTATGAACGAATCTATCCTTGCTGCGGACTGTTGGAGTGTGGAGTCGTTGATTGAGGCCAGGTAGAAAGAGTGGTAGGCGTCATTGCATGGTCCTCCCGATACGCTGAACAGCGCTGTATCGGCCGGAATGGTCATGAATGATTCCACATTCTTTTCGGCAAATACCGGATGATGCCGTCCGTCGGGAAGGAACAGGATCAGGGTAGTCACCGTGTCGGGGCGGAACTTCCAGGTAAACTGGCCGTTACGGCATATGATGGTATCGGCCTTCTGGAACCTGTTGTCAAGTCCGACCACCAGGATCGAGTCTGTTCCGTCCTCGACCGTTCCGTGCAATATGAACATACCCTTGTTCCTGTTACATGAGGCAAACAGGAGCAGAATGAGGGTAGTTATTGCAGGAAACAGCCTTTTCATCGGATGATAATATTACTTTGCGGCGCGTTTGCGCTCCAGTTCGTTGAGTATGATCTTGCGCATACGCATGCTCTTGGGAGTAACCTCAACGTACTCGTCGTTCTTGATGTACTCCAGAGCCTCCTCGAGTGAGAAGATGACGGGAGGTGCGATGTGGGCCTTTTCATCGGCTCCGCTGGCACGCATGTTGGTAAGCTGCTTGCTCTTGGTGACGTTGATTACCAGATCCTTCTCGTGAACGTGCTCACCTACAACCTGTCCTGCATAAACCTGATCCTGCGGGTTCACGAAGAACTTGCCGCGGTCCTGCAGCTTGTCAAGTGCATAAGCGAATACCGTACCGGTCTCCATGGCAACCATCGAACCGTTGGTACGGCGCTCAATGTCACCCTTGTAAGGCTGATACTCCTTGAAACGGTGTGCCATTACGGCCTCACCCTGTGATGCGGTAAGAACATTGGTCCTAAGGCCGATGATACCGCGTGAAGGAATATCGAACACTATGACTACGCGGTCACCCTGGGTGTCCATCGATGTCATCTCACCCTTGCGCTTGGTGGCCAGGTCAATCATCTTGCTGGCAAACTCCTCGGGTACGCTGATTGTGAGTTCCTCAATAGGCTCGCAGGTACGGCCGTCAATCTCCTTCATGATAACCTGAGGCTGACCTACCTGAAGCTCGTAACCCTCACGGCGCATGGTCTCAATAAGAATGGAAAGGTGCAGCACGCCACGGCCCGAGACGATCCACTTGCCATCCTCCTCGGTGCGGCGGACGCGCAGAGCCAGGTTCTTGTCAAGTTCCAGATTCAGACGGTCCTGGATGTGACGTGATGTAACGTATTTACCTTCCTTACCAAAGAAAGGTGAGTCATTTATTGAGAAGAGCATACTCATGGTAGGCTCATCGATTGCGATAGGAGGCAGGGGATCGGGATTCTCGGCATCGCAGATGGTATCGCCGATCTCGAACTTGTCAAGACCTACTATGGCGCAGATGTCACCGGCCTCGACGGTGGGAACGCGCTTGCGGCCCATGCCCTCAAAGGTGTGCAGCTCCTTGATTTTGACCTTTTCCTTGCTGCCGTCACGGTGTGCCAGCGTGCAGGTCATACCCTCGTTCAGGACACCGCGGTTCACGCGGCCCACTGCGATACGTCCGGTATATGATGAATAGTCAAGTGATGTGATAAGCATCTGCAGTGTGCCCTCCTCCTGCTTGGGAGCGGGGATGTACTTGATGATGGCATCAAGCAGGGGCAGTATGTTGTCGGTGGGCTGTTTCCAGTCGGTGCTCATCCAGTTCTGCTTGGCAGAGCCGTAAAGTACGGGGAAATCCAGCTGATCCTCAGTAGCATCGAGTGCGAACATCAGATCGAATACCATTTCATAAACCTCCTCGGGACGGCAGTTGGGCTTATCGACCTTATTTACCACTATGGGTTTGAGTCCTATCTGGAGTGCTTTCTGGAGCACGAATCGTGTCTGGGGCATCGGACCTTCAAAGGCATCGACCAAAAGGATGCAACCGTCGGCCATGTTGAGCACACGCTCTACCTCACCGCCAAAGTCGGAGTGTCCCGGAGTGTCAATAATGTTAATCTTGGTATCCTTGTAAGTAATAGATACATTCTTGGACAGGATTGTTATTCCGCGCTCACGCTCCAGGTCATTGTTGTCGAGCATAAGTTCTCCTTTGGCCTGATTGTCGCGGAACAGGTGTCCGGCCAGCATCATCTTGTCAACAAGTGTCGTCTTGCCGTGGTCTACGTGGGCAATGATAGCTATGTTTCTGATGTTCATACAGTATGTGTTTTCTTTGCGGGTGCAAAGTTACGGCAAATTTGTCAGATTTTTCATTGTACATTGAAAAAGAAGCTCTATCTTTGCGCCTATCTTTGCGCCCGCTAAACGAGTTTTCACATTATTTTTAAGAAAATGTATTTAGACAAAGAGAAAAAACAAGAGATCTTTGGACAATACGGAAAGTCCAACACGGATACTGGCTCACCTGAAGCCCAGATAGCCTTGTTCTCATACCGTATTTCCCATTTGACGGAACATCTTAAGGAGAACCGTAAGGATTATAGCACTGAAAGGGCACTGACCCAGCTGGTAGGTAAGCGTCGTAGACTGCTCAACTACCTCAAGGAGAGAGACATTGAGCGCTACCGCGCTATCGTTAAGGCTCTCGGTCTGCGCAAGTAAGGCTAAACGTGAAAAAGAAGGGGTTGGTTATTTCAATCAACCCCTTCTTTTATTTCCTGTTATATATTCTGTTGGTATTTTTTACTAAGTCTGAAATAGTAGGTCCTTTTACGCTCTAACTGGAGAAATTTATTTTCCTAACTAGGAAAAAAATTTTTTCTAGGCAGAAAGATAAAATTCTTAAAGCAGACAAATTTAAGGAAGTCTTTGTCTGGCCTCAAAAAATGTAAGTATTCTTTTAATAAGTAGGATGTGAAAAAGGGGACTGTCCCCAATTTCACATTTTTTTCTACCTTTGCACCACAAATATTTATAT
>CAJOJD010000017.1 GCA_905234745.1 uncultured Bacteroidaceae bacterium | reverse complement strand
ATTCAGGATATCGTAGTACTGAATCTGGAGCGTACCGGCATTACCCTTAAGGAAGCTGAACGATGCATTGGCATTCCAGATCAGGTCATTACGGTTATATGATCCGCTGTAACCGCGACGGCTCTGCATGGTAAGGTCAGTGCCGAAGTTCAGGTTACGCCAAGGCAGACGGGCATTTGCGCGACCTCCGTAACTGAACGTATAGGTGTCCATGTTCTGGTTCTGACGCTGGTTGTTCTCCGAGTGGTTATAGGTGAAACGGCCGTTTGCAGTTACCTCCAGCCACTGGTTGCGGTATGTTACCGATGCGTTCTCACCGGCCGATATGGTGTTGGTGGTACTAAGCACGGCAGTGCCGCCTGTACCTGCACCCGGGTTGTACTGACCTATGCTACCTGTACGCATATAGCTCTCCTGATGACGGTATGAACCGTTGGCGCTGGCGTTGTAACGCCATTTGGTATTGGGTATGGTCTGGTTGTATGTCAGATTGGTTGATGCGCTCCAGTTGGTCCAGAATCCCTCCATATTGATGGGCTGTGTTACCGATACACCGGTCGATGGGTCATAATCGGTTTTCTGGGTGACATTCCTCAGGGAGTTCTCCAACGATACCCTCAGGTTGATGGTCTTCTGGGTCTCAGTGATATAATTCTGGTAGTTGGCCTCGGCAGTATTGCGCAGGGTGGGCAGCAGTCCGGGGTTACCCTTGCGGATATTCAGGGGGTTGCTGTCATCGGTAATATCCATCATATCCTCCATGCTGGGCTGGCTGGTATTGGTGCGCAAAGTGAACTGCAGGCTCTTTTGACGATCAAACCTGTAACGGTAGTTGATTGAAGGGCTCCAGTTGTAAACCACGCGTGACGTATCGCCTATGACCTTACCCATATACTGGAAGTTATCCATTCCGGTATACTGGGGCATCCAGTTCACACCTATGTTGATATTTGAGTTGGTAAAGTTATAGCGGAACTGCAGAGTGAACGTATGGTTACGTGATACGTTGGTTGCCGAACGGCTCAAACGGTCGTTCCTGTACGGCTCCAGATTGTCAGGCAACAGCCATGTCTCATACCAGTTTTCGAAATCATCACCCCAGAACACATAAGTCTCCCTGTTCTGGTTGCGGTTGTTGACCTGGATCTGATAACTGAACTGCAGATTACCGCGGCCAGAGTCTATGGGCTCACTCCACATTATACGGCCCGACCAGCTGCTGTTGTCTGTAGGACTCACGTTCAGACGGTTCATCACCGTATCACGTCTGTGATCCTGATAGTATTTCTGGTCCGAATATGAATAACTGTCATTGGTTCCCTTGGTGCTGCTGAATGTAAAGCGGATGGTAAAGTTACGGCCCAGGTCATTGAAACGTTTGTTGAACTGGAACTCACCGCTCAACTGATTGTTACCAGTCTTACTGTGGCTGGTGCTTGACTGTGAGTTTACACCGATTGAGTCAAGCATATCTGTATCGAGATGACGGTACTCGGCCAGGATATCGGTCATGTCAGTAGCCAGATACGGGTCCGTGTTGAAAGTGGCCTGCTCGCTCGATGAGTTGCTGTGGTTGCGGCTTATCTGGAAACTCGGTCGGAATATGATGTTCAATGAAGAGTCCGGCATCCATTCCATACGGAACTCACCGTTTATGCTGTTGTTGCCGCTGCTGCTGTTGGAGCGGTTGTTCCGGAATGAGGCCGATTGGTATTGGGTGGTAAAGGTCTCTGATTCCGACTCGCTCAGTGAGCGTGAGGTTGAACCGTTATACCTTATATTACCGCCTATGACCAGAGGGAACTCGTTGCGGCGGCGCGGATAGGGCTCGCCAATGTTCTTTGAGAAGTTTACACCCAACTGATGGTTATATCCCACACCGTTGCCCCGGCCCGAATTCTGGGTGTTTGCATTGACCGAGAACTGGGTGTTGGCCTGGAAACGGTTAAGCGTGTATCGGCCCGAATAAAGATACTTGACCCACTCTCCGTAATCGTTCTTGCCCACAGGCTTTCCTATACCTCCGTCTATATTGTGGAGCCAGCCGTTACGCATGTTGGGTTTTATCTCAAGGTCCATGACAGTCTCCTCCTCACCGTCATCAATACCTGTTATACGGGCCAGGTCACTCTGACGCTGGTATGTCTTGATTCGGCGTATAATATTAACGGGAAGGTTCTTGGTGGCCATCTGCTGGTCATTGCCAAAGTACTCCTGACCGTCCACCAGAATACGCGATACGGTACGGCCGTTTACCGTTATTCCTCCGTTCTCATCGACCTCAACACCCGGCAGACGTTTGATAAGTTCCTCAAGGACCGATCCCTCCGGTACGCGGAATGCGCTTACGTTGAACATGAGGGTGTCATCGACCACCTGGGTAGGGGGCAGGGCATCCTCAATTACGGCCTCGGTGAGCATGATGCTCTTCTCGTACATCTTGAACACGCCGAGCGCACGCTCTCGGTCCTCCTTTACGGTCTTGAAACTGAACTCCTGGGTAGAATAACCCATGAATGAATAACGGAGCAGGAACTCACCTACCGGGACCTTCTTTATGTTGAACCATCCCTCGTTGTCGGTTACCGTTCCGTAAATGAATGTGGTATCGGGCAATTCAAAAAGCTGAACCGTTACCTGTGGCATATTCTCGGTAGTGGAGCCGTCAATGATATGGGCATTGACAGAAACCTTGCCGTCCAGCTTGGATTTCTCCTTATCTTTCTGGGCGGCACATACCGAAGGTATGAGCAGTGAGAATATGGTCAGTAACAGAAATGCTTTCTTCATAAGCGGCGAAGTCTGTTTTTTTGACAATCCATCGGCAAAATGGTTTAATCGGAAGTTGCACATACTCACGCCATTTATATTATTTTTGCAATCAATGGACGATATCATATTCGCAACGGTACTGGAACACGCCTTCGGGGCCGCCGCATCCGGACACGGAAAGAACTATATGGAAGGTGCTGCCAAAGCATGGGGTACAGTAGGTGCCTCATACCTGGGGTTTGCCCTTTGCGGCCTCAGCCAGAAGGAACTACGTAATATCCAGTATTCGGTACGGGAGGAGTTCGGACCGGTAATTCTTGACTGCAAGTGGTATGATTCCATAAAAAGCGAGTGTCTTCAGGGTGGGGACAGCGTTCAGGCTTTGTTGCCCGGCGCAGGAGGCACACTGCACTCATGCACAATTACAGAATCATTGTTTCTGGAAATGCTGGATTTTTGCCGCGAAGGTTAAAATCCTCCGAATTCTTGACAATAGCAAATCTTTGCAATATCTTTGATTTGAACTATCTGTCTTAATATGCTTATGAAGAAGTTGTTTTCACTTCTGCTGACCGCCATGATCGCTGTCACAGTCAATGCCCAGTTCATCAGTTTCCCAAGATTCGGCAGGAATCTCAAGATGTGCAGTGACCCCGTATTGGGTCTGCAGGGTCTGCATGTGGGAGACGAAGGCTATGTCACGTTTGAGGTGACGAATGAGGGCGACAGCCTGTATGTGGGCCCCATCTATCTTAGGATAGTGGAGCGTGAGTCAAGCGCACAGGTGCTGGCTGCAAAGAAGATCAAGATCAAACCCGGCCAGAAATACTCCATAACAACTGTTTTCTCAACAGAACGTCTGCATCCCTATGCCAGATATTTTGTGGGCTTTGAATATGATGAGGACGGACATACCGTACCCATGGGATTTACTGAGGCCAAGCCGTTACAGGACTTCATGCTGCTGCCGGCTGTTATAAACAGTCCCGAAAAGAAAGCTCCCGTAAAGGCCAAGATCAAAGAGATTAAGAAATCCTCAAAATAATTTCGGGGTTTTATTGGATAATATCATAAAAAGAAATACCTTTGCGCCGGTTTTGAAAGCCGTAAGGCCGATAACCGTCAGCGGGGTGTAGCTCAGCCCGGTTTAGAGTACGCGTCTGGGGGGCGTGTGGTCGCTGGTTCGAATCCAGTCACCCCGACTGAAAGAAAGAGGTGGTTCAGCTGAACCACCTCTCTTCTTTTTCTGTCAGATTGTCTTCAGGATCGAATCCACAGCAGCCTGCAGGCCGTCGGGGTTCTTGCCGCCGGCGGTTGCAAAGTGGGGCTGACCGCCGCCACCGCCCTGAATCAGTTTGGCGGCTTCGCGAACCATCTGTCCGGCGTTGAAGCGTGAGGTCAGGTCATCGCTTACGCTTACGGTAAGCATGGGTTTGCCGGCCTCCTCGCTGCCTATGATAACGATGGTGTTTGCGGTAAGTTCACCGCGTATGCCGAATACCAGATCCTTTGCCATTGCGGCCGATGCTGATATGACTGCGCTTATAATCTTTACACCGTTTACATCCTTGGCCTGAGCGATCAGGTTACCCTTGAGCTGGCCGGCTTTCTCCTTCTGGAACTCCTCAAGCTGTTTCTTGAGTGCGGCGTTCTCATCGATTGCCTTCTTGACCGATGCCTCCAGTGATGCGCCGGGCAGCAGGGCCTTGAGAGAACCGATGGTGTCCTGAAGTGAAGCAACCATATTCTCTACAGCCTCACCGGTGATGGCCTCGATACGGCGTACGCCGGCTGCGATTGAACTCTCGGAAGTGATCTTGAACATACCGATACGGCCGGTTGATGAGGCGTGAACACCGCCGCAGAACTCTATTGAGTTACCGAACTGTACCACGCGTACCTTGTCACCGTATTTCTCACCGAACAGTGCTATGGCACCAAGTTTCTTTGCCTCCTCGATGGGAAGGTCGCGATGCTCCTGCAGGGGCAGGTCCATGCGGATCTTCTCGTTGACCAGACGCTCTACCTGACGCAGTTCTTCATCGGTCACCTTCTGGAAGTGTGAGAAGTCAAAACGCAGGCCGTCGGGTGATACGAGTGAACCCTTCTGCTCTACATGTGTACCCAGTACCTCGCGCAGCGCCTCGTCAACAAGGTGGGTTGCGGTGTGGTTGGCCTCGCAGGCATGACGCTTGTCGGTATCTACGCAAGCCATCATGGGTGCCTCGGGATGCTCGGGCAGTTTCTTGGTGATATGAACGGGCAGACCGTTCTCCTTCTTGGTGTCAATTATCTCTATTGTCTCGAATTCGCTTACTATAACGCCGGTATCACCTACCTGACCACCCATCTCGGCATAGAACGGGGTCTTGTCCAGAACAATCTGGTAGATTACGCCGCTCTTCTGCTTCACCTCGCGGTAACGCAGGATTGAGGTCTCGTACTCGGTAAAGTCATAACCTACGAACTCTGTCTCGCCCTCCTTGAGAACAACCCAGTCA
This sequence comes from uncultured Bacteroidaceae bacterium, assembly GCA_905234745.1. GTDB lineage: Bacteria > Bacteroidota > Bacteroidia > Bacteroidales > Bacteroidaceae > Colenecus. The sequence goes on along the minus strand of CAJOJD010000017.1, from coordinate 22,538 downwards.
CCGTTCTCAACGGCGGCGGCGTTGCGGGCACGCTCCTTCTGCTTGGCCATCTCGGCGTTGAACTCGTCAATGTTTACGGTCATGCCGTTCTCACGCAGGATGAGTTCGGTAAGGTCAAGCGGGAATCCGTAAGTATCGTAAAGAGTGAAGGCGTTCACGCCGCTGATTACGGTACTCTTTGCCGCCTTGGCATCGGCCATAACCTTGTCAAGCAGTTTGATACCGGTATCGAGTGTGCGCAGGAACGATTCCTCCTCCTCAATGATTACCTTTTCTATGAGTGTCTTCTGTGCGTTCAGTTCGGGATATGCGTCACCCATGTTGTCAATCAGCACGGGCAGCAGCTTGTACAGGAATGCCTCCTTCTGGCCCAGGAACGTGTAGGCGTAACGTACAGCACGGCGTAGGATACGGCGGATTACGTAACCGGCCTTGGCGTTTGACGGCAGCTGACCGTCGGTGATGCTGAATGCTATGGTGCGGATGTGGTCGGCAACGACACGCATTGCTATGTCGGTCTTTTCATCCTTGCCGTACTGCTTGCCTGTCAGGGCACCTATCTGTTTGATGATGGGCTGGAACACGTCGGTGTCATAGTTGGACTGCTTGCCCTGCAGGGTGCGTACCAGACGTTCAAATCCCATGCCGGTGTCAATTACCTTGGCGGGCAGGGGCTCCAGAGAGTGGTCAGCCTTGCGGTTGAACTGCATGAACACCAGGTTCCATATCTCGATTACCTGGGGGTGATCCTTGTTTACAAGGTCACGGCCGGGAACCTTGGCCTTCTCCTCATCGGAGCGGGAATCCATATGTATCTCACTGCAGGGACCGCAGGGACCGGTATCACCCATCTCCCAGAAGTTGTCATGCTTGTTTCCGTTCAGGATATGATCCTTTGGCAGGAACTGCTCCCAGATGGCAGCTGCTTCATTGTCGCGCTCCAGGCCCTCTTCCTTGCTGCCCTCGAATACGGTAGCGTAAAGGTTCTTGGGGTCCAGTTTGAGAACATCCACAAGATACTCCCAGGCCCAACTGATTGCCTCTTTCTTGAAGTAGTCACCGAATGACCAGTTACCCAGCATCTCGAACATGGTGTGATGATAGGTATCGTGACCTACCTCCTCAAGGTCGTTGTGCTTACCGCTTACACGAAGGCACTTCTGTGAGTCGGCTACGCGGCGGCTCTTGGGGGCGCGGTTACCCAGAATGATGTCCTTGAACTGGTTCATTCCGGCATTGGTGAACATGAGTGTGGGGTCATCCTTGACCACCATGGGGGCAGAGGGTACTATCAGGTGCTCCTTGCTCTCAAAGAAACTCTTGAAGGAATCACGTATTTCCTTAGCTGTCATCATATCTTTAATTATTGTATTTCGCAATTGGTTTGCAAAGGTACTAATAATTCGCTATTTTTGCGTGTTGTATAAAGATTATGAGGAAGATTTACTATCAGTACGATCCCAACCGCAGGGTTTACCGCAGGGTGTTCCCCACCTTGGGTCAGAGACTTCTGTCCTGGCTGTGGAGATTTTTGCTTTCGGTGATCATGGGAGGTGTCTTCTTCATTATCTACTGGTTCGTGATAAGCACGCCTCAGGTTGAGGACCTCCTGGTTGAGAACAGCCGCATGCAGTCGCAGTACCGTGTGCTTTCCCGTAAGGTCGATGACGCACTGCTGGTGCTGCATGACATCGAGGAGCGCGATGACAACCTTTACCGCGTGTTGCTTGAGGCCGATCCGGTTCCGGAGGATGCCCGCAAGTCCGGTTTCAACGGCACCAACCGTTATGCCGAGCTGATAGACATGTCAAATGCGGACCTGGTGGTGAATACCTCTCAGAAGGTTGATATGCTGAGCCGCAAGCTCTACATGCAGACCCGTTCGTTCAACGAGGTGGTGGAGCTGTCACGTGAGCAGGAGAACAGGCTTGCCTGCCTGCCGGCTATCCAGCCCGTATCCAACAAGGACCTTAAACGTACGGCATCAGGTTACGGATACCGTAATGACCCCATATATCACGTCCGCCGTTTCCATCACGGAATGGATTTCGCCTGCGATACCGGAACTCCGGTATATGCCACAGCCAACGGCAAGGTGGTTTACGCCAAGTGGAAATCGGGTTACGGCAATCTGGTTGAGATTGATCATGGCTACGGCTACAAGACCCGTTATGCACACTTGAGCAAGATCCTGGTAAAGGAGGGTCAGAAGGTGGTACGCAGCGAGGAGATTGCCAAGGCAGGTTCAACCGGTAAGAGTACCGGACCTCATGTACATTATGAGGTTTGGGTAGGCAACAAGGATGTGAACCCCATCAACTACTACTTCATGGACCTGGATGCCGATCAGTATGAGGAGATGGTGAACCTGGCCGAGAACCACGGTAAAGTATTCGACTAAAAAAACGGACTATGGCACTTAACACCAACAAGGTCTTAAAGAAATATTACTCCATCAAGGAGGTATCCCAGATGCTTGATATCCCCGAGAGTACACTGCGTTATTGGGAGAAGGAGTTCAAGGAAATCAATCCCAAAAAGAACGCCAAGGGCATACGTCATTATACCGTCGATGACATTGAGCAGATCAAGAAGGTGAATTTCCTGGTCAAGGAGAAGTCATTGACCATAAAGGGTGCCAAGACCCGTATGAAAGACAATCCGCAGAAGACTACCGATACCCATGACGTAGTGGAACGTCTCAAGAAGATACGTGAGGAGCTGGTGGCTATTCTGGAAGAGCTGGATTCTACTCCTCCTTGCGGACAACCGTTGTAATATTCTTGATTTTCTTAAGTTCTTTCTGAATCTTGTCCACGTCCTTGAGGCTGTGGACCTCTACGCTGATGGTGCCTTCAAAGAGGCCCTCCTTAGACTCAATCACCAGTTTATTCATGTTCACGTTCATCTTCTTGGAGATGATCTCGGTGATCTTGCCCAGTGTTCCTATGCTGTCCAGACCCTTCATGTAGATGGTTACCGGGAACAGGCTGTTCTCAATCTGCCACTCTACGGTCAGGATACGGTTACCTTTGGCTGACTTAAGTTTGTTGGCTACCTCACATTTGCGCTTGTGGATGGTTATATGTCCTTTTTCATCGACAAATCCGAGTACCGAATCACCCGGAACAGGATTGCAGCAGTCGGCAAAGGTGTACTTGTGCATATCCATGTCGTTGATTATGAGCGTGTGCTTGAAATCAACTCCGTTTACTGTTTCCTCGTTGGCCTTCTTTTCCTTGTCCTTTGATGATGACGATGATGAGAACGATGACCAGAACCTGCGGTACCAGCTGTCGCTTTCACCTTTGATTATGTTGCGCTCCGCATCGCCCAGGATAATCTTCTTCTGGCCGAGTGCTATCATCAGTTCTTCACGGCTGTTCATTCCGTGCAGACGGCATATGCGCTCCATCTTGGCTGAATCGACCTCCATATCCTCTTTCTCAAGAAACTCATGGAAGATGGCTTCACCGAACTTCTGGTTGGCGCGCTCCTCCTTGCGCAGCACCTGCTTGATCTTGCCTCTGGCCTTTGCCGTGGTTGCAAAGTCCAGCCACTCTGGACTCACCTTCTGGCTCTTTGAGGTAAGGACCTCAACCTGGTCGCCGCTCTTGAGCTCATAGTTGATAGCCTCCAGTTTGTGGTTTACCTTGGCACCAATGCAGTTGGTACCCATGTAGGTATGTATGGTGAACGCAAAGTCCAGCACCGTACTGCCCTGGGGCATGGTACGGAGTTCTCCCTTTGGGGTGAATATGAATATCTCCGATGAGTAGAGGTTCAGTTTGATGGTATCCAGGAAATCCATTGAGTCCGGCTGGGGATCCTCCAGAATCTCCTTGATGGTCTCAAGCCAGTGGGTAAGTTCGCTCTCATCCTCCTCATAGCTGGAGCCGTCCTTGTATTTCCAGTGGGCGGCGATACCCTGCTCGGCAATATCATTCATGCGGCGGCTGCGAATCTGGACCTCAACCCATTGGCCGCTCTTGCTCATTAAGGTGACATGCAGGGCCTGATAGCCGTTTGCCTTGGGGTGGGTCACCCAGTCACGCAGACGGTCGGGATGCGATTTGTATATCTTGGTCAGCGCCAGATAGATGTTGAAGCACTCGTTCTGTTCCTGGTCTGGCGAAGACGGATCGAATATTATCCTTACTGCGAGGATGTCATAAACCTCCTCGAAAGTAAGGTTGTTCTTGTTCATCTTCTTCCAGATGGAATATGGAGACTTGATGCGGCCGAACATGTTGTACTTTATGCCCAGTTCATCCAGTTTCTCGGTTATGGGTTGGGTAAAGTCCTCGTAGATGTTGTTCAGCTCCTCACGTGAGAATGTAAGTTTCTGCTGAATGTCCTTGTACTCTACGGGATGCTCGAACTTGAAACTCAGGTCTTCAAGTTCGGACTTTATCTTGTTGAGTCCCAGACGATAGGCCAGAGGTGCGTAGATGTAGAGGGTCTCGCCGGCAATCTTGTACTGCTTGCGCGGCTGCATGCTCTCCAGGGTGCGCATGTTGTGCAGACGGTCGGCAATCTTTATCAGCACAACCCTGATATCGTCATTCATGGTAAGCAGCAGCTTCTTGAAGTTCTCGGCCTGGGCCGATGCCTTGTCGCCGAATATGCCGCCGGCTATCTTGGTCAGTCCGTCTACGATCTGTGCGATCTTGGGACCGAACACGTTCTTAATGTCATCGGTCGTGTAGTCGGTATCCTCGACTACATCGTGGAGCAGGGCGGAGCAGATGGACGTAGATCCGAGCCCGATCTCGGAGCATACAATCTGTGCGACGGCAAGAGGATGCATGATATACGGCTCTCCCGAGTGTCGGCGCACACCCTTATGGGCCTGACGCGCAAACTGGAACGCCTTGGTTATAATCTCCACCTTCTTGCGGTGCTTGGTCTGGAGATATGAGTCAATAAGATGCTGGAAGGCCTCGTCTATGAGTCTCTCTTCATCGGGCGAAAAAAGATTATCTTCACTCATCCTGCTGTCCTTTTTAACGGTTATATATCCTCAAGGTCTTGCCGGCCCTGATATTGTCACTCTTCAGGTTGTTCCAGTTCTTGATGTTCTTGACGGTGGTGTGATACTTGATGGCGATATGGCCTAATGTCTCACCCTCCTTAATCTTGTGGGTTACATAGGTGACGCGGTTCTTCATGTCGTCATCTATATACGCCAGTTTGGCCTTGCTGAAGTATTTCTCCTTGTCATACTCGTAGAGCGAGTCTCCGGCTTCAACAACGGGCTTGATGTACTGCTGCGGCAATGTGACCACGCAGGTGCGGTAGGCGCCCGGAATGACCTCGGTCAGGTACTGGGGATTGAGTGCCTTGAATTCGTCCTGGCTGATTCCGCTGTAGTGAATGAGCTGCGCTATGTGCAGGTTACGCTCCACGTGCAGGGTGTCTGTCTGAGCCGGACGGGCCGATGTCATTGGGCATATTCCGTGTTCCTTGTAGAAACTCATGGCGTAATTCACTGCGATGAAAGCGGGCAGATAGCCGCGGGTTTCGCGGGGCAGGTAGGGGTAGATGTCCCAGAAATCACGCTTGCCGCCTGCGCGGGTTATGGCTTTAGTGACATTGCCCGGTCCGCAGTTGTAGGCCGATATGGCCAATGACCAGTCGCCGAACATATCGTACAGGTCACGCAGGTGGCGTGCCGCTGCTTCGGACGATTTGGCTATATCGTACCGGTCATCGACCAGACTGTTCACCTGGAGCCCGTATTTGTTGCCTGTGCTGTAAATGAACTGCCACATACCTGCGGCTCCCATACGTGAGTAGGCTTTCGGTTTGAGGGCCGATTCCACTATCGGCAGGTACTTGAGTTCTATGGGAACGTTGTATTTTATGAGCGCTTCAACGAACTTGTCCTCATAGATGGGCATCATGCCCAGCGCATAGGATATGACCTTGCGGTTGCGTCCCATGTAGGCATCTATTGAACTGCGAGTCACATAGTTGTATGGCATCTCCACTATGGTTGGGAGGCTGCTCAGACGCTCTGCGTACACGGTGTCGCTGAACTTTGGGTTTACTGAACTTTCAATGCAGTCCTCATCATATGACAGATACTGTTTGGCCATCCAGAGTCCCATAAGGCTGTCTATGTCAAACTCCATGCTTTCGGGGAATTCGACCGTGAGCGAATCGGTACATATGGCTGTAGTGCTGTCAGGTATAACCTCCTGCGACCTTGCCGGTACAGCGGGAAGCGATAAAATGAGAAGCAGATATGTCAGTTGATGTAATTTCATCAGAAATTGAGTGCTAATGAGAATCCCGCAGTCGGGGCTCCCTTGTGGTCAATCATAATTTTGGGTTCCACGCTGAAACTCAAATCGGGGGAGATGTCAAAGTGTGACAGCTCGGCATCGACATATGCATCGATTGCCGCTACCACGTACATGCCGGCAAACGCGAATATGCTCATGTCACGCCAACGGCGGTACTTGTTCTTGCGCTGTCTGAACACGTCCTTGAGCCAATCCTCCATACTTGTGTCTATCTCGTAGTGCGGGGGCAGGAAATCTTCGTAACTCTTGGTATTGGGGTCGTCGTCCATTATATCCACATAGGCATTCTGGTAATCCATGTATGTGGACTGGTTCCATGTGAGAGCGTAGATGCAACCTACATAACCTCCGTATACTATGGGCAGTTTCCAGAATTTGCGATTGTATATCTGGCCTCCTCCGGGTACCAGTAGTGAGAGCCATACAGCTACACGCGGTTCAGGTTCCCATCCCGTATTGTTTCTCTGGAACCGTTCTATCTTTTCCTGTTCAATGTCTTTCCATCTGGTGTGTTTGGAACCGTCTGACGGAGTCTCGTCCTGGACTCTGACCAGGTCCGAATCACGGACTTCGTCAAAGCGCAGATTTCTTACGAACTCCATCTCTCTCTCCCACGAAGCGGTATCATTGAGCGAGTTGTAGATGCTGTCCATCCGGGCGGTACGGGCCGAGTCCTGACGGAACTGGATGCCGCCGGTAGCCTGTGACCGGACCGGGAGGGCGGTCAGAACTGCTGTCACAAAGAGCAGTGAGGTCTTTATCAGTCCGGCGCGGATGGTCATTTCTTGAGACGGTCAAACAGTTGCATTAATCGTGTCAGGTCATCTTCATCCTTGAAAGAGATGCTTATGGTACCTGAGCCTTTGGCTGTACTTTTCATCTTGACGGGTGCTCCAAGGAACCTGGAGAGCTGGCGCCCAAGAGGTGCAAGTGCATCTCCGGCTGCCGCTTTCTTTGTCTTGGGACGGTTCTCGTTCATCTGACGGGCCTTGTCCTCGACCATACGTACGGAGTAACCGTGTTTGGTGAGTTCATGGAACAGCTGCAACTGTTTCATGGGATCGTCAATGGCCAGCAGGGCACGGGCATGACCCATGTCAATCTGCTTGTTCTTAAGAGCTACCTGGATCTCTGCCGGCAGTTTAAGCAGACGTATGTAATTGGCTATGGTAGCGCGTTTCTTGCCTATGCGGGAACTGAGTTGCTCCTGAGTCATGTCGTAGACTTCGAGCAGGTTGTGACAGGCCAGCGCAACTTCCATTGAATTCAGGTCTTCACGCTGAATGTTCTCAATCAGGGCCATTGCCATGACATTTTCGTCATCGGCCGTACGGATATAAGCGGGAATGGTTTTCAGACCGGCTATCCCGGCTGCACGGAAACGGCGTTCACCGGCTATGATCTGATAATCGGCCTCACCCATCTTACGCAGGGTGATGGGTTGGATGATGCCTATCTCGCGCAGGGACTCGGCGAGTTCTTCAAGACTCTCCTGGTCAAAGTCACGACGCGGCTGGTCGGGGTTGGCATGTATCTGGTTCAGAGGTATCTCGCTTATTGACGAGGACCCCTGTGTCTTGACTAAATCGGTCGATATGAGTGCATCAAGGCCACGGCCTAGTGCTGATTTTTTGGGAGGTGTCATTTGTTGTCGTTCTTTTTCAATATTTCCTGTGCCAGAGCCAGATAATTCTTGGCACCCTTGGAATCGGCGTCATAAAGGATTGCGGGCAGGCCATAACTGGGAGCCTCGCTCAGTTTGACGTTACGGGCTATTATGGTCTCAAACACCAGTTCCTGGAAGTGCTTCTTTATCTCGTCATAGATCTGGTTGCTCAGACGCAGACGTGAGTCATACATGGTGAGCAGGAATCCCTCTATGTCAAGGGCGGGATTGAGCTTGGTCTTGATTATGCGGATGGTATTGAGCAGTTTGCTGATTCCTTCCAATGCAAAATACTCGCACTGTACAGGTATTATTATGGAATCTGCAGCAGTGAGGGAGTTCACAGTGATAAGACCCAGTGACGGAGAACAGTCAATCAGGATATAGTCGTAGTCATCCCTTACCTTGGCCAGCATCTTCTTCATGATGGTCTCACGGCTCTCCATGTTCATGAGTTCCAGTTCGGCGCCCACCAGATCTATGTGTGACGGCAGGACATAAAGGCCGTCAATACAAGCCTTGAGGATTGCATCTTTGGGGTTGTCACCGTTGACCAGACATTCATACACGGTGCAGTTGAGGGACTGGATGTCTATTCCCAAACCTGATGATGCGTTTGCCTGAGGGTCAGCGTCCACTACAAGAACTTTTTTCTCAAGCGTGGCGAGCGATGCGGCCAGATTGATGGTGGTCGTGGTCTTGCCTACGCCGCCTTTCTGATTGGCCAATGCTATGATTTTTCCCATACTCTACATTTTTAGGGTGTGAAGTTACTGCAAAAAATCGGGATTAATGAAAAATATAGTAATTTTGACAACTGCAAAACAGCAGATATGAGATACTACTTGGTTGCAGGAGAGGCATCGGGTGACCTTCATGCCTCAAATCTGATGAGAGCTATAGCAAAGAGGGATACCTCGGCGCAGTTCCGTTGCTTTGGCGGTGATATGATGGAGGCCGCAGGCGGAAAGCTGGTAAAGCATTACCGTGAGCTTGCCTATATGGGGTTCTGGCCGGTCATAACACATCTGGGTACGATATTGGGAGGAGCAACCCTCTGTTTCAACGACATTACTTCCTGGAAACCCGATGTAGTGATTCTGGTAGACTATCCCGGATTCAATCTGTCTATTGCAAAAAAAGTACACAAACTGGGAATCCCCGTCTATTACTACATATCGCCCAAGATCTGGGCCTGGAAGAGCTGGCGCATCAGGAACATCAGGCGTGATGTGGATGAACTCTTCTCCATACTTCCGTTTGAGGTGGAATATTTCAGGCGTCACAGCTATAACATTCATTATGTGGGAAATCCCACTGTCGACGAGATAGAGTCATACAAGGCCGGCAAGGAACGCAGGCCTGCTTTGCAGGATGACGGCAGACGTGTGCTGGCACTGCTGGCAGGAAGCCGCAGGCAGGAGATAAGCCGCAATCTTCCCATCATGCTTGAGGCGATAAAAAATTTTGACCATATACGTCCGGTCCTGGCCTGCGCCCCCGGAATTGAACCTGAGTTCTATGACACCATTCTGGGAGGTGCTGAAATAGAGAAGGTCTACGGCAATACTTTCGGTGTGCTGGAAATGTCCTACGCCGCATTGGTGACATCGGGCACGGCCACCCTTGAGACAGCTCTGTTTGATGTTCCCCAGGTGGTATGCTACAAGGTCCCCGTTGGCTTTGCGGCAAAACTGATCAGGAAACTGCTTATCAAGGTAAGGTTCGTGTCGCTTGTAAACCTGGTGTCATTCTCGGAGGTGGTACCTGAACTGATAGGTGGTGAAATGGATACTGATAATGTCCGGAACCATCTCATGCCGTTGCTTTCAGATTCCATAGAACGGCGCATGCAGCTGGACGGTTACGTTCAGATGAAAACCATACTGGGCCCGGCGGGAGCACCCGACCGTGCCGCAGAACTGATGATTGGCCTGTTAAAAATAAAAGCCGATTAAGCTGAAATAGACTACCGTTGCCGGTATTGCCAGCAGTGCGCTGTCAAAACGGTCCAGCATTCCTCCGTGTCCGGGCAGGATCTTTCCTGAATCCTTTATACCCATCTCACGTTTCATGAGTGACTCTATCAGGTCACCCCATGTACCGAACAGTACAACTACCAGAGCCATACCTATCCATACCCACAAAGGCATGAAGCTGTACCAGTCCGGCAGGAAATGGTGCAGCAGGAATGCTGCAATCATAGTGAAGACGGCACCGCCTATCGAACCCTCCCATGTTTTCTTTGGCGAGATCCTTTCAAACAGTTTGTGCTTGCCTATTGTACAGCCTGTGCAATAGGCACCTACGTCATTGCACCATATGAACACGAACAGTGTAAGCGGAATGACGGGACTGTATCCGGTGTCGAGACCCTTGACGTCAAAAGCCAGCAGGGATGTCAGACCGTAGGGTAGAGCCAGATAAATGACGGGAAACAACGTGTGTACCCAATCGTTGATGGGGCTGGGCTTTTTGTAGTACAGTTCCCTGACCATTATCACTATCAGAGTGAATACGAACGGAAGGAACAGGATTGCGCTGCTTGGCATTACTGACAGACCTACTATGGCTGCATAGAAGGTGAATGCTGCGACTGTTGACCACAGACGGCTTGCATCAGATTGCTTGAACCTGTTGGCCAGTCCCGTATACTCAATCGTTGTCAGAATTGTACACAAACCGAATAATCCCACAAACCAAGGGCCTCCCTTGAGTATGCAGAACAGCATTATCGTGGCATATACCACAGCTGTTATAGTCCTTACTAAGAAATTCATCCCGATGTATTTAGGGTTCTACTTTATCGTGATTCTCTACTAAAGGAGCACTCTGTTCATCCTTCTTGTCCTCTCCAAGAATCTCCTCGCTGCGTGATGCCCAGGGGCGTTTGCCGAATATCTTCTCGACATCCTCGGCCATGATGACCTCACGCTCTATAAGCAGTTGGGCCAACTGGTGATGACCCTCCTCATGTTCAAGCAGGATCTTCTTGCCGCGTTCGTACTGCTGTGCTATGAGAGCCTTGACCTCTTCGTCAATGACTTCGGCAGTCTTGTCAGAGTAGGGCTTCTGGAAAGCGTACTCATCGGTGCTGCTGTAGTAGCAGAGGTTAGGCAGTTTGTCACCCATGCCGGCATAGGCAATCATACCGTAAGCCTGTTTGGTGACACGCTCCAGGTCGTTCATTGCGCCGGTCGATATGTGACCGGTAAAGAGTTCCTCGGCGGCACGTCCGCCCAGTGTGGCGCACATCTCGTCAAGCATCTGCTCCTTGGTGGTTATCTGACGCTCCTCGGGCAGATACCATGCCGCACCGAGTGCGCGGCCGCGCGGAACTATGGTAACCTTTATTAGCGGGTTGGCGTATTCAAGGAACCATGAAAGTGTGGCGTGACCTGCTTCATGCAGGGCAATGGCACGTTTCTCTTCGGCGGTCATAACCTTGGTTTTCTTTTCCAGACCTCCCACTATACGGTCAACCGCAGCCAGGAAATCCTCCTTCTCAACCATTTTCTTATTATGACGGGCTGCTATAAGCGCGGCCTCGTTGCAGACATTGGCTATATCGGCTCCCGAGAATCCGGGTGTCTGGCGGGCCAGCAGGTCCACATCGACGTCCTTGCTCAGTTTGATGTTGCGCAGATGTACGCCGAATACCTCCTTACGCTCGTTCAGGTCGGGCAGGTCAAGATGTATCTGGCGGTCAAATCGGCCTGCACGCAGCAGGGCTTTGTCCAGAATGTCCACGCGGTTGGTGGCAGCCAGTATTATTACACCACTGTTGGTGCCGAATCCGTCCATCTCGGTGAGCAGCTGGTTAAGTGTGTTCTCACGCTCATCGTTGCCTCCCATTGCGGGGTTCTTGCCACGGGCACGACCCACGGCGTCAATCTCATCGATGAATATTATGCATGGTGATTTCTCTTTTGCCTGACGGAAAAGGTCACGTACACGCGATGCACCTACACCAACGAACATCTCCACGAAATCAGAGCCCGAAAGCGAGAAGAAAGGTACGTCGGCCTCACCTGCAACGGCCTTGGCCAGCAAGGTCTTACCGGTTCCCGGAGGACCTACCAGCAGTGCACCCTTGGGTATCTTGCCGCCCAGGTCGGTATACTTCTTGGGGTTCTTGAGGAATTCAACAATCTCCTCGACCTCGGTCTTGGCCTCTGCCTGTCCGGCTACATCCTTGAATGTCACGCGGTCAGACTTGCCCTTCTCATAGACACGTGCCTTTGATTTGCCAACGTTGAATACGCCGCCTCCACCGCCGGCACCGCCTCCCATACGTCTGGTTATCAGAATCCAGAATACTATGATGAGTACGAACGGGAATACGCTGATGAGAATATCGGTGAATGTATGTGAGCGCTTGCGGTATTCAACCTTGCCGGTGAATGCGCCCGACTCCTCTGACTGGTCGATAAACTCCTGAAGATTGTCCAGTGAGCCTACGCCTACCGTCATCATCGGCTTTGACATGGGCTGGGCTATTGCGCGGTTTCCGAATACATACTTGGCCGAATCGGGCTTGATGTACATTTCCATGGAGTTCATGTTGGAGAATATGACCAGATTGTCCACATATCCCTTTTCCATGTACTCCTTGAATTCCGTGTATGTGGCTTCGCCGCTCAGGTCGGTATTGTCATCCTTGAGCAGGATGTATCCGAATCCTATGAACAGCAGTATATACAGAATGGATGTGATCCTGAATCCGTTGCCTGGTTTGTTTTCTTTATTGTTATCTGCCATATGGGTTGTTGGTGATGTCAGTTTATGTCAAGGTGTCATGCAATGTCGGGAATCTCCTCTGTCACGGCATCTGCCCAAAGGTGTTCCAGGTCATAGAACTTGCGCAGTTCGGGAATGAAGATATGTACCATGACGTCTCCGTAGTCCATTGCTATCCAGTGGGCGTATCTTGTGCCTTCTACAAAGTCGGGTTTGCGTCCTTCCTTGACTCTCACGGTTTCGCGGATGGAGTCCTCAATGGCGAGCGTCTGGTTGGGTGTGCCTCCCTGGCATATTACGAAATACCGGCATACCGTATCTTCAATACCGGTCAGATCAACTACTGTTATACCTTCTCCTTTGCGCTCCTGAATTCCTTCAATGATGCTCTCTACTATGCTTTCTCTTTTATTCTTTTTAGCCATTCAGATGACTTTGTTTTTTGTTCTTAATCTGCAAAAATAATAAACTGGGCCGTTTTCAGATTGTACATTGACAAAAAATGTGCCAAAAAGTTTGCGATACACAAAAAAGCAGTATCTTTGCACCGCTTTTGAGCAATTGTACTGGGCTATGGTGTAATGGTAACACTGCAGATTCTGGTCCTGCCTTTCCTGGTTCGAGTCCGGGTAGCCCAGCAAAATCTGGGCTGGGCTACCCGGACTCGAACCAGGAAAGGAGGACAAAGCTGACGCTTTGCCCTCTTTCGACCTTTTTTTAATTTGCTCCGCAAATGCGCTCACTTTGTTCGCTTGGCGGCCCTCCGGGACCGCGGTCTCGCTCGTCGCCTCGCTCGCTCCAATACGCTTTAATGTGCGTATTATGCCAGGAGCTCGCGGTAGAGGCGGAGATATTCGCTCATGTGGCGCTCGTAGGTGTATGATTTTGCGTATTGAATGTTTTGGGTGATGAGGTCTGGATTATTTGCGTATGCTTTTATTCCTTCCTCGATTTTGGCGGCTATGTGGGCGGGTTCGAAGTTGTCAAGGATGAAGGCGTGACCGGCGCAGATCTCTTTCAGGGAGGTGTGGTCCGATGATATCACGGGTTTTCCGTATGACAAGGCCTCTATCACCGGCAGGCCGAAACCTTCAAAGAGAGACGGGAATACGAATGCCTGGCAGTGATTGTAAAGCCAGATCTTCTCAGAGTTGTGTATGGCTCCTATGAAAAAGACATTGTTTATCCCCTCGTCGGCAATCCTTTTCTCAATCATATCGGCATAATCGGAACCCTTCTCGCCGGCAACCACCAGATTGTATTGCGGCAGCAGTTTCATGGCATCCAGCAGCACATGAAAGTTTTTCTTCTGCCTTATCTGACCTATGCTGAACAGGAATTCCCTGTCATCGGCAAACGGAAGGTCGGGTTTTCTCTCATCCTTGGGATTGCCGAATTCGACTCCGTTGTAGACAACCTCGTTGGGGGTGTCGGTCGGAAAATGGCTCAGCACATCGTTCCGGGTAAAGTCCGAAATGAATACAATCTTATCGGCCCGGTCCATACAGTCGGTGAATTTGCGGTCGTATTTTTTCAACGTCTTTCCACTCTTTTCATAGATGAAATTTATGTCATGAACGGTCAGCAGATTCACGGTCGATTCCCTGGAGGGCTTGTGTCGGGACAGCTGGTGAATGGAATGCCAAAGGTCAAACCTGGGTATGAAACGGCCCGAGATGTCATACAGCCATGAAGTCTTTATGTAGTGAACGTCATTTCCGAATGCTCCCACATACTGTTTGGGGAGCAGGAGGTATACCTCAAACTCCAGATTGCGGGCGTTTTCACCGAAGAATCGGGCGTAATTGTATGCTATCTGTCCCAGGCCGCAGTTAATGTGTTTAAGTACGCTGAGATCTACAAGGACCTTTTTCATTTCAGGTTTGAATAGTAAAAGTCAATCAGTTTCTGGGCGGCAGAGAACGATGTCTGTTCTCCTCCCAGTACCTGACGCTCGGCTTCGGCCAGTCTTGACGCTATTTCAGGATTGTTGTAGAAGCCGTTCTTAAGGGATTCGTTAATACTCTCGTACATCCAGTATTTGGCCTGCTCGTTGCGGCGGTACTGGAAATAGCCGTTCTTTTTTACAAAATCAATGTACTCCCATACCATGTCCCAAACCTCCTTGATACGGTATTCGTAGAATCCGGAGTAGGTAAGGACCTTGGGTGTCCAGCCGCTTTCCGATGGCGGGAACAGATGAAGGGCGTTGCGGAATGAATTGGCTGCAAGTTCGGCTTTGGGGGCGTTGTCGCCGTCGGCCTTGTTTATGATTATGCCGTCGGCCATCTCCATGATGCCGCGCTTTATTCCCTGCAGTTCATCGCCGGTGCCGGCCAACTGAATGAGCAGGAAGAAATCAACCATTGAGTGGACTGCAGTCTCGCTCTGGCCTACACCCACGGTCTCTACGAATATCTTGTCAAAACCGGCAGCTTCGCAGAGTACTATGGTCTCACGGGTCTTGCGTGCCACGCCACCCAGTGATCCGGCCGACGGGCTGGGGCGTATGAATGCCTTGGGATGTACTGCCAGACGCTCCATGCGGGTCTTGTCACCCAGAATACTACCCTTGGTGCGCTCTGAACTGGGGTCGATGGCAAGTACTGCCAGTTTTCCGCCGTCTTTGAGAACATGGAGTCCGAAAGCATCTATGCTTGTGCTTTTTCCGGCTCCGGGAACGCCGCTTATTCCGATGCGGACAGAGTTGCCGGAATACGGAAGGCACTTCTCTATAACCTCCTGGGCAATGGCCTGATGCTCGGGCTTGAGGCTCTCCACCAGCGTTACAGCCTGACTGAGTATTGTCACGTTGCCCTTTACGATACCGTCTACATAATCCTGAACCGACAGAGTGGGGCGGTTTATGCGGCGGCCTTTCAGATAGGGATTGACCGATCCGGGACTGACTACTCCGCTGTTAACGGTAAGTCCTTTGTACTCTTCACTGTTCTCGGGATGTTCCATCGCGGTGTATTATTTTGAGTGCTATCCAGGCAATGAATCCGCAGAGCAGATAGATCATGGTCTGGCAGAAATGCAGTACGAACGACATTATCTGGGCCTCGTTGGTCTTGGCGCCGTAAATTCCCAGCATCTTGACAATGGCAAGATTCCAGGGGCCTGCCCCGTTGGGGGTGGGTACCAGAACAGCTACGCTGCTGGCTGCAAAGCATGCCAGTCCGGCCACGGGTCCCAGCACCGCGGTTGACGGCAGGCAGTAGAAAGCCAGGTAAAGTTCAAAATAGTAGCATACCCAGATGCCTATGGAATAAGCCAGGAACAACGGCAGGCGCTTTATCTGTTTGAGTGACATGAATCCCTCCCAGAATCCGCGTACAAAATTCTTTACCTTGTCCCACAAGCGGAACTTTACGCATGCCCACCAGCACAATGCCACAAAGAGTATGATTCCGACTGTCCAGAACCAGAAACGGGGATTCTGCAGCAAGGGGATGCTTTCGGCAACGGGTGCGGCTGCATCGGCATCGGGCGTAAGCAGCAGGGCGAACTCGTTCCAGGAAACCAGTACTCCGGCCAACACGATCAGTCCCAGCAGGACCGCATCGACCACGCGCTCGGCAACCAGGGTTCCAAGGCCTTTGCTGAAGGGGACCTTGGCGTTCTGCTCAAGCATTCCGCAGCGGCAGATTTCACCTACTCGGGGTATGATTATGTTGGCTGCATAGCCGGTAAAGACGGTCAGTATCGTGTCTTTTCTGGGAACGTCATAACCTATGGGCTCCAGCAGGAGGTTCCACCTGAGACCGCGGAACAACGGTCCCAATGCGCTGAATGAGAGCGCACCTATGAGCCAGCCCCAGCGTATGCTGCGCATATCGGTCCAGAATTGGCTGAAATCGTAGTCCCGGTATGTAAAATAGAGAACCACGGCCGATATTAGCAGAGGTATGGCTATTTTGAGAGTGGTTGAAGTTATCTTTTTCATTACAAAGTGTTCACCCTTTGGATGTTTTTGCCTACCTTTGCTGCCGTGAATGCGGCGGGAGGTCAGCATTCAATCTGCGAAGATAGCAAATTTTCGCGAGTTGATAACCAAACATATTCTATATGGACATTGATGCGGACAGTAAGACCCAAAAAGGCACTAGGCCAACATTTCCTGAGGGATATGGATATCGCTCAGCGTATAGCCGGCACAGTTGATGTCCGTGCCGACCTTCCGATTCTTGAGATAGGACCCGGTACAGGGGTTCTTACACAATTCCTAAGTCAGAAAAACCGTGAACTGAAGGTTGTTGAGATAGACAACGAGTCTGTCGTATACCTGCATGAGAACTACCCTGAACTGAACGTGATTGAGGGTGATTTCCTGCAGTTGGACCTGAACACACTGTTTGAAGGCCGCCAGTTTGTACTCACAGGAAACTATCCTTACAATATCTCCAGCCAGATATTCTTCAGGATGCTGGACTACAAGGAACTCATACCCTGCTGCACCGGAATGCTGCAGCGTGAGGTGGCACAGCGCATATGCTCGGGTCCCGGAAACAAGGACTACGGCATACTGAGCGTGTTCATACAGCTGTGGTATGATACCGAATATCTTTTTACCGTTAATGAAAACGTTTTTGACCCGCCTCCAAAGGTCAAGAGCGGCGTTATCCGTCTGACCAGAAACGGCCGCCGCTCATTGGAATGCAACGAGGCGCTTTTCCGCAAGATCGTGAAAGCCACGTTCGGAATGCGCCGCAAGATGTTGCGTAACTCCTTGCGTCAGGTCTATGAAAAAGACTCCCCTCTACCGGCGGATTGCCCGTACCTGGACAAACGTCCCGAACAGTTGTCAGTTGAAGACTTCATAAAACTGACGCTTATGGTTGAGGGCAAGGCCTGAATACCGTAGAGATAGAAAAACCGATCGTTTACCTGGCTCCGCTTCAGAGCCGCAATATTCAGAACTATGGAGAAGGAATTTCTGGATAACATACTTGAAGTGATTGAGAACAAGGATGCCGCTCAGCTCAAGGCCATCCTTGAAGAGATGCACCCCGCCGATATCGCCGAACTGTGCGATGAACTTGACGTTGAGGATGCCCGTCTGGTATACCGTCAGTTGGATAACGAGACGGCTGCCGATGTGTTGGTCGAGATGGATGAGGACAACCGTAAGAGGTTGCTGGATGAACTCCCGTCAGATGTCATCGCATCCAAGTTCATCGACAACATGGATACCGATGATGCCGTTGATATCATACAGGATCTGGACGAGGACAAGCAGGAGGAGGTGCTTGCCCATATCGGTGATATAGAACAGGCCAGTGATATCGTTGACCTGATGCAGTATGACGAGGATACCGCCGGTGGTCTGATGGGCACCGAGATGGTGGTGGTGAATGAGAATATGTCCATGCCCGAGTGCCTGCAGGAGATGCGCAAGCAGGCCGAGGATCTGGATGACATATATAATGTCTATGTGGTAGATGATGACGGCCGCCTTAAGGGAGTGTTCCCGCTCAAGAAAATGATAACCAACCCGTCCGTGTCAAAGGTAAAGTACGTGATGGACGAAGATGTTATAAGTACCAAAGTAGATACTCCCATTGATGATGTGGTTCAGCTCATTGAAAAATATAACCTTGTATCGGTCCCGGTCGTGGACAGCATAGGCCGCCTTCAGGGTCAGATTACCGTCGATGACGTAATTGACGAGTTGCGTGACCAACAGGAGCATGACTATCAGATGGCATCGGGTCTTACCGGTGACGTCGAGACTGCCGACAGCGTGTTCCGCCAGATGTGGTCAAGAATTCCCTGGCTGCTGATAGGTATTCTGGGCGGTATACTCAATTCCAAGATCCTGGAGCATTTTGAGACGGCATTCGCTGCCTGCGCATCGCTGCTGTTCTTTATCCCGCTGATTGGAGGAACAGGCGGTAACGTGGGTACGCAGTCATCGGCTCTAGTGGTACAGGGACTCGCCAACGGTTCACTCAATACATCAAACATAATCAAACAGGTATTCAAGGAGAGCGCCGTGGCTCTGCTCAATGCAATCGTGCTTTCACTGCTGGTGTTTGGCTACAATGTGTGGGCATTCGGATGGAGCGATCCGGTTACGTACGCCGTTCCCGGCAGTATGTTCGCGCTGGTGCTTATCGGCACCCTTTGGGGTACGCTTCTCCCGCTTCTGTTTGAGAAGATACACATTGACCCCGCAATAGCCACCGGTCCTTTCGTCCAGATTACCAATGACCTTCTGGGCATGGGAATCTATATGGCGGTTATAAGCCTCATCATTTGACACAATAGGGTCAGACCCCTTTGTGTCATCGCGACGACACAAAGGGGTCTGACCCTATTGTGTCAAAAAATTTGGTGTTTTAATGAGAATTGTTTTTATTTGCATCTTTTGCAAGGTATTAACAATGTAAACTTTCCAATTATGGATGAGGAAGAGAAAAAAGAGGTGATTGAGGATGTTCAGGCCCAAGAGCAGATTCCTGTTGAGGCAGAGGCCGAAGTCAAAGAGGATACCACCTTAACCAGAGAGAGTATTATTGCACGTCTGCAGGAAATTGTAGGCGACATTAATATTGCCAAGCGCCCGGAACTGGAGTCGCTCAAACAGTCATTCTACAAATTGCAGAGAGCCGCTCAGGAGGAGCAGGTTGCCGCATTTGTGGCAGGCGGTGGAACAGCCGAGGAGTTCAAGCCCCAGGTTGATCCGCTCGAGGAGCAGTTCCGCAAACTCATGAACATCATCAAAGAGAAGAAAGCTGCTGCACAGGAGGCTCTTGAGATAGTTCAGAAAGAGAACTACAAGAAGAAACTGGCTCTGCTTGACCAGTTCAAGGCTCTCATAGAGAAGGCAAATACCGAAGGCGCATCATACAACGAGTTCAAGACTCTTCTTCAGGAATGGAAAGACATCAAGGAGGTTCCCGCCGATAAGGCAAATGAACTCTGGAAAGCATACCAGCAGTACGCCGAGCAGTTCTATGACATACAGAAACTCAACAACGAGTTCCGCGAGTATGACTTCAAGAAGAACATGGAGGCCAAGATAGCCCTTTGCGAGGAGGCAGAGCGTCTGGCCGATGAGCCCGATGTGGTAGCTGCTTTCCGCAAGCTCCAGAAACTGCATCAGGACTATCGTGAGACCGGTCCCGTTTCAAAGGAGTCCCGTGAGGAGATCTGGAACCGTTTCAAGACTGCTTCGACCGTAATAAACAAGCGTCACCAGCAGCACTTTGAGCAGCTCAAGGAGAAAGAGAAGGAGAACCTTGACCAGAAGACCGTTATCTGTGAGTTGCTTGAAGGCATTGAATATGATAAACTGACCACTTTCCAGTACTGGAACGACAAGACTCAGGAGGTTCTTGCACTCCAGAAAAAGTGGAAGGATATAGGTTTTGCACCCGCCAAGCATAACCAGAAGATATTTGAGCGTTTCCGCGCAGCCTGTGACCTCTTCTTCAGCCGTAAGGGTGAGTTCTTCAAGCAGGCCAAGACCGATATGACCGCAAACCTTGAGCGTAAGACCGCCCTTTGCGAGCAGGCCGAGGCCCTTAAGGACAGCACCGACTGGAAAGAGACCGGCGACAAGATGGCTGAACTACAGAAACAGTGGCGTGAGATTGGTCCCGTTCAGAAGAAATACACCAACTCGATCTGGAAGCGCTTTATCGGCGCCTGCGATTATTTCTACGAGCAGCGCGACAAGAATACCTCATCAAAGAAACGTGAGGAGAACGCCAACCTGACTGCCAAGAAGGAGATTCTGGCCAAGCTCAAGGAGTTTGATGCCGATAATCTGACCGATGACGATATCCAGGCCATCCAGCAGCTGGTTGATGAGTGGAACGGCATCGGCTTTGTTCCCTTCAAGGTAAAGGATAAGATTGCAGCACAGTTCAAGGCTGCGATGGAGCCCTTTGCAAGCGTGGTAAGCACCCGCCGCGGGCGTCCCGCCCAGCGTGGAGGTGCCGCCCGTGAATCAGGCTCGCCTCGTGACAGACTCATTCGCCAGTATGAGCAGAAGAAGAGTGAGATCCAGACCTATGAGAACAACCTGGGCTTCATGAACGCCTCAAGCAAAGCCGGCAACGGATTTGTCGATGCAATCAAGGAAAAGATCGAGACTCTCAAGCAGGAGGCCGACGATCTGCTCGCTCAGATCAAATCTCTCGATGAAGAGGATAGTGAAAATTGACCCCATTTCAAAATAGGCCATAGAGCCTCCGGGAGAATGCCCTCCCACAACAAAACATATCGACCGTTCCAGAATCGATATTTTTTGTCGCGGGCCCCTCCCACTGGTCACGCGTGGGTGCGAGACTCCCTGAGACCCTATGGCCTATTTTGAAATGAGGTCAATTGAAGTCGACCAATATTCGGAAGACTTTGCCCGGTGCTTCTACCCATTTCTGCATTGCTCCGAGTGCATCGTCAGGATTGACTACTGCTGATATCAGTTCATCCTTGGGGCAGGTGCCTCGCTGGAGGTAGCGGATTACAGCCTCAAAGTCGGACGGCATGGCGTTGCGGGAGCCGTGGATGTTGATTTCCTTTTTTACAAAGAGACCGGTGTGGAAGGTTACATCGTTTTTTGAATAGCCTATGCAGACTACACGGCCGGAGAATGCGACCTCGTCAATGGCTGCCTGATATGTGGGTACACTGCCCACTGCCTCAACCACTACGGTCGGTCCCAATCCGCCGGTCAATTGGACGAGTTTTGAATGCAAGTCCTCCTCCTTGGAGTTGATGGTATGGGCTGCACCAAGGCGGCGGGCCAGGGCAAGCTTATCGTTGTCCAGATCAACCGCAATCACAGTGGCTCCGCGGAGTGATGCACGTACTATTGCGCCTACGCCTATCATTCCGCAGCCGAACACCAGCACTACGTCCGAGTCTGTTACCTGGGCACGGGATACAGCGTGGAATCCTACGCTCATGGGTTCGATAAGGGCGCAATCACGCGGTGAAATGCCTTGTGCGGGTATGATTTTCTGCCACGGAAGTACCATGTAGTCACGCATGGCACCGTCACGCTGGACACCAAGGGTCTCGTTGAATTCACATGCATTGGGGTGCCCTGAACGGCATGCTGCGCAGTGGCCGCAGTTGGTGTAGGGGTTCACGGTTACGGTCAGGCCCGGAATCAGGAAGTCCGGTACTTCGGGACCGGTGCTCTCTATGACAGCACCGATTTCATGACCGGGAATGACCTGTTCCTTAGCCATCAGGTTGCGTCCCAGGAAAGTGTTAAGGTCCGATCCGCAGAATCCTACATATTTAATCTTGAGCAGTACCTCGCCGGCACCGGCCGTGGGCTTGGCTGCCTGCTCCACAATCATCTCTCCCTGTGCGGGAATCCTAATCTGTCTCATCAGTCTATAACTTTATGTCCTCTCCAACCGTACCATGCACAAACGGCAAAGCAGATAAGAGGAATAATATATGCGATATTGGGGTTAGCCATTGATTTCTGGACATAGGCAGTGAGTATGGGCAGTATTGAGTTGCCCACGATTGCCATTACCAGGAATGCCGATCCGCTCTTGGTATCACCCTTGAGGTCTGTAAGTGCCAGTGAGAACTGGGTGGGGTACATGATGGACATAAAGAACGATATTCCCATCATGGCATACACAGCAGCCTTGCCGCCTATTATGCAGACAAAAATACAGAGCAGCACGTTTGCCACACCGTATACGACAAGCATGTTCTCGGGACGGAACTTTACCATTAGGGTAGTGCCTATCCATCGGCCCAACAGGAAGAACAGCATGTAGAAACCAAAGAATGTGGTGGCCTGGCTGTTGGTCATGCCTACGTAATTGATGCAGTATACA
>CAJOJD010000016.1 GCA_905234745.1 uncultured Bacteroidaceae bacterium | reverse complement strand
GTTTTTGAGCGGGTTAGTTCAGTAATCAATAATAAAAAGATCCAAAGTATCTGCGATATGGCAATACAGAGTATACGGGTCTGTTCTGATCTTTCACCCCAAACCTTCTGGCCAAGTTCCCACTGAGCAATACCGACTTTCTGACGAGTAGAGTCAGGCAGAGCCTTGTCAAGCTTCTGCATATAGTCAGAGTTGATCTCCTGCCAACGTTTCATGTAGTCACGTGATTCGGGCTTAAGTTCACGGTTCAGTTTGGCAAGCTGCTCATTATACTCAATGTATATCTTGGCAAACTTGTCGTACTCCTTTTTGGTGAGATTGGCATTCTCCTTGATGAAACGAAGTGACGCATTGATCATCTGTTCGTCCCTGTCCTGCGCCATAACAGAAGGCGAGGTCAGCAACAAACCGGCCAGAATAAGCAATGCTGTCCAACGTTTCTTCATAATCAATTGCCGTAGTAGTTGCTCATCATTGAATAGACACCCAACTCATCGGCTGTCATATTCTGCAGTACCTCATCTACGCTGGCGCACTGTGAAATGCTCTCGTAGTCAGGTATGTTCAAACCGCTCGTTCCGAACGGATGCAGGAACAGCAGAGCTACAGCTGCTACGCTGGCTGCACTTGCAAACAGAGCCACGATCCTGCGCTCTGTACGGTGCTTGCGCTCCTTGCCAATCTGGGCAACGACACGTTCTGTCATGTCGTCCAGGAAATGCTCGGGCATCTTGTACGGCATTTCTCTGCTAAGTCCTTCCAGATCAAATTCTTTCATAACTGATGTTCTAATATATAATCCTTTATCTTCTGTACTGCGTAATGATAGTTGGTCTTAAGCGTATTAACACTATCTCCAACTATCTGGTGTATCTCCTCATAACTCTTGTCATCATAGTATCTGAGGTTAAACACCATCTTCTGCTTGGCCGGCAGGAGCGCTATGGCCTCCTGGAGGAGAATCAGAGTTTCATCTGCATTGGGGCTTGCCTCTTCACGGACACTATCCTTAAGCGAATCACCCAAATCATCAACCGACATCGTGAAACCTGAGCGGTTCTTGAGCAGTTTGAGACTCTCATTGGTAGCTATCTTGTAGAGCCAAGATGACAGCGAATACTCGTTTGAGTAAGTGCTACGGTACTTGTACACGTTTATCATCGTCTCTTGCAAGCAGTCCTCGGCATCATCATGGGCCACCACCATTCGGCGGATATGCCAGTACAGCGGCTCGCCATACTTCTTCATGATGAGGCGTACGGCCTCCTCTACGTGATTGTCATCACATAGCAAACGGGCAATGGATTCATCGCTCACTGATAGAGATCCTTGGTTGTTCACTATGTCACTCTGATCACGTTTCATCCTTAATATAAATATCCAGCGTCGAAGTTAAATTCTTATACTATTTTAACTTTTAATATACCGCCTGATGGAAGTAATCAAAGTCTGCATAACCACCCGCTTGCGTGGTGCAGAAACTGTACAGACCGGTACGGTAACCGGTAAAGTAATCCAGACTGAATGACATCTGCAATGTTGCATCCACATCAGTCCAACTCTTACCGTCCAATGAGTAACTCATGAAAGCCTGGTCTGCACGCTCGCCCTCAGCCTGAGGAGTGAACACATACTTTATCTTGAGCCAAACCTTATCCTGAGTAAGCGGTATACGCAATGCCTCAGTATCAGGATTAGGCTGCTCCTGACCTGCCTGCTGCGGTCCGCGACGACGTCCTATATTGCGGTGTGTCATTGCCACAAGACTCTTGGAGCCGTCATCGGCCACTTCCACACCTATGGTGCAGTAATTGCTCTGGAAAGCGATTATACCTGCTCTATCACCCGGTTTCATGCCGGCAGCATCCATCAGCACCTCGCTATAGCAACGGGGGCCTACAGTGCGCTGAGTAAGGGTATTACGGGCATTCATTACATTGGTTGCCACCTGACCGGTCTTAAGACGCAGCCATCCCTTGCGTTCGGTTACTGACCATGCGTTGTTGTCGGGCTTATGGTTCCACTGCCATACCAGATCCAACTGGTTCTTCTTGTAATTGAACTCATCATTATCCCAGGTGCGGTTCTTGCCGCTCTCAGGCAGGTTTACGGTGAACTGCTTTACGGGCTTGGTATCATCGCCCAGAATCGGCCAACCGTCAACCCACTTGACGGGCTGCAGGGTAGGAATACGTCCCACTGCTCCGTGGTCCTGGAACATCATGGCATACCAGTCACCGTTCTGGGTCTCGATAATGCCACCCTGAGCCACACCGTCACCACGGCCGTCAAAAGCACCGCTCAGGATAACCTTGTTCTCATAGGGACCAAACAGATCCTTGGAACGCCATGCAGTCTCTGTACGTACTCCACCGCTTGGCCAGTCAATCTCCAGGATATAGTAATAATCACCTATGTGGTAGATATGGGCGCCCTCGGCACGCAGATTGAATCCCTGACGCGGAGAATCGATTATGACCTTCTCCTCGGCTCCTGCCTTAATGGCCGAACCATCGGGCTCAAGTTCTATGATACGTATCTCGCCGTTACCCCATACCACATACAGATGACCATCCTCAAAGAGCATTGATGCATCGTGGAACGGACGTCCTATGACTGAACGCTCCCAGTTACTCTTGGTGATATCCTTGGTACGGTAGATATAAGTCTTGTTCTGGTCATTTGCGATGAACAGGGCATAGTACGTTCCGTCTACATAACGCAGTGATGTAGCCCACTGGCCTTTACCATAGGCATTGCGGCCGTTACGCAGGTTATACACATCATCATCCTCTATATAGTCACATACATAACTTACAATCTCCCAATGAACCAGGTCCTTGGAGTGCATGATAGGTACTCCGGGGCAGAAATACATGGTAGTACTTACCATATAGTAATCATTACCTACACGGATCCAGTCATTATCAGGGATATCTGTATAAGTGAGCGGGTTTACACACTCAGTCTGCTTATTCTTAGCAGTGCAACCTGACCATGCAAAAAGAAGCATGGCCAGGATGGCTGTCAGTATGTTTTTTGTTTTCATATTACACTGTAGCAAGGATTATTTAAATGTAAGCCAGTCAACCTGAATCTTACCCTCGGTTGCCATGCGTACCTTAAGGTGATGAATTCCCTTGGCAGCACCCTTTACAGGAGCATCGACCATAACCATCTGACGGTCTGCGGGAACATCGACGGTAGCAATGACCTTATCATCCTGAAGTATCTCAAGCTTACCGGCCGAGGGAGCAACAACCTTTACGCTTACACTCTTGGGAGCCTTCTTGAACTCTACGGTGTTATACTGAGCCCATGCACCCTTCTCATAGAATACGGTCTTCCAGCCTGCAAAATAGTTACTGGGCTCCAGATAAGCGATAGAATCACCACTTGCGCTAAGTGCAGTGTAACGGTCCAGCTGAATCTGAGTGTTGGACTGGGTAACGCCGATACCACGCAGAGTAGGCTTAACCATCTTTATCTCACCCTTCTCATCATCAAAGAAGATGCTGTCTGCACAAACTGAACGGTTCTTGTCAAAATCAGGTGAGAACTCATTGTGGTGGTAGAACAGGTAGGTCTGGCCCTTGAACTCAATGATTGAATGGTGGTTGGTCCAGCACTTGTTGGCATGCTCCTCAAAGAAAACACCCTTGAACTCATAGGGGCCAAAGATATTATCGGCAACGCAGTATGCCAGAACCTCCTCGACGTCACGTGCCCACGGGAAAGTCATATAGTACTTACCGCCGTGCTTGTAAAGATAAGGACCCTCCACAAGACCCTTGGTGGGAACGCCCTCTACGCGGTGACGGTCAGCAGGATCAGTTGATACTGACTTCCAGTCAGGAGCCAGCTTGGTGATGGTGATACCCGGCATAACCAGATATCCTGTACCGTCATCATCAACAAAGATACAGGGATCTATACCGCCTACACCTTCAATAGGAGTAGCCTCAGGTGTATAAGGTCCCTCAGGATAATCAGCAGTGCAAATACCTACACGGTTACCACCCATTCCACGACGACCGTTTGCGCTGGGCTGTGGCTTGGCACCTGCCGGGAAGAAGAAATAATACTTGCCGTTGGTGGGGTTCTGCTTGCAGTCAGGAGCCCACATAGAATAACCTTTCTCATTAACCCAGGGAGCACTCCACTGGTCAACAATCATACCATGGTCAGTCCAATCTGTAAGGTTGGCCGATGAGAATACATGATAGTCTGCCATGCAGAACCAGTCCTTACGGGCATACTCTGCCGGAGCCTTGATATCATGAGATGGGAATACATAGACGCGATCGCCTACTACCAGAGCTGACGGGTCAGCCGAGAACTGGTCACGGATAATAGGATTCTGTGCCTGTGCGGCAATGCCGGCCAGCATAAGAGCTGCCAGGATAGAAAATCTTGCTTTCATCTGTTGATTATAATGAGGTTAATAATATACATATTTGGTAAGCGAGTATAAAGATACCCTCTTTTGGTCAAACCGCATAACAGACACAGTAAAAAAGTGATAAAAAGAGAATCGGCGGGGAGCCTGCGCTCTCCGCCGATTCATTCAGATTATAGTTTCCTAATGTTTACTTAACGAAAACCTTAGTAGCTACGCCGTTCTCAACCTTGATGTAGAGGCCAGCCTTAGGAGCGTCAACCTTCATACCACCAGCGTTGTAGAACTCTACGCGACCAGCTGCAGCCTTAGGAGCATTTACAAATGTCTTACGATTTGCAATCTTGCTCTCCATGTCAGCCTTAGCGGCAGCAACCTCGTTCTTGTAGTTGATGCTGTTGTGACCGCCCAAATAGATGAGCTCGAAGTCATCAGCATATGAACTACCGTCGTTAGAACCGAGTACCAGGTCAATGTTCAGAGTTCCGTCAAGAACTGTGATAGAGTCAATTGAAACGGTTCTGGTTGCATCAGATGTTACAGTAACTGACAGAACGCTATCCTTATCGTTAACCTTAGTGGTTGCTGAGAATACGGTCTTGTAATCGCTGCTGTTAGCATCCATCTTGGCTGCTACACCCAGCTCATAGTAACCAGCGGGCAGATTTGTTACAGCCTGCTTCAACTCACCCTTTGAGTTCCAGTCAAGGTTCAGCTTACCATCGAATACAGGAGCACCGAATCTCAGGTACTTGTACTCACCGGTAGCGGTAGGATCAGGAGTTACCATGCTGTGACCGCCAGTGATGTATGACTGAACAGTCCAGCCCGGGAATACCTCTGCATAAGCAGTGTCGTACATCAGAACCCAGATCTTCTTGTCCAGAGGATCCTGACCGTAGTTGTGACCGATCCACATGAGAGTTGAACCAGGATTGTTCTTACCCTTAGCCTTGTCATTGTTCCTGTCGTTACCAGCAGCAAGAGTCAGATCGCGGTTGTCAACATAAGGTTTGTCGTTGATAGCATAGAGCATGTAGTTCTTGATGAACGGAGTAACATCAATACCATCCTCGGCAGCCTCAGGATCCTCGGCAATCAGTGAGTAGATAGCGTACTTGACAGCTGCCTTGTAGATCTCAGCAATCTCGTCGTTATCCTCATCGGCGTTAGCAACGTAGTCGTTGATACCCCAGATGTCTACCTCCTCAACCTCAAGAGCCTTAGCGATAGCCTGGAATTCCTTGTTACGTGCAGCCATTGCAGCATAACCGCCAACCTTGCCTTCATAGAGAGTGTTAACCTTGTAAACCTTCAGGGCCTCAGCGTCAACAGCCTCGTCAGCAGCAGTTACAGCATCAAATGCCTGAGCCTCAGTCAGAGTGTCACCCAGTACCTTGTACTCAGCGAAGTCCTCTCTTTCCTTAGCATCGTAGAGCTTCTTACCGTCAGCGATGTAACCGGCCAGCTTGTCGTTCTTATCCTTACGGTTGTCTACAGCTGTCATAGCCTTGTCAATCAGGTCAGTCAGGTTAGCGATGTCCCTACCAAGGTTAGCAGGAATGTCGTAAGCCTTAGCGCTGTCAATCAAAGCCTCCAGCTTGGCAGTTACGTCAAACTTCTTGTAATCCTCGCTCAGACCTGCAACCTTAGCCTCAGCATCATCGATCTTCTTCTTGAGAGCATCGATGGTATCCATGCGCTCCTTAACCCAGTTGGTAGCAGCATCAAGATCCTCCTTGGCAGCAGTCCACTCAGACGGCTTTGAATGCTTCTCTGTATCGAATGCTCCACCGATACCATAGTAGCGAGCCTTGTTGGTAAGATTTGTAAGAGCAGCACCTCCATAGTAAGTCTGGGCGTTAGCAGCGGTGATGCGTGCGTTGGCAGCCTCAACAGAAGCGTTCAGAGCAGCAACGGCACCGTAGCATATGTTGGTCTTTGAAACTGTAACGTTACTGATCAGAGTACCGCTATAGTTAGACCACTCACCCCAACCGCCGGGAGCCTCAACCTGAATCTCTACAATGTAGTCACCAGCCTTGTTAACAACGAAGCTGAAGCTTACGGGCTCAAGGATATCGTCAAGACTCTGGGTCTTGTCGTTTCTGATAGACTCTGGTATCTGGCCTGAAGGAGTGAACTGGCCGAGATAAGTCTTATCAGCAGTCTTCATTGTCTGAGGAGTATCATCCCAAGGATATACATAAGCCTTGATCCAACGAACGGTGTTGCAGCTGTAAGCAGCGAAATCAATGCTGTAGTTACCGGCAGCAAGAGTCATCTTGTAACCGTCACCGTAACCCAGGAAGATAGAAGCGTTTGTAGTCTTACCACGGGCTGACAGGTTGAATGCCTTAGGATACTTGGTGCCTGAGAACCAGTACAGACGGCAGTCAGAAGCCTTCTTCTTACCATCACCCTTCTGGAAGTTACCGTTTACTAACAATGCGGTACCCTCGGGCAAGCACTGCTCAACAGAGTTGATGGTCTCATCGTTGAACTTGGCGTTCCAAGACTCAACAGGAGCGGCAAGATTTCTGTCAATGGTACCGAAGTTACGTCTTCACCAGCCTCTGTACCGTTACCGAACAGCTGGATAAGCTCGATGGTGTAGTCACCTGCGGGCAGAACAGCGTCGGTCTTACGAGTGATAACCAGAATTGAATCGTTTGAAGGATCATAAGAGATGTCCCAACGCTCATCGTTTACATAAGCGATAGCCTTCTCTGAGAGCTCCTTGTTGTCCCACAGAACCTTACGTGAGAACTTGAATTCAAACTGGTCAACAGGGTCAAGGCCGAATGAACCGTCCTCATAAGGCATTTCCTGCAGTACGGGAGGCAGCACATTCATTGAGTGTACGCCATTGAAAACATAGGGGTTAGGAGTGGCAATCTCATCTCGTTTACGAAATCAGGAACAACCTTACCTTCCTTAATCCATGTGCTGTCATTACCCTTCGGGAACGGGGTGTCGGTGTACTTCAGCTGAGTCTTTGAGTCAGTAGGATTCTGGAATGAAACCAGCACCTTGTCATAGTCACCGAACTGATATGCATATTCTGCACCTTCAAATTCATAGAATTTTGTGAACATATACATGTAACCGTCAGCGTGGTACTCGGCAGAACGCATAGGCATTGCGAACCAGCTTGAAGCCTCGGCGGGATCCTTGCCCTTCTGGAGGCACCATACCTGGAAGTTCTCAGCAGGAATCTCAATCTGGTCAACACCGGTACGCTTCTTCTCAGCAGCTACCAGCTCACCAAGGTTGTTCTTGTAACCGAAGTCAACACGCATCTTGTCACCGTGGTACTCGCAACCTGCAATCCATGACTTTGTCAGAGAGAGGTTATCAACTGCATACTTGGTGTAGTCTGCGGGGAATCCCAAACGTACGAAGTACTTGTTAGGCTGAACAATGTAACTGAGGTCCTTACCGGTTGTGTTACCTGCAGCATCCTTGCTCCATGTCCATGCATGGTCATCGGCCCACCAGTAACCGTCCTTGAACATGAAGTACTCGGCAATTGAGTCTGTGGTGTAGTAGGTCATGAATGTAACCTTCTCCCAGTTGTCCCAATCCTTATCCTCGTAGAAGTTGTCCTTGGTGTACTCGAATGTATTGCTGTACTCATAAGGATGAGTGTTCTTGTCATTGCTGATATAACCCATTGAGAAGGGCTTCTCTGCATGATAGTAACCACGCATTACGTCTGCATATACAGTAGGAGATGCTGAATAATCCTCGTGGCCGGGAAGAGTCTTTGCCTTTACGTAGAATGTCAGACGATAAGATGAATTCTGCTCGATGTCACCCGGTTTCAGACGAACAAACAGGTTACGACGATATCTTGCAGCCAGGTGGTTGCTGTAAGCGCCGTTACCGCTGTTGATCTTCTTAACTGTATCGGAGATGAACTGGAAGTAGTGTGTACCACCACCATCAGCCTCACCGAATTGGCTAAGTTCAGTCTTGTGATCAAGATCTTCAATAATAGTAGTGCTACCGGGATAGAGCTCGGGATCATCACCCCATTCCTCATTACCTTTGGCCTTTTCACCTGAGTCAATAACGGTCATCTCACCATTGTAGATGGGAATGATTGAGTCAGTTCTGATGGGACCTTTTGCCCATTCGCCGTCGGCTGCTGTCCAGGGGGTAAATGAGGCACCGTCTGTATCACCCTCCTTGACGTAGTACTGAATCTCATTGATCTCATCAATCTTGGTGGTTTTCCAAGCATCCCAACTAGCCTCAAAATCCTGTCTGAACACCTCCTTGGCACTGTTAGGATTGGTCAGATCGGGCTGAGCCAAAACAGGGAGTCCCATAAGGAGCAAACCTGCCATCAATAAGTCTCGTTGTTTCATAATTTAATTGTTAATTAATAAATAGGTTAAATAAACTCTTTCTCTTTTTAATTAGTTGTTACTTAATAAGTTAAACTATCACTCAAACCTGGCCTGTACGGAACGCTTCCCGTACAGGCGGCAGGTATTTGAATCAATATCACTTCTCGTCAGGAAGAACCAGGAACCATGCCTTGTTCATCTTCTTGGGATCACCACCCAACAACTTGGTGTAGAGGGCGTTATCCTTATTCTGGTAATAATCGGTGTTATCATCCAGAGAGGCTGTCTCACGGGTAGCTACGCGCTTGGCAAGGAACTCATTCTCAAAGTCACCGCCTATATCCTTACCACGGTGCATTGCTATACGCATAAGGTCACCGAAACGATATCCCTCGTAGCAGGTCTCCATAGCCATCTCATCAATCAGATACTCCTCGACGGCACGGATTGAATCAAGATGGGCGTCACCCTTAAGCTCACCGGCTGCAGCCATCTGAGCCAGTTTCTTACCGATTGTGTAGAGGGTGTCATAAGATGCATCACCGCTACCGTGTGAGTGGATACCCATGGTGTTTCCGGACATCCATTCCGCAACGTAGACAGTCACCTGAGAACCTCCGGATACTACATAATCGTTAGTCCAGCCTATCTGAGCCTTCTGGAACCTTCCGGTCGGGAAATCATACACTGCCGATATATCAACACCGTCAATGTTTGTAGCCCTGGTCTTTTCTACCTGACTCAAACTGTCAATGGTCTCCTTGCAAAGGCCCTCCTTAAGTATCGCAAATGCCGTCTGAGGTAGTCCACAGCGGTTCAGTGCCTCTGCAAGCCTCAAATATACGACGTCTTTACGATATAACCAAATTTTCTCAGAATTAATTTTATTTAACGTTTGGATCTCTGTTCCGTACATGGATGAGTTGCGGTCGTTCTCTTCATAAGAGTCACGGTATGTACTTTCAAGTACCACATACTGTCTCAAGTCACCGCGAAGCAACAGTTCCGGAGCATCCTTCTTGTTTGGCATATAAGCAGGCCAGGTATAACGGTTCTGGGCATTCAGTTTTGCATGATAGCAATAGTTCTGGCGAACGCTTATAGCTGTGATAGCCTGTGAACGGGTAAGCTGGTACCAATAGTCGTTCTTTACGATTGAGTTGAAGATCTCGGGCAGTTCACTTGTAGTACCGCTGTACTCATCACCCTCCATCGGGATCCAGGCCAGGCAGGCGTTGTTGCTGAACGTATTTGCGGTATAATCATCATAACCTGCATAGAGGAAATCCCATGTCAACCATGTTACACTGCCGATTCCTGTTGTGTATGCGCGGTTGTCGCCTGCCAGGAAATCGTGATAGTACAGGGCTGCATGAGCATAATCCTCGGCCCAGAGGCAAAGGTCGCCAAGAATAAGACGGATAGGAATGAACATATTCTTTGTATTATGGCTGGCGGCCGATGAACCGTCTCCAAGAGTTCCACCGCCTATTGAACCGTAGTCGGGCATGTAGCGGTCATAATATGATACATACTCATCCTTGAAATCCTGAAGCAGGAGCTTGGCCAGATCCTTGATGTTCTTCTTTTCACCGCTGGCTGCTGGATCGCTGTCAATTGGCTTGTAAGGAACTTCACCGTAAATCTGGGCTAACTGCAGGTAAGCCCAGGCACGATAGCAGAGTACGGTGATATACTCACCCTTCATGACGCTCCTCTGCTCACGTATCAGAGATGTATCTGCATGAGCAAGGAAGAAGTTACAGTTGTTGATCACTGCATAGAAGTCAACCGGTTTGTCATACTTGTTGGTAGACTTGAGTGATGCAAAATCATAATCATAAAGGTCTCTCAGATCCTGTGAAGCATGGTCAGATACTTTGACCAGATCACCGCGGATCTCACCCAGAATGACAGTACGGTCTGCTATCTTCTGTAACTTGTTGATTATACCCAAAACTGAATATACCGTGTCGGTAGGATCATCAAGAGTATTCTGATAATCGAACATATAAGTCTTGGATTCAACCCTCAGCATGTCTTCACATGATGAGACACCTACCACCACCAGGGCGGCTAAGGCAAAGGTCTTTATAGTTTTCAGTTTCATAATATACCTTATATATATTAGAGGTTAATCTTGAGTCCTAACGAGAAGTTCGGTGACTGCGGTACAAGTCCGCGGTCAATTCCGCGCAGAAGTACGTCGTTGCCGGCAACGAACTCAGGATCGGAGCCCAGATACTTGGTCAAAGTAAAGAGATTGTTGGCTGAGCCCCAAACGGTAAGTCCCTGCAGATAAGTACTGTTGATAGGAATCTTATAGCTCAGAGTCACATTGCTCAGACGAAGATATGAGCCATCCTCGATCCAACGGTCCGAGAAACGTGCGTTCTGATGAGGATCACCATAAACAACACGCGGAACATCGGTCTGCTGACCCTCAACCATCCAGTGGTTGGTCATGGACAGTGACTGGTTCATGAAACGTGAACCGCTCTCAAGCAGCATACGCTCATAGTTGTAAATGTCACCACCCAAAGAATAGGTCAGTGTTGCGCTCAATGACAGGTTGCCGAATCCCATCTTGGTCGATACGCGACCATAGAAATCAGGATTGGGATCACCTATCTGTACCATATCATCCTTGTTGATGATGTTGTCACCGTTCTGGTCAACGAACTGGATATCACCAGCCTCGAAGTATGTCTTTACACCCTTGTCGGAGAGCATGTACAGACCTGCGGTCTTAGCCTGATCAGATGTAATGAATACTCCGTTGGTTTCATAACCGTAGAATACGCCGACCGGGCTGCCGACCTGAGTCCTGATGGTGGCTCCGTAAACTTCGGTGTCATAACCTTCGGCGGGCAGTTTGGTTACCTCGTTCTTGTAATGACCTATTCCGGCACCAACCTCCCACTTGAATGACTTGGAGTTGATGACCTTATAGTTGAATGAAGCGTCAAATCCGGTATTTGAAAGTGAACCGCCGTTGCTCCATGTGTTGGGCAGACCTGTCACGTATGACAGAGCACCTACAGAGAGCAGATTGTCGGTGTTGGACTTGAACATGTTTGCGGCAAGTGACAGTCTGTTGTCAAACAGTACCATCTCGATTCCGGCAGTGAGTTTGCTGGTTGATTCCCAGCGCAGTGAGCCGTTACCTATGTTGGCCATGGCGACACCTGTCTTACCCAATACTCTTACGGGGTAGAAATAGGTCTTGGATGCTGATGCATCGTAACCGTCATTACCGGTAATGTCATAACCTACATTAAACTTCAGGTAATCAACAAAGCCGATTGAGAACCAAGGCTCTGCAGATGCAACCCATGCAGCTGATACTGACGGGAATATACCCCATGGAACACCGCACATGCGGAAGCCTGCATCGGTATCGCTACCAAAGCGTGATGAAGCGGTCATACCTACACTGGCAGCCAGATAGTATTTCTCCTTGAAGTTATACTTGGCATCGGCCCACCATGTAAGTGACTTGTCCTCGGACTCATCACCGTCAGTCTCACGGTACTTAAGGTTCTGGTCCATGTTAGGCTTCTTATCGTTACCTGAGTTGTAACCCAGCATCGTGGTCTGGAACATAGAGTTGTTGATGTAACGGAAACCGGCCTGCAGTTTGACGTCATGAGCGTTGAACCTTCTGTAATAATCCAGATAGGTGTTACTCATGAATCCGTTCTGGCTTGCAGACATGGCAGCAACCTTGTTCTCTACCATACCGATACCCTCAATCTCGAAACGGGGAGTACCGTTAAGAGGAATGTAGTAGTTCTCATCAGTATTGGCAAGAGTGTAGGTAAAGTGCTCGTACACGCTCAGGCGGTTACGCTTGATCTCGAACTTAGGTATTACGGACAGTGTAATGAAACGGCTGCCGTAGTAGTTCTTGTTGATACCGTCACCGTTAACCAGGATGGCAAGCGGGTTGGACAATGAAACCTCTGTTCCCATAACCTCCTCAAGGTAATCATCCTCGGTAGCCAGGAAGTGGGTAAGACCGCCTCCGTACATGTGGGCATACGGTGAAAGGAAAGGAGACTTTACAAGTGACAGGAAACCGGGAGCATTGATCATCGTGTTGTCAATGTCATCGGGAGCACCGTCATCACGGAGGTCACGTGTAACATCACTGTATGATGCATCGAATCGCATTGTGAAACGGTCACCAAGCAGGATGTCTGAGTTCAGACGCAGATTGAAGCGTGAGAAATCACTCTCGGTAAGGGTTGCATCACCTGTGACATAACCTACAGACAAGCTGTAGTTGGCTACGTCATCACCACCCTGAACGTTCACTCCGTAGTTCTGCAGGAATGCGTTCTGGTAAGCTACTTTGCTCCAGTCGGTCTCATTCTCATGATACCAGTAGTAATAAGGATAACTGGTATCTGAGTTCAGGAACTTGAAGGTTGAAAGCTTGGTTCCTGTGGTACCCAGAAGCTCTGATGCATATGAACGATACTGTGACTCGTTCATTACGGGAGTAAGCTTGGGCATGAGCTGATAGTTACCTGAAATGTTTACGTCAATTCTGGTGGCCATTGACTTGATACGCTTGGTGTTGATAATGACGACACCGTTAGCGCCCTTGGCACCATATACACCGTAACCGTTCTTGAGGACCTGTACGGACTCAATGTCATCGACCGGGATATTGGCCAGCAGGTTGTTGTAGAAACCGTCATGCATAGCCACATGATCATAACCCATGTCAAGGATGATACCGTCCAGGATGATCAGCGGAAGGGTGTTGATGTTAAGAGAGTTGATACCGTCAATCTGCAACAGGGCACCGATACCCAACTGACCTGAACGCATCACTGAAAGGATATTTCCCTGAAGTGAACGCTGTATCTGGCCGTCAACCAGGATATCTGAATTGAGCGATGTAACTCCGGCATCACTTACTGATCCGGCACCTGTGCTCTGACTGTAGAACTCCGAGAAGTTCTCATCAAACATCTTGACCTGAATGTCTTCAGTACGACCCTTGAGTGCGCATACCATAGTGTTGCATCCCTCAAGAGTGAAGGTGAGTGAAGATACGTAATCGGGAATCCTGATTGTAAATGAACCGTCCTCTCTGGTCATGGTTGAATAACGGCTAAGGTTGTACGCCTGAACTCTGACACCGGCCATGGGAGTACCCAGGGCAGCATCGGTTACAAAGCCTTTAACCACTGTCAGATCCTCAGAATTGTTCTGAGCGGACACCGGAGCCATGAAAAGCATCATCATGCTTAACAGCCCCAAAGGCAAAAACCTTTTCTTGTCAAATAACTTCATATCTGTTTTTGTTTTTTTCATTCAACAATAGGATCCAGGATTATGCAGTCAAGCCATATCTCGCTTGAGTACCTGTCACTGTTACGCTCATTGACACCGCTCACCAGAGTGACTGACAGCTTTGACTGCAACATGTCGTAATTGCAATACGGGACATCAATAACACCAACATCGATGGTATCGAGTTTGTTCATGTTATTGATCATGTAGAAATTGATCTTCTGCTCAATATACATTCCCGAACCCGGAATAATCTCCTGCTTCACGATTCTGGCCGAATCCATCAGCGTCTCTGAGGTTCCGTCAGGCATAGAGTAGGCAACCATAGGATGTATATAGTTGGGCAGCCCGTCGACAGAGTTCGGAGCCATTACGAACTTGACTCTGTACTTGCCCTTGAGGTTGTCAAACAGGAACAACCTGGCTGTCCAGTTCTTTACGCCCTCCTGGGATATTCTCATAACCTGGATGGGGTTCTTGAGAGTGTCATCGCCGGCAACAGACACAGCCTGCTGCTTTGCAATGAATCCGTTCAGATTGGAAACAGACTCTGCCTCCAGCTTAATGGGACGCAGGTATGTCAGACTGTCCTGGAACGGCCACTCGTCAATGATAAAGATTTCACCGTTACTGCACTTGACAGTACTTGAAGCCATTCCGAATATACCGTTGGCGGCGTTAGGCTGTCCAAAGATGTGATATGCAACACCTTCACGACGGTTCTCTGCAGCCGAGTAGAGGGTTGAGGACACTGAATCCGGATAGTAACGCTGTACCTTGGGGTTCATGCTGTAGAACAGATCGGTCATCATTGTAGTACGGGTATAGAACTGCTGCAATGAGTCATTGTTAAGAGCTCTCTCAGCGTATACGAATGACTTGGCAATCCTGTTGTAAACAGTATCCCAAAGTGTAGGTGAAGGCATTACTATATTATAGGTACTGTCCTCGGAAATAATACGGCCATAGTTGCTCATAAGGATGTTGCTCTCATAAGTTACGGAGTCAACATACCAGATCTCACCGTTCTCATTCAATCCGCCGGCTACACTCTCATAGGGATCCAGCTCCTTAACGGTAAAGCTGGCAAACCAGTCTCCAAAGATGCTCTTGTACTCGGGAGCGGTAGTCAGGTACTGGTAAAGGTTGGGCAGATAATTCAGATATCCGTCAATGCAGTGAAGCACACCGTTGCTGCAACGGATATTCAGGTCATCGCCATGGTAAGACTTGCCCTCAATGCCTGCAGGCATGATGGTATATATCTTGCCGTTGAGCATGGTAACCTTAACGGTATCTGATGTTACTGAGTTTTTGAAACGTGCAATGTGGTTCTCCAGGAACTTCTCGCCAACCTCCTTATGCTCGGCTGCACTCTTGCCCTTCTTGGTGTAAAGGGCCCAGTCAACATCGGCGGCATCGGACGGAGCGAATACCGTCATGAACTGGTCTTCCATGAGGAGTTCAAGATAGGTCTCGTCCAGAGGATAACCGTTTTTATCACACATCTGAGTAGTACGCAAGGCTTCGTAGAACTTGCTGAATCCGCTGACTTCATTCAGCGTCTCGGCCAGTTTGGCTACAGGATACTTGCTTTCCGTCTCCTTGAAGCTGTAGTGCTCGTCCCAGGTGTCCTGGCATGAACCCAAGACAAACAGGGCGGCGGCAGCCAACAGAACGGATTTGCTTATGGAAAAATATCTTTTCATATCATTATCTGTTTTATGTTCAACCTATCAATGGGATGCCTGTTCGTTCTTTTCTTCATCCTTATAAGCAGGATTCTGTTTAAGGACACCCTGACTGTTGCGTACCTCATCCTTGTGGAGCGGGAAGTACATTGCATAGGGATTCTTGAGCTTGATCTTGACTGCGCTGAGGGTAGCTGCGTCATACTTCTTCTCGACATATCTGAGCAGACGGTCCTGATTGCCGTCACGACGGGCCAGACGCACCAGGTCAAACCAACGTTTGCCCTCGAACATGAACTCACGCCTGCGCTCCTTTATAAGAATATCCTCAAGATCTGATATGGCGATAGAGTTGGTGTAACCTGTAAAGGTTCTCAGGTCTACAGCCTTTGACTTGGGATTGTCAGCCACAACGGCACGCTGGTTTACAGCGTCAATAAGATTGAACGCCTTATCCTTATACTCCTTCACGAGATTGCTTGTTGCCAGACTGTCTTCACCTGCGGGGTTCAGAGCCTTGGCCTTCATGATATATGCCTCGGCCTCAAAAAGCAGGGCCTCGGTGTAACGGTAAACAATCCAGTTGCAGTATCCGGAGCTGCGTACCGAAGGTGTGGTGTAGTACAGCAGTGAACCGTCCGAGAACTGCATTCTCAAGCTGCTGAATGCATACTTGGTGATGGCATATGCAGTACCGCGCTTATATAAGCTTGCGTAGTAACGTACATCGGTCAACTGCTCGAATACATTGTCCTTCTTTCCGTAAGATGAACCTATGTTGTCAAAAGCCTTTACCTGACCCACACTGTTGTTGGATGCAGACTGTGAACTCTGATAATAAGGCTCCACTCTTTGCTGAGAGTTTCCGAATACGAACGTGTTCTTTACGTCGTTGTTATACGGGAACTCGAACAGGGACTCAAATGAGTATCCATCGCCGAATATCTCGGTGTAAGAGTTTCCGGCATAGTCATCGGGGGCATCCTGGATAAGAGGATAACCGTTGAAGTCTGCAATGGTGCAGCTCTTTCCCTGTTTGTTTCTGAGTTTCTCCCAGTCCTTCTTCTTCTGGTCGGTAATCTCCTCGCACGCTGCTATGCACTTGTCCCAGTCATCGTCATTACCACGCCACAGATACATATCTGCCAACATGGCGTTGATTGTAGACTTGGTTATACGGCATACATTCGCGTCCTCGGTAGCGTACTTGTTGTTGGCTCTTACCTTAACCCTCTCAAGATCGCTGATGAGTGAATCCAGGATTGTCTCGAATGAGCTCTGCGGTACATAGAACTTCTCGTGACCGCCCTCATCATCGATTGAAGGAACCGTTACATAAGGTACGTCGCGGTAAGCACGGATCAGATACCAGTAGCAGAGGCAACGGATTGCCACAGCCTCGGCTTCATGAGCCATAAGTTCATCTATAAGATAGTTAGGATCCTTCTCGGCTACCTGAGGTGCAAAATACAACACGGTATTTGCACGGTTGATAGCTGAATAGAATGCGTTGTACTTACAGAAATCATTTGTAATAAGAAGGTTCTCGCGCAGGATCTGACGTGCATCCTCGTTTGTGCTGGAGCCTTCTACCATATTATCGGAACGCATCTCGCCCCAAATAACCATACGGGTGAGGCAGTTATTGTCTTCAAGTGCACTGTAGGCACCCATAAGAACACTCTCCACGTCCGACTTGTCAGTCCAGAAGTTCTCAAGGACAATGTCATTGAGAGGCTCAAGGTTGAGAAAATCATTGCATGATGTGAATGACACTCCCAACACAGCTGCTAACAGTAATGATTTTATATGTTTCATATCATTATTCAACTTTAGGATTAGAAATTCACATTAACGCCGAATGTAATTCTGCGGGAACGTGGTGTACGGCTGTTATCAGTAGCTACCTGACCACGACCGGAACTTACCTCAGGATCCAGACCTGTGTACTTGGTCCAGGTAAGGAGGTTGTTCAGGTTGAAGTTGAAGCTTACACCGCTCAGGTGAATCTTCTTGGTGATCTTGGGATCGAGTGAGTAGCTGAGTGAGGTTGATGTCCAACGCAGGAACGAACCATCCTCTACATAGCGGTCAGATCCAAGGTCATTGTAACCCCATTTGTAAAGAGCACGCGGAACCTCGGTCACGTCACCCTCTACACGCCAGCGCCAGTTGATGGCAGCCATAACGTTACGGAGTTCACGGGGAGCCTCGGCACCCAGACGTGAAGCGTTCACGATTCTGTTACCGTAACGGAAGTTGAAGTTGTTGTTCCATGAGAGACGGCCCCATGACATACGAACGCTGAAACCACCGTTCAACTTAGGCAGTGAACTACCCAGGTAAACGATATCAAGCTCGTTGATGTTACCGTCATGGTTGATATCCTCATAGATTACATCACCGCCTACAAACTCGTAAGGAGTGGTGAGTGTACCGAATCCGAACATCATGGGCTTGGTCTTACCCTTTGAGTTCAGGATTACGTTACCGTCAGCATCCTTTACTACAGGAGCGTTAGGACCGCTTACACCGGGAACCTCAACCTCGCTGTAGTCGCTGTACTGATAGATTCCCTTCCACTTGAATCCGTAGATTGAACCGTATGAGTTCTTGAGTGCCACGTAAGACAGATAGCTGTTGTGAGGATTGTTCATATCAAAATCCTTCTGCCAGCTCTTAAGGATAACATCATTCATTTCAAGCACCTGGTTGGTGTTGTCACCGAAGTTGACGTTACCGCCGATGCTGAAATCCTTACCCATTATCTTGGTCGAATAGATACGGTTTGCAGAAATGGTCAGGTCATAACCCTCATTCATCATCTTACCATCATTTACGCATGAAAGCGATGTGAAACCTGAAGATGCGGGAATAGGATAGTTGTTGTTGATCAGCTTGTCATTTGTCGTATGATAGAAGTTGATGCTTGCATTCAGTTTATCCTTGAACAAACCCAGAGTCAGACCGAAGTTCCACTGGGTTGATTCCTCCCACTGGAAATCACTGAGTCGGATGTTAGAAGGATAGATGGTACCCTCGCCCATATATGAGCTACCTGATGAGTACTTACTGCGGAACATGTCATCACCGCCCGGAGCGTTACCTGTGAAACCCCAGCTGACATTGAAGCCGGCCATGGTCAGCAGACCGCTGTTGCGGATATTGTCAAACCACTTTTCATCGGAGATGTTCCAACGGGCAGATGCTGCGGGGAATGTACCCCATTTCTTGGCATTACCTGTACGGGTGGTACCATCGGAACGTGTGGTGAATGTTACTGAATACTTACTCTTGTATGAGTAGTGTACCTGAGTGGTAACACCGACGCTACGGTTACGTGAAGCACCTGTGGTCATGTTGTTGATTGTACCGGGAAGACCTACTGAGGTGAAAGGACCTGAAGGCAGACCTTCCAGACCGGTGCTCATGTTCTTTCCGTTACTGTTCTGAACGGTAAGTCTTGCCATAGCCATAATGCTGTGGTTGCGGTTGTTCAGATGCGGCTGGAAAGTAAGCGTATGCTGAGTGTTGATTGATGAGTTCTTGTTGGCACTGCTTGAAGTCTTGTTAGGAACAGACTGGTCTGACCAACCGCCGCGTGACAGAGACTGAGGAGTGTAGTTCTCACTGCTGCTGTTGGTTACACCGAACTGAACCTGACCTTCATATGTCAGACGGGTCTGGTCATTCTCCAGTCCCAACAGATTATAAGTAAGGTGGAAGTCAGGATTTACGTTCAGGTTGATGCTGCGGCTCTCCTTCTCCTCGGCCTCGAGCAACGGGTTGGTCTGGGCGGGAAGATCCTGTGAAGAACTCTGAGGCATCAGGTAGTATACTCCGGTAGGAACACCTGTAAGAGGATCCTCATAGTAGATGGCCAGGTTAGGCATCATCTCCTGAGCGGCACTTACAGCGGTGTTACCGCTACGGCGGTTATTGGAGTATGACATAGAGAAGTTCGTTGAAACCTTGATACGCTCTGATACGAAGTAGTCAAAGTTTACACGAGTGGTGAAACGGTTCATCTTCTGACCTATAACGGTACCGGTCTCATCGTCAAAACCGGCCGATATACGGAAGTTGGCCTTGTCACCACCACCTGATACTGAGAAGTTGTGTGAATGTGAGATACCCACCTTCTTAACGGCGTTCACCCAGTCAGTGTTATCATTCCACATCTCATAGTCAGGCTTGGTCTGAACGTAGTTGATCTCCCAGATGTCATTTGTCTTGGCATCGTCAAGATGAGGATTGAAGATAGACTCCTTGACGAACATGGTGTACTGGTCACCATTCAGATATCTGTAACCCTCAGGCTGGAAGTTTGCATTCAGACGGTAGGAGTAATTGACACGTGTCTGACCGCGCTGTCCGCGCTTGGTCTTGATCTCCATAACACCGTTTGCACCACGCATACCCCAGATGGCTGTAGCGGAAGCATCCTTCAGGAATGAGATTGATGCGATATCGGACGGGTTGATACTGAGCAACTCAGCCAGACGGTCCTGCTCGAACTGGGCTTCCAGACCTGCTGCCAGATAGGCATCCAAACCATCGGCAAACTGGTTCTTGGTGTTGTCATCGATTGAAAGGATGTTACCGTCAATAACGATCAGCGGGTTACCGTCACCTGTCAGTGTTGACTGACCACGCAGACGCATTGTTGAACGGGCTCCAAGGTCACCGGAGTCAAACACGATGTCCAAACCTGCGACCTGGCCCTGAAGAGCCTCATCGACTGTTGTGATACCAAGGCTCTCAAAGTCCTCCATGTTGATGGTCTGGACTACGCTTGAAGCCTCACGCAACGGGATCTGCAGACCTGAGGTCTCCTGAACACGGTCAGCGGTGATTTCTACTGTAGGAAGCTCACCCTGCTCCTTCATCTTGATCTCGAAATAGGTCTTGTCAATAGGAATATCCACTGTCTCATAACCTACGTATGTTACCTGGATTCTGTCCTTGGGATTAACCAGACGGAATGAGAAGTTACCCTCCATATCTGTGATGGAGTGAGCAACGATACGGTCTGCCGCATCACGCTCGGTAACGTTCACCATCATCATGGGGCCTTCATTATCCTCAATGATACCGCTGATTACATCACCGGCTTTCTGAGCCTGAAGCAAACCGGGCAGCATTACCAATGCTATGGCAAGAGCCCTTCTGAATAATCTGTTATTATGTTTCATCGTCATTTAGTTTGCTGATTAGAAAATCAAATCACCGTTGCACAACGGCTCATCAATCAGATGAACAACTGCATATGATGAAGTCTCTATCTTGAACTCACCTGTGCCATATGAAGCCTCCGACAAGGTAGCGCTTGTTGAGAACGGCTTGATCTCATATTCGCGGCACATTATGTTGTAATACGGTTTGCCGC
The DNA here is from genome assembly GCA_905234745.1 of uncultured Bacteroidaceae bacterium. Classification (GTDB taxonomy): domain Bacteria; phylum Bacteroidota; class Bacteroidia; order Bacteroidales; family Bacteroidaceae; genus Colenecus. Next base: position 9,508 of record CAJOJD010000016.1, on the reverse strand, counting down.
TAGCAGTAGATATCTTCTGAACGGTGCGGGTGTGATTGTTCTTATCCTTGATGGTAATGTCATCACCTCCCTTAACCGTCATCTTTACGAACTGCTGGTTGGCGTTCATGAATGCAGTTTCATATTCAGCCTTCTCTGCAGGCAGACCGGTATTGTCATCAATACCAGGATTGAAATCAGCTCCTACGTATACTGAGTTATCCTGAATATGATACTTTACAAAGTTCTTCAACTGATCCAGCTTCTTGTTGGTGAAGTAGTATGAATCACGACGCTTGTTGTATTCGTCATCCTTCTCACCCTTTGCCTTTTTGGCCATAGCCTTCTCTACGCCAACTGTGTCACGATATCCGAACAGTCTCTCGGACAGGTTCAGCAGAGAATCCCTGAAGGCAGCATTGACAAGGCTGTCCTTCTTGGCCTCGGCCTGGTAGATGTACTGAAGATATGCTTTCTTAGTCTCGAAATCAGCATCGATTGCATCCAACTCGGCCGGAAGCAAGATCTTCTTGCTGGCCAGCAATGCATCAACACCGGAGTTCTTGGGGATGTATACCGTATAGTGATAGGTGTTGAATGTCGAGATGCAATACTTTGAACCTATCTGGTTGGTATTTGAAATCTGCTCAAACAGACCTGCAACCTTCATCAGATTGAAGAATGATGTGAACTCGGGATAAGTCACAGTATCGGAAACGATGTCGTATACAGACTTTCTTGAAGGCAGCAGAGGTCTGTCAATGATATAGGTACGACCGTTACCGGGGGTAAGTGATGTCTTCTTTGACAAGTCAACACGCTGTATGATCTTGACAGGTCTCTGGATTGCATCGGGCTGACCCTCGTTCTCTATCTGCCAACCACCCTGGACATCCATGGTAGATACATCGCCGAATGCGCCGGTATTCCTGAACCTGATGGTTCCACGACCCTTGGTTCTGAAATACGAATAACCGTTTGCATCCTTTGAGGTTGACTCCTCTACATCACCTATTATAATATGGTAGTCCATGATGTCAAGCAGACGGTTGCGAACCAGCTGGGTCGGAACGTCATCGGAACTGGTGGGCTCCGGAACAAGACGCTTGTTCACAGCGGTAAAGGCACCGGTTGCGGGATCATAGTCATAGAGGTCTGCGATTACCTGATATGAAGACTGTGAGTTGGGAGCGTAGCTCAGAGCCAAAGCCTTCATCTTGCCACCCTCCTTGTCAAGATAGAATGAAGCGGGGTCTATCCAGACGAGCTTGTTCTCAAAGGTGCTGCCGTTTACGGTATCAATCAGAGGAACAAAGAAGCTGTACTCTGCTACCATTGAATTCAGATAAGCCTTGAAAGCAAGTGTCTCATCCTTGATAGCCCAGTCAATGATCTGGAGTTTCTCGTTCACAAGAACAGGATATGATACTGATCTGTAAGCGGTAGGCACATATACTATGTTGGTGAAATATACTGCACCGTTGCAGCACATAACTACGTCATCGATAGTAGCTTCTGCCTCAGCACGGGTCCTGTTCTCAAAGAAAGGATCCTGGGCATCGTTAAGCACGCTTGAGAACTTGCTGGGTACAGAACTTACAAGTGAAGTCTGCATGTTTACGTTGACAAGCTCAAGGATGGTCTTAAGCTCAACGCCACCCATATCCTCGATAACCTCATCGACTGTAAGGTCATTGCGGCCCTTGTATTTCTCAAGACCGTAACGGGCTCTCAGACGGGCACCTACCTGACTCTCATCAAGCCACCAGTTCATAAGAGCATCGTCATAAGGCACGAACATAAGACCCATATCCTGCTGGAGGGCTACGTCATTGTTGTTGCCTGTGGTTGATGAGATGAAGCTGTTCCATCCCGGATCGAACTTAAGCAGTTCGGCCTCGTTCGAGATAGGATCCAGATTGTCAAGATTGGTGTTCTGCGACTCCCTGGAGCTACCGGAACTACCTAATCTTACGCGCTTGGCAAGATACTTCTTGATGAATACTGAGTCTTCATTGGCGGCCATTGCCTGCTCCAGTGCGGGATTCTTGACAAGACCTGCGTTGATCAGCATTCTTACGTTCTGGTCTCTGTTGGCTTTCTCTGATCCTTCATAATAAGGTACGGAGAAGCGGTCCAGGATAGAACTGTAGATTCTGGTGTTAGGATTGGAGGCGATGTAATCGGCCATGTTGGGAAGCAGATATACAACCTCTGACATAACGTGCAGGAATCCGTTGAAGCACTTCTTGTTGGGCCATGCAATTGCGGCACCGTTCACGCTGGCGTCACCAGGGTTATGTTTGGGCTTGCCGGTCTTGCTGTATGTGGGTCCCAGACGGAACAGGAAGTCATAGTCATCATTATCTATCCTGTTGTACTGCAGGAACTTGTTTACAAAGAAAATGATAGGCTTGTTGGTGCCGTCCTGGAGGATTACGATACCCTTGTCAGACTTGTTGCGCAGACGGTCCCAGTACTTGTTGTTCGTAGGCATCTGTGAGGGCTTCATAACCGGAATGGTATCCAGAATGGTCGAAGCCGAAACCCTACGCATACAGTTACCCAGAAGAGGAGCTGAGTTGTCTCCGCCCGGGCTACTTGAAAGCATAGCCACCTGATAAACGTTGTTCAGCATGGAGCCGTTCAGAATCATTGTCTTCTGAGCCTTGCTCAACTGGTCATAACTGGTAACCTTGTTACCGTTGCCATCATAGAACGGGCAATTCTGGAAGAAACGCTCGAATGCCTTGTCATCGGCAACGAACAGTGTCTTACTACCGGTCTTGGCCAGAATGCTAACCTGATCCAGATCTTCAATAAGTCTGACGAAGTTGTTGAATGTATAGAACTCACCGGTACTATCATTCTTAAAACCCTCCTTCAGAGTCTCGTAGATACTTGTACCGAGCCATTCGGGGAATCTTTTGTCAAGGTCAAAATCCGGCGTACATGAAGATATGCCGAATGTTGTGGCCAGGACGGTCAGAATTGCACCAAACAACCCGGAACGGTTTGTAAGTTTAAATCTTTTCATTATACGGTTGTTTTGATTATTAAAATCACTTTAGGTGGGATCACTTTCACTTGTCAATACCCTCAATGGTCTTGATATGGCCCTGGGCATCATATTCTATCTCACATACCTTGAGGCTGCGGAGCCATGACTTGCCGCCTGAAGGAACGCTGTCGTGATGGAACAGATACCACTTTCCCTTGTACTCGATGATTGAGTGATGGGTGGTCCAGCCCACAACGGGAGTCAGGATGACGCCCTGGTATGTGAAGGGGCCGTAAGGGTTGTCACCGGTTGCGTAGCACAGCAGATGGCTGTCACCGGTAGAATATGAGAAATAATATTTGCCTTTGTATTTGTGCATCCATGAAGCCTCGAAGAAGCGATGAGGATCATCGGCCTTGAGAGGATTGCCCTTCTCGTCAACCACCAGGATTGGACGCGGAGCCTCTGCAAAGTTCAGACCGTCCTTGGTCAGGCGTACGCAGCGGCTGGGCAGTGCATCTTCCTTACCCTCGGGAAGATACGGAGTCTCAAGATGGATATTGTCTTTATAGCGCTGAAGCTGTCCGCCCCACAGACCGCCGAAATAGACGTAAACCTCACCGTCGGCATCGTCACGGAACGCGCACATATCGATGCTGTAACTGCCGGGAACCGGTGCGGGATTGGGGATGAACGGACCCTCGGGACGCTGGGCGATTGCGGTACCCCAATGGAACACGTCGTTGCGGTCCTTCATCGGGAAGTACATGATGTAACGCTTGACTTTCTTGCTGTAACCCATGCCCTTGGCCTGCTCTTCAGCATTTGTGGGAACCTCAATTTCATACTCCTGAACGTCGCAGTCCCAAAGCTGGCGGCCTGCCCATGGAATATCCTCAAGGGCTATTACCTTGCCGTGGTCAACGACCTCGCCGTTCATGATGTCATCGGTGGAAAGGACATGGTAATCTTTCATGACGTACTGGTCGCCGTTGTCATTCTCAACGTTCTCGCATTCCCAGTCGTGTGAAGGATAGATGTAAACTCTGCCGTTAAATACATGTACAGAGGGGTCTGCCATGTAATCCGCAGGAAAAAGATAACGCTTCTTCATAAGTTTCTTTGGTTAATATATTATTATATAAAAATTCAGTTAGCGGCCAAAGTTAACTCTTTTTTGGTTTTCAAAGTAGTTTTACGCCTTTTTTTTTGAAAAAAGGGTGAAAAAAAAAAGAGGCCGCTGTGTCGCGGCCCCTTTTCTAAGTCCTTATCCACATCTTCTCAGACCAGAATCAGGACATCACGAAAGTCAATTACTAACCAAATATGTGCATGAAAACTTACGCTACAAAGATATGACACGTTTCCCGCATAGACTACCGGAAACGTGTCATTGACATTAAGAATTGTTCCAACCAGTGAAAAAATTCCTTAAAAAAGCTGTCGTACCCGGATTCGAACCAGGACAAACAGAACCAAAACCTGTTGTGCTACCATTACACCATACGACAATCGCCTTAGCCTTCTGAAGGCGTGCAAAGATAGGGAAAATCCCTTATTCGGCTATCAGGAGGTAGTAGTTTTTCTTGCCTCTCTGAAGTACGATATAGCGTCCGTCAACCAGATCCGCCTCAGTGAAAACACGTGAGTGGTCATAGGTCTTTTCCTTGTTCACCGAAACGCCGCCGCCCTGCATCATCTTGCGGGCCTCGCTCTTGCTGAAGAACACCGGGCAGATGTCTGTCAGGAAATCGGATGCCTTGACATCCTGCTTGAGAACCTCGCGGTTGAAACGGAACTGCGGAACGCCGTCAAACACTGACAGGAGCATGTCCTCATCGATGTTTTTAAGGTCATCGGCACTTGCGGTGTTGCCGAAAAGGATGTCCGATGCCTCTGCGGCTGCCTTGTAATCGGCCTCGCTGTGTACCATGCAGGTTACGTCCTTGGCCAGACGCTTCTGGACCAGACGCAGATGGGGAGCGGCATCGTGCTCGGCAATCAGGGCCTCGCACTCATCCTTCTCAATGTTGGTGAATATCTTGATGTAACGCTTGGCGTCCTCATCACTTACGTTGAGCCAGAACTGGTAGAACTTGTAGGGTGACGTGTACTCGGGGTTGAGCCATACGTTGCCGCCCTCGGTCTTGCCGAACTTGGTACCGTCGGACTTGGTTATGAGCGGGCAGGTAAGGGCGAAGCACTCGGTGCCGTTGATACGGCGGATAAGCTCTGCGCCGGTGGTGATGTTGCCCCACTGATCGGCACCGCCCATCTGGAGCTTGCAGTTCTTGTGCTCGTTCAGATAGAGGAAGTCATATCCCTGAAGCAACTGGTATGTGAACTCCGTGAATGAAAGACCGTCGCGGGCCTCGCCGTTAAGACGCTTCTTTACGGAGTCTTTCGCCATCATGTAATTGACGGTTATGTGCTTGCCTATGTCGCGTGAGAAATCAAGGAAAGTAACATCCTTCAACCAATCATAATTATTTACAAGTTCAGCCTTGTTGGGGGCGTCGCTGTCAAAGTCAAGGAACTTGGCCAGCTGCTTACGGATGCACTCCACGTTATGCTTAAGAGTCTCCTCGTTAAGAAGGTTGCGCTCCTGTGATTTGCCGCTGGGGTCACCGATCATTCCGGTTGCGCCTCCTATCAGAGCCAGGGGTTTGTGGCCGCAACGCTGGAAATGGCGGAGTATCATGATACTGCAAAGATGGCCGATATGAAGCGAATCGGCTGTGGGATCAAAGCCCACGTAAGCTGTTACCTGCTCCTTGCTCAGGAGTTCATCGGTACCGGGCATCATCTGGTGAATCATGCCCCTCCAGGTCAGTTCTTCAACAAAATTAGTCATATTGATGTTCTTAGATTTTGTACAAAAGCCCGCAAATATACAATTCTTTACCGAAAAGGGCAAATTGGGGGCGGGCAAATTGGGGACGGTTCTTTTTTTGCCCTTCCGGGGTCCTTCAAATCAAGTTGGAATATCTTGGGAAAGGGCAAAAAAAGAACCGTCCCCAATTTGCCCGCCAACGGAGCGGATCACTTCTTGGATTGAGCATTTGCCGTCGGTTTCAAGGAAGAGACGGTCCGATGGAACCTGGCTTACAGCGTCGGGATCGTGCTTGAGGCCGAATGAGACCAGGATGCCGTTAGCGTAAAGCTGGTTCATTTGCTGTGGACCTCCGCGGAAGCCGTGGATTAGCCAGGGCTGGGTGGGTTTGAGTTGTCTGCGCAGACGGATCACGCTGTCAAAATCACGCACCACGTGCAGGATCATGGGCTTGCCATAGCGTTCCGACAACTCTATCTGATGTACAAAAGCCTGTTCCTGCAAATCATGTGAAGGACCTTTAAGCGTATCAAAGCCGCACTCTCCCACTGCCAGGACCTGCGGAATCTTGAGCAGTTCCTCAAGATTGCGGAAAGCATCATCGTCATTGCCCGTAACATCCCAAGGATGGAGTCCCGCACTGAAAAGGTGCCCCTGCTCCAACGCTCCCTCAGGGATTGGTCCGCAGCCGATGCACACCAATGCGGTACCCGGCTCCTCCGGTAGCACGTGAGTATGTATATCAAGGATCTTCATGGAACGGGATCGTATCCGGACCCTCCGCCCGGCCGGCAACGCAGCACTCTTTTTATTGCCAGCCATGTTCCTTTGAAAGGGCCGTGTTTTGTGATAGCCTCGATGGCATACTGCGAACAGGTCGGGGTAAAGCGGCATGAAGGCGGCGTAAGAGGTGAGATGAACTTGCGGTAAAACCGTATGGTAAAAATATTCAACAAATCCCTCATTGCTCGGACAGTGTTTCCACCAGTTTCCCGACAGCTGTCGCAAGACGTTCCGTCAGCTTGTCGGAATCCCAGAGTTTATTGTCATTGAAGAGGAATGCAAGGGCCAGACCTTTGCCTTTTCCGGCCACAGTTTCCTTTACCGGAGCGGAGTGAGTGCGGTAAAACTCCCTGACCTGACGCTTTATGCGGTTTCGGTCAACGGCGTGGTGAAAGTTGCGTTTGGGTGCACTGATAAGTATCTGCACCCCATCTATGTCATCGGCCAGGAGCCATACCAAACGTATGGGAAAGACCGATATCTGCCGGTTCCCTTCGCTAAAAAGTCTGTCAATCAGTTTACTGCTGCACAGACGTTCCTGTTTGGTAAATGTATTCGCTCCTGTTGTCATAAAAAAAGACGGGTTCCGCATCAGGCACAGTGCCTTATGAGAGGAACCCGTCAGTATGATAAGTTTATTACTTCTTCTGATTGGCGGCGAACCAGGCATCGATTGCAGCCGACATTGAGGTGATTCCGGGAACCGGAGCCTCTATGTCAAGACGCAGACCTGCATCGCGGATGGCCTTTGCAGTGGTACCACCAAAGCAACCGATAATCTTATCGCCCTGAACAAAGTCAGGAGCATTCTGCTTGAGAGACTCGATACCGGCCGGGCTGAAGAACACCAGCATATCGTAATCATCAAGCTCACCTGCTGCGAACTCATTGCTGACGGTGCGGTACATGATGGCCTCAGTATGAGCAATCTTATTGGCATCAAGCAGATTCTTGAGTTCTTCTGTATGAACGTTTGACATAGGAATGAAGAACTTCTCCGTCTTGTGCTTGAGGATGGGAGTCAACAGACTGTCCACCTTACCGGTGTTTCCGAAGAACACCTTACGTTTGCGGTACTGAACATACTTCTGGATGTAGAGAGATACTGTCTCGGTGATGCAGAAATACTTCATGTCCTCCGGGATGTTTACTCTCATCTCGGCGCAAAGTTGGAAGAAATGGTCTACGGCGTGACGTGATGTGAATACTACAGCTGTGTGGTCAAGTATGTTGACATGCTGCTGTCTGAACTCTTTGGCACTGAGCGGCTCAACGCGGATGAAGGGTTTGAAGACAAACTCGACTCCATACTTCTCAGCCAGGTCAAAATAAGGTGACTTACCTGTTGTAGGCTGCGGCTGGGATATGAGAACCTTCTTAACTTTCAAGGCTGTACGGTTTAAATTAGACCAAATAATCTGCTCGTTAGCATAAACTCTATAAGGATAGGCGCTAATTCGAACGCACAAAGGTACAAAATAAATCCAGTATTGGAACGCTGATTCTTAAATAAGGTGGTTTTTATCTTGAAAATTCTGCCGATGATGACCAAAAGTCGCATCAGATATGCAAAAACAAGCAGTGCAAGAAGATGAATGTTAAGAAAAACCACAAGTATCGAGAAGATCAGGATCAGCAGTCCGGCAACCGAATAGGACATTACGAAAAAGCTGTTCCATCGGCCTGGTTTAAGGGTTATGATCTGCCGGTTGTAGAGGATCTTGTTAGTTGCGGTGTAAAGCATCAGTTTGACGACAAGACAAACCGCAACTGCGAATGAATACCAGAGAAGGAAAATGATCTGCGAAAATCCCTCCTCCAACAGGTCGTGGGAGTAAATGCCAACCGCTATGGCTATGCAGACGCTTGACAGTAAAAAAACCGCAATATTCTCGGCCGTGGAGAGAAGAGGATAACTTACATCGCCGTCAGGACTCTTGAACCTGAACATTGAAAGGAACGACTTTACGTAGTCATACCTGTAAGGACCCATGATGACCAGCATAAGCAGCAACGTCAGTATCATTGCCAGCAAGAACCAGTCATTCACCGGGTAAGAGTTTACCAAATCAATTATTGGAACAGGTTTCATTTGTTTGTATTGATTTTGCTGGTAGTGTCATTCCAGTCGGATAGCGTATCCACAAGCATGATCGCTTCCTCCGGAGTCTTGGCCACAGCCCACAGCTTCCTGAACACGGGGTTCATGAAATGACGGTCTGCGGTCCGGTCAAGCATTTCAAGGAGAGGATCATAATAGTTGTCGGTATTGAGAATGACTATGGGCTTTACGAAAAGTCCCAACATCTTCCAGGTAATGATTTCGAACAGTTCCTCAAAGGTTCCCGTTCCGCCGGGCAGCGCAACGACCGCATCGGCCATCTGAGCCATCCGGTTCTTGCGCTCATGCATATTGGGAGTTATAATCGTCTCGGTCAGGCCCTGGTGCAGCCAACCGTTATCGACCATGAACTGAGGGATTATGCCGATGGAAACGCCGCCGGCATCAAGCGCGCCGTCCTCGACAGCCGCCATAAGACCGGTACTGCCGGCTCCGGACACCAGCCTCTTGCCGGCTTTGGCAATCAGTCCGCCCAGTTCATAGGCAGCATCCACGAACACCTTCTCAGCCTCCGCGCTCGATGCTCCGTAAACCACTATAGTCTCTCTCACCATTTGTGCTATGGGGTCTGACCCCTTTTGTCACGTGAAAATATTATAATTAGTCACTTCTTTACCCCGTGCAAAAGGGGTCTGACCCCAATTGCACAAAAACGCTCATTATCTCAATATCTGTAGTGTTCAGCCTTATACGGTCCCTCTACGGGAACGCCCAGATAATCAGCCTGAGCCTGGGTAAGCTTTGAAAGGTGAACGCCGATGCGCTCCAGATGCAGGCGGGCCACCTCCTC
>CAJOJD010000015.1 GCA_905234745.1 uncultured Bacteroidaceae bacterium | reverse complement strand
GAATCCGTTCTCGGAGTCCGATATCACTATGTAGTTCATCCAGCTGAACGGGCCGTACTGCTCGCTGTGGGTGACCAGCCAGACGGTCCGGCTCAGACGGCGGCGGGGTTTGCCGTACAGGAACTTGCGGGCTCTTATGATTCCGCGCGTCCATCCTATTATAAGGGTCAGCACATAGATTGAATATGTGCCGATGAGCATGACCGCCCAGAGGCTGGTTTTGCGTTCTGGTTCAGGCGATGGGGTTGCCAGGTCGGGGGCATCGGCCCACATGGTCTCTTGCTCAGGGGCAAACGTGAATGTCCCTGACAGCTCCCGAGCAAAATAGGTCTCCTCTATTGAGAGGCCTGCTGCTACGGGGGTGCTGTCAGTGATAGTCACGTGAACAAGGGGGAGAAGGGCCGAGAGCAACGTGGCTCCCAACAGATAAAACCGGTTAAAGCGGTGGAATGTGGTTCCGCTGAAGGCAGCCTTGTAGATTGCCAGCAGGACCAGCAGGGCAAACGCCCACTCTATTATGTAAAGGACTATGCTACCCATGTTACTTTTTCTTTTCTACCATTCTGATCAATTCCTTGAGCTCGTCAACGCTCACCTCCTGCTGATCGACCAGACATGAGATGAACTCCATGTAGGATCCGCCGAAGAACTTATTGACGCTCTCCTTGTTGACCATCTCGGCGTATTTCTCGCGGCTCACCGAGGAAGAACCGGGCTCCCAGTTCCCTATGGGTTATCATGCCGCTGTTCTCCAGACGGCGCACAAATGTGGCCACCGTATTGAAGTGCGGCTGCGGCTCGGGCAGGCGCTCCAGAATGTCACGCATTGACATGGGCTCTCCGTCCCAGAGCACGTTCATGATTGCAATTTCCTTATCGGTAAGTTTTTTCATATAGCTGGTTTTGTCAAGTTTTAAACTAATATCTGCTGCAAATAAACTACATTTTGTAATTACTTCCAAACATTTTGCAGTTTTTTTTAATGATACCATTGGGGTCAGACCCCTTTGGTACTTTTTTTGAAAAATGATACCAAAGGGGTCTGACCCCAATGGTATCATTTTGCTATCTTTGTCACAAAATTGGGAGTTATGGCTAAGATAAACAGTATAGGTGTTTTGACATCGGGCGGCGATGCCCCGGGTATGAACGCTGCAATCCGTGCGGTAACCCGCTCGGCAATATTTGCAGGGTGGAAGGTTTACGGTATCTATCGCGGCTGGGAGGGTCTTATAGACGGCGAGGTCAAGGAGTTCACCACCGAGAGCGTATCGGGCATAATCTTTGAGGGCGGCACAATCCTGCGCACAGCCCGCAGCAAGAGGTTCCTTACGGCCGAGGGCCGCGCCCAGGCGTACCAGACCATAAAGAAGCACAAAATTGACGCCCTTATAGTAATAGGTGGTAACGGATCGCTCTCCGGCGCACAGGAGTTGTCGGCCGAATATGACATCCCGGTAATAGGCCTGCCCGGAACAATTGACAATGACCTGTACGGGACCGATAACACCATTGGTTACGACACCGCGCTCAACACCATAGTGGAGTGCGTGGATAAGATTCACGATACCGCAAACTCGCACAACCGCATATTCTTTATAGAGGTGATGGGCCGAGACGCAGGTTTCCTGGCCATGAACAGCGCAATCGCCGCCGGAGCCGAGGCCGCCATCATCCCCGAGAAGTTTACCGATATCGACCAGCTGGCCGCATACATCGAACGCGGTATCCGCAAGTCCAAACGCAGCTCGATAGTAATTGTATCGGAGGCCGATGGAGGCGCGATGCACTACGCCGAGCGTATGCACAACGAGTATCCTCAGTTCGATGTACGCGTATCCATACTTGGTTACGTACAGCGCGGCGGCCGTCCCAGTGCCCTGGACCGCATCCTGGCCAGCCGCATGGGCGTGGCTGCCATCGAGGCGCTCAAGGAGGGTCAGCGCAACATCATGATAGGCGTCATCAACGACAAGATGGTCAACATCCCCATCGCCCAGGCCGTCAAGAAGGACAAACCCATCGGCGAGGAACTTATCAACGTGCTCTCAGTACTTTCAATCTGATTTTTTCATGAGAAGATTCCTTTGTTTTGCCATTGCTTTTTTATCGGCCACCATAACCTTTGCACAGACCGGAGCCGAGATCGTAGACAGAATGAACCAACGGTTATCGGACCGTAAGGCCGATGGAATTGCCATGTCTGTTGATGTAAAGATACCAATAGTAGGCACTGTAACTACCAAGACCTATTCATTAGGTAAAAAGACCCGTCTGGAAATTGAGTCGTCAAAGATAAACACCATTACCTTTATAGACGACACGCTCCAATGGACCTATGTTCCCGGCAGCAGTGAGGTGTTATTGACCAATATCCGTCCGGGTAATGCCAATGCATCGGACAACCCGGGAATGGACGCGGGGATGTTTGATGATATACCAGAGGGTTACGATATTACAATCAAGAGCCAGAATTCCGTCAAATGGGAATTACAATGCAAGAGAAAAAAATCCAACAAAGACGATGATTCTCCCAAGAGCATAACCCTTGAGGTCAGAAAGGATACCTACGAGCCCATCAGCATGAGCACCAAGATCATGGGTATAAACATGTCAATGCACCACTTCATCTTTGGCGTAACCGAGGACAAAGTCACGTTCAATCCCGACAATTACCCCGGCATAAAAATCACCGATCAGCGAAAATAGTACCATTGGGGACAGACCCCAATGGCACATTTTTAGAGCTCGTCCTGGGCGTAGAGGTAGTCCAGCAGGGGTGACGGGTAGTCGCAGTAGTCTGCAGGAGTGAAGAATCGGGCCAGTTCCGCATGGGCGGTCTCCAATGAGTCTGATGCGTGGATGATGTTCTCCTGATGGCTTACACAAAAGTCACCGCGCACGGTGCCGGGCACTGCCTTTCGGCCATTGGTGGCGCCGGCCATCTCGCGTACTACGTTTACGGCATCGATGCCCTCCCAGCAGCACAGAACCACGGGGGCCGCCATCATCGACTTCTCTATTATAGGATAAAATGGTTTCTCCACCATATGCGCATAATGACGGCGCAGGATATCGGCATCAAGCTGCTGCATCTTCATGGCCACAAGCTTGAGACCGCGTTTTTCAAACCGTGATATTACCTCACCGATAAGCCCGCGCTGCACAGTGCAGGGCTTAAGTATTACAAGTGTTCTTTCCATACCGCAAAATTACTAAAAGTGACGCAAAGGGGTCGTTTAACAATGCGTCATTTTGAGAAAAGTGACGCAAAACGAAACGACCCCTTTGCGTCACGCGCATTGATTATTCCCTTTACCGGCAGGAACTGCAGAGTCTGAATTTCTTTTTGAAACAACATAGTCCTTTATTTACTGAATTCCTTGAGGAACGGCTTGAAATTGTTGCTCGATGGTGAATCAATGATTGCAAATACAATCTTACTGAAACGGCCCCGGAACTCTTCCTCATCCAGAACCTGATGGAACAGACGCGCCATCTGATCAGGCGGAGTGCAGAAAGCACCGCAACCCAGAGCACCCAGCACAAGGCTGTCGTGGTTTTTGAGGGCGCCGATGCGCAGGATCGTGCGTATCTTTTCTTTAAGGACGGGCTTATCGGCCTCCGGGATATTGCCGTCAACAAGCTGGTTATGACCGTGCTTGGGGTTGTAATTCAACGATGCGACCGATATCACCGCGGCCTTGAAAGGCTCATCAAGCAGAGCGTAACCCTCCTCGCGTGTTCCACGGAAGAACGTGATATCCGGGCTGTATATTCCGCCGTAGGTATTGTCCATAGGGTAACGCTCGGCACGGCGCTGCACACCGACCATATCGGCCAGATCACCGTATCGGCCGCCCGGCAATGAGAACTGGTAGAGCGAAATTGCAAGATTACTGCGGCGGCAAAGGTCCTCCTCCTGGGCGCTGGAGCCCTGAAGTACACCCCCTCCCGGATGGTAAAGGCTGGCCATATTGAGCAGAGCCGGGTTAAACCCCTGCTCCACCAGATCACGCGTAGCCAGAATGCAATCCTGATTAAAAATGTACCATTGGGGTCTGACCCCAATGGTATCATTTTGCAGAATGATGGGCGCGGAGAACATCTCTGAGTCGGTAACAAAATCTCCGCTTACGGGCAGTGTCACCACGCGGTCCGTTTCCGTGCGGTATGCGCCGTCACGGAAAATCTCCAGATTGTGCATGAACACCTTGGTCAGAAGCGCCCGCTTGGCATCACCGCCACGGGAGACCGACGCCTTCCACCAACCGCTAAGCCATATCTGGCTGTTCCACTGCTGTGCCCTTAACATTTACCTGGCCAGTTTGTAAATAGCCTCGATACCGCGGATTGCAGTACCCTCGGGGTCACACTCCATCATGGACACAATAGGGTCAGACCCCTTTGTGTTACTTCTTCTTTTTCTCGTCCTTGATCTCCTCTACCTGGGCAGCCTCTGCAGCCTGCTTCTTAGCCAGGTATTCGGGAAGGTTCAGACCAGCCATGTTGAACAAATCAGACATGGGAGGAACTGACTTCAAAAGACCGCTCAGGAAGTTTGCTGTCGATCCCTTTCCGTCGGCGCCGTTGCCTGAATCCCAAACGGTTACGTTGTCGAACTTGATACCCTTGATAGCCTCTACCTGAGTCTTTACAAGTTCCGGCATCTTCTCTGACATGAGCAGCATGAATGCCTTTGCGGCATCACCGCCTGCAGCCTGTACCATCTTGTCATAACCGGCAGCCTGCTTGGTCAGAATCTCATAGTAACCCTTAGCCTCAGCCTCCATGCGGGCGAATATGGCATCGGCCTCACCCTTGGCGCTTACGCGGAGCTTCTCGGCCTCAGCCTCGGCAGCTATGATTATACGGTCCTTCTCAACCTGCTGGGCAACCAGGATGTTGGCCTGCTGGGTTGAACGCTCACGCTCGGCACGGGCGTTTTCTGCATCACGCTCAGCGATGTAGGCATCCTGAAGAGCCTTAGCCTGCTGAACCTTCTCAGCGGTAACAGCCAGACGGTTTGCCTCGGCCTCCTTCTCACGACGGAAAGCGTCTGAGTTGGCGATCTCAACCTTGGCGTTGTTCTCACCCTGTACGGCTACGGCGTTGGCCTGTGATGTACGGATACGTGTCTCCTTGACGGCCTCAGCCTTACCGATCTCACCGTTTCTGTCCTGCTCGGCAACACTTACCTTGGCCTCGTTGATGGCCTTGGCGGCAGCCTCCTTACCCAGAGCCTGGATATATCCTGACTCATCCTTGATATCGGTTACGTTAACGTTGATAAGACGCAGACCAATCTTCTTGAGTTCAACCTCGACGTTCTTGGCAATCTTCTCCAGGAAGGTGTCACGGTCGCTGTTGATCTCCTCGATTGACATGGTTGCGATAACCAGACGCAGCTGACCGAACAGGATATCACGTGCAAGTTCCTGAATCTCATCGGCGGTGAGTCCCAGCAGACGCTCAGCGGCGTTGTTCATGCTGTCGGGCTCGGTCGATATACCGACTGTGAACCGGCAGGGAACGTCAACGCGGATGTTCTGACGGCTCAGGGCGTTGGTCAGGTTAGCATCTATAGAAATAGGTGTCAGGCTCAGGTAAGCATAGTCCTGGATTACAGGCCATACGAACTTACCGCCACCATGTATACACTTGGCCGATCCGCCACCGGTCTTACCGTAAACTACCAGAATCTTGTCCGAAGGGCAACGTCTGTACCTGCGGATAATTGTTGCAAACAGTATGAAAAGGAGGACAACTCCTATCACTACAAGAATTGAAATGTTACTTCCGTTCATTTTTATTTAATTAGTTAGGTTAATTTTTTCAATATTGACTTTTGTCGCGACTCGGCCAAACAAGCATGCTTGATGGCTCTCACTGCTCCAAAAGTTATTAATTTTCAAGTTATTCCACCAAAAGCAGGTCATCACCCAGAACCTTCACGATCTTGACCTGACCGCCTGTGGCAATCTCCTCAGTATTGTCAGTCATGGCATCAATCTCATGAATTGAGCCCTTGACGCTCACCTGTACCTTGCCGCGACCCGAACGGGCTGCCGGAATACGCAGGTAAACATCAGCCTTGAGTCCTACAGCCTCCTGCATCTTGAAACTGCCGTCATGCGAGAGTTTCATCACCTGGCGGAACATGAACACAAAAGCCAGCACGAACAGCAGACCAACGACTATGGCCACAAGCTGAAGCAGCAGGCCACTCTCAATCGAGTCATGCAGCAATACGCCCGCCCATCCGTATCCAAGAAGGAAATTGATGAGGTTACGGAAAGAGAAAACGCCGCTCAGAGAGCCGTCTTCCATGGAATCGACGGAGCCGTCCATCGGACCTGCATCGACGTCAGTATCGGTACCCAAACCCACAAATGTCATTATGGTCTGGATAATGAATACCAGAGATGCAGCGCAGGCGATAGTCCAGAAAAACTTCTGCAATGGCTCCAAAGAATTGAATAAGTCCATCATAGTTACAAACAAATTACTGGTTAATAAAAACGTTACAAATCTATGGTCTTAGAAAGGACCACTTTTCTACAAAAATAGTGATTCCTTCGGATTATTTACACTCCGCAAAGAAAAAAAAGTAACTTTGCGTAAAATTACAATCAACCCGTGCATTATGGAGCTTCCGATGTATGACACCCTGCTTAGTCTGCCCCTGTTTCAGGGCATGAGCCAGGCTGATTTCAACAGCCTGCTTCAGAAGATACGTCTGGATTTTGTCCGCTACGACGAGGGCAGCACCATAATCAGCACAGGCGACAGATGCAAATGTTTCGCTTTCCTCATAAACGGCACCTTAGAGAGTTCCCGTGAAGGTATGGAAGGCTGCATGTCATTCATGGAACAGATCGATGCACCGTTCCTGATAGAGCCCTACTCGATGTTCGGACGCGTAGGCTCTTACCAGCGCACCTACACCGCCGTCACCCCATGCAGTTTCCTGATGGTCGACAAGCAGTACATCTACACAGAGTTGGGCAAGTACAACATCTGCCGGATGAACCTGCTCAACATACTGAGCGGCCGCGTCCAGCAGCTGGACGGTCACATCTGGTCATTGCAGGGAACAGACCTGAGGGGCCGCATCATCCGTTTCATAAAAAGCCTGTCCGATACACAGACCGGCAGCAAGAAACTGAGCATCAAGATGAATGACCTGGCAACCCTTATGGATGCCACAAGACTTAACGTATCGCGTGAACTGAACGCTCTCGAGGCACAGGGATTCATCTCCCTCCGCCGCAAGGAGATAATCATTCCCGCACTTGAGAATCTGATCTGACTATGGACGAAGCAAAAAAAGCGGCACTTGACCGCCGATATGCAAGAATGGCCCTGATATGGGCCGAGAACTCATACTGCGAACGCCGCAAGGTGGGTGCTCTCGTGGTAAAGAACAACATGATTATATCCGATGGCTACAACGGCACACCCACCGGATTCGAAAACATATGCGAGGACGAGAACAATGTGTCCAAGCCCTACGTGCTCCATGCCGAGGCCAACGCCATAACCAAGCTGGCCCGCTCATCGAACAGCAGCGACGGCGCAACGCTCTACGTTACCGCATCACCATGCATTGAATGTGCCAAACTGATCATCCAGTCAGGAATAAAGCGCGTGATCTATACCGAGCAGTATAGGCTTACAGACGGCGTAGACCTTCTGAAACGTGCCGGAATTGAAGTTGTATACCTGGATTTGAACGCTGAAAAATGAAGACACTCAAAACAATAGTAAAGATCCTTTTCCTTCTCACCATGGGTTTCTTTCTGGGAACCCAGGTCATGATAGGTTTTATCAAAAGACACAAAGTACAGTTTGAACGCACCGGCAGTCTGGGCTCACAGAAAGTAGAGACCCTGATCAAAGCCATTGACCGCAAATACGTAGATGTAGTGGACATGGACTCAATCATGGACCGCATCCTGCCCACCATTCTTGAGGAGCTGGATCCCCACTCGGCATACTATCCCGCAGAGGAGACCCAGGAGAGCAACGATGAACTGCACGGCAGTTTCTCGGGCATCGGCATACAGTTCTCGGTACAGGATGATACCGTGCGTGTAAACAGCGTCATTCACGGAGGTCCGTCCGAGAAGGTCGGAGTGCTGGCAGGTGACCGGATCGTACTCATTAACGACTCCCTGTTTGCAGGCAAGAAGATACCCAGCAACGAGATCGTCAAGAACCTGAAAGGCCCCAAAGGCACTACGGTCAAGATAAGCGTGAAACGCAACGGCGAGCCTAACCTGGTTGATTTCTCCATAGAACGCGGCGACATTCCCGTCAAGAGTGTCGATGCCGCCTATATGATTTCACAGAAAGACGGCATAGGCTACATCATGATCAACAAGTTCGGTGAAACCACTTTCGCCGAGATGCTGACCAGCCTGGCCGAACTTAGCAGCAAGGGTATGAAGAAGCTCATCATAGACCTGCGCAGCAATACCGGCGGTTATCTGGGTGCAGCCATCCAGATGGTCAATCAGTTCCTGCCCAAGAACGACCTGATAGTATACACCCAGGGAGCCCACAACCCTCCATCCCGCTTGTGGTGATGATTGACGAGTCAACGGCATCGGCCGCCGAGATATTCACCGGAGCAATCCAGGACAACGACCGCGGTACCGTTGTAGGCCGCCGCTCTTTCGGAAAGGGACTCGTCCAGGAACCCATAGAGTTTGATGACGGATCAAGCATCCGCATAACCATAGCCCGATACTACACCCCGTCAGGCCGTTGCATCCAGAAGCCCTACGGCGATTCTGATGAGGATTATGCAATGGACATTGTAAAGCGCTACGAGCACGGAGAGTTCTTCAGCGCCGACAGCATCAAGCAGAACGAGGACCAGGTATTCAAGACCAAGGGCGGCCGTACTGTTTACGGCGGTGGCGGAATCATGCCCGACATATTCGTGGCACAGGATACCACCGGTTACTCCCAGTACTACTCGGATGTGGTCCGCAAGAGTCTTATCAACAAGTTCTCATTCAAGTACGTGGACGGTAAAAGAACGGAATTGGCCAAACTGAAATCTTATTCAGACATAGTCAGTTACCTTGAAGCCGACAATGTCCTGAGCCAGTTCTATGATTATGCCGCAAAGAACGGAGTAAAGCGCACCAGGCTCTCAGTTCCCGCACGCGACCAGCTCCAGACAGCCCTGTACGGCAACATCATCTATGACGCGATGGATATGGAGGACTACATAGCCTTCATAAACCAGACAGACCCCACAGTCATAAAGGCCATCGAGGTTCTCAAGTAAGTTTTATTTGAGTACAATCTGAGTGATAACCTGGGCTCCGGCCTCGGCATTCAGTCGTGCCACCAGTTCAGTGCGGCGCATCATGAGTTCATTTCTCAATGCAGCCGATGTAACCGTCACGAACAGGACCTGATTGTATATCCGGAGTTCCCTCGTGTATTTGGATACGGCAGGGCCAAGCACCTTGTCCCATGCCTGTATGAGCCGATGCTCGTTAAGCGGTGTCTCCAGCCCCATCTCTCGGAGATACTGGAGTATCACGCCTCCCACCTGTTCGGAATCCTTCTTTTTCATATCACCTCTCCGTCCTGAACGGTGAATACCTTGTAGTCACACCCCGCTTCCTCCATGATGCCGTCTATGTGGTTGCGGTCCACATCGGTAATGAACACCTGTCCGAATTTTTCGTTGTCCGATACCAACCTGATGATACGCCCCACCCTGACTGCATCCAGACGGTCAAAGATATCGTCCAGCAACAGTATGGGACGCTTGCCGCAGGACTCCTTGAGCAGACGGTACTGTGCCAGTTTGAGTGAAACGAGATAGGTCTTGTTCTGTCCCTGCGATCCCTCGCGGCGTATGGGATAGCCGCCCAGGTTCATCTCAAGTTCATCCTTATGGATACCGTGCAGCGAATATCCTGCGCTGCGGTCAAGACCCCGGCCCTCTTCAAACTGCCTGAGCAGGTCACCGCGCTGGGCATGCGACGTATAGGAGAGCGACACCTGTTCCGATGAATCACCAATGAGCGAATACATCTCCTGGAAATAGGGCACCAGACGGTCGGTCAGAGCCTTTCGTTTCTCATATATCCTCACTCCCGTATCGGCCATGGTCTGCTCCCACATAAGGAACAGTTCACGGTCGGGTTCGACCTCCATCTTCAGGAGGGCGTTGCGCTGCTGGAGAGCCTTGTTATAGGATATCAGAAGTTTAAGATATTCAGTGTCATACTGCGAGATTATGATATCCATGAAACGGCGGCGCTCGTCACTTCCGCCCGAGATAAGTTCGGTATCCTGCGGCGAAACCATAACCAGAGGCACATATCCTATATGGTCCGAGAATCGCTGGTAATCCTTGCCGTCACGCTTGAACTGCTTGCTGCGGCTCCTTGAAACACAGGAAATGACGGTTTTGTCACCCGTGGGCAGCGTATATGACCCCTGCAACTGATAGCATTCAGCTCCGTGCCGGACGGTAAGCTGCTCCGTCTGGCTTATGGAACTCTTGCAGAACGACAGGCAGTACACCGCATCCAGAAGGTTGGTCTTGCCCATTCCGTTCTTGCCCACAAAACAGTTCAGTTTGGGCGAGAATGCAAGATCGGCCTGTATGATATTGCGGTAATCCTGTACGAAAAGATGATCAAGTTGCATGTCAGGTCTGAAATATTTATATGCGAATTTACTTTCTTTTCCCGATATCGACTCTTTTTTGAGTCAAATTGTTTATGCAAAGTAAAAAATGACTATTTTTGCACCCGCTAATAAAAAGACGAAATGGCAAAGAAAGCAGTAAAACCCGCTCCCAAGCAGGATCCTAAAGGCCTTGAAGAGGCTCTGAGCAAGTCAGAACAGTTTTTTGAGAACAACAAGAAGACTATCTTCGGTTGCCTCATAGCAATCATAGTAATCATCGCCGGTGGCATGCTTTACAGTGCCAAGGTGGCTCAGCCCCGCCAGCTCAAGGCAGCCGAGGCCATTTTCCCGGGTGAGAATTACTTTGTAAACGGTGACTACTCAACCGCACTGAACGGTGACGCTTACGGTTTTGAGGGTTTTGAGACACTCGCAAAGCAGTATAAGAGCACCAAGGCTGGTAAGCTTGCCAACCTTTATGCCGGTCTCTGCTACGCACAGCTCGACAGCATGGAGATTGCACAGAAGTACCTGGCCAAGTTCAACGGCAAGGATCAGATGGTAAGCCCTTCAGCTCTCGGCGCACTGGCAAACTGCTACGCTACCGCAGGTCAGTACAACAAGGCCATCTCAACATTTGAGAAGGCTGCCAAGAAAGCTGACAACAATCTGCTTTCACCTTATTTCTACTTCCAGGCAGGTCTTATCTACGAGTCAATTGACAAACCCGCTCAGGCTCTCAAGACCTACAAGATGATCAAGACCAAATATCCCGATTCTATCGAGGGTCAGGATATTGACAAGTACATAGCCCGTCTTACCAACAAGTAATTGACAGGTTTTCAGGCTGGGTGAATTCCAGAGTGGCCAAATGGGGCAGACTGTAAATCTGCTGTCTCTCGACTTCGGTGGTTCGAATCCATCTTCACCCACAAATTAAGGCGTCCTTCGGGGCGCCTTAATTTGTGGATGGAGATGGATTCGCGAAATACCTTTTTACAAGCGTTAGAGACCCAGGATCTGTTTGATGAGCGGAACTACCGCGGTTTTGAGGGATTTGTCGTTGAGGCGGTGCTCGCCCTCAAAGCGCTGGGCTTTGGTGTAGTATTTCTTGAAGAGGTCGTAGCAGTTGACCGTGGTGTCGTGGTTGCCGAAGAGACCGTAGGTGTTTTCGCGGTCAAAATCGGTAATGCCCTTGAACTGCTGGCGCTCCATCATATTGAAGTTCTTGACTATCTGTCCGGTAATCTTGAAGGTCTTGGCTCCGTCCTTGCGTCCGTTCTGGAAAGGATATGTGGTGTTTGCCTTCATCACCTTTGACATGGTGGACATGTTGAACGACGGGTTTACGCAGATCTTCTTGTAGCCGAACATCTGCTGTGCGTACATGGCGCCCATCGATGTGCCGACAATGATGTCGGGCTGCTCATCGGCCACGTACTGTTTGAGATAGGGAAGAGCCTCGGCGGGATCGACGGGGATATCGGGGGCAACAACATCCAATTCGGGAAGCATATGGCGGAGACTCTCAACAGTCCCGCTTGCGCCCGATGACATGAATCCGTGAAAGTATACCAGCTTCATTACTTGCCGGCTTTGAGTCCCTTGATCACTGCGTTGGTGAATCCGGCCTCCTCCATGGCGTTCAGACCCTTGATGGTGATGCCGCCGGGAGTGGTTACCTTATCTACCTCCTGCTCGGGATGTGAGCCGTGAGCCAGAAGCAGCTCGACAGCACCCTTGATGGTACCAAGCACGATCTCCTGGGCATCCTTGGGGTAGAAGCCCATCTCGACGCCACCCTCAACGTTGGCGCGGATGTAACGGAATACGTATGCTATGCCGCATGATGCAAGAGCTGTACCTGCGGTCATCTGTTTCTCCTCAACCTGCTTTGCGAAACCGACCTGTCCGAACAGTTTCTGTATCAGGTCCAGATTCTTCTTGGTAGCAGTGTTTGAGCAATAGAAGAATACGCCTGCGCCTACCTCAACTGCAATATTGGGGATCAGATAAACAATCTGTGCCTTCTCACCCTTCTTGTCAAAAAGCTCGGCAAGTTTGTCCAGGCCAACACCGGCTGCGATAGAAATGATAAGCTGCTTCTTGTAATCAAGTGCCTCTTTTACCTCCTCGACGGCCGATGGCAATATCCAGGGTTTTACTGCAAACAACACGATGTCAGCGCCCTTTACGGCTTTGGCATTCTCCTTTGATATTCCGATGCCCGGAACATCCTTCTTAAGTGCTTCAAGTGTTGCGTCACTACGGTCACAGCAGGTAATATCCTTTGCTGCGAACACCTTCTTTGCTGCAAATCCTCTGGCAATTGCGCCACCCATATTTCCGGCGCCGATAATGGTAATCTTCATATTGGTAAAGTTTAACTGCGCGAAGTTAGGTATTTTTTTTTAAATGAAAGGGGTTGGCCTGTCGCAGGTCAACCCCTTTCTGAAAATGCTTATAGAGAAAATTATTTGTACAATCCACGACGGATGCTGCGCTTGGGAGTCTTCTCGAACTCCTCGGTACGGATCTCCAGCTTGGATATCTGTGAGTATCCCGGAAGCATCTCGTTGATCTTCTTGCGGTCATCCTCAAGATGAGCCAGAACCTGCTGCTGATTCAGACCTGCAGCCTTGCCGGCTTCGTAATCGGGGAATACCAGAGCCACCAGTTTACGCTCACGCTCAACAACCAGAACCTCTGATACCATAGGCAGGTTCATGTACATATCCTCAATCTCCTCGGGATAGATGTTCTGACCTGAAGGACCAAGGATCATGTTCTTGCTGCGGCCCTTGATATAGATGTAACCCTGCTTGTCGATTGTACCCAGGTCACCTGTATGGAACCAGCCCTCGGGGTCGATGACGTCGCGGGTAGCGTTGGGATTCTTGTAGTAACCGAGCATCACGTTGTCACCCTTTACGAGCAGCTCGCCGATATTGCCGGGAGCATCGCTGAATACCTCAACGGGGCAACCGTCAACTGCGATACCGCATGAACCGGGTTTGTACTTCTCCCAGTCAACATAAGAGATAAGGGGAGCGCACTCGGTGCTTCCGTAACCTACGGTGTAGGGGAAGTGAATCTTGCGCAGTATCTTCTCGACATCAGCGTTCAGAGCTGCACCGCCAACGATAAGGCAATCCATCTCGCCGCCGAATGCTGCGATGATCTTAGAGCGGATCTTACCGCCGATTATACGGTTAATGCCGGGGATAGCCATGAGAACCTTCATCATAGGCTTCTCCATTACCGGCTGTATCTTCTGCTTGATAACCTTCTCAATTACCAGAGGAACGGTGATGATGAGTTTGGGCTTCTCCTCGGCGAATGCATCGAACAGGATCTTGGGTGAAGGCATCTTGCCAAGGTAGCAGATGCTGGCGCCAAGCAGCAACTCGAACATGAGCTGGAATGCCAGACCGAACATATGAGCCATAGGCAGGATTGAAACCACGGTCTCACCGTGAGTAAGCGGCAGTACGCGGCAGGCGAACTTGAGGTTCACAAGCATTGCGCGGTAAGGAACCATAACGCCCTTGGGATCACCGGTTGTACCTGAGGTGTAGTTCAGGACGGCCAGATCGTTGGTATCCTTCTCGGCCTCATACTTGACATCGTCTTTGGTAAAGCCCTTGGGGTACTTCTTGTCAAAGCACTCATCGAGAGTTGCCACTGCCTTGTCCAGCTCTTTTGAACGGCTGAACTTGAGTGACATATCGTTCATAAGGAACATACCCAGGATATCGGGCATCTCCTCAGGAACCATACCGGCCAGTACGATATCACCAACCATCAGAAGCTTGGCCTCGGAGTGGTTTACCAGGGTGTGTATGTTACCGGGTTTGAAATCATTCAAGATAGGTACGGGAATTGCGCCGTATGTGTATACTCCAAAGAATGCAACACCCCAAGCCAGGCAGTTCTTGCCGCAGAGAGCAACCTTGTCACCGGGTTTGATGCCTGTATTCTCAAGAAGAATATGTACGCGTGCAACGCGCTTTGCCAGTTCGGCATAAGTAATTCTTTCACCGCGGAAATCGGACAATGCAATGTGATCCCAATGACGACGGAAACTGTCTTCATACATTTTGATGACGCTCGTGGCGTTCATGTCACAATCAGGAGTTCTGTAAATAAGTCTTGCCATAATTACATTTTTTATTCGGCCGCAAAGGTACCCCAATAAACCCCGTAAACATAGCAAAAAACGGCTTTTGGGATGTCCGATACCAACGATGTGGCGAATTGCCGCCTTTTTTTCCGATGGCAATTCACCCCACACCCCGATTTGGGTGGTATGACAAAAATCCTTATCTTCGCAGTACCAAACAATTACGCCGTATGAACAAGTTACCCGACTATATGTTTACCCGGAAATTCCTTTTCCTGACGGTATTGTTCATTGTGGCGTTTTCAATCCTGTTCCTGCAGCTCTATTCGCCGTTTTCATCGACCTACTGGTTCACCTTAAGGGAGAGTTACAAGCTGTTGGGCACCGTTACCATGTACGCTTTCTCCGTGCTTTTCCTTATATCGAGCAAGGTATTGCTTATGGACCTTAACCGCCGATACGGGATTGGCGGCTGGGGATTGCTTTTCTATTCGCTGGCGGAGGTATTGATTGTGTCAATCATTTACACGGCAATAACGCTTCTGGTCAGACAGGACTCAGTTTCTCTGATTAAACTCTTCCCCAGAGCAATTTTCTGCATTTTCCTGATACTTCTTATTCCTTATATAATAGCATACCTGTACGGCTATGCCCATGGATTGAAGATGCAGTCCGTCATCAGCCCGGCAAAGCCAAACGGCACGTTTGTTGTCTCCATCCATGACATAAAGGGCAACATCAAACTGTCACTCCGCATCATGGACATACTCTATGCCGTATCCGAGGACAATTACGTGAAGGTATTCTATGAACAGGACGGAGTGGTGCACAACACCATGATCCGCACAACCGCCAAAAACATTGAGGATGACCTGGAGGGATACATCACCCGATGCCACCGCTCCTACCTGATCAACATCGCCAAGGTCAAGTTCTTCAACAACGACCGCGACAACCTGTACGTCATCCTGGATCAGGAGGGAATCAATCCCATTCCCGTATCCCGCTCCTACAGAGATTCAATTGCAGCTTTGCTTTCCAAGTGACACATTAGGGTCAGACCCCTTTGTGTCACAAAAATGACACAAAGGGGTCTGACCCTAATGTGTCACAAAAAAAAATGAATTCACTCGCGTGAACTCAATTTTTTCAATTTCCTCCGCAGGGACCTTTTCCCCTTGGAGTGAGCCTTGCAATTTTCACAAATTCTCGGGCCCGAACCTAATTACTAACCTAATTACTAACCAATTAATGCTTATGAGAATTATCCTTTGTTTTCGACCGCAAAGGTCGGTACTTTTTCAGTACGTTGTCACTTAAAATATTTTAAAGCGACCAAAACAAAGTTAATCAAAACTCACAAGCATTAATTAATTGATTTGCAATTAGTTGCTTTTATTTCTTAGGCATAATACCCATCAATTCAAGCATCTTATATGCGTAACGGCGACCCATTTCGCGGTAACCCTCGGCATCAAAGTGCAGATGATCGAATCCCGTAGTGGCTCCGGCCGATGAAATTACGTATGAATTGGGCAGAGTTTCGGGCAGTTTTGCGATGATCTCGTTCATCGAAGCGC
Organism: uncultured Bacteroidaceae bacterium; assembly: GCA_905234745.1. Classification (GTDB taxonomy): domain Bacteria; phylum Bacteroidota; class Bacteroidia; order Bacteroidales; family Bacteroidaceae; genus Colenecus. The sequence goes on along the minus strand of CAJOJD010000015.1, from coordinate 14,330 downwards.
TGCGACCCTGAACATCGGCATTGACAACCTCGCCTGCCAGCAGAGGAGTCTTCTTGGGATCCAGACCCAGATCCTCAATCAGGCAGTCATATACGTATTTTACCTTCTCGGGCCAATCCTCCTCGTTTATGTTTGACTCACCCTGATGCATAAGGAAACCCTTGATGACACCAGCCTTCTGAGCCTCCTTGGCGCAATCCAACAGACGCTGGTAACAGTTGTTGTCATAGGGAGCGATCCAGTTCTTCATCCACATCTCGCAGTTGTCACCGTACTCCTGGGCGCGGTCCTTCATGAAGGCCTCGATCTTGCAACCGCCCACGGCTACCATAACGACGCCTACGCGAACCTTCTCGGGCAGATCCTCAACCATTGTACGACCGAAATAATCAACCGGGGTAAGACCGTTCGATTCACGGCATAATGGCGGTACTGCTGTATACCACTCATACATCTTACGCTCCATCTTAGGGAAATCGACTGCAGCCATCATCTGCCAGCGGTCACTGATACCCTCGCGGTCCTGATCCTGGATACGTGCGTTACCCTCCATGTTGGACTGACCGAATGCCAGATAGATATAGAAATTCTTATCCGGCTTCTGCGTTGTCTTGGTTCCGTTCTGAGAGCCGCAGGCAACCGTTGCAACCAATGCAACTGCAATGAATAATTTCTTAAGCATATAAAAGGTTTTTGTGTAATTCCATATTTCTATTGCAAAAATACACCCTTTTTCGTTACATTTGCTCTCCGTTACCGATTATAACATCAAACCAATAAATGTAATATGAAAACAATCCGTCTTTTTATGACTTTAGCGGTCTGCGCTCTGCTGACCGTTTCGTGCAAAAGCAAGAACGACTGCTGCTCAGAAGAGTGCCAGTGTAAAGACGGCTGCACCTGCTGCGATAACTGCCAGGCCAGCTGCAACAGAGACAATGTAATAATAAGCGTTCCGCGCGGCGAGCAGGCCCCGTCGGCCACTCCCGGACAGCGCAACTTTGGCGGTATGATGCCCGCCATGCGTCCTCGTCCGCAGGGACAGGGTCAGGGCCAGGCTCAGCGTCCTCCTATGAACATGCAGCGCCCCGCCGGCCAGCGTCCCGCCCCGCAGGTTCGTACCGTATCACTTAAGGAACTCTCCATGAGTGACCCGTTCATCTATCCCGATCCCGACACCAAGACATACTGGCTGACCGGTACCGGAGGCTCACTCTACAAGAGCACCGACCTTGAGATGTGGACCGGCCCCTACAACGTAATAGACCTGTCAGGCACATGGATGCAGGGTAACTTTGTAGCCGCTGCCGAGATCCACAAGTTCAACGGCAAATTCTACTATGCAGGTACATGGAACAACCACGGCGTATGCATCGAGCAGGTTCCGCGCCGTTACAACGTGCCTCTGAACCAGACTCAGCTGCTGGTATCGGACAATGTTGACGGTCCCTATCTGCCTCTCGTAAAGGACTCCACATTCTGCCTTGGCCCCACAACATGGGATATCATCGACGGAACCCTTTATGAGGAGAACGACACTGTTTATATGGTATTCGTACACGAGTGGACACAGCTCATTGACGGCACCATGGCTTACATGCCGCTGTCAAAAGACCTGACACACCGTCTGGCCGAGCCCACCACCATCTTCCGCGCATCGGAGGCTGCATGGTCAAAGGAGATGAACTCTATCGGCGAGGCCACATTCGGCATGAAGATGCCGGGTTGGGTAACTGATGGCCCGCAGATGTTCCGCACCGAGACCGGTCGTCTGGGCATGCTCTGGTCAAGCTGGGGTGAGAACCGCTACGCCAACGGTATAGCATGGTCAACAAGCGGCAGCATCAAGGGTCCGTGGATTCAGGAAGAGGTAGCATTCAAGGGCGACAACTCAGGTCACGGCATGCTGTTCAAGACATTTGAGGGCCAGCTGCTCTACTCGGTTCACCACGACGGCGGTACCGGCCGCAAGCCTGAAATATGGACCGTGGACGCATCGGGCGACAACCTGAAACTGGGCAAGAGGATACATTAATCCACTCCTTATTATAAAATAATACGCAAACCGTGGGTGTTAAGCCCGCGGTTTGTTGTATTTTTGCGTCTTAAATAGCAAACAGACAAAAATGAAGATTTCTAACCGCGCTGAGATTATGCCCAGTTCGCCTATCCGCAAGCTGTCAGGCATAGCACAGAAAATCGAGGCCGAAGGCATCAAGGTTTATCATCTTAACATCGGTCAGCCCGACCTGCCCACACCGCAGATCGGCCTTGACACCCTTAAGAAGATTGACCGCCAGGTGCTGGAGTACACCCCCTCACAGGGATTCCTGAGCCTCCGCAAGAAACTGTGCGATTATTACGAGCAGTATCAGATCAAGTTTGAACCCGATGACATCATCGTAACCAGTGGAGGATCTGAGGCGGTTCTGTTTGCGTTTATGACTTGCCTTAACCCTGGTGATGAGATTATAGTTCCGGAGCCCGCATACGCCAACTACATGGCATTCGCAGTATCAGCCGGCGCCGTAATCAAGCCCATCGTATCAAGTATAGAGGACGGATTCGCTCTGCCCCCGGTCGAGAAGTTCGAGGAGCTTATCACCGAGCGCACCAAGGGTATCCTTATCTGCAACCCCAACAACCCCACGGGTTACCTTTACACCCGCAAGGAGATGCTGCAGCTGCGTGACCTGGTCAAGAAATATGACCTGTATCTGTTCTCCGATGAGGTTTACCGCGAGTTCATCTACACAGGCTCACCTTATATTTCAGCCTGCCACCTGGAGGGTATCGAGGAGCACGTGATTCTGATTGACTCAGTTTCAAAGCGTTACTCCGAGTGCGGTATCCGCATAGGCGCCATCGCCACCAAGAACCAGGAGGTGCGCAACGCCGTGATGAAGTTCTGTCAGGCACGTCTCTGCCCGCCGCTCATCGGCCAGGTAATTGCCGAGGCTTCAATATCGGCCCCGCGTGAGTATATGAACAACACCTATGAGGAATTCATTACCCGCCGTAAGTTCCTGATTGACGGACTCAACAAAATTCCCGGCGTTTACTCACCCATCCCCATGGGCGCATTCTATACCACAGCCAAACTGCCCATTGACGACTGCGAGAAGTTCTGCAAGTGGTGTCTGACCGATTTCCGTCGTGACGGCAAGACCATCATGATGGCTCCCGGCACAGGTTTCTACTCGGATCCGCAGTACGGAAAAGACCAGGTCCGTCTGGCATACGTGCTCAATGTTGAGGACCTCAAAGAGGCACTTAAGCTTCTGGCCGAGGCTCTTGAGGAGTATAACAGTCTGCCCAAGAAATAATGAAGCGTCTGGCCACCCTGCTGCTCGCATTGCTCACCGTAGCGTTCACATTCGCTGCGGCGCCCAAGCGTGAGTTCCGCGGAGCGTGGATTCAGGCCGTAAACCATCAGTTTGAAGGTATTCCAACAGCCGAGCTCAAGGCAGAACTCAGCCGCCAGCTGGACTCGCTTGAATCATGCGGAATCAACGCCATACTGTTCCAGGTACGAGTTGAGGCCGATGCCCTTTATAAGTCCGATCTGGAGCCCTGGAGCGCCTATCTGACCGGATTCCAGGGTGAAGCCCCCGATGAGGACTGGGACCCGCTGCAGTTCATGATTGACGAGTGCCACGCCCGTTGCATGGAACTGCACGCATGGATAAACCCATTCCGCGCCAAGACCAAGCCCACCACCGAGTTCGCTCCCACACACCAGATGAAGGTTCATCCGGAGCGAATCATAAAGTACGGTGACCTGGCACTGTTCAATCCCGCTTTGCAGGAAAACCGCGACTACATATGTCAGGTGGCAGCCGATATCGTAACCCGTTATGACATAGACGGCTTCCATATAGACGACTACTTCTATCCCTACCCTGACGGCAACCTGAAGTTCAATGACGATGCGTCGTTCCGCAAGGATCCCCGCGGATTCAAGGACAAGGATGACTGGCGCCGCGACAACGTAAACCTCTTTATAGAGCAGCTTTACAACACCGTCAAGGAGATTAAGCCCTGGGTTAAATTCGGAATATCGCCTTTTGGAATCTACCGCAATAAATCTGCGCAGTACCCCGAAGGAAGCGAAACAACAGGTCTTGAGAACTACAGCGGCCTCTATGCCGATGTACTCTACTGGATAGAGAAGGGCTGGATGGACTACTGCATACCGCAGACATACTGGAACACAGGTTACAAGGCAGCGGACTACGCAATTCTGGCGCAGTGGTGGTCAAGCCACGCAGGCGGTTGCCTCATGTATCTGGGCCAGGACGTTGAGCGTACCCTGACTGACAGGGATCCCAACCACCCTGAAAGCAACCAGCAGCGTCACAAGCTCAACCTGGAGCGCATATTGGAAGGTTTGCAGGGCAACTGCTTCTGGCCTGCAAAATCAGTTGTGGACAATCCGGATGATTACCGCACCATACTGGCCAAGGAGTACTACTCTACCCCGGCCCTGCAGCCCGTGGCCGATTATCTGCCCAAGAACACACCGGGAAAGGTACGCAAGCTCATGCCGGTTGAGACAAGCGACGGCCCCGTACTGTTCTGGACTGCCCCAAAAGGCCGCAAGGAACTTGACAAGGCAGTCCAATACGTAGTCTACCGTTTTGAGAACGGACAGGATATAGACCTTGATAACCCGCAGAACATAGTAGCAATAACCCGCCGCTCATACATAAACCTCCCATACCGCGACGGCACCACACATTATATATATGTGGTAACTGCACTCAACCGCCTGCAGCGCGAGTCTGCCCCCGCCAGGTGCAAGGTGAATATATAGTTGACAATTTGATAACTTCATAAAATCAGCAATAAACCACGTTTATTGCTGATTTTCTTTTTATTGCACCATTTCAACCTCCGAATATTTAGTTAAACGTTGTGTTAACGAAGGATAAATAATTAACTTTCTCACTTAACTTCAGCCCACTTTTTGACTCTTAATTACGAACGACGCAAGAAAGCAAGTTCGAAAGAAAACAAACGAATAAGTAAAAACAAAAAAAATAAGAATTATGAAAAAGGTTTTCTTCGCTGCAGTTGCAGCACTGTTCTTCGGAATCAACGCAAACGCACAGAGTGTTAACGAGAATGAGGCTACCGTAGCCGATGTAGTAGCAGAACTCAACCAGGCCGACGCCCTCCAGTTCATCCCCATGTATCAGCAGATGCTGACCGAGATCGAGACTGTATGCCGCGCTGACTACAACGACGACAAGAAGACCGCCAAGATCGAGGATATCAAGGAAGTTTACACCGACATGTTCAGCACCATCCTGGTATCAGAGCAGAACGAGGTTGCAATGAACAGCGTTTCAATGGAGTACTTCAACAACCGCATAGCCAAATAACATCCATCCATACTTGGTATTTGTAAGAAGGATAAAAAAGAAGGCCGACATCACACGATGCCGGCCTTCTTTTGCATTACATAACATCAGAGACTGATGCTGTACATTGTGATTGAGTAAGGATCAACATCCAGCGTTGCCTTGCTCTTGAGTTTTACGCTCTCTGTTACGGGAGCGATAGGCTGCTGGTCAAAGTTGTTCTCATCATTGGGGTCACCCTTGATGACAGTCTTGGTTACGCTCTTGAATCCGCCAAAGCGTGACAGGTCAATGGTTGCCTTGGCAGCATTCTCACCTGCATTGCAGACCTTGAGATAGAGTTTGCGGGCCTGAGTGTCAAGCACTACAGACTGACCCAGCAGATTGTCATCCTCACGGTCAAACTTTACGCACTCGCCATAGAACCAGTCACCGCTTGACTGACCGAACATCTGCTGTACATAGTAACTGCAGGTAAGGAACGGACGCTCGTTGTCAAAGTAGATCAGGTCCGGGTTCCAGTTGTTTGTGTTCTTGCGGGCAAAGAGCGGTGCATATGATGTCATTACCACAACATCGGCGTTACGCTCCACATGCAGCAGGTAGAGACCCTCGGCAAGAGCATCGATAAGTTTCTTATCCTTGGCAGCATACTCGCCCAGATAAACCTTGGTCTTGCGGTCGCGGGGATAAGAATCATACTGACGGCTGGTCAGGAAATAGTTGCGCTGCTCATAATAGTGCTCATCAAGGATGGGAACCTCAAGTTCTGTTGCAAACTTCCAGCCCTCCTCATAGTCTCCGTTGCCGGGATGTGATCCGGGACCTGCAGTACCTACAATAACGATATCGGGATACTTGGCACGAACCTGGTCATATATGAACTTGAAACGCTCCTCAAACTCAGGGGTAATCTTCTCTTCATTACCAAGGCCCAGATACTTGAGGTTGAAAGGCTCCGGATGACCTGCATCGGCACGTACCTTACCCCACTTGGAATCGGCGGGACCGTTAGCCCACTCAATCAGGTCAAGAGCCTCGTCGGCCCACTCCTGCATATCCTCCATGGGAACTGCATCCTGAGCCTGTGTACGCATATTCCAACCGCCGTTGGTACCCTGGCAGCTTACGCCGCAAGGCAGAATGGGCAGAGGCTCCATGCCGGCATCCTCGCAGAACTGGAAATACTCAAAGTATCCCATCTCCATACTCTGATGATAACCCCAGGTGTTCTTGATACCCCTGCGGGTCTCCTTGGGACCTACAGTTGTCTTCCAGCGGTATGTATCCCAGAATCCGTCACCGCCGCCGTGCACAACGCAACCGCCGGGGAATCTCATGAACTTAGGATTCAGGTCAACCAGTGCCTGAGCAAGGTCCTTACGCAGACCATGGCCCTTATAAGTATCCTGCGGATAGAGTGAAACCATATCGATATCCATCACACCGGTGGTGAGTGAGAGCAACTGCAGTGATGCGTTGGGGCAATCCTGTGCTGCTGTCAGAGTATACTCATATTTTTTCCAGTCCTTACCTGAAACCGTGAAGGTGGTATCGGCTATAACCGTAGGCTGTGCACGGAATCCGCGGCCCTGAACAAGCAGTACGGCACGTACCTCCTTATCCTTGCCGTCGGGGTTGCGCAGGAATACCGAGAAATCATACTTGTCGCCACCCTTGAGCAGTATGCCGTCATAACCATCATTCTGGATACCCACACCGGTCCAGCCGTTGTAGTCATAGTACATTCCCACACGCTCTATGTTTAGGCGCATGTAGTTGGGGTTGTTGGGATGTATGGGATCCTGCTGCTTAGGCTCGATATAACCAAGTGAATGACCGGGACGTATTGAACGCCATGCGGTACCGGGGCCCCATCCGTCACGCTCGCTTGGGCTGAACTCAAACGATCCGTTCTGGATCAGCTCTGCACACAGGCCGCCATCGGCCGACATGCTTATATCCTCAAAGAAGATACCTATTAGTTCGTTACTGATTTTCTTTCCGCCAGCAGGCGCCTTGACGGGCTTGGCAGCAGTAACCCCGATGGCCAGTGATACAATCACCGCCATTGCAATAAGTTTTCTGTTCATTTTAAGTTTAAGGGTTAGTCTGATTTTCTGCACGAATATAGTTATTTTTGCCGATAAACAGACACTGGCAAGCATGTTCATTTCATCATCAGAGTTCAAACAGCAGTTCATCCCGGTCAACGGCATTATCAACGCCCGCGACCTGGGTGGTTACATAATGCAGGATGGACGCAGACTGCGTGACGGTGCGTTTATCCGTGCCGCCCACTTGGCCGATGCCACCGACGAGGACCTTCAATACCTATCCTCCATTCCCATCGCCAAAGTCATAGATTTCAGGAAGGATATTGAGATGAACGGCAAGACAGACCGTATGGTCCCGGGGGCAGAATACATAAGACTTGAAATCGATGCCAGCGGAAAGATAGTATCCCAGGCGACCGAAGACGAGAAGAGGCTGTTTACCGGGAGCAAGCAGTTTGACGTAAAGAAGTTCATGGTGATGGCTGCGTTCAATCCGATGGCACAGAAGATTGCGCAGCTGATGTACCCCAACCTGACTAACGACCCGGAGTGTCAGAAACAGTTTTCCCTCTTTTTCCGCCTGATACTGGAAACAGAGAACGGTGCCATCCTGTACCACTGCACGCAGGGAAAGGATCGCACAGGGTTTGCATCGGCCCTAATCCTGGCAGCTTTAGGAGCCGATAGGGATACCATCGTAGCCGATTTTGATGCCACAAACCGCGTTTATGAGGAAGATGTGCGGCAATGCTGCCAGAACGTATGTCTTATGGGAGGTAAGGAAAAAGAGATTGCCACCGTCAAATCATTTCTGGGCGCCAACACCGACAATTTCATAAAGGCACTTGACCGCATTGACCGGGAGTACGGCTCAATCGAGGCCTACCTGAAAGGTCCCATAGGCCTGACGGATAATGATATCCTTACTCTGAAAGAGCGTTATCTTGAATAAGGACACAATAAGGACTATCAAAACTTATGAGTGAGTATAAGGACATTGATTTAAGCGCCTGGACTCAGGTAGGCCAAGGCGGCAACGGAATCACATATGAAAATCCGGCTCAGCCCGACGTAACGCCTCATCAAGGCCTTCTACCTTTAGAGCTCACAGGCGTTATCCTGGATGGCCAGGTCCGCCAGTATGAAGCCGAATATGGCGGTTATGTGAACAACCGTTCCGCAGCATCAAATGAACGAGCCAGTTACTTTTTAGAACAAAGCAGCAGGGTTAAGAGAGAGGAAATCCTCAGCTTTCATGCCGCCGTTACCTACCACGAGAGACAAAGAGGTCTTATATGCCTTATTGAATTCAGTAAGACCGGAATTCCAGTCACTGTCATTGCTCTTGACTTCTATAGCTATAAGTTTGCCTTTCTTTTGAAGTACGTAGTCAACCTCACAGTTCTGGCCGTTACGCCAGTAAAACACCTGATACTCGCCTGCATAAGCATAACTCATGATATGTGCTCCGATAGCCGATTCAAACAATCGGCCCCATAGTTTGCGGTCCTGTACAGCCTCCTCAAACGATTTCTCACAATACAAGTTTTTGAGTGCATTGTTATATACCTGATGTTTGGGCACTGAATTTCGTTTTCTAGCCATATCAACGGCATACTTATTGAGCCCGGTTACCAACCCTGCCTGTGAAAGCAGATTAAGGTAACCTGTTATGGTAGTGGTGTTACCTGCATCGGTCATCTGCCCCATCATCTTGGTAAGTGAAAGTTCTTGACTGGAATAAGCCGATGACAGCTCAAACGTCTGACGCAGAAGTGCGGGTTTTGCGATATTCTCATTAACCAGAATATCCTTGTTGATGGTAGCATCAACTATTGAGCCGCTTATGTAATTACGCCAACGCTCAGGGTCACCTATAAGTTCAGCGGCACCGGGATATGCGCCATAATATATGAACTGCTCCGGAGTAAGCCCGAATGCATCACGCATCTCGGCATAAGTCCAATGTGATAATATTATCCTCTCAAAACGTCCCTGCAAACTGTCGGCTAGCCCCTTGTCAAGCATCACACGCGATGAACCCAGCAAAATGACTTTCAAGGGAATATTGTTGAAAGTATCGGAATCCCACTCCTTCTTTACAATTTCACTCCAGTTATTGATTTTCTGGATTTCATCTATTACAAGTATCAGATCCGTAAGGTTCTCCACTTTCATCTTGACACGTGCCGCACTCCAGCAGTCACTTATCCATGAGAAGTTGGTTACCGGCACAGCATCGGCCGTATAGAATACGTAAGGTATCTCCTGAGACTGAACCACCTGTTTCATCAAAGTGGATTTTCCGACCTGTCGAGGCCCCATGATTACCTGGATGAAACGGCGCTTCTCGGCCAATCTACTCTTTAGTGTCGCAAACTGAAACCTCTCATACATAGTCAATTACATTTAGATTATAAATTTTACTCAATGGAGCGAGCAAAATTACTCAATAAATCTAAAACACCAAATAGAGCGAACACTTTTTTAGGAAAGCACGTTATCTTGAATGACCAGGCTGGCCAGCATAAAGCCGAATATGGCGGTAATATGGGCCACGGTTCCGCAGGCGGTTTCATCCTTGCCTTCCGATATCAGTTCATCACTGTAAACGCACTGGAACTTACGCTTGGGGTACTCGCCCAGATGCTTGAATTTCTTTCTGAGCGCTCGTGCCAAGGGGTCGCCCTGAACCTTCCAGAATTCTGTAATCTTAATACGTGTGGAATCCAGCTTGAGCGCAGCACCCATTGACGAGAACAACTTGGCCTTGGTCCGCGTAGCCATCAGTATAAGCAGCGCCTTATCCTTAAGAGAATCTATCGCATCAATGATATAGTCGTAACTGTCAAGTTCAAACTCGCTGGCCGTTTCCTCATTGAAAACCTTCTGTAAAGCCGTAATCTCAGCAGATGGGTTGATGCTGAGCAGACGCTCTTTCAGCACATCCACCTTGGGCTGTCCCACCGTCTTTGTGGTAGCCATAAGCTGACGGTTTATATTGCTTGTGCATACACAGTCAGAATCCACAATAGTCAAATGAAGGATTCCACTGCGCACCAGGCTCTCGGCGCACCAGGAACCCACGCCGCCTACGCCGAACAGAATCACACGCTTCTGTCCGATACGCTCCACGGTCTCTGCCCCCATCAGCAGTTCAAGCCTTCCGAATATCTGATCCTCGTTTGCCATATCTATATCAGCGAGTAAAAGATTCCACCGAAGAGGCCGGCCAGAAGGATTACCTTGATGGGGCCGATTTTCCAGAAATAGGTTGCTACGAATGCAAGTGCGAATAGGCCGATGCTTACGTAGAGTTGTAGATTATCCCTTTGGAATCCGCCCAGGTTCTCCTCATTAAGAAGCAGCAGAACTGCAGCAGCAAGCATACCGACCACTACAGGACGCAGCCATTTGAGAACGGTCTGTACGGAGTTGTGGTCCTTGTAGCGCATAAAGAAGGCGCTGATAAGGAGCATCAGGATGAATGACGGCAGCATTACTGAGAATGAGGCCAGCAGAGATCCGAAGATGGCCTGCGTTCGCGACATGCCGGTATTCTCAATAGCCTTGTAGCCTACGTATGTGGCCGAGTTTATGCCTATCGGCCCCGGAGTCATCTGACTTACGGCTACGATATCGGTAAACTCTGAATTTGAAATCCAATGCTGTTTCTCAACCACCTCATTCTGTATCAGCGAGAGCATGCCGTAGCCTCCGCCAAACCCGAACAGACCTATCTTGAAGAAGGTCCAAAACAGTTTCATCCAGATAACAATGCCGTTCATGCCTTCCTGAGTTTAAGTATGTAATACAGGATTGCGCCCACAATGGCCGCCAGTATGATCCATACCGGCGATACACCTATCCACCAGATTAGCAGCGCAGTAACAACCGGCACCCACCATGTCCACTTGTTCAGCCCTGCTTTAGATGCAAGTCTTATTGTGGGGGTAAGTATCAGCGCAATAACCGCCGGACGGATGCCTTTAAAGACATTCTCCACAATCCGGTTGTCGCGGTAACTGTCTACAAACAGAGCTATGGCCAGGATGATGATTATGGAGGGCAGAACGGTGCCCAAGGCGCAGAATATGCTGCCAATGGACTTACGCATCCTGTAGCCTATGAATATGGATATGTTTACAGCAAAGACTCCCGGGGCAGACTGGGCAATGGCCAGCAAGTCCAGGAAGTCTTCACGTGAAATCCAGCCCTTGCGCTCCACCACCTCACGCTCTATGAGCGGAATCATAGCGTAACCTCCACCGATGGTGAAGAGTCCGATCTTGAAGAAGGTGATGAAAAGGGTCAGCAGCATATCTTACTTTTGAGCCTCAACCCACTTGCGGGCATTCACGAATGCCTCAATCCACGGGGTGATCTCATCATCCTGGCGCTCGGCGGGATAGTATCCGCACTGCCACGGGAATATGGCGCGCTCGGGATGCGGCATCATGGCTACGTGACGGCCATCGGCACTTGCAATACCGGCCACATTGTAGTCCGATCCATTGGGATTGGCGGGATAATCGGCGTATGTGTATTTTGCTATCACATTGTACTTGTCCTCGGGGTAAGGCAGTGAGAACTTGCCTTCACCGTGAGCCACCCAAACACCTAAGCGGCTTCCGCCCAGAGTCTTGAACATTACGCTCTCGTTCTGAGGTATTGTCAGGCCCAGGAAAGCCGACTCAAACTTGTGCGAGTCATTGTGCAGCATGTGAGCCTGCTTCTCATAATCGGGATTGATAAGACCAAGTTCAATCATCAGCTGGCAACCATTGCAGATTCCCAGTGACAGGGTGTCCTTACGTGCATAGAAGCGGTCCAGTGTCTCCTTTGCCTTGGGGTTGAAGAGGAATGCACCTGCCCATCCCTTGGCAGAACCCAGAACATCCGAGTTGGAGAATCCGCCGCAGAACACAATCATGTTGATATCGTCCAGAGTCTCGCGGCCGCTTACCAGGTCTGTCATGGTAACGTCCTTAACATCAAATCCGGCCAGCCACAGTGTGTAAGCCATCTCACGCTCACCGTTGGTACCCTTCTCACGGATGATTGCAGCCTTGACACCGCTCGGTGTGCGGCGGTCGGGATCCAGACCGAACTGGCTCAGCTTGCCTGTAAAGTTGTAGGCAATCTTGATATCCATGGGCTGCTTTGAGTAATTCTTGTAGCGCTTGTCGGCACAGCCGTTGAATGACTGCTTTCTGTCCAGCAGGTATGATGTCTTGTACCAGAGGTCACGCATCTTGTCAATATCGATGGTTATGTCCTTCTTGCCGCGACGGATGTAGAGTGTGCGTGCATCGGCCGGACGACCTATTACGGCATAGCCCACGCCTGCCTCGTCAAGATATGAACTTACGGCATCCAGTTTCTTGCTCTCAACCTGGAGCACGACGCCCGGGTTCTCAGCGAACAGCATGCTTGTAAGGTCCTTGCCTGTGAGCTTGTCCAGACTTACCTCCAGACCACCCTGAGGATTGGCAAAGCACATCTCAAGCAGTGTTACTACCAGACCACCGGCTGATATATCGTGCCCGGCCAGAACCAGACGCTTGTCAATGAGTTTCTGAACGGCGTTGAATGCATCGGCAAAATACTCGGGGTTCTTGACTGTGGGAACGTCACTGCCTATACGGTCAAGTGACTGAGCCAGTGCCGAGCCGCCCAACTTCTGAGAGTCAAAACTGAAGTCTATATGAATGAGTACGCTGTCCTTGCGGTCTGCAAGCACAGGTGATACCACCTTACGTATGTCCGATACCTCACCGCCCGACGATACGATTACGGTACCCGGGCTGATGATTTTGCTGCCATCAGGATACTTCTGGGTCATAGAGAGTGAGTCCTTACCTGTAGGAACATTAATTCCCAACTGGAGGCAGAAGTCAGACAGAGCCTTGACACCCTGATACAGACGCGCATCCTCACCCTTCTGTGAGCGGCAGGGCCACATCCAGTTGGCAGAGAGCGATACGGTCTTGAGTCCCTGTGCAAGAGGTGCGAATACTATGTTGGTCAGTGACTCGGCAACTGACAGGACTGAACCTGCGGCGGGATCAGCCAGACCGGCCTGCGGTGCATGACCGATAGCGGTAGCGATACCCTTCTTGCCACGATAGTCAAGAGCAACGACACCGCAGTCAGAGAGCGGCAACTGCAGCTTACCCTGACACTGCTGACGTGCAATCTTACCTGTTACGGAGCGGTCAACCTTGTTGGTGAGCCAATCCTTACATGCAACCGCCTCAAGCTGCAGCACATTACCCAGGTACTCCTCTATCTTATCGTCACTGTATGTTACATTCTCATATTTGCGCTCAACGGTCTCATCAACCATGTAGGTCTTGGGAGATGAACCGAACATCTGGCTGACTGCCAGGTCAAACGGACGTACGCCATCGGCCTGCTCAAAGGCAAAGCGGGCATCGCCGGTGGTCTCACCTACCACGTACATCGGGGCGCGCTCACGCTCGGCAATCTTGCGTACGTGCTCAATATGCTTCTCATCAATGAGCAGACCCATACGCTCCTGTGACTCGTTGGCAATGATTTCCTTCGATGACAGGGTCTTGTCACCAACAGGCAGTTTGCTCATGTCAATCAGACCACCGCACTCCTCAACCAGCTCGGACAGGCAGTTCACGTGTCCGGCCGATCCGTGGTCGTGGATTGAAACTATGGGGTTGGTATCCTCCTCGCACAGAGCGCGTGTCACGTTGTAGGCACGTTTCTGCATCTCGGCGTTGGCACGCTGTACGGCGTTCAGCTCAATACCCGATGAGTAACGTCCGGTCTCAACCGATGAAACCGATCCGCCGCCCAGACCGATGCGGTAGTTGTCACCGCCCAGCACCACAATCTTGTTGCCCTTCTTGGGAGTGCCCTTGATGCAGTC
>CAJOJD010000014.1:8683-33396 GCA_905234745.1 uncultured Bacteroidaceae bacterium | reverse complement strand
AACCTGAATGACGAGCAGTCCGCAAGCATCTCCATAAGCATCCCCATCCTGGACTGGGGACGGGCAAGGGGACGCGTCAAGATAGCACAGAACAACCTGGAACTTACCCGTATGCACATAGAGCAGAATGAGGTCAGTTTTGAAAAGATGGTCACACGCACAGTGAGCCAGTTCAACATGCAGGAGCGTCAGGTGGATATAGCCCGCCGCGCCATGCAGACTGCCCAGCACCGCTATGAGGTGGCGCGCCACCTTTACGTAAGCGGCAGCTCCACCATACTGGACCTGAACTCGGCCATCACCGCCAAGGATTCGGCCTACAGGGGTTACGTATCGGCCCTGAGCCGTTACTGGCAGTTATACTACACCATACGCAGCCTCACAGCATTTGACTTTAATAATAATGAACTTATAGAACAGCAAGTAGAATATGGACGTTAAGTTACCACCCAAGAAATGGTATGTAAAATACCGCATACACATAGTGGCCGGCATTCTGGCCGCAGGACTCATAGGGATGCTCATCAAGGTATCAACCGGCCCCAAGATAATAAGGATAAACTCTGACAGCGTGCAGACTGCCACCGTCCAGAGCGGCGAGTTCTCGGAGTACGTGAATGCCGAAGGTACTCTCCAGCCCATCCAGACCATAAAGGTCTATACTCGTGAGGGCGGATTTGTGGAGAGCGTGCTGGTTCAGGACGGTGCCCTGGTTCACAAAGGCGATACGCTCATGATTCTGAGCGACCCCGAATTGCAGCGTACAATAGAGACCGCACGGGAGAGCTGGCGCAAGCAGAACCGCACCTACCGCACCAGCATGATTGAGATGGACCAGCGCCGTCTGTCACTGGCTCAGAGCATACTGCAGACCAAGTATGAGCTGAAGCGCCTGGAAAAGGAGCACAACCTGGCACAGGAAGAGTTCCGCATGGGAATACGCAGCCGCGCCCAGCTCGATGTGGCCGATGAGGAGTACAACTACAAGATGGAGACCGTACGTCTGCAGCTGGAGAGCCGCCGTCAGGACTCCGTGCTGAACGCAATCCGCCAGGAGTCCCTGCAGGATGAACTGGCCGAAGCCCAGCGCCAGCTACGCAAGACCGAGGAGCGTCTGAATGACCTTATAGTGACTGCGCCTGCCGACGGCCAGCTGAGCGGACTCTCACTTGAGCCCAGCCAGCGCATAAGCTCCGGCACCGCCATTGCCGACATCAAACGCATGGACCAGTTCCGCATGCGCCTGAGCATAAACGAGTTCTACATAGATAAAATCACCGTGGGCCAGCCCGCCACCATAACATACGAGAAAAAGACCTACCCCATGACCATCAGCAGCACCGTACCGGAAATCAAAAGCGGATCATTTGATATCTATCTGGTATTCACTGACTCCCTACCCGATAACGCCCGCATCGGAAAGTCCTATCAGGCCCGCATAGAGATGGGCGGCCAGGCGCAATCCATAATAGTGCCCAAGGGCAACTTCTACAACTACACCCACGGCAGCTGGGTATTCAAGGTCAACGCGCAGCACACCCACGCCGTCCGCGTACCCGTAAGCATCGGCCGCCAGAACCCGCGCCACTTTGAGATACTTGAAGGCCTCAACCCCGGCGACGAAATCATAATAACCGGCTATGACCGCATAGCCGATGCCGATGAGGTAGTCCTCAATTGACACAATGGGGTCAGACCCCTTTGTGTCATTATGAAAAAAATGTAACTTCGCGGTATTATGACGGATGCAAAGATTCTTGTGATTGATGATAACATGGCTGTGCTGAGTACGCTCAAGATTGTTCTCAAGAGCGTGTTCCGCACTGTCGTTACTGTTGGTGATCCTCAGCTGATTCCGGCCCTGATAAGTGCAGGCGATGTGGATGCGGTGCTGTTGGACATGAACTTCGGGTCCGATAAGCTGGACGGGCAGGACGGCCTGTTCTGGCTGGACCGAATCATGAACCGCAGCGGATTGGAGAACCCTCCGGCTGTGGTTATGATCACTGCATTCGGTGATGTAGGCCTGGCCGTCACTTCGCTTAAGAAGGGGGCGCTTGATTTTATCCAGAAGCCCTGGGACAACAATGACCTGATCAGGAAACTGCATGAGGCCATAGCCAAGCGCGATGCGCTTTATGCTGAGGAGCAAAGAAATCCCGCTGCCGAGGAGACTATAGAGGAAGAGGCTCCAAGTTCACTGGACGAGATGGAGAAACTCACTATCATGCGTGTACTGGAGTCCAGCGGGCGCAACCTGACCACAACTGCCGAGAAGCTTGGCATAAGCCGTCAGACACTTTACAACAAGATGAAACATCATGGCATCATATAGCCGGCATTACACATTGCATGTGACGGCATCGGTCGTAATGACTATGGTCTTTCCGGCTGTTGCCGTTTGGCTTTTTGGGGCAGGCTATGCCCCGTTTGCCGTGCTGTCTGTCATACTGGCTCTGGTAGCTGTGTTCAGGCTCATCAAACTGCTGCGTTATCCCATCTCCCAAACCGAGATGATGGCGCGGGCCATCAAGAACAATGACCTGATGCTGCATATCCCTGAGACTGATGACCTTCTGCTCAGTCAGGCATCGGCCGATATGAACCGCATACTGTTGTCATACCGTCGCGACCAGAATGAACTGGAGACCCGCAAGAACTACTATGACCGCATTCTGCGTGTTATGACGCATGAGCTGCGCAATACGGTCACTCCCATAGTGTCACTCACTGATTTCATGGTTGAGAACCCCGATGCCCAGACAGAGGAGGACCGCCGTGAGGCCATAAGCATCATAAACAGCCAGGCTCATAACGTGTGCAGTTTCCTGGAGTCATACCGCCAGCTTACCGTACTCGCACAGCCGTCAATGACCGATATTCCCGTGGCACGAATTTTCAGCAATCTGCAGACTCTGCTCAAGGCCGAGCCGGGTGCAGAGCGCGTGCGTTTTGAGACGGCCGGCGATGTAGTGATTCATGCTGACTCCAGCCTTATCCCTCTTGCGCTGATAAACATTATCCGCAATGCCATTCAGGCTACCGATGAGGTCGAGGACGGAAAGATTGAGGTGATGGCATCGGCCCCCGGAGGCAAGCCCTGCATAACCGTTACCAACAACGGTCCTGAGATTCCCGAGAGCCAGATAGAGCAGATATTCATGCCCTTCTATTCTACCAAGAAGACTGGCAGCGGCAGTGGTATAGGATTGGCCCTTTCGCGTCAGATCATGCAACTTCATGATGGCACTCTTACCTGCTCGTCGCACTATCCCTATACCACTTTCACTTTCCAGTTCAGTTGAAAGCACAAAGGGGTCTGACCCCTTTGTGTCATTCGCTCTTGATTACATCGGCCGGATTCTCAAGGGCGGTCTTGAGCACGCGGTGCCCCACAGAGAGGCAAATCACCAGCGCCATAGCGGCAAATATTCCGGCATATATCCACCAGCTGATTGTAGCCTGCCGCAGGAATTGCTGCATCCAGCGGTGCACTGCAAAATATCCGGTAATGAATGCCAGTACAGCCGATACCATGAACACTATCCCGTACTCCCGTGCAAATATGGAGATGATGTCCTTAAGGTGTGCTCCGTGAACCTTGCGTACGGCAATCTCACGCCTGCGCTCCTGACAGGACAGAGTGATGATCGAGAGTATTCCTGAAACAGATATAAGCAGACACACAAATCCCAGTATCTCAATCAGTTTTGTCAGATTACGTTCACTCTCCAAACCTGCAAAGAAAGCATCCTCAGTAAACTCAAGCTTGTAATTCAGGTCGGTATCTGACATTATCCGCTCTATCTGTTGCTTAAGTTCATCCTTCATCCCGGGTCTGCATGTCAAAGTATAAAGAGCCTGTGACCAACCGCTGCCGGCTCTTGGCATAAGCTTGCGGTTACCGGGAGCACACAGGATGTAGTTGCCCGGATCAGCATTATAATTGAAAGGATATATGTCACTTACAATGGCAACAACCCGGAATGTGTATGCTTTGAACCCAGTCTCTCCGCCGCTTGTTATAACCAGCCGGCCGTTTTCATCAATATAACCCCTGCCGGGATTATGGAATTCCCTATCTATAGTCAATGTTATTTCGTCCGATACATTGCCCAGGCCCAGTTCACGCTGCAGGCTCCTTGTAATGGCTATCTCGTCATTGCCAAGTTTGCGGTCAGGTATTTCGCCGTCCAGGATATTAAGGGAGATCAATTCCAATATGTCACCATCAAGGATATCCAGAATCTTTGCATCACAATCTTCTATGCCGTTTATAGATGACCCGCCATGTCTATGAAATGTATTTTCACCTGTTTCAATTATGTTCCTGATGTCTCCTATACCGAAGTACAATTTTTCTACCGCCGCAAGATTGGCCAGTTTCTCGTTCAGTCCGTACAGGCCATCAAGTCTGGCTATATAATCTGATGCCATCTCATTATTGCTCAGTGAACCGAACCAGCGTTTTTCCACCTCATTCTCATCAGTTGGCGGATACCAGATAGGTCCGTCGTCAAATCTGTCACCCCATTGGTTGGCGGAATTGGATATGCTCAGGACGGCGACATCGTTTATCTTTACGCCCCAATCGTTGTTCCTCAGGAACCGGAACTGGTAAAGCATGGCACAGACAACATACACAAACATGACGCTTATGAATATCTGGATCCCGGTACTGACGTTACGGAACAGACGGTTGCTTCTTCTGCTGATTGATATCTGCATGTTGCGATGCCTTACAACCAACGTGGCCACAACACAGACTGCCACCGAAACCACAAACAATACTAGCATAAGCAGAAGGCTCCATCCAAAGACATACTGGCCGGTCATCAGGATATCGGTCATCTCCCTGAAAGGTCTCAAGAAAAACAGCACAAGTATTATACCCAGAACCAGAGAACAACCCAGAACCAGTGCATATTCAGTTACCATCATACCTGTAATTGACAGGTCCGATGCTCCATGAACCATTCTCAGCGCTATCTCGCGAGCCCTGTTCCTCAACCGGTTAAGAGAGAACAGCATATAGTTTACCACTGCGCACAACAGGAGCAACAGGCTGGCCGTTGAAAACAATCCCGAGTGGATGAATTGTATGTACATACCGCTTTTGATACTGTGCCTATGAAATTCATTCAGAGGGTGCAGCTCATGCCGGTAAGGATTACGACCATATGATTTTGCTTTTATGGTTTGGGTCAGTTTGTCAGAAAACTGTCTGTAGTCAACACCTTTTCGCAGTTTTATGATAACCATGTTATCCCAGTCCTCGGATGCAACAGAGCGAAAGTTGGTTTCCTCAGAGTTCACAAACGGAAAATCATGCCACATCAGGACATCAAACTGCAGCATGGACGGCCCTTTGAACGGTGCAACCACTGCACCTACAGTCTTGCCGTTGCATTTCTTTCCGATAGGATTTTCATAGCCATAAACCTTATGTGCAAAATCAGCCGTTACCGCCACGAAACTGCTGTCTGTCATAAAGCTTTTACTGCCGGATATCAGATCAAATCCGAACATCCTAAAGAACGCGGTATCACCCCTTAGGGTTGCAACTCCCTTGCTTTCATTAACCACATATTTACAGCAGGATTCTATCTCTGCAAACTCTATCAGTGTTTCAAAATCATAACAATCCACTATACCAAGGGCACCGGGTACGTATTTGGTCAGGTCGGTTCTGTCCGTACCGTCAGGCTCATATATATCATCCATATAAAAAAGTCTGTCGGCATCCTTATGGAAAGTATCAAAGGAGTTCTCAAAACGTATCCAGATGGCGGATAGGCTAAGGCAAACAAATCCAACGGTCAGTCCTATCATACTGACCGTGTTCTGCAGCGCATACTTGCGTATGTTGCGCAGGGCTATTGTAAGATAATGAGTGAACATAGATTAAAGAGGGAGTTCCTTAACTATGCTTCCGTCAAAGAGGTTGATTATGCGGTTGGCATATGATGCATCGTGACGGCTGTGTGTTACCATTACGATGGTAGTTCCCTGCTGGTTGAGTTCCTTCAAGAGATTCATCACCTCCTGACCGTTCACTGAATCCAGGTTACCGGTGGGCTCATCGGCCAGGATCAGCTTGGGGCCTGCAATCACGGCACGGGCTATTGCCACACGCTGCTGCTGACCGCCACTGAGCTGGTTGGGGAAATGCTTCTCGCGGTGAGATATGTTCATGCGCTCCATAACCTCCTCGGCGCGGCGGCGACGCTCCTTGGCGGGTACGCCCATGTAAAGCAGCGGCAGTTCTATATTCTCACGTACGTTAAGTTCATCTATCAGGTTAAAGCTCTGGAATACAAAGCCTATCACGCCCTTACGCAGGTCTGTGCGATGGTTCTCATCAAGATCTGCAACCTCAACCCCCTGCAGCTTGTAACTGCCCTTTGTGGGATTGTCCAGCAAACCAAGGATATTCAGCAAGGTTGACTTACCGCAACCTGAGGGGCCCATGATGGCCACAAACTCACCGTCGGCGACATTGAACGATACATCGTTAAGAGCCCAGGTCTCAACTTCCTCTGTACGGAAGATCTTCTGCAAATTGTTAACTTCAATCATATTTCAAATTATTAGGTTATTGTTTTCTTTTAAAGAACACATTAGGGTCAGACCCCTTTGTGTTACTCGCTTTTGATTACTTCTGCCGGATTCTCGCTGGCGGTCTTGAGGACCTTATGGATTACGGTAAGGCCGATAACAATGACCGTCGCTGCAAATATCCCTGCATATATCCACCAGCTTATGGTAGCCTGACGCGGGAACTTCTGTATCCACTGATGCATTATCAGATAACCTGTGATGAAGGCAGCACCCATGGATATTGCTATCACTGCACCGTATTCCTTTGTGAATATTGAAAGGATATCCCTGACTTTGGCACCATGAACCTTGCGGACCGCTATCTCACGGCGGCGCTCCAGGCAGGCCAGGCTTATCATGGACCACACACCGAATATGGATATCATGATGCAGATTACTCCCATGATAAGAATCAGGTTCTTAAGGTGCTTGTCCTTCTCAAGGCCTTTATAGAACTGGTCCTCGGTGAACGAAATCTCATATGTACAATCTATATCATCAAGAATCTCAGAAACTTTCTGCTTGAATTCCTTCTTGAATCCATGTTCGTATTGTGCCATATAGTAAGCACCTGGCTTTCCCATCAATCCACCAGCCAAATCTGTGATCATGCTTGATGTGAGTTTGGGGTTGTTCGGAGTACAGAGGATAAGGAAGGGAGGTGCCACCTCAAATGAGGTCATAAATATATCTTTTATTACGGCAATCACGTGAAAATCATTGGTCTGAGTCTTCAATCCAC
Organism: uncultured Bacteroidaceae bacterium; assembly: GCA_905234745.1. Lineage (GTDB taxonomy): Bacteria > Bacteroidota > Bacteroidia > Bacteroidales > Bacteroidaceae > Colenecus. Next base: position 26,054 of record CAJOJD010000014.1, on the reverse strand, counting down.
CTAATAATCGGTTTAAATCCAAATCATTTATCATGACACTTTCTACCGTAATGACCGGATCTTCCGAAACGGGCCCAAGGCCGAGTTTCCTATAGAGATTCTCAGTAATCACTATCTCATTATCCATAAGAGGACGGTCTGTAGGGATTAATCCATCTATCACCGTGACGTTAAGCATCTCCAGATCTTCTTTGTCAAGCATATCCAAGACGCTGTACTCGCAACTGTCAATGTCATTAATGCTGTAATTAGGGTACATGTTATATCGTCCGGTTTCAGCATATGAATAGATATCTTTAACCCGTTGAATAACTCTGGTAACCTGAGGCAATGATTCCAATTTGGACGAAATGCCATATTCATTTTCATATTTCTCTTGGAAATCAACATTTTGGATGGCGTCCATCTGATCTATCATTGCTCTCAGTTCTTCTTCACTTTCAGTTTTAACCTTACCCATAATGATATCCGTTATTGAAACGGCTCCCAATGGGGTCACTGTAATGACAGCCTGGTCATTTACATTAACACCCCAGTTCTCATTCCTTATATAATTGAACTGATGTAGCATCACACAAGTAATGAAAGCAAACAATGTACCAGTAAACAACTGCAGTCCCACGCTCAACTTTCTGAAAACACCTTTGCTATCTGAATGTACCATGCTATCCTGAATAGTTTTTTGTCTTATCAGATATATACACAGCATGCATGATAGAAGTGAAATGACCAGAACTGACAGCATCAGCACTAAACTGCTTGCAATAAGGAATCCCGCTGGCATGCTGATATCGGCTAATGCAATATACGAATCTTTCAGAGCCCATACCAATATCATTCCTAATACCAGCCCCAAAAACACCAGAATGGTCATTTCAAGTGAGAACATCCGGACAAGGTCTCTCATCGTAGCTCCGTGAACAATCCTAAGGGCCGCTTCACGGTCACGTCCTCTCATTGTATTGATAAAGAATATAAGGATATTGACAAGAGAGCACAGCATGATCAGGATGCTTGCCAGACAGAAAAGGCTCATGGTCCTGTAGCTGACATATGATTCATCCTTGATATACATCAGGTGCAAATCCTTGATAGGAACAAACTTATTTGTCAATTTTGAATATTCGGAAAGAGAAAGGTTATACTTGACATAAGCATTTGTGCTGTTCATGAGCATTTTCATAGCCGCATCAGCATCAACTCCTTCCCTGAATTTCCAGAAACAGTTTGACGTTGCTGTCTTGTTGATACTGCTGTACATAAGATGTCTTGGTAATGAACTGATATCTATTTCATCATCCACACTACGGTATGACATGATATCATATTTCAATATTGTAGGTTTATTGAAACCCTTCAACACTGCGGCTACGGTACGACCGCCAATTATCTGTCCAAGCGGGTCCTTATCAGGGAACATCTTCCTTGCGTATTTATCAGACAATGCAATAAACTCATTGTTTCCGATAAATGACCAGTCACCCCGTGCAAGTTCTATTCCAAAGAAACTGCAGAAAGCGGAGTCAACTTGTAACTCTCTTAGATCTTCATTGTCGGTTTCAAATCTGAAATATGTTGCGTTTTCCGGATCTATTGACTCTGTTATTCCTTTCAGAAACAGTTTTGCCGTTCCAGACTCAAGAATATCCTTTCCGCCTTCAGTGGTGGAATTAAACGTATAGATACGGTCCGCATCCTTATGGAAACGGTCAAACGAGTTCTCGTAATAGAGCCATACAGAGGAGAGAGAAAGGCAAACAAAACCGGCGGCAAGACCGATTACACTGACCGTGTTCTGCAGAGCGAACTTACGGATGTTGCGGATAGCGATTTTTAGGTAATGTATAAACATATCAGGACTGTTGTTTTTATTTCTGCTCCAAAATTATCCCCTCCCGCCACCTCTTTCCAAGAAAAAAGGGCAAAATCGTTGATTCCGCCCCAAAATCGTCTAATTTTTTGACACTCGCAAGCAATTCTCGCCAAAGTGTCCCACGCTCATCGGCCCTGTGAGCCTCCTGGCGCCGCTCGCTGTGTTACATACCTTAATCTGGAGGGTGTGTAACGCACTGATGTGCCCCACAAGCCTTGTGAGCGGGCTTAGTGTGGGACACTTTGGCAAAAAGTGACGCAAAGAGAAGCGACCCCTTTGCGTCAATTTTTTAGCGGCGGGATTTCCTGGAGGGTTTGGTGCGGGCGGCTTTGCGGCCGTTGACCTTCTCCTTTTTGGCGGGCTTATTCTTTTTGCGTTTGGATGACACATTGGGGTCTGACCCCTTTGTACTATTTCTAAAGAACTGGTGCCAGTCCTCATTTTCAAAATTATTCCAGAAATCATCATCCTGGGCTATCTGGACTTTTGGGGCACGCTTGGGAGCACGTGAAGTCTTCTCCTCACGACGAGGTTTCTCCTCACGGCGAGGCTTCTCTTCTCTACGTGGTTTCTCCTCACGGCGGGGCTTTTTCTCTACACGTACAGGCTTCTCCTCACCATCCTCGGAACGTGTCTCGGCCACCTCTACATGCACCTGACGCCCCTTATAGTTTACACCGTCCATTCCGTCCAGAATCTCCTCGGTATATTCCTCAGGGCATTCAAAGAATGAGAAACTCTGCATCAGGTCAATGCGGCCCACATCCACACGGCCGGCCACATTGCGGTTGAGCATCTCAATGATATGGACAGGCTGAACGTGATCCTTCTTACCTATATTTATAAAGAAACGGGTGTAACCCTTCTGTGCACGGTGGCGGTCTTTCTTCTTGCGCTGGGCATCATCGGCATCCTTGCGGGTAACCTCTTCCAGTTCTGGTGCATCCTGATAGTAGCGTACAAAACGTCCGAACTCACGGGTCACGATACGCTTTATGATATCGTTCTTGTCCATCCAGTCCAGACGGCGGAATATCTCGGGCAGGAAGCCCTCAATCTGCTCCTCGTTGACCTGAATGCGCTCCAGGTCGTCTATTACCTTATAGAGCTGCTTCTCGCATATCTGGGTGCCGGTAGGCATTGTTCCCTGAACGAATGTCTTGCCTATGGCCTTCTCGATGAAACGTATCTTGCCCTTCTCGCGCAGGTTAACGATCGATATCGATATACCTTTCTTGCCTGCACGACCCGTACGGCCGCTGCGGTGAGTGTAGTTCTCAATGTCATCGGGCAGACCAAAGTTTATTACGTGAGTCAGGTTGTCCACATCCAGTCCACGGGCAGCCACATCGGTAGCAACCAGCAACTGCAGCTGGTGTTTGCGGAACTTGTTCATGGTCAGGTCACGCTGGGCCTGTGACAGGTCACCGTGCAGCGAATCGGCATTATAACCGTCCTGCATCAGCTTGTCGGCAATCTCCTGCGTCTCCAGACGGGTACGGCAGAATATGATTGCGTATATTGAAGGATAATAATCGACAATGCGTTTAAGTGCCAGATACTTGTCCTTGGCGTGAACCATATAATAGACATGCTCCACGTTCTCGGCGCCCTCATTACGTGTGCCGATGACAATCTCGCGGGCATGGTTCAGATACTTCTGCGATATGGCCTGAATCTCCTTGCTCATGGTGGCCGAGAACATAAGCATCTTACGCTCTACGGGGACCGATGAAAGTATCTTCTCCAGATCCTCACTGAATCCCATGTTGAGCATCTCATCGGCCTCATCAAGTATAACGGTACGGATGGTGTCAAGACTTACCACACCGCGCTCCATAAGGTCAATCAGACGGCCTGGAGTGGCTACGATTACGTGTGCACCGCGTTTGAAGTTGCGAATCTGGTTCTCGATCGATGAGCCGCCGTACATGGGTATCACGTGCAGGCCCTCAATGTAGTGAGAGAAGTCGGCCAGGTCACTGGCAATCTGCACGCAGAGTTCGCGTGTGGGGCTCAGTATCAGGAACTGGGCGTCCTTGCTGTCCACATCGGTCTGCTGGATTACGGGAATACCGTATGCGGCGGTCTTGCCGGTACCGGTCTGGGCCAAAGCCACTACATCACCGCTGCCCTCCTCCAGAAGGTAGGGAATGACAGCCTCCTGGACCGGCATGGGCTGCTCAAATCCAAGTTCCTCAATTGCCTTGAGTATCCTCTCGGATACGCCAAGCTCGCGGAATGAACTCATTCTATGGGTTTATCAGTTAAGTGTAACGCTCTGCTCGCCTATCATCACGCCATCCACAAAAAGATAGGCGTTATAGGTTCCGGCGCTAAGGTATTCCTCAACGTCCCAGTACATGGTAACCTCCTGCTGTTCGCCGGTGTACTCGATGTACTTCTTGGCTGAGTATTCAAGATTCACGTTCTCATACTTGAACGTGTTGCTGGCATCCTTTACCAAAGGTTCACCGTCAGGTTTGGTAATGCGCAGGTAAACGATCTTCTCGCCAGTCTTGACGGTTATGTTCTTTACGATCGTGAAGTTTACCACGAACTGGGTAACGTTCTTTACCTTGTGCTCCTCCTTGCCGCGCTTGTTGTGAGGCGTGACGGTAATGGCGGCAGCATCCAGCTGTGATGCCAGAGCCACCTTCTCCTCGGCCTTCTCCTTATCGACGGTAAGCTGCTGGACAACCTTGGTCTGCTCCTGGTACTGCTGGCGTACGCGGGAATTCTCCTTGGCCAGCTGCTTGTTTATCTGGTCCAGAGAATCTATCTGCCTTACATATGTACGCATCACCGCACGGACGGTCGTCAACTCTTTCTTAAGTCGGGTTATCTCGGCCGCATTGGTAGCCTTGGTCTGACGCAGTTCCTCAAGCAACTGCTGTGTACGCTGCTTCTCACGGTCCAGCTGACGGATCAGCGAGTCATTTGAAAGATGCACCTTCATCTCATCGTACTGGACGGCGAATCCGGAGTACTCATTCTCCATCTCCTCCTTCTCAATCTCAAAGAGCTGGGTCATCTCCTCTATGTCCTGCTGGCTCTTTTGCCAGGAAAGCATATAGAAGACGGCTATTCCGGCCAATGCAATAAAAACAACTACAATGGCTATAATACCACCTACCGATATTGATTTTACCTTCTTGTTCTCTTCCATTATTTCTTAAGAGCTGCGATGCTCTCCTTTATGGTTGCAATCTTCTGAGTGGCATCGGCCTGTTTTTTGCGCTCGTTCTCAACGACGGCGGCAGGTGCGTGTGCCACAAAGTTCTCGTTTGAAAGCTTGGCATTGACACCCTTCAGGAATCCCTCCAGATGCTCCAGCTCGGCCTCCATCTTCTTTATTTCGGCCTCAACATCAATCAGGCCGCCCAGACGTACTGCATACTCCTGAGTTCCTACCATGAATGCTGCTGTGCCCTCACTCTTGGCTGTTACTACGACAATCTCCTCAAGTCCGGCCATCTTAAGTATCACGCTGCTCATTGCCTCAAGCGGGTTGCTGCCCACAGCCTCAACTGTAAGCGGCTCACGAGGGCCGATGTTCTTGGCCTTGCGTACTGAGCGGATCTCAGTCACTACCTGCTTGGCATCCTCAAACTGAGCCAGGAGTTTGGCATCGGCCTTACCCTTAACCAGGTTTACGATGCTCTGGTTCATGATGCTCTCGCCATCCTTGCGCTCGCGTACTGCGTGCCAGAGTTCCTCGGTGATGAACGGCATGAAGGGATGCAGCAGCATGAGCAGCTGCTCAAACATCTCAAGTGTTGCAGCGTATGTCTTTGAGTCGATTGGCTGGCCGTAAACGGGCTTGATGATCTCAAGATACCAGCTTGCGAACTCATCCCAGAACAGCTTGTAAACAGCCATCAGGGCCTCGCTGATGCGGTACTTTGACATCAGGTCATCCATCTCGGCAGCGGTGCTGTTAAGCTTGCTGCGGAACCACTCCACTGCAACCTTTGCGCTCTCGGGCTGTTCTATATCGGCCACGGTCCAGGTCTGTGTAAGACGGAACGCGTTCCAGATCTTGTTGTTGAAGTTACGGCCCTGCTCGCAGATAGCCTCATCAAACGGTATGTCATTACCGGCAGGAGCAGAGAGCATAAGACCCATACGAACGCCGTCGGCTCCGTACTGCTCAATCAGGCCTATGGGATCAGGTGAGTTGCCAAGTGACTTACTCATCTTGCGGCCCAGCTTGTCACGAACGATACCTGTGAAGTATACGTTGCGGAAAGGCATATCGTGTCTGTACTCGTAACCCGACATGATCATACGTGCCACCCAGAAGAATATGATATCGGGGCCGGTTACCAGATCATTTGTGGGATAGTAGTACTTGATCTCTTCGTTATCGGGGTTGTTGATGCCGTCAAACAGGCTGATAGGCCAGAGCCATGAGCTGAACCATGTATCCAGCACATCCTCATCCTGACGCAGGTCAGCAGCGGTAAGGCTGTTGTCACCACTCTTGGCGCGGGCCAGTTCAACGGCCTTCTCTATTGTCTCGGCAACTACGAATCCGCCCTTGGGCATGAAATATGCGGGAATTCTGTGACCCCACCAGAGCTGACGGCTTATGCACCAGTCCTTAATGTTCTCCAGCCAGTTGCGGTATGTGTTCTTGTACTTGGGCGGATAGAACTTTAGCTCATCGTTCATTACAGGAGGCAGAGCCATATCGGCAAAGTGCTTCATCTTGAGGAACCACTGCATTGAGAGCTTGGGCTCAATTACGGTATCCGGGTTGCGCTCGCTGTAGCCAACCTTGTTGGTGTAGTCCTCCATCTTCTCCAGCAGACCGGCGTTATCCAGGTCAATGGCAATCTGCTTCTTCACGGCAAAGCGGTCCATACCTATGTAAAGGCCAGCCTTCTCGCTCAGAGTACCGTTGTCATTGAAGATATCGATGGTCTCAAGGTTATACTTCTCACCCAGCATATAGTCATTGACATCATGAGCGGGAGTTACTTTCAAGCAACCGGTACCGAACTCAATGTCAACATAATCATCCTCGATTACAGGTATTACGCGGTTAACCAGAGGAACTATTACCTTGTGGCCCTTCAACCAGCCGTTCTTAGGATCGGCCGGGTTGATGCACATTGCGGTATCACCCATGATGGTCTCGGGACGTGTGGTGGCAACCACTGCGTAGTAGCCCTTGGCATCCTTGTGTACAACCTCACCCTCAGCACTGGTAGGCTTAACGGTCTCCTGGTCAGCTACGTAGTACTTAAGATAGTACAGCTTGCTGTGCTCCTCCTTATAAACAACCTCCTCATCACTGAGTGCGGTCTGTGCCTTGGGATCCCAGTTCACCATACGTACGCCGCGATAAATCAGGCCCTTGTTGTACAGGTCAACAAACACCTTGATCACGCTCTCAGAGCGCAGGTCATCCATGGTGAATGCGGTGCGGTCCCAGTCACAGCTGCAACCCAGACGGCGCAACTGCTTCAGGATTATGCCTCCGTGCTCCTCTTTCCATGCCCATGCGTGCTTTAGGAACTCCTCACGGGTCAGGTCTGTCTTCTTGATTCCTTGGGCTGCAAGCTTACCTACAACCTTAGCCTCGGTAGCGATGGATGCGTGGTCTGTTCCAGGCACCCAAAGAGCGTTCTTGCCCATCATACGGGCACGGCGCACCAGAATATCCTGAATGGTGTTGTTAAGCATGTGACCCATGTGCAGCACACCGGTCACGTTTGGTGGCGGAATGACTATAGTGTAAGGCTCACGGCCATCGGGCTCAGAGTGAAAAAACTTGCCATCCTCCCAATACTTGTACCACTTTCCCTCAACATCAGCGGGGTTGTATTTGCTTGCTAATTCCATAAAGAAATATTACCTGTGTCTAAAATTGCCTGCAAAGGTACTGATTTAATGTGTAATTTTGCGCTAAAATATAATAATATGCATACACGCGAGGAGAAGATGCAGGCTTTCGGCCGCCTGCTTGACATAATGGATGAGCTCAGGGAGAAATGCCCTTGGGACAGTGTACAGACAAACGACTCACTCCGCCAGAATACCATCGAGGAGGTTTATGAGCTTTGTGACGCCATCATGAAGGACAACAAGGCCGATATCTGCAAGGAGTTGGGTGACGTTTTGCTGCATGTTGTGTTCTACGCCAAGATAGGCAGCGAGACCGGCGATTACGATATCAAGGACGTTTGTGACAAACTCTGTGACAAACTTATCTACCGTCATCCGCACATATACGGCACCACCAATGTGGATGGTGCAGAGCAGGTGCTCCAGAACTGGGAGCAGCTCAAGCTCAAGGAAAAGGGTGGCAACAAACGTGTCCTGGCCGGTGTGCCCGATGCGCTGCCATCCACAATCAAGGCTTTCCGCATCCAGGAGAAGGCAGCCCACGTGGGCTTTGACTGGGATACTCCCGAGGGCGCTCTTGATAAAGTTAAGGAAGAGTATGCTGAGCTCAAGCAGGAGATATCGGCCCACGACAAGGAGAAGGCTGAGAGTGAACTTGGTGACCTGCTGTTCTCAATCATCAATGTGGCACGCCTCTACAAGATCCATCCCGATGACGCCCTGGAGCGCACCAACAAGAAATTCATACGCCGCTTCAACTACGTTGAGGAGGCAGCCATCAGCCAAGGCCGCCAGCTCAAGGATATGACCCTTGAGGAGATGGACGCCCTCTGGAACGAAGCTAAAGCTAAAGGCCTATAACAAACGTAGTGACAGAGTTGGGAGCCAAAACGGTTTCCAACTCTTTTTCTTTAATCTTACCCAGATTGGTTTCGGCCCAGTGTTCCCCATCGACAAACTGGCCGCTGGTGCGGATCTGTTTTACCTGGCCTTTTACCTTGAAGTCTGACAGGTCAAAGGTGATCTCCTTGTCCTGGGCGGTAGTGTTGGTGCAGACTATGGTTAGCTGCTTTTTGTTGACGGCAGCAAGGGCTTTGATGCCGGAGCGGCGGTCGGTGGGGCAGTTTATTAGGGTGGCGCCGGGACGGATGTAACGGCTGAACTGGCCGAAAGCGTAATATTTCTGGGTAAGCAGAATCTCGCCCGTATCATGGTTGGCGCAGGCGGTTCCCCAGTAGCCTCCCTGAGTGCGCAGCGGACCTCCGTCGCGACGGCCTTGGTAGCCCTCCTTGCTGATGTGGGTATCTATTACCTGCCAGAGCACCCAGGCCGATGGCTCAAGCGCTTGGATATCAGTTATGATCTTCTCGGCAAGCCACAGGCCGGCAGCCATTTCACCTGCGTTCTGTCCGGCGGTTCCGTTGCCGTCCACCTCACTCATCCAGAGGTTTATCTTCTCGTCCTTGGCCAGCTGACCCATCTCGCGGATGCTGTTAACGCCGTACGTGTGTACGCTGATGCGGTTTATGGCGGCGCGGGCATCGGGCGTTAAGGTCTTTATCTCCTCAATCTGCTTGCCGGGGTTGGTCTCATCGCTGGTGGTCAAGACTATATCATTAAGACCATAGCGGCCAAGTGCCTCCTTGGTCAGCACAAGAAGTTTGGACTGGGACTCGCCTGCATCGATATGGCAACCCTCCTGCTTGTAGTTCATGGCGGGCCAGTAGTTGGTGTTGGGCTCGTTCATGGGCGATACGCTACGGACCTTGAGCTTCATCTCCCGTGTCATATAGTTGGCTACGTGAGCCATGTACTCGGCAAAGTCATCGTATTCATCGTCCTTTATATTGTTCTCCTCGGCCTTGAAGTTACCTGTGGAGCAGCCGCTGTTAGTCATGAAGTATGGAGGTGAGTTGCTGAATATCTCCAGGTAGGCATCCTGGCCGGCAGCTTTCATTGCGGCTTTCACCACGTTGAGCTGTCGGGCATCGGCCGTGTAGTCGTACTTACGTTCTCCGTTGTCATCAATATACATCCAGCCGGGAACGTCGCTGTCGGTGCGGGTTATATGATGGTGTGTGGGGTCATCGCCTCCGCCCACGTTATAGCGCATGATGTTCAGGCCCAGGCCCTTCTGAGCATCAAAGAAAAGGTCGGCCGATTTTTGAGTGAGCGTCTCATTGTAGCCCAGTCGGTTGGCCCACCAGCACAGACTGGTGCCCCATCCCTCCCAATATCCTCCGTTGGTCTGGATGGCATTGTCCATTGACACTTTGATTACGGTACTCTGGGCATGACCGGCAACTGTTGCCAAGGTCAGCAGCAAAACAAAGGCAAATTTTCTCATAACAGCGCGAAGATAAAAAAAGGGACGGAAAAACCGTCCCTTCTATCCAATCTTAATTGATTATCAGAACTTGTAAGTGATACCGGCACGCAGCTCAGGCATCCAGTTTGAATAACCGGTCTCGGCTATAACTGCCAGGTTCTCCGTAAAGAAGAAACGGCATCCTACCATCTCACTGTGAAGAATGAATGTCTCATGGTCTGAGAATGTACCATCGTTATATTTATGGTATCCGAAACCCATCTGTGCCATAGCGTGAACCTCAAACTGATCGGTGATGTTCAGACCGTATGTAGCACGGGGTGAAGCACCGAAATTGGTCTGATACTTGTAGGGCTGGGCGAAATCAATCTCACCACCTACTGAGAAATGACCTTTCCACCAATCATCAAAGAGAACATAATCCAAAGATACGCCACCGCCGAAACCGGGAACGGTACCTATTTCAACGTTAACCATCAAAGTACCCTTTGTCCACTGGGGAGCAAGCTCAGCTGATGCGCTGTAAGAAGCTGTTGCCAGAGCGGCAATCATCAAAATCTTTCCAAATCTTTTCATAAATATTCAATTTAATTGGTTGATCAAGTTGTCTGAGGGCAAAGGTAAATGATTTTTCAATATAATATCTCCATTTGGCAATCAGAGCAGTTAAAACGCAGACGGAAACGTCGGCCATCGGCTGACTCCAGATAGAGCGGTTCCTTTACCTGTGGCCCACCGTTCTTTCCGCGATGGGGACAGATGCCCAGTGCGTATCTTATGCAATGACGGCAGAACATTATCACGCCGCTGTCCGGAACACTCTTTTCAAAAGCATCATCAATGCTTGTTACGCCGTGGTCCTGATAGAAAGTGCGGGCCTGAGCGTTCATGACATTGCCCAGATAGGTCAACTTAGTGACAGGATAATCTGTATTGGCCGATGACCCCGTAACCGGACGCACATATGATTCAAGACGTATACGTTCAAGTTCAGCAGTAGCCTGACGGCGCAGGTCAGACAGCAGTGAAGACGGGATGAAACGCTCTCCTTCAAGTTTGACATCCACATTCTGCACCTCAAAACCGGTGCCTCCCAGTTTGGATAGCTGGGTACGGATATTTGCCTCCTGAGGCGTACGGGCATCCTCCTTTTGCCATTCAACCGATGCTGCAGCCGAAAGGCCGTCTTCATCGGTCATGGTCACCTGATAACCGTTTGGTGTCTCCTCAAAAAGGATATCCACTCCTATCTTCCTTGTGGCCGATTCCTTTGAGAGCACCTTCTCAAACTCCAGATCGTAGTTGCGGTAGAGTTCCGTTCCGGCAGTGATTGACGGCATATCGGCATTCTCAAGGAACAGAAACACTCGGTTGCCCTCCACGCGGTTTACCCTATACCCTTCCAGTTCTCCTTCGCGGTTAAAGAAGCATAGTCCGTCACCGTTATGGAATGCCTTGAAACCGGATACCTTGATCCAGCCACGGCCCACCTCCTTGACGGGACCCATCTTCTCGCCTATTGACTTGGGAGTGCCGAATGAATATATATCACCCGTGCGACCATACAGGAAATAGTCCGTGAATCCGCGGTTGAAACTGCGGTTCACATCGGGAGTAAAATGGGCTATGCTACGGCCCGATGACGCCCTTACGAACTCGCTGCGGCGAATGAGTATCTTCTCTATTGCCTGACTGTATGCGGCAGTTACGTTCTTGACGTATGACACATCCTTAAGTCGGCCCTCTATCTTGAATGAGCATACGCCTGCATCCATGAGTTCCTCAAGATACTCCATACGGTTCATGTCACGGAGTGAGAGCAGGTGCTTGCCCTTGACAATCACATTGTCATCAGAGTCAACAAGGTCAAATTTCAACCTGCAGAACTGGGCGCATTCGCCGCGGTTGGCGCTGCGTCCAAAGCAGTACTGTGAGGCATAGCACTGACCGCTGTAACTTACGCAGAGCGCTCCGTGCACAAAGCACTCCAACTCTACGTCTGGACAGGCGTTATGTATATCGGTTATTTCGGCAAGTGAAAGTTCTCGGGCCAGAACCACGCGGGTAAAACCGCATCCGGCCAGGAAACGGACCTTCTCTACACTGCGAACATCACACTGGGTGCTGGCATGCAGGGCAATGGGTGGCAGTTTCATGCGCAGAACCGCCATATCCTGAACCAGCAGGGCATCGGCTCCGGCTTCATAAAGCTGCCATATCAGTTTCTCGGCATCGGCCAACTCAGAATCCTTGAGTATGGTGTTGACGGTCACATAGACCTTGGCTCCGTAGAAATGGGCAAAACGGGTAAGCTCGGTTATATCTTCAACCGGGTTTCCGGCAGCCTGACGTGCACCGAAACGTCCGGCCCCTATGTATACGGCATCGGCTCCGTGCTTTATGGCTTCTATACCGCACTCCAGATTCTTGGCGGGCGCCAGCAGTTCTATGGTCCTACCCTCTTTCATTTACCAGATATGTACCCTGTTTGCGGGTGCAATATACATAGAATCTTTTTCAGTTATGCCGAATGCGCTATACCATTCGTCAATATGAGGCAGCGCACCGTTAACACGAAGTTTACTGAGCGAGTGTTCGTCACTCTTGGTCTGCTGCAGTATCATCTCGTCACGGCAGTTCTCGGCCCACGTGCAGGCGTAGGCAATGAAGAACCGCTGAAGGGGTGTAAAGCCCAGCTTGACCTGATCATCGCATACCTCCTTGAATGCCTCAAGGGCAACAGTAAGACCTCCGTGGTCGGCAATGTTCTCACCCAGGGTGAGTTTGCCGTTTGCCTTGATGCCGGGCAGCACCTCAATTCCGCTGAACCAGTCCACCAGCACCTTGACGCGGTGGTTAAACCTGCGGGTATCGGTCTTGCTCCACCAGTTACGCATATTGCCCTCCTTGTCAAACTGACGGCCCTCATCGTCAAATCCGTGAGTCATCTCATGACCCATGATCGTCCCGATGGCCCCGTAGTTGAAGGCGTCATCGGCCTCCATGCTGAAGAAGGGATACTGCAATATTCCGGCAGGGAAACATATCTCGTTGATTGAGACATCATAATAGGCGTTGATCTCCTGCGGGTTCATGAACCACTCCGTCTGGTCGACCGGTTTCTTGAACTTACGCTCAACCATATCGTTCCAGAAGAATCGGCTTATGGATGCACTGTTCTCAAAAAGGGATTTACCAAAGTCTATCTCCATCCTGGAGTAGTCACGCCACTTGTCGGGGTAACCTATCTTGAACTTGAAGGCCTCAAGTTTTTCAAGCGCCAGTTTCTTGCTCCCGTCACTCATCCACTCCTGCGCCTCTATACGGCGGGCAAGGGCGCGCTTAAGGTTGCAGAACATATCAATCATACGTTCCTTGGCACCTGCAGGGAAATACTTTTCCACATAAAGCCGTCCTATAGCATCGCCAAGCGTTCCGTTTACGGCCGATGTAGCCCGCTTCCACATGGGTTTGGGCTCTTTCTGGCCGCTTAGGGTACGTCCATAGAAATCAAAGTCAGCATCATCGAACTTATTACCCAGACGTGTGCCGTTGGAGTCAAGCATCTGCCACTCCATAAGGATCTTCTGGTCCTCAAGAGGCTCTTCTCTGAGCACGCGGATGGCCTCCATAATGGCCTCCGGCTGGCCAACATCGACCCACTCCACTCCGTCCAGCCCCAGCTTGGCAAAGAACGGTTTCCAGTCCAGTCCGGGAAGTTGGGTATAAAGCTCGTCTATTGACCACTTGTGGTAATTTAATGCCGGATCACGCAGTTGTACGTTGTTACGTGAAGCACGGGCCAAGCGTTTCTCGATACGCCAGATAGTTCGCATGTTCTTGAATGCCTCCCAGCGGCTATAGCCGGCAAGCATGAGCATACGTACCACATGTTTCTTGAACGCCTTGCGGATGTTTATCGTCTGTAGGTCACGGTCCGTATAATATTCCTTGTCACCAAGGGTCAGACCGCCCTGACTCAGTCCCACTATGTTTGTCTTGCTGTCCTTAAGGTCGGGTCCGATGCCCACGTCAAAATATCCTGTCACACCATACGGATCAAGTTCCAGCATGACGGCCATGAGTTCCTCGCGGCTGCTTATGGCGCGGATACGCTCCATATAAGGTTTCATCGGCCCTATCCCATCCCGGTCACGGCGATCAGTATCCATGACAAGGTTGTAGAGGTCAGCAATACGGGCGGCATCACTGCCGGGAGCATTCTCCTGTGCAGTGATGCCGTCTATAAGTTCCTTGAGCTGGCGGCGGTTAAGTTCTGCCAGTTCATCATATGTTCCGTAGCTGGGATAATCGTCCGGCATTGGATTGGCATCCAGCCAACCGCCGCAACTGAACCTATAGAAATCCTGACCGGGGCTCATGCTCCGGTCAAGATAGTCCTCTCTTATCCCTGCTCCTTTGTTCATTTACCAGATACGAGCACGCTTCTCAGGAGCCAGGTAAAGCTTGTTGTCAGGTGTGATACCAAATGCATCGTACCAAGCGTCAATGTGAGGCAATGTGCCGTTTACGCGCCAGCGACCCAGAGCATGAGGATCGCTCTTGGTCTGGTTGCGGATCTGCTCGTCACGGATATTGCCGGCCCATACACCTGCATAAGCCATGAAGAAACGCTGCTCGGGAGTATAACCGTTAATGGTCTTGAGCGGAGCATCCTTGGTGGCGTTCTTGAATGCCTGATAGGCAACCATCAGACCACCGTGGTCAGCAATGTTCTCACCAAGTGTGAGTGAACCGTTTGCATTCAGGTCAGGCAGAACCTTGATACCGTCAAAGTGATCGACGATAACCTGTACATGCTCCTTGAACTTGTCGGCATCACCCGGAGCCCACCAGTCTGCAAAGTTACCGTCCTTGTCAAACTGACGGCCCTGGTCATCGAATCCGTGAGTCATCTCATGGCCGATAACAACACCGATTGCACCATAGTTGAATGCATCATCGGCTGACATGTCAAAGAACGGATACTGCAGGATACCTGCGGGGAAGCAGATCTCGTTTGTGGTAGGATTATAGTAAGCGTTGACTGTCTGAGGAGTCATGAACCACTCGGTATTGTCAACCGGCTTCTTGTACTTGCGCTCAACATTATCCTGCCAGAAGAAATGAGACATTGCGATCTGGTTCTCGAACAGGCTCTTGCTGGGATCGATAGTGAGTTTTGAATAATCCTTCCACTTGTCGGGATAACCGATCTTTACATAGAAAGCATCCAGCTTCTCGTGGGCACGTGCCTTGGTCTCGTCACTCATCCAATCCTGAGCGTCAATGCGCTCGCCAAGGGCAATCTGCAGGTTCTTTACCAGAGTTACCATACGCTCCTTGGACTCAGCGGGGAAGTATTTCTCAACATAAAGCTGGCCGATGGCCTCGCCCAGAACACCGCTTACGGTTGATGTGGCGCGCTTCCACCAGGGCTGCTGCTCCTGACGTCCGCTCAGGATCTTGCCGTAGAAATCAAAGTTGGCGTCATCAAGTTCCTTTGTCAGCTTTGAAGCGGCATTGTCAATGAGCTGCCACTCCATGTATGACTTGTGTGCCTCGACGGGAACCTTGGCAAGGATTGCCTCAACCTCATGTCTACAAAGTCGCAGTCATAAAGTCCCAACTGGTCAAAATAATACTGCCAGTCAATGCCCTTGAAATCCTTCTTGAGCTGCTCAAAAGTCATCTTGTGATAGTTGGCAGCCGGGTCGCGCTGCTGAACATTGTTATAAGACTTCTCTGCTATGCGGGTCTCAATCAGCATCACGTCCTCCATCTTCTTCTGGGCGGTCTTGGCGTCAAAACCGCAGAGTGTGAACATACGAACGATATGCTTCTTGAAGGCCTCACGGATAGCAGTGGTAGCCTCATCGTTGTCCAGGTAATACTCTTTCTCACCAAGTGACAGACCACCCTGACCTATGCTTACAAGGTTATTCTTGCTGTCCATCATATCGGCACCGATACCTACGCCGAAGTAGTTGCCTACCAGACCGTTAATGTCAAGCTCAACCATAAGCGGGAATATCTCCTTGCGGTCCTTTACGGCCTCTATCTTGTCCAGCCAAGGCTTAATGGGAGCAAGACCCTCCTTCTCACGACGGGCGGTGTCAAGCACCAGCTTATAGAGATCGGCAATCTTCTGGGCGTTTGAGCCGGGCTCGTTCTCAGCAGCCACGATCTCATCGATCAGACCCTTAAGCTGCTCGCGGTTATCCTCGGCCAGCTGGTCGAAACTGCCAAAGCGTGCATACTCGTCAGTAAGCGGGTGAGCGGCATTCCAACCACCGTCAGCAAACTGGAAAAAATCATCACCGGGTACTGCGCTGGTGTCAAGATTCTCCATCTTGATTCCTATACCCTGCTTGGAATTGTTACAAGAAATCATAGCCATTCCTGCAAATGCAATTGTGATTAATGTTACTTTTTTCATAACTCTTTTTTTATGTTGTCTTTAAATACTCTCACCTTCCATCATGGCCTCCTCCCAGCGTTTCTCGGCCTCCGTAAGATCATTCTTGAGTTTGCCGTATGCCTCAAACATAGCCGGATTCTGCGCTCCGCTTGGAGTTGAAAGCCACTCTTCTATATCCTTTATCTCTTTCGTAATACGTTCCACCTCCTTCTCGCAGTCCTCAATCTTTTTCTGGATCTTGCGTTTGCGGCGCTCCTGCTCCTTCTTGGCCTCGTAATCCTCCTTTCCGGCCGATGTCTTATCCTGCGTCTGTACTGCAGGGGCACCCTTCATACGGCCGATATCAGCCAGGTTGTCCAGGTTCTTTTTCTGGAGGAAGTCATAGATACCTCCCAGATGCTCGCGGACCTTACCGTCTGCAAACTCATAGACCTTGCTTACCAGTCCGTCCAGGAACTCACGGTCGTGACTGACCACGATAACCGTTCCGTCAAATGCCTGGATAGCCTCCTTAAGCACATCCTTGGATACCATGTCCAGATGGTTGGTAGGTTCATCAAGGATAAGCAGGTTGTTGGGTGTAAGCAGCAGGCGTATCATTGCCAGACGTGAACGCTCACCACCCGACAGTACCTTAACCTTCTTCTGGCCGGCCTCACCGCCGAACATGAAGGCGCCCAGTATATCGTTTATGCGGGTGCGTATCGGCCCCGTAGCCACATTGTCTATGGTGTCGTGAACAGTTATCTCCTCATCCAGCAACTGAGCCTGGTTCTGTGCATAATAGCCAATCTGTATGTTGTGGCCGATGGTGAGTGTGCCGTCAAACGGAATCTCACCCATGATGCACTTTACCAGAGTGGTCTTGCCCTCACCGTTACGGCCTACAAAC
>CAJOJD010000014.1:0-8671 GCA_905234745.1 uncultured Bacteroidaceae bacterium | reverse complement strand
CAGGTCAACTCCGCTGAACACCTGATGGTCACCGTAACTCTTGGCCACGCATTCGCAGATCACAGGATAGTTGCCGCTGCGGATTGCGGGCGGGAACTTAAGACGCATGGTCTTGTTGTCCACCTCGTCAATCTCAATGGGGACTATCTTCTCCAGCATCTTGATGCGGCTCTGCACCTGAACGGCCTTGGTGGGTTTATAGCGGAAACGGTCTATGAACTCCTTGGCATCGGCTATCTCCTTCTGCTGGTTCTCATAGGCGCGCAACTGCTGCTCACGACGCTCCTTGCGCAGCTCCACGAATTCATTGTACTTGACCCTGTAGTCATAAATCACACCGCACGATATCTCAATGGTACGTGTGGTCACATTGTTTATGAAAGCGCGGTCGTGACTTACCAGAATGACTGCGTTGCAGCGCTTTGCCAGGAACTCCTCGAGCCACTGTATGCTCTCAATGTCAAGATGGTTGGTAGGCTCGTCAAGCAACAGGACATCGGGATGACGCAACAGGATCTTGGCCAGTTCTATGCGCATGCGCCAGCCGCCGCTGAACTCGCTTGTGGGGCGGTCAAAATCCTCGCGTCGGAATCCCAGACCCAGCAGGGCCTGCTCAAGCTCCGCCTGGTAATTGCCGCCGCCCATCATCTGGTAGCGCTCGCTCTCACGGGTAAAGCGGTCTATAAGGGCGTGATACTCATCACTCTCATAGTCGGTACGCTCCACCATCTGATTGTTCAGGCGCTCAACCTCGGCCTTGAGTTTGTGGATATCCTCGAATGCCGTCTCGGCCTCCTGTCTTACGGTGCGTGTATCGGCCAGTTTCATCACCTGAGGCAGATAACCTATGGTCATCTCCTTGGGTATGGAAACCGTGCCCGATGTAGGTTGCTGCAATCCGGCGATAATCTTAAGCATGGTCGATTTGCCCGCACCGTTCTTACCCACCAGGGCAATACGGTCCTTGTCACCTACAACGTAGCTGACATCATGGAACAGTGGGCGGGCCCCGAACTCAACCTTAAGATTCTCGACCGAAAACACTTATGCGAACAACTTGGCGGGATAAACGCCCTCCTTTACAAGTTCTGCAATCTTATCGACCACACCCTGACGGTCCTCGGCGTATGTAACACCGAACCACTTTGAAGTGGTATCAAGAACCTCGACGGTTGCGGTACCGTTATTGATAAGCTCATTAACCATGAGCGGAATGTAGTACTCTGACTTGGGAACGTTGATATTGGCCTTGAGCCATCCCTTGAAGAAATCCTCTGAGTACTTCATATAGTCAGGGGTGAATCCCCATACGTTCATTGAAACCGGGGTGTTGTCCTCAATGCGGACCCAATCCTCACCGTCCTTGTAGCATACGCCGTTCTCACGACGCAGTATCTCAGTGCGCTCAACTACGGTTGTAAGATGACGCTTGGCGTTAACCTCGCACACACCGCGTGAAACCTTACCGTTCTCACTCAAGGTATTGGCTACACGGAAACCTACCATTGAATATACATTCCTGGAACCCTCGGGCAGACTGCTCAGGAACTTGCCCATAACGGCAAAGCAGTCACGGCCATAGAAGTCATCGGCATTGATAACACAGAACGGCTCATTGATGACGTTCTTAGCCATCAGCACTGCATGGTTGGTACCCCAAGGTTTGGTGCGGTCCTCCGGGCATTTGAAGCCCTCTGGCAGGTCATTGATGCTCTGGAACACGACCTCGGTCTTTACATGACCCTCATACTTCTTGAGTACCAGCTTGCGGAAGTCATCCTCAAAGTCCTTGCGGATAATGAACACCACCTTGCCGAATCCGGCACGGATAGCATCAAACACAGAGTAATCCATAATGGTTTCTCCACTGGGGCCAAGCGCATCGAGCTGCTTGAGTCCACCGTAACGGCTGCCCATTCCGGCTGCCAGAACAACGAGTGCAGGTTTCATAAATATCCTATTTTGATTATTATTCCGTTTTAATTCGCAAAGGTAATACTTTACTTTGGCGTTGGCGTTGGCTTTGGCTTAAAAAACCACTATATTCGCACTCAAGAAATCACTTTGAATTATGAAAAAATATCTGATAGGAATTCCGCTTGTAATGGCATTGCTTTTTGCCACAAACTGCAAAAACAACAGCACCGCAGCTCCCGCCGAGGAGGTTGACGGCGATACCATAATACTGGATGCCGACCAGTACGTGCGTTTTGAGACCACAAAGGGAAACTTTACGATAAAACTCTACCGCGAGACCCCGCTCCACCGCCACAACATGGTACGTTTGGCACGCAAGGGTTACTATGACGACCAGCTGTTCTTCGGTATACAGAAAAACTACAAGATCCAGTGCGGCGACGTCAAGTCCAAGAACGCCAAACCCGGACAGGAGATAGGTATTGACGATGATACCGAGGAGAACAGGATAGAGTCCGAAATCAACCCCTGGAAGTTCTACCACAAGCGCGGAGCAGTGGGACAGGCCAGCACCAAGCAGTTCAACTACTCCACCAGCCAGCAGTTCTACATTATAACCGGAAAGAAGGTCAACAGTTCTACCCTGCCTGCACAGGAAAAGGTCATTAACAAGCGTTACCGTCAGGCCGTGAAGGACTCATTGACACAGCCGTACGCCAAGGATATCCTGACATGGCAGAAGTATGACGAGAAGAAAAAGATAAGCAAACTCAACGACCAGCTCAACGACCAGGCCGATGCCATAATGAAGACCCGCAGGCAGTTCACATACTCCCAGGAACAGATCAAGGAGTACACCACCGTAGGCGGTGCCCATACTCTTGACGGTCTTTACACCGTATTCGGTGAAATAACCGAAGGAATGGATGTCGTAGAGGCCATCTCACAACTGCCGGCCACCGGCAAGAACGGTCGCCCCAATCCTGATGTAAAGATTATCAGGGCTTACGTTATTGAAGAGAATCCTTGAAACTCTGCCAAAGAGAATCCTCAGGCAGAGGTGCCGTCACATCTATCATATTGTGTGATACGGGATGCTCAAATGTCACATGGTATGCATGCAACGATATGCTGCCGTCCGGATTTGAGCGTTCAGCACCGTATTTCAGGTCACCCTTTATAGGACAACCCATCTTGGCCAGCTGGCAGCGTATCTGATGATGACGACCTGTCAGAAGCTCCACCTCTATCAGGTGATAGTTCACTGAACTTGCAACCAGCCTGTAATTAAGTATTGCCTGCTTGCTGCCGGGCACCTCATGGTCATACGCATATGACCGGTTCTGCTTTTCGTTACGGACCAGCCAGTTCTCAAGTCTGCCTTCCGGTTCCTTGGGTTTGTTCTTTACGATAGCCAGATAACGCTTGTCAACACTACCTACTCTGAACATCTCGTTCAGGCGTGACAGGGCCTTGCTGGTCTTGGCCAGCACCACCAGCCCGCTTACAGGGCGGTCCAGACGGTGCGGCACACCGACAAACACGTTTCCGGGCTTGGCATATTTTTCCTTGAGATATGCAGCGACAATGTCCGACAACGGAACATCGCCGGTCTTGTCACCCTGCACTATCTCACCTGCCTGCTTGGAGACAATAATAATATGATTATCCTCGTAGAGTACCTGCATTACATGCTCATTCCGCCGTCAACCTGCAGAACCTGACCCGTTATGTATGAACTGTCATCGGACACAAGGAAAAGGGCTGCCTTGGCAATCTCCTCAACCTGAGCGCCGCGCTGCAGGGGAATTGACTTGCACCACTCTGCCAGCTTATCCTCAGGAATCTTGCCGGTAGTCATCTCGGTCAGGACAAAGCCCGGAGCAATGACATTGGCACGTATGCCGCGTGAAGCAAACTCCTTTGCTACCGACTTGGTAAGTCCGATAAGGCCAGCCTTTGAGGCAGAATAGTTGGTCTGGCCGGCGTTTCCGTGCAGACCTACCACTGACGACACGCACAGTATGTTACCGCTGCGCTGACGCATCATCTGAGCCGAACATGCCTTAATGAAATTGAAGGCCGATTTCAGATTGGTGTCAATCACCTCGTCCCACTGCTGCTCGTTCATGCGCATCATCAGACCGTCACGTGTGATGCCTGCGTTGTTGACCAGAATATCTATACGGCCAAACTCCTTGACCACCTCATCGACCATCTGGACGGCACCCTCATAACTTGCCACATCCACACGGTAACCCTTGGCTTTGATTCCGTTGGCACTGAGTTCCTTCTCCATGGCCTGAGCCTTCTCCACACTGTTGATATACACGAATGCCAGGTCTGCACCCTCGGCTGCAAACAACTGAGCCATAGCCAGACCGATACCACGGGTTGCTCCTGTAATGAGCACCGTCTTTCCTGAAAGTTTTCCCATTATGATTATTGTTTGTTTGATTCTGAATTGTATCCGAGTGCACCGTAGATAAGACGGCGAGCCTCGAAACGTATCTCTTCCCTGGTATTACCCTGCCAAAGTTTACCCCTGATATACGGGGCCTCGAATCCGCGCATGCAGTTGTGCATGATTTCGGCGGTACGCCTTACGCTCACCACGTCAAACACGCCCGATGTCTTTCCCTCGGATATTATCTCCTGAAGCATCTGTTTATGCTTAAGGTCAAAGCCCTTACGGAAATGCTCCAGTCCCCAGCTGTTGCGGAAGAAACCTGACCTCAGCGTACCGTTGCGGTCAACCGTCTCCTTTACCAGTCTGAAATAACCGAATATGAACTCCACGATCTTCTGCTGAGCCGGCATATTCTGCTTGGCGATCTCATTCAACTGTGTAAGTACCTTCTCTACCTCACTGTTGATTACGGCCTGAAAAACCTCGACCTTGCTCTCAAAATATGAGTACAGGGTACGTCGGCTCAAACCGGCCTCCTCGGCTATATCTATCATCGTAGTTTCGTCGTAACCCTTCTTTACAAACAAGGTTTTTGCGGCCTCGATGAACTGATGTCTCGTTTTAGGATTCTCCATATCTTCAAATAGGGTTACAAAAGTACAAAAAATGTGTAACAATGATATTTCTGATGGAAAAGATTTGCTCGGATTGCACATCTTTGCACTCGCAAAACGAAATCGCGGAGTGGAGCAGAGGTAGCTCGTTAGGCTCATAACCTAAAGGTCGGAGGTTCGAATCCTTCCTCCGCAACAAAGAAAGAGGTCCGGTTGGACCTCTTTTCTTTATTACGGAGGAAGGGTTCGAACCCCATTCCTTTTTTTAGTTCGCTAACGCGAACGGGCGGCCTAGCCGTCCGCTCTCGCTCGGGGTCTCGCTCGCCCCAATACGATTAAACCTGCGTAGTCAGGCTTGGAAGTTTTCGGCGTTTAGGATCAACATGGAGGTGGCTTCGGGTGCTGGCTCCTGTTTGGGTTCAACCTTCTTCTCGTATTTTAACTTATCGTTCTTTGTGATTGTATAGATCAGGTTGGTCCTGTAGCAGATCCAGCATACCAGACCTATACCAATAAGCCAATATATAAGTTTCTTCCACCAGGGAGTCTTGTCGGCAAACGGATCCGGCTCTGCCTTGAGCGGGCTGCGGCCAACCTCGGTAAGGGTAGCGCCGAATGTCATGTTAACCTTGACAGAGGCATTGATTGCCCATCCGTTGGCATTGAGCAGCGGAGACAGGTTACGCTTGCGGATCTTGAGCCAAGCCAATATCATTGACGGGCCTGATATTACAAGCATTATCACTATAACAAGAATAAACCACTTCCACCATGCCCAGCCGGCAACTGATTCGGACATCTTTGAAAGAGCCGATGCCAAGCCGCTCACAGCCAAGCCGATGGCGGCAAAGATACCGGCAAATGCAGCGATATCAAACGGTTTCTTCTTCTCTGCTCCTGCAGCGCCGTCCTTACCGGCATTGTCAACCTTGGCGGTCATATCGGCCATAACCTTGCTGTCCTTCTCGGCGGCACGCTTCTCAATAGTTGTCTCAATGTAGCGGCCAATCTTGTTGTAAGGTGACCAAAATGCCTGACGTATGCTGATAGGATTGTCAATGATCTTGAATACGGTGGCATCCCACTCCACTCCGGCGCGGTCATAAAACAGACCGTTCTTGCCTTCACGCAGATCGGACACGTCACCGTCGGTCATGACGGCTGCAATTATCATCTTGTCACCGTTTATCTTGTTCACGCAGTTGCAGTACAGGATATACATGCCGCTCAGTGAGGTAGCGGTAGCGTGCGGTCCCATATCGGGCACCTTGATACAAAGCTCACAGCAGCGCTCATCGATATAGAGCTCACCTGCCTGGAATATTGCCTTGCCCTGGGGATCATAGAAATCCCGGAACGATACAAAGTTGCAAAGGAAGGTGTAGAAGTCCCTGTACAGATGAAGCAACTTGGCAACCTCATCGATAGAGAGAGACTCGGACTCCAGCGCCTTATCATCATCGATAAGCTTGAGCAGATCAGCCTTGCGGTCTGCCTTGAGTATTGCGTTCACCTGATCCAGGCCCAGACTCTCTACCTGAGCGCCGGCCTTCTCGCCCAACCAAGCCTCATAAGGAGCCAGTTTGGCTACGAATGCGTTCCACTGCTCCTCAGTAATCTCAGATGCACCCTCAAACTCCTTGTCCAGAGCCAAAGCCTTGAGTTTGCTTATGGTAGCCTGCCAAACCGGATTGACACGTCCGTCAATAGGAAGTGTATTGTTGGCCGATATGCGGGCCAGCGGATAACTTGAAATCTCATCGGCGCACTGTGACAGATCCTTGTCGCTGATGGTCTCGATACGTGTAACCGATACGTCAAGGGCGTTCACACTGCCGGCATGGAATACAGCCAGTTTGCAGCGCATAAAGTAATCGGCCACCTTGGCCTTAATCTGCTTTACGATATCGTAAACGGCTGCGGTATTGTCTCCGAAAGCAAATATTGACTTGTCATCGGCAGCCTTTTTCTGCCATGCGGAGTAATCAGCCAGAGCGCTGTAGAAAGCCTCAAGCAAATCGGCATCCACGCCCTGGAGACCGCTGCGGTCAGCCTTGCCTCCAACAGTTGCCAGACAGGCCTCGATAGTCTTGATCAGTTCCTCATCCTGGGTTGACTGCACAGTGATGATACCATCACCGTTCAGGCCGGTCTTGGCGAATATGGCATCGGCCACCGATATGCTGTCCTTCTTGAGTCCCAGGTTCTTCAGTATCTGCTTGGCCGAAGCATGCAGTCTCTTGCCGTCAGGGTTATCGGTATTGAAAGCATCGAGCGGAAGTGTATCCTCCTTCTTGAGGAGCATATCGGGATCCTTGATGATAGATGTTATCCACTCGGCAGCCTTTACCACCTCATTTACATGGATACGACCGTCATTATTGCTGTCCAACATTTTGAGTGTCTTGGCATCGAACTCCAGTCCTACAACCGGCGAACTTAATACCGTCCACAACTTCTGGTCAAGTTCACCCAAATGCTTGATATCCTCACCGCTCTTGATATTCACGCGATTCTTTCCACCTATCGTGGAAAACTTCCAATCATAATTACTCATAAACAATATATTGTTAGTCCATTTTATTATCGTGGCTCAAATATAAACAAAAGATTATACCTTTGAGTAATTTAAAAGCATCAAAAATGAAAAAAGCGATAACCATTCTGGCACTTTCATTCTGTGTCGGTGCATTTGCCCAGCAGGAGATACGTCTTTATGACGGAGTAGCACCCGGTAGCGAGGGAGTTCAGGACAACGAACGCATACAACGCGGTCCCGACGGAAACATACAAAGCATCTCAGGCGTGGTAACGCCCTCTATAACAGTCTATCTGCCCGATGCAGACAAGGCCACAGGTACAGCCGTCATCCTCTGCTCCGGAGGCGGTCTGATGTCACACTCCTGGGGATCGGACGTAATCAATATGGCACGCTGGCTCAACGAGCGCGGAATCGCTGCAATCGGACTCAAATACCGTACCCGCGTAATGGGTGGCGGCGGTCCGCGAATGGGCGGTGGCGGACAGGCACTCAGTGCATCGGTCACCGAGTTCAGCAAGATAACAAAGTCCAACGCCAACCCCGACACATCCGAGGGCGGCATCAAGAATATTGACAACGCCATCAACGACGCCCTCCGCGCCATGGAGATAGTACGTGAGCACGCCGCAGAGTGGCATATCAATCCCGACAAAATCGGATACCTGGGCTTCTCAGCCGGCGGCGGAGTCGGCATAGGCGCAACCGTCCGGGCCGATGCCCAGCACCGTCCCGCCTTCATGGCAACCATCTACGGCCCATCGCTGATAGACGTTGACGTACCGCAGAACGCCCCCAAGCTTTTCATCGCCACACGCGGTGATCACCACAACGTAGCAGCCGGCCTTGTATCCCTCTACCTCGACTGGAAACGCGCCGGAGCCAACGCCGAAATGCACCTGTACGACGACGGAACCGGTCCCTTCGGTCCCGACGACCCCGGCAACACCAGCGGCACCTGGCGCGAATCCTTCTACCGCTGGCTCACCTTCAACCACTTCTAAGCCTCCGCTGGACATCCGCTCGTTCTGACGTATTGGGGCGAGCGAGTCCTCGAGCGAGAACGGCCGGAGGCCGTCCCGTTTGCGGAGCAAACTAGTACTTATGTTTGAAATCCAAATAAAATTGGAAGAGCCCTATCGGGCTCAAGGTGGTTTGTGTTTTTCATGGTATTAAGTTGAAAAAAAGAAA
>CAJOJD010000013.1 GCA_905234745.1 uncultured Bacteroidaceae bacterium | reverse complement strand
CGAGCCGCAGCCGCACTTCAATACGGTGGCCACATTTGTGCGCCGTCTGGAGAACAGCGGCATGATAACCCATAGGGAACTGGGAGCCCGGTTCTTCCTTTATGAGCCGGCAGTGAGCCGCGAGAAATACGCCGAGATGGTCAACAAGGAGAGCGTCAATAAGTTTTTCGGCGGATCCTACATGGAGTTCATCTCCTGTCTGGTAGAGCAGCAGGAGGTCAGCGTGGAAGAGCTCAAGGAGCTTATCAAAATGGTAGAAAAGAAGAAGTAATATGGGTAGTGTAGTCCTTTATATAATAGAGTGGGCGTTTGCCCTGCTGGTGCTGATAGCCATTTACAAGGCGGCGTTCAGCGGAACCACTCTGCACCGATTCAACCGGTTTTACCTGCTGGGAGCCACATTGCTCTCGGCCCTTCTCCCCCTTGTGCACGTGACTATCACTGACAGCACCCCCGTGGCAGCCGGCCTCTCGATAGAAGAGACCAATTTTGCCCGGGAACTGTCAGGGACATTCACGTTTACCGCTGAGCCGCAGACCATGTGGGCCGATGCCCCCGACCTGGAAACCTCATTGCCTGGACCCGAACGCAAGACCAGCCTCTGGGCGGTATTCCTCATCGGCACATATTCAATCTATGTGCTTACCCTTATAATAGGGTGGAGCCGCGGAATAATCAAGGCACGCAAGTTTCTGCGCGGCAAACCCCGCCGCCGTCTGAGCCGGACCGTCTGGCTGGTCATCCACAGCGAGCAGTACGGCCCGTTCAGCTGGATGAACTACATAGTGATATCGGACTCCGAGAACGGATTCGCCCGTCGCGCCAGCCTGCGTCACGAATACTCGCACGTAAAACTCTTACACTCGATAGACCTTGTTGTATTGCTGGCCTGCACCATAGTGAATCCCGTGTGCTGGCTGGTACTCCAGGAGATAAAGATAGTCCATGAATATGAGGCCGATGACGAAGTGATCAACCGTTACGGCATTCAGGAGCAGGACTATCAGAGACTTTTACTGATAAGAACCGTCGGTGCAGAGGCCTATGCACTGGCCAGCTCTTTTAACCTAAACATTAAAAAGAGAATCATTATGATGAACAAAACAAAGACCCTGAAGCGTAGGCTTATGTGGCTTGTGCTTCTGATTCCCATGCTGGGAGTGACTTCTGTCCTGTTTGCGCGTTCTGAGAAATCATTGGACATTGATCCCTTAGGCATAACGATAGGATTGAACAATACAGACGGAACTACAGTCAAAGGAAAGGTAGTCGATGAAAAAGGCAAGCCCGTGGCCGATGCCATCGTGGCCGAGAGCCCGTCCAAAACAGATGCTGTCTCATTCAGTTTCCTTGGTTATACCGATAAGAACGGCGAGTTTACATTCAGTACTCCCGATGGCAACGACTTCTTCAGTATCGCAAAAGAGGGTTACCAGTCAGTCAAGATCAGGTTTGAGAACATAGACAGCGATGTGCTTATAACCCTGAAGAAGACAACACCCGGACAGGAATCGGCATTGGATAAAGAACATGATGTTCCAGCATTCATGGTCAAGGAGCGCAATCTGATGCGTATAGTTGCCCTGAAAGGCGGAAAAGTCCATGTCAGAAACGGTGTCGTAGACAAGAAGGTAAAACCCGAAAAGGTGAAGGACCTTGTCAAGCAGTTTATCGCCAATCCGCAGAACGACAGCAAGTTGCCGGTTATCGAGGAGTATGAGATATCGGGCTACAAGACTGTCAATACCACCGTCAGACACGTGATAAGCCTTGAGCGTGAGCCGGGAGTCGGCATTGGTTTCCGTGATGAAGTGTTTGGCATATTGGTAAACTCATACCTGGAACTCAGGGATGAATGGTGCCGCAAAGAGTTCGGTAAAGGATATGACGAATGCTCACAGGAGCAGCAGGGATATGCCGGAGGCATGTATGCCCTTAAGATCCTGGCTCCCGAGATGAGATACTATTATGATGTCAATCTCAGGATCCGCAGGAGCGCCATCCTGGCATACGTGGACAAGACAGACAGCAGGGACGGCAGTATGATTTCGCAACCTGAGGAAGACGGCGAGTTGCTGGGAGTCATACAGGCATTGGAGAAATATCTGGATGACATCATGGCCGATGGCCAGTCGCGTATCAGAAGCGTCAATCTGATTCTTAACGACAATGCAGACCAGGAGTTTGTATCGGAAGTAAAGAAGGTTTTGAGAGAGAGAAACATCCTTCAGGTCAAATCTAAGGCCGATACTCCGCGTCAGAAAGGAATCCAGGTAGTCAGCTATTCCGGCTCAGAAGAATCAGATATTAAGATTGAAGTTACACCTCAGACTGTCAAAGCCGGCGATGTGATACAGGGTACTGTGATAGATGCCGCCGACGGCAATCCCATTTACCTGGCCAACGTATATGAAATGGATAACAAAGACCGCATACGTGCCCATGCTATCACAGACCTTTACGGCAGTTTCGCTATGCGCTTGGTCGATCCCAATGATTATCTCAAGGTTACGTATAAAGGATATATGGAAACCCGTAGACCGGTATCGAACGGCAATATTCTAATGATTAAGGCCGAGGAGTACGTATACAATGAGATCCGTATCATTATCCAGGGCGCAGGAATGGGCATCAGCGGACAGACAATGAAATGGCGTCATAAGAAGAACGGCGATGAAGAGTGTCTGAAATCCGGTAACCCGCGCAGATTGCAACTGGACGAGATTGGTGATTTTGTGGACGGCTCGGACATCGGCAGGGAAGACATACAGCAGGTTACATTGTTGGTTTGGCCGGAGGCAGAGATGGGAACCGTGAATGAGGTACAGTCAATAATCAGAAGGAAAGGATTGCTCAATATCCGTTACGAAAAACCTATCGTCAACGTGGAGGAGGTACTTCCGGTTGAGATCGTTCCCGATTCTGACGCGGACGCCATTTACGGCGAACCTGACGATATGCCAGAGTTTCCCGGTGGCCCGATGGCACTTCTGGAATACATGCGTACTCACATACAGTATCCGACCGATGCCAGAGAGCAGAATATTCAGGGCCGTGTAGTGGTACAGTTCGTAGTCAACAAGGACGGTTCGATTTCAGATCCTAAGGTGACAAAGAGCGTTTATCCGTCTCTTGACGAGGAGGCAATCCGCTTTGTCAAGACGATGCCTGCCTGGAAACCCGGTTCACATGAGGGCAAACCTGTCCGCGTACTTTATACCCTGCCCATAAACCTGCGCCTGAACTAAAAAGGTGCCGTTGGGGCAAATTGGGGACGGTTCTTTTTTTGCCCTTTCCCCGAAGGGCAAAAAAAGAACCGTCCCCAATTTGCCCCAATTTGCTTAACTTTGTGGGTATGATGTTGAAGAGAGGTTTTTGGGTGGTGCTGATGCTGCTGTCAGTGTCAGTGGCGCGGGCACAGGACTGGAGCAGTCCTGAGTTCGAGTCCATGATAAAGACTTACATCAAGCAGGTCTTTGACGTACACGGCAGGGTATTCGGGGTCGATGAATACGAGCCCAACCCGTATCCTCTCCAGGGCGCCAACATCAAGGTGACCTGCCTGGGCGACACCACCGCGTTTGACGGAATGGCGGCCGACCGCGACGGCAGCTTCTGGGTCTACATGTCACGCCGCGACCGCCTCAAGGACACCCGCCTGCGCGTAACCATATCATATCTTGGAATGCAGACCCTGGATTCAATCTTCTCGCCCGAAGGCAAGAGAGAGGACGGAATCCAGACATACACCATAGAACTGGACTCGGTAGTGCTCATAAGCAACCCCATCACCACCGAGGAGGTTGAGATCATAGCCGAACTCCAGCGCATGTACCAGCGCGGCGATACCATTATCTTCAATGCCGATGCCTACGAGATGCCCTCCGGAAGCGTGCTTCTGGACCTGGTGCGCCGTCTGCCCGGACTAAGATACACCGACGGCCGTATGACCTATCTGGGCCGCAGCATCGAGGAGATACGCCTTAACGGAGACTCATTCTTCAAGCGCGACATGAGCATCGCCCTTAACAACATGCCGACCGACAAACTCAAGAGCCTCAAGGTCTACGAGGTGCCCGATGACACGCTCCAACGTACCTCCGACAACCACCTGGTCATGGATATGGAGACCAAGGAGCCGGTGGATCGCACCATATTCGCCAGTGTTTCGGCCGGAACCACCAACAGGTTTGACCGATGGTCGGTATCGGCCGATGCATCCGCATGGAAACAGGGCGGCGGTGAGGTCTACGCCTCATTCTCTCACAGCACCATCCCATCGGAATACTCCTATTCGCTCAAGTCGGAGCAGACCAACGGAAGCCTGTACGTAGACAAACAGTTCAAGAAGGTGTCGGTAGACGGATCCGTGTCATACGGCCGCAGTTACAGCGAGAACAAGGATGCCAACTACAACAAGATGTTCATGCCGGAGTTCACCCAAAACTCGGTAAGTGAGTCGGAGAGTTCAAGCGGCAGCCACAACCTGGGCGGATCGGCATCGGCCTACTGGAACATAAATGAAAGGAACTGGATAAACCTGAACATGAGTTATTCCAGGACCGGCAGCCACAGTCAGAACGTATTCACAGACTCCATCTCAAATGAGGGCGAGGGGCTTATCAACGCCACGCGTCAGGCAAACAGGTCACAGACGGACGGCGATTCTTACGGCATGACCCTGGGATTCGGAAGCCGTTCCGGAAAGAGTGAAGAATACTCGTTCCACTCATATTTCAGCTACAACGGCTCGCAGAATGAAAGCGTGAGTTACAACGAGACGGAAAGCCATTTCTATCAGCTTGGCGACAGCACCCGCACGGTAAATCACAGGATACTGACCCCGTCACAGAACAACCGGTTCGACGGCAGCGTGGGCATAGACCGCAGTCTGGGCATCAACGGTTACATAGACCTGAATTACAGCTTCTCATACTACGGCAACAGCAGCGTCCAGAACTATGAGGATATGGCGGCCGATGGCACATTGAGTGCGGTAGACAGCCTGCATTATGACAAGCATGACAAAGATCTGACCAACACTCTAGGCCTGGGCTACTTCTACAGCGATTCGCTCTACAGGTTCAACGTGAACGCGCAGGCAACCCCCACGCTGATGACCATTGACAATGACCATCAGGGCAACAACGAGCATATCCGTTATTTCGGAGTCAAATACAATGCCAATGCCAACTTCCGTATCAAAGTGTTCCGCTTCAGCGAGGTCGGAGTAGGGTACAACGGCTCAAACGGACTGCCCGGAGTATCGCAACTGTCGACGGTGACCGATTACAGCGACCCCATGAACATCCGTGAGGGTAACAGCTCGCTAAAGAACTCGTTCACGCACAATTTCAATGCGGAGTACCAGTTCCGCTCATACATGCGTACAACCGTATCCTACGGAACCACCCGGAATGAGATAACCACCCTGACCAGACTGGACAGGCAGACCGGAGCACGCCGAACATCGCCCGCCAACATAAACGGCAGCTGGAATATGAACGAATACCTGTTCCTGACCTATCCGTTCCGCGACCTTTCGCTCAGCTTCACCGCCAACCACTCGTTCCGTCATAACGTGGCGTATGTGCAGACCTATACGGACACCGAGCCCGGAAAGAGCGCCACAGACTATCACCAGTTGAGTTTCCATCTCTCAAGCGGTTACTCGGACCGTTCCTGGATGCTTCAGGCCGAAACCGCTTACAGCATAGACCGCAGTAAGAGTGATTATCTGGACAAGTCAAACGGGGGCCGACGTTTCACCGCCAGCGGCAATGTATCTTATCAGACACCGTTCGGACTGGGAGCATCGACCACATGCACTTTCAACAAACCGTTCGGATATGAGATGGCTGAGGCCAACCGTGCGGAATGCCTTTGGAATATATCGCTTGAGTACAGTTTCCTCAAGAACCGCCAGGCTGAAATCCGTGCAACCTGGCGTGACATCCTGAAATCATACAACGGATTCCAGGCATCGGTATCGGGCACAAGCTGGAATGAGAGCCGCTCGTTCGGCGACACCTCAATGATCGTGATAACGTTCAGTTACAGGTTCAACAATTTCAATTGACGACCTGATGCGGATTTTTTTTGCGTAACGCGTTGGGGCTTACTCCCGCATTCTTCTTTACGAATTTGCTGAATGACGCCTGGTCGGGGAAATTCAGTTCATCGGCAATTTCCTGTATGCTCATGTCCGATGCCAAAATCATGGCACGTGCGGTCGAGAACAGTAGGTCCGATATGATTGATGTGAGTGTCTTGCCGAAAACCGAAGTCGTAATCTGATTAAGATATTGCGGAGTAAGGCACATCTGCTCCGAATAGAACTTTACCTGATGCTCCTTACGGTAATTGTTTACAATAAGACGGTACAAATGTCGGGCTAGAGTCTGTTTACGGGTCAACGGCATATTGCTGTCCGTTATCTCTTTCTGGTGCATCTGCATTATGTTGTCCAGTTCTACATGATGCCAGGTTGTGGCCAGCCTGATGAATGCCTCACGGTTGGGACAATCGTGACGGTTTATCTGTTCTATCACCCTGTCAATACACTCATTGATTGTCGTGTTCTCTTTCTCAGTGAGTTTCAGAACAGGATGGAAATAGGTCTGGATCCAGCGCTCTGATTTGACCAGATAATTAAGGTGTACCGAAAGGTTGTGTCCGTTGGAGTCCAGTAGCAGCAGGCGTACCGCGTAATCCTGTCCGCACTTAATCATCCTGCAGGAGTGGGTGGGAGCCAGTATGAATACGCTTCCGGGCACCAGATGATACGTTACGTTGTTGAACTCAAAATCGGCATAGCCGTGAGTGGTATATCCTATGGCGAATGCATCTATTGCAAAAAGCTCCCTGCTGCCCTCCATGTCCTCAAATTTGGCCGTTATTACAGTCATCTGCTCCTTGTAGATGGCAACAGGCTCATCATGAGGCAGTTTGATGATGTCCTTTATAGCGTATCTTTTCATTTTTGACAACTATGTAAGTGCAAATATAGTACTATTGTTTCAAAATTGACAAATCTATTTGATTTCCGGGATATTTTGTTCAGAATGATATGCCGAAATTTGTCTCGCAATCCTGTGATGTCGCGATGACATTTCGGACTGTAAAAAGGCAATGTTGGAATGAAAAGGTGTCCGTAAGTGTGTCCTTGAGTTCTTTCCTTTTCAATACTCAATGATGCATGGACCCCGGATAAATGGCAGTCTTGTAAGGTTGGCTGCCATTTATTTTTTATATTTGCTCATCTATGAAACTGCTGCAACTACCTAAGGGAGAGAGTGATGGCTGGCGCAGGCTGGTGTTCTGGCTGGCAATGGAGGAGTGGGCTGTAGAGCATGCTCCGGACTCGTTTTTCGTGTGGAGCGTAAGGCCGACGGTCATATTCGGCCGAAACCAGGACATGGAGACCGAGGTCAACATACCGTACTGCCTGGAACACGGCATCCAGATGTACCGCCGCAAGAGCGGAGGCGGCTGCGTCTATGCCGATGAAGGCAACCTGATGCTCTCATACATAACCAGTGAGCCCGATGTAAACAAGGCGTTCGACGAATATCTTACAAAACTGGCCGATGCCCTGCGCTCCATGGGGCTGGATGCTGTACGTACCGAGCATAACGACGTGCTGGTAGGAGGCCGCAAGGTATCGGGCAATGCCTGCTACGCCACAAAAACCGGCTGCATAGTGCACGGAACCCTGCTGTATGATGTTGATTTCAAGGAAATGGAGCACGCCATAACCCCCTCAAAAGAGAAAATGGAAAGCAAGGGAATCAAGTCTGTAAGGCAGCGTGTAGTGAATCTGAAAAATTGTGGATTACTTTTTGATTCAGATGCTTTGAGGTCAAAACTAATTGATTATTTTTGTAAGGATATGCAGGTTTTAAGCAATTCTGACTTGGATCAGGTGCTTGAAACAGAGAAAACCTATCTTGACGAAAACTTTATAAAGTATGGCCGAAGAAATTAAAAAAACCTGTCTGCACGCCAGTCACGTGGCACTGGGTGCCCAGATGAGCCCGTTCGGAGGATTCGATATGCCCATCCAGTACGCAGGTATCACCCAGGAGCATTTGGCAGTCCGCAACAAAGTGGGCATATTTGATGTATCCCACATGGGAGAGATATTTATAAGCGGACCCGACGCCGAGCGTTACATCAACCACATCTTCACAAACAACATAAGCGGTTTCAATCCCGGCAAGATCCTGTATGGAATGATGCTGTACCCCAACGGAGGTACGGTCGATGACCTGCTTGTATACCGCGAGTTCGAGCCCGACCATTTCCTGCTCGTAGTAAACGCCGCCAACATAGACAAGGACTACCAGTGGATGCTTGACCAGCAGAAGGGCTACGACGTCAAGATAGACAATCAGTCCGATGTCTGGGGCCAGATAGCAATCCAAGGCCCCGAAGCCGAAAAAACCATAATAGACCTCTTCGGCCTTGACTGCGCCAAGAATCTAAGCTTCTACGAGTACTGCAACTCCGAGTACAACGGTCACCGCCTCATAGTAAGCCGAACCGGCTACACCGGAGAAGACGGCTTCGAGCTCTACGCCACCCTTAACGATACCGTAGAGATCTGGGACCGTCTCATCAAAGCCGGAGTCCAGCCCTGCGGCCTAGGCTGCCGGGACACCCTCCGCTTCGAAGCCGGAATGCCCCTCTACGGAGATGAACTAAGCGCCGACATCAGCCCCATAGAAGCCGGCCTGGGAATGTTCTGCAAACTGGACAAAGCCGAATTCATAGGCCGTGAAGCCCTCGTTGCCCAAAAAGAGCTAGGCGTAGACAAGAAACTAGTCGGTATCGAAATCTTCGACCGAGCAATCCCCCGTCACGGATACCCGGTAGAACTTGCCGACGGCACCGTCATCGGTGAAGTCACCACCGGCTATCATAGTATTTCTCTAGATAAGAGTATCTGCTTTGCTCTAGTCAAGCCAGAATACTCAGCCCTGGGCACAGATCTATTCATAAGAATAAGAAAGAAAGTGTTCCCAGGAAAGGTAATCAAGAAGAGATTCTATCAGACAAATTATAAAAAATAACATATATGAGTAAGATTATTGAAGGACTGAAGTACAGCGACACCCACGAATGGGTAAAAGTAGAAGGTGAGATTGCAGTAATCGGAGTAACCGATTTCGCCCAGAAAGAGATGGGTGAGATAACCTACGTAGATTGCCCCGATGTTGACGACGAGGTTGAGAAGGGCAGCGAGTTCGGTGCTCTGGAGAGCGTAAAAGCCGCCAGTGACCTGTTCAGCCCAGTAAGCGGAACCGTAACCGAGGTAAACGAAGAGGTAGTCGATGACCCCAAACTGGTAAACGATGACGCCTTTGCAAACTGGATCATCAAAGTCCAGATGAGCGATGCCTCAGAACTGAACGACCTGATGGACGCATCGGCCTACAAAGCATTTATCAAGGAGTGATGGCCGGTTTCCAGTATTTCCCGCATACAGACAGTGACATTCGCGCCATGCTTGACCGCATTGGCGTGAATAGTTTAGATGACCTGTATGCCGACGTCCCAAAGGACTGCCTCTACAAAGGCGAGTACGACCTGCCCGAGGCAATGACCGAGCAGCAGGTCCGCGATTTCTTTGAGGGCCTGGCCACCAATAACCCCAAACTGAAGGTATTCGCCGGAGCCGGAGCCTATGACCACTACACCCCCGCAGTGATTCCGTATATCACCCAGCGCAGCGAGTTCATAACCGCCTACACCCCGTATCAGTGCGAGATATCACAGGGCACGCTTAGGTACATATTCGAGTACCAGAGCATGATCTGCACCCTGACCGGAATGGACGTAAGCAACGCATCGATGTATGACGGCCCCACAGCCGCTGCCGAGTCCATGCGAATGATGGTAGCTGAGGCCAAGAAAAAGAATACTGTATTGGTATCAAACACCCTGTTGCCGCAGGTAAGAGGAGTGATAGCCACATACGCCAAGTATGCCGGAATAACCATAAAGGAAATAGCCCAGGAGAACGGCCAGACCAGCAAATCATCACTGGAGCAACTAATAGCCCAGGGTGATGTGGCAGGAGCAATCGTTCCCTCAGTAAACAGGTTCGGAATAATTGAGAACCTTGAAGGTATGGCCGATGCCCTGCACGCCGACAAGGCAATGCTAACCGTATACTGCGACCCATCGGCCCAGGCAGTACTAAAGACCCCCGCAGAGTGGGGTGCCGATGTAGCCGTAGGCGATGGCCAGCCGCTTGGAATACCGTTGTGCTACGGAGGTCCGTACGTAGGCTTTATGGCCTGCACCAAAGACCACATGCGCAAACTGCCCGGCCGCATAGTAGGTGAAACACGCGACAAGGAGGGCCGCCGAGCATTCGTGCTAACGCTTCAGGCTCGCGAGCAGCACATCCGCCGCGAGAAAGCCACCAGCAACATCTGCTCAAACGAGAGCCTGATGGCACTCTGGGTAACCGTATACCTGTCACTGATGGGTCCCGAGGGCATGAAGCAGGTCAACGACCTGTGCTACCAGCGCGCCCATTACCTGTATGACAAGCTCCTTGCAACCGGAAAGTTTGAACCCGTATTCAAGGACGCAACATTCCTCAAGGAATTCGTACTCAAATCAAAGACTCCCGCCGCTCAGGTGCAGAAAAAACTGGCGGATGCCGGATTCTTCGGAGCCCTTGAGACCGAGGAAGGCTACGTAAGCTTCTGCGTCACCGAGAAACGCCCGTATGAGGAAGTGGATGAATTAGTTAGAGTATTATCTAAATAACATTGGCCTTGGCGTTGGCCTTGGCTACCATTCGGTGCGTAGCTTTTTGGCCAACGCCAACGCCAATGCCAATGCCAATGCCAAAGTAATAATATGAAGTACTACGACAAACTGATATTCGAGTTAAGCAAGCAGGGCCGCACAGGTTATTCATTACCCGCAACCTGCAGCAAGTGCAAAGGCACAGAGGCAATTCCAAATGCACTCCTAAGAAGTAAGGCACCGGAACTGCCGGAAGTAAGTGAGGTAGATGTAGTACGTCATTACACCAACCTTAGCCAGATGAACTTTGGCGTCGACACCGGATTCTATCCGCTGGGCAGCTGCACAATGAAGTACAATCCCAAGATTAACGAGGAGATTGCAGCAATGCCCGCATTCGCAGGACTGCATCCTCTGCAGAAAGATCTGAAGGGTGTCGATGATATATATAAAGGTATGGATCAGGCATTGGCCGCCATAACCGGCATGAAACACTTCACCTTCAAGCCCTGCGCAGGAGCCCACGGTGAATTGACCGGCCTGATGATAATCCGCGAGTACCACATGTGTACCCGACAGCGCACACGGAACCAACCCCGCCAGTGCAGCAGTATGCGGTCTGGATGTGGTAGTGGTAAAGTCAAACGCAAACGGTCTGGTCGATGTAGAGGACCTCAAGCCGCTGCTGGACGATACCATCGCCGGTATCATGATGACCAACCCCAACACTCTTGGACTTTTTGAAAAAGACATAAAGGAGATTGCACAGCTGGTACATGCCGCAGGTGGTCTGCTGTACTATGACGGAGCCAACATGAACCCGCTTATCGGCACAGTACGTCCGGGTGATATGGGATTTGACGTGATGCACCTTAACCTGCACAAGTCATTCTCGACACCTCACGGAGGCGGCGGTCCCGGAAGCGGTCCCGTAGGAGTCTGCGAGAAACTGGTTCCGTTCCTGGGCTTGAACGTATCGGGATTCAACGGAAACTTTGGCGTGATAATGCGTGCTTATGCATATATCCTGATGCTGGGCCGTGAGAACGTGAAACTGTGCGGCAAACTGGCTACACTTGGTGCCAACTACATCAAGGAGTCACTCAAGGACTGCTACAAACTGCCCATACCAACCGTATGCAAGCATGAGTTCGTATTTGACGGACTCATCAACGACGGCGCACGTGAGGGCAAGGAGGGTGCCGCAACACTCGATGTTGCCAAGCGTCTGCTTGACTTCGGATTCCACGCACCAACCATCTACTTCCCGCTGCTGTTCCATCAGGCCATAATGATTGAGCCTACCGAGACAGAGTCAAAGGAGACACTCGATGAGTTTATTGAGGTAATGCGCAAGATTGCCGCCGAGGCAGCACAGGATCCCGATATCCTGCACGGCGCACCGCACAATACACCCATCTCAAGGCCCGATGAAACCACAGCTGCACGTAACCCCATTCTAAAAATACAGGACGAATGCGTTTGCTGATAATAGGAGCAGGCCCGGGCGGCTATGAGACCGCGGTCGAGGCAGTAAAGCGAGGTATGGAGGTAACCCTCATCACCGAGGGACCTCTGGGTGGAACCTGTCTTAACGAGGGTTGCATACCCACCAAGACATTCTGCCATTATGCGGAACTCATAGAGCAGAACATAAAGGCTGGCTTGGACTGCAAGCCGGCCTTTGGTGCTGCAGCCCAGCGCAAGCAGGCCGTAGTGGAGCAACTGCGCGGTGGGGTAGAGATGCTTCTCAAAGGCGTAGAGGTAGTCCAGGGAAAGGCTCAGTTCAAGGATTCCAAGACTGTGGTCTGCGACGGACAGGACTTTACTGCCGATAAGATCATCATTGCCACCGGTTCCGTATCGGCCTCACTGCCCATTCCCGGCACCGGGAGCTGCCTTACGTCAAAGGAGATCCTGGATCTGACAGAGGTTCCGGAGAGCCTTTGCGTGATTGGCGGTGGCGTGATTGGACTTGAGTTCGCATCCATATTCCGCAGTTTCGGCACTGAGGTGACAGTGTTGGAGTATTGCCCCAATATCCTGCCAAGATTTGATGTGGATCTGGCCAAACGCCTTAAGCAGTCACTTTCCAAACGCGGCATAAACATTGAGGTACAGGCACAGGTAACCCGTATAGACGACGGCACCGTAACCTATTTAAAAAAGGAGAAGGAGTATACCGTCCAGGCGGCCAAGGTCCTGATGGCTGTGGGCCGACGCCCCAACACTGACGGCCTGAACCTTGAAGCAGCCGGCATTGACTACACCCGCAGAGGCATAACCGTGAACGAGCGTTTTGAGACATCGGTTCCCGGAATCTATGCAGTAGGTGATGTTACAGGCGGAATAATGCTGGCTCATGCGGCCACCTATCAGGGACTTCATGCTCTGAATTGCATATGCGGCCGGCAGGACAGCATCCGTTTTGACCTGATTCCGGCAGCCGTATTCACTATGCCCGAGGTTGCGACGGTGGGCCTTACCGAGGAGCAGTGCAAGGAGAAGGAACTTGAGGTACGCTGCCTCAAGTCATTCTACCGCGCCAACGGAAAAGCCGTATCGATGGATGAGACAGACGGCTACTGCAAGATCATTACAAGTGCTGACAATAAGATACTTGGAGCGCATATTATGGGTGCGCACGCAGCCGACCTGATACATGAGATTGCTGCCGTAATGAACATAGGCGGAACGCTGGATCAGATGCAGGCAGTAATACACGCTCATCCCACACTTAGCGAAATTGTTCAGTCGGCTTTACACAATTAAGCTGTTCATAAATTTTTTCAGGTCAAAAGTGTTAAAATACACCTCCCGAGAACACTTTTAACAAATTTTTAATATGTTTGCAATTGTCGTACTGTCAAACGATATTTTTGAAAAGGACAAAATGAGAATTCTTAATTAACTAACTAACTAACTAACTAACCACTTTATTTTACAGCTTATGAGAAAATTTTACCTGTTTATGGCGGGAGCATTGCTGTTTAGTATGCCGGCATTCTCCCAGTTGAAATTTGAGCGTCATGCTGAGGATGCAAGACAAATTTTCCATCAGGATTTTGAGGTTGCAGACGGTTTGACGGCACAGGAGGCTTATGATGCGTGGGCAAAGACCCCTATCGACACCATTCGTGAGATTGAGTACTATTCCAAGATCGGAACAAGCAGCTTAGGCAGCAGAACCGATATCTACGACGGATCTGCTGATTGGGAGATTTTTGCTGTAAGAACAGACTCCACCAGTTCTGAGTGGACCAAGACAAATCCCGGTGACGGTATCGTAATGTTTAACGGTGCTGATCCCACATCAAGTAAAGATGAGACTGCTGCCGGCGTTTATAACAATGACCATTGGTCAATTGTTGGTGACGGTGGTACAGATCCGGATCGTATTGAGGCCTTTGCTCAGTATGGTGAGGATGGTGGCAAGTACTACTTCCAGTGGAGTACCGGTGGTCTGGAGAAATTCATTGGTGGTTCAAGTAGTGCCGGTGAGGCTAACTGGGCCGGTAAGAACTGGACTTCATCACACTACAGCAGTTCAACCCGTAGTGTCAAGAAATATCGTCGTGACCTTTATGTACGTGGCTTGGATATTGAAGAGGAGTCTTCATATCGTCTGACTTTCTATATAAAAGTAAAGAAGCAGAAGCCCGATCTTTCATGGAACCCCATATTCTATGCAGACGTAATGCGCGGTTACCATCACCAGCGTTCAGCATTCTCAATGGGTTACAAGAGCGGCAAGGAGTTTGCTCTTGAGAAGAATTTTGAGGATGATGAACTCAGCAAATGGCAGAAGATCACTCTTATGACCTATTACATCAACGGTCATGAGTCTGATGCATATGTAATCTATAAGGGTGACTACAGCTGGTCTGATGACTGGACATGGCGTCCCTCTGATGAGGAGCTCCAGAAACTGGGCAAGACCCTGAAAGCCGGTGAGGCTCTGAACTATGTAAAGCAGCCCGACAAGTTCTTTGTACGTCTGTCATTTGCAACAGACAGTATGGATTATGCACTCGATAACCTGACACTGACCAAGTCATGGATTGCAGGTTGCGAGTATAACAAAGATATGCTGCGCGTAAACTTTGGTTATGAAACAAACCTTAGTGCGCTTGTTAAGGCTGAGAAGCAAAGAACAAACATGCCGGCCATTGAGATTCCTAATGAGAACGGTAAGTTCTTTGAGGTTTGGTGCAAGAAGGACGGTGCATGGAGCTTTATGCCTATCCGTTCTGCCGAGTATCATGACGACGGTTACATGTACATGTTCACATCATATTTCCAGACCGATCCCGAAGATCCTCTGTCTTTGGAGCCTCTTCAGTTCGGAGACTATGATTCTGTATTCGTAACATTCCACAACCCGGTTGACAACCCGCAGCTGACTCTTAAGTATACAGGTTCACTGTATCCTAAGGCTGGCGATACCGCATGGGTAAATGCCGGTAAGATTGTTCCCAGCTTCTACAATGAAGTAGCTGTTCCTAATCCTACCACTAAGATTTGGGCAAACGTAACCTCTCTTGACGGTCTGCCTCCTATCATGACAAAGGCTCCGTATGAGGATGGTTCATTCGGTCTGGATGAGAATATCACAGAACTCAAGTTCAAGTTCCAGAGAGAGATCAGGATTGATCCCGAATTCAAGGGTGAGGCTACTGATTACGGTGTAGTAGCATATGTAGGTGATGAGATTTGGATTCCTTCATGGGAAGCCGCTACATCAAGCCTGGTTATTACCCGTCCCGAGGGCTTGCGCGCCAATCCTCTTAAGGGTGACCATCTGATCAATCTCGTTCAGATTAAGGGAACGAACGGTGATGCCGGTGAGCCGGTTGAGATCAACTATCACTTTGGCCCGTTCAGCAAGACAGTATCTTCAACACAGATCATTTCTGACTGGAGAAGTGAAGGAGGTGGAGAACTGGGAGGTTATAATCCTGCAAGTACTTATGCTCATGACGGTAATACTGCTTTCCTGAAAGGTGGAGGCAGCAAGAAGGCCAAGACCCGTGTATATGCAGTTGATGGAGTCTATCCTAACGATTGCGGATATGTAATTACTCAATATGTAGCCGATCAAACAGGTAACATGTATTCAATCGTACATTTTGACACCGCAGAAGATTGCACAATAGAGTTCTTGGGAACTGGATGGGCTTATAGCGGCAGCAGTGTACCTAAACTCCCGTGCTATGTATACTTCTATCCGGCACCCGGAGGTACATTGGAGAACGGTAATGATAAGGGCTTTGCAATCCTGGAGGCTTGTACAAAGACAGAATTAGGTTCGTTTACTCCCAAAACAGTAGTCAAGAAGGGCGATATCGAAGATAAAGATACCGGTAAATGGCCTGATGATGTAGAAACCTTCAAGTTTAATTTCACTGTACCCAGTGCCGGTGATTATGTATTTGAATGGGTTACAAAGGATGCTCCTAGTGCAGGTGTTAAGAATGGTGTATTTATCAGTAACTATACTATCAGCAGCGCCAACTCAGGTAACCTGTCAACACCGTACGTAAGCAAGCTTAACAAGGCCGTTGAGTCAGCACAGGCTAAGCTGGTCGAGGCTAAGCCCGACAAGTATAGAGGTGCCGATTACAATGCTCTTGCACAGGCTGCAGTTGAGGGTGACAACTACATGGGTAATTTCCCGAGCAAGTATGATTCAGTTGTAGCTCATATCAGTAGTCTTATTACTGCTTTGACAAATCGTATGGCTACTGTCGATGATTTCTATGCTGAGTCTGCCGATGTTGCAACCCTGCTGGGCTCATTCACAGGTGACAGCGCCAAGTATAAGAATCTTGATGCATACAAGGCTCTTGCTGCCCGCAAGGAGGCTAACGCAACCTGGATTGATTCACTCAAGACCTTAGATCAGTTCACTGCCGAGATTGAGGCTTATGAGAAGGAGGTTAAGGCTCTTGATGACCGTATGGCATTGATAGACAATCACAATGCAGAGATTGAGGCTACTCAGAAAATAATGAATGCTGCCGATGCACGTAAGGATTATGAAGAGTATGATGTAATGGCAGCCGGTGTAACAACTGCTCTTGCATTTGATGCAATCACTTGCACGGATGATGAGTTGGAGGCTGCAACCGCTGCTCTGTTGACTTCAAGAAGAGGCTACATCTTCAGGTTCGACTATGAGATTGCAATGACCAGACAGGTCAGAGAACTCTTTGTTCTGGCCGATACTCTGGGTTATGACTTTGGAGGCAAGAAGGACAGCATCAAGACTTATGTATATGGTTTGACAGATGATGATCCTGAGCTGTGCGAAGTATTGCGTGAGGCAGCAATCCTTCAGATTCTTAAGATCTACGCTGAGAACAACTCAACAAAGATTGAGAAGATGGAAGGCTTTGATGTAAGTGCTCTTATGCCTAACTACTTCCTCCGCAACGAGGCAGAGGTAGACCGTGATATGGATATCAGCAGTGCCGGTACATGGAGAATAATCAAGAGCAAGAACAACACCACAGCATTCCCGGGCTGGACTGTCTATAACAGCGGAACTATGTTCCCTGGCCAGACTGAATTGGATTGGAGTCTTGATGGACATGTGTTCATTGATGGTATTCACTTCTCACCCAGTACTACTGGTACTGTAAGCGCAACAGTCAATGGATTGCCTCAGGCATACTATTCAGTTGGACTTGATATGCTTCAGAATAATCTGTCAAATTCTAAGTTCAATTTGACAACGAGCACTGATACTATTGAGCTTAAGGGTAGCAA
Organism: uncultured Bacteroidaceae bacterium; assembly: GCA_905234745.1. GTDB lineage: Bacteria > Bacteroidota > Bacteroidia > Bacteroidales > Bacteroidaceae > Colenecus. The sequence continues at coordinate 21,603 of CAJOJD010000013.1, read as the reverse complement.
GTTTGCAGCCCATAAGGTTGTAGAAATTGGTGATAGTGTAAGATTGGTTGACGGTAGTCCTCTGACATTCTCATACGCTATAACCAGTTCTTCAACTTCAGGTCACGTAGGCATCAACGGTGCCGTTATCAAGCTGGTTAATCCTGACGACAAGGCTAACTACGCAACTCTTGTAACAGCACAGCAGTCTAAGCTGAACGATCTGATCACATTCGTAGGTGCTCCTACAATGAAGGAGAGCGTTGAGTTCTACAACCTGAGTGGCATGAAGATCAATGCTCCTAAGGCCGGTGAGATTGTAATCCGCAAGACTACAAGCAACGGCAAGGTAGTAGTAGACAAGGTTCTGATCAAGTAATCAGGAACCGATAATAAAAATAGGGTGGCTCATTTGAGTCACCCTATTTTTTTATTGTGCTTAATGATCAGAAGCCACCGAAACCGCCGCCGAAGCCGCCGCCACCGAAGCCGCCGCCGAAGCCGCCACCAAAGTCGCCGCCCATCATCATGAAGTCACCGCCGCCGAAGCCGCCCATGTTCATCTCACTTACCTTGCAGCCCTTGGGAAGTACAAAGAAAGCAGGATCTACATCCTCGGCAATAAAGTTCTGTGCGGTCTGGCTTGTGGTAGCCCAGTCGCTCTCAGTTACGGTTGAAAGAGGAATTCCCTCATAAACGCAGATTGTGATATTCTGGGTGAAGCCCATCTGGTTGCTGGGGCTCATTGAGTACATCTTGCAAGTAACGCCTGCAACTACCTCCTCGCCAAGATCCTTGATCTTGTTACGACGGATGGTCTTCTTGTCAAGGTTACGCCAATCGATTGTACCAAGCTGACCGATCTGGGCGCCGCCCATACCGAAACCGCCGCCAAAGCCGCCCATACCGCCGCTACGTCCGTTACGTGAGCCGCCGAATATAGGCATTACGGTTGCAGTGTTCTCCTTCTCGTTGATGGTATAGGTTGAGTCACCTATAGAGATTGTACGGGTGATGTTGTCACCGTAAACGCTGATTCTTGCAGTCTTCTTTCCGTAATCGTCAAAGTAGATCTGCTCTCTCATGTCACCTGAGTTGAAGCTGTTCATTCTCTCCAGGAAAGTTGAATCACCGAAAGCGGCAAGACCGCCACCGCCCATTCCCATTGCTGAGAAATCAGGCATCTCACCCATATCGGATGTAACTGTGATAACACCGGACTTGATTCCGAACAGAATCTCCTTAGCCTCTTTTTTCTTTGCGCCTGCTGACAGGCATACTGCCATCATAAGGGCAGCCATAAAAATCTTTTTCATTGTCGTTATGTGTTAATTGAAACTTTTTCGAGTTGTCGTAAAGAATATATATAACAACCCGAAAAGTTAAAAAGGACAATGAACAGTGTATGTCAGAATAGTTTTGAGATTAGGTCCGGACGTCCTATGCGGCGCAGCTCGGCGATAAGACGGTGACGCTGGGCCGGATCATACCAGAAAAAGAACTGACGCTGGGCCTGTTTGTCACGATCCGTGCGGGCGGTATAGACAGGTTGCATGGTGTACGGATTTATGCCCGTATAGAATATCTCGGTGCTCAGGGTCATGGGTGTGGGCGTGAAATCCTGAATCTGTTCCAGCTTGAAATTCAGTCGTTTGGTTATGATGGCAAGCTCGGCCATATCCTCTTCGGAGCAGCCGGGATGACTGCTTATGAAGTAGGGTATAAGCTGCTGGCGGAGGCCGCATTCCTTGTTGATCTTGTCAAAAGTTTTCTTGAACAGCTCAAACTGCGTGAACGATGGTTTGCGCATGAGTGCAAGCACCTGGTCCGATGTGTGCTCGGGCGCCACTTTGAGTCGGCCGCTTACATGTTTGCTTATAAGCTCGCGGGAGTAATCCAGATGTGACTTGTCGGCTTTGGGGTCTGGATCGCGGTATTGCAGTATGTCATAACGGATACCGCTGCCTATGCAGGTCTTCTTTACTCCGGGAACCTTGTCGGCCTCCTTGTAGAGCTGTGTCAGAGCCGTCAGGTCAGTTCCCAGATTGGGGCAGACCTTGGGCGTAAGGCAGGTGGGGCGTTTGCAGTGCAGGCATTTGTTTTTGTCACGCCCTCCGGTACCGTACATGTTGGCCGACGGGCCTCCCAGGTCCGATACGAACCCTCTGAAATCCTCCATCTGCGTTATCTGACGCAACTCCCTGAGTATGCTCTCACGGCTGCGGCTCACAATCTGCTTGCCCTGATGGGCCGATATTGTGCAGAACGAGCAGCCTCCGTAGCATCCGCGGTGAATGGTTATGGAGTGTCGGATCATCTCATAGGCGGGTATGCGTTTGCCGTTATAGCGCGGGTGGGGCAGTCGGGTATAGGGAAGGTCGTAAATTGCATCAAGTTCCGGAGTGGTAAGAGGCGGATAGGGCGGATTGACAACCACATAACTGTTGCCGATGGACTGGATTATGCGGTGGGCTTCAATCATGTTTGACTCCTCCTCAATTATGCGGAAGTTTGCCGCCTGGCTGCGCTTATCGGCCAGACACTGCTCGTGTGAGGCAAGCACTTTGTCATTATCGGTAATGCCTCCGGGAATATCCTTGGTCTGGAAGGCTACCTGCTTCATCGTCAGGATATCCTGAGGGCGGCCTTCGTTAAGGGCATCGGCCAGGTCTATGGTTACCTTCTCACCCATACCGTAGGTAAGGTAATCGGCTCCGCTCAACTGAAGGATGTTGGGCAGCAGTTTGTCCTGCCAGTAGTCGTAGTGGGTAAAACGGCGCAGTGAGGCCTCAATTCCGCCCAGCACTACGGGCACATTGGGGAAGAGTTTCTTGAGCGCTTTGGTGTAGACTATGCTCGGGTATTCGGGGCGGCCCGTATGGCGTCCGTCGGGGGTGTAGGCATCCTCGGAGCGCAGACGCTTGCCGGCGGTGTATCGGTTCACCATAGAGTCCATCGCGCCGGCAGAAACACCGAAGAACAGACGGGGTGCGCCCAACTTTTTGAAATCACGCAGGTCATCCTGCCAGTTGGGCTGGGGGACAACGGCTACCTTGTATCCGTGCGCCTCAAGGACACGCCCTATTACGGCTGTGCCGAACGACGGGTGGTCCACATAAGCGTCACCGGTAAAGAGGATCACGTCCAGCTGGTCCCAGCCCAGACGGTCACACTCCTTCTTGGTTGTAGGCAGCCACTGCGCCATTGTTTATTCAGCCTCGGCGGGCTCGGGATTGTCTTTGTTCCACTGGTCGTAGAGAGCAATCAGGTTCTTGAGTCCCAGGGCCTTCATGTCGCGGTGGTAGATAACGTCAATACATAGGTCAAGCAGCTGCTTGTCGGATCCCTGCGGTGTGGTAAGCAGCGAACGGATGTTCAGCTTGAGCTTGTCAAGCGACTGTTCGGTAATGATACCGCTGCTGTCAACAAGCAGCTGGAACAGTGAGAACTGTCGGATAGTTTTCAGATTCTCATCGGACACGTTTATGCTGCGTGTTCCGGATTCATTTGCCTGAATTGTATACATAGTCGTAAACTGTTATTTGTCAGTAAGATAGGTTAGTGCTGATTTCATTATGCGGTCACGTTCCTTTTGTGAAGTCACGCTCTCAAAGGGGAATCCCAGCGTTATGGTGGCGCAGGTGCGGTCCTTGAAACCTATGCCTGCCGGCAGGGAACTTTCCGTGTATTTGAAAAGGGTCGATGCTAGACCGACCGGGCTGATTACATCGGGTTTGGTCACTCCGTAGCCGTCCTTGTCGGCATTACGCCTTATCTCGGCCTTGCTGCGCATACCTTTAATCTGTGTGGCGGTACCTGAGGGCAGCGGTCCCTCCCAGCGATAGTGCAGGACCTCAGCCGTAAATGCCTCATCCTTGAGTTCCGATATCATATCGGCCCCCACGTAAGAGCCGCTGCAGAGCAGTTTTCCGCCTTTCTGCAGGTAAGTGCGCAGGGCCTTCTGCATGGTGGGCGGGAATGTGGAGTAATCCTTGTTGCAGACGGTGTCCTGGGCGGAGCGTTTCTGGAGTCCGAGTATCAGGTCCACCACGCGGTAATCGGTCAGGTTTATCAATCCGTCCTGTACGGATTCGCGGCTGCACGATACGAACGACCAGCCCGACTGTACGATGGATTGTCCGTGTATTACGGGATAGTCAAAGGTGTTGCCGGTCAGCAGTGCGCCTGCAAAACGGTCATCGCCTATGCCCAGCGAAACCTCCTCCTCGGAGTCAATGGAGTCAAGCTCGAATATCTGCTGAACGCCGGTGTAAATGGGCGAGCGCATGTACTGCACACCCGGATCGGAGAGTATGTCAAAGCCCTGGGTGCTGTCCGTTATTACGGGCTCGGGGCCGCTCAGACGCTGGAATCCGTTCACTATCAGCACCGTGCCTTTGCTCTGGGACGATATGCATGCGGCCAGTGTCTCGGACGGCATGCTCTGGCCTCCCTCGTTCACTGCGGTTACTTTGAAACGGTAAATGTGGTCACGCTGGGGAACCATGCGGTAACTGTTCGTGCGGGTGAATGTCCCGCCGTCAAAACCGTTGTCGTCAATCGCGGTGTAGACAATGTATCCTCCGGGAGCGGCGGTGGGCTCGAGCGTATCGGTCACAGCCTGCCAGGTGAGTGAGAATGAGTTGCCTAATGTCCTTACCCTGAAATGGTCCACAGGCAGGGGCTGCACCACATATGGGCGGTCATGCATGAAGCATATGTACTTGAGGATGGACTTGTAGACCGACCTTGATGCGGTAAAGCGGAAATTGGGGTTCAAGGCCAGGCAGACATCACGGAAATTCTGGTGTGAGAGCAGTTCCAGCAGCATGGACAGGACCATAGGCTCGCGGCTTTCGCAGTAGTTCTTGTCCCAGATACCGCGGTATGCCCACTCGCGGCCTATGGCCGGTTCAAGGTCGCGGCGCAGTCCGTCAAGAACCATATCGGTAAGGTCGCGGCTCACATCACGCGAATGGCCGTCGCCCAGCAGACCGTTATTGAAATCGGTGGTGCATATGCCCAATGAACCGTAAAGTGTGTCACCATAGGTGTATCCGGCATCGGTGTGCAGTGCGAAATAGAGCTCCAGCGGTACTCCCAGACCGGGATTGGCCTGATTGAATATGGATCCGCCCGACAGCCAGTTGGCCATATAGGGGCGTGTCCAGATATCCTCGCGGTACTCATCGTCACCCTGATACTTGCTGTAAACACTGTCCGGTGCTCCGGCAAACCTGGTGTAGTAGCGGGCTCCCATATTGTAACGGGGAGCGGTTATCTCCAGATTGTGACTTATTTCCGTATGTGTGCCGCCACCAAAACGGACTGCATCGGCATTGACGGTACCGTTCATGTCGCTGCTGTTGTCCAGACTGACCATTCCCTGGGGGCTTTCTCCCTTCCTGAAATGGAAAGTGCCCAGATAGACCCAGGTTCCGCCGCCCATCTGTTGGTTTACGCGGAATGTGGTGGCGCCGCCGGTATGGAACACTATGTAACGGGCATCGTCTATGCTCGTTGAGTCGGTCTGATATGTTACGTAAACAGCGTAATCACCGTCCTCGGGGATATCGGGAATCCAGAAAGCGGTGGATATCCTGATTCCGGGACCGTTACCCGCCTGAGCCGATCTGGTGCTGACCTGAAGGCTGTCGGGCAGTATGCGCACGGAGTCCGATGAAAATCCGCCGGCTATGTGTTCGGACCATACTCCGTCTTCCCTGTATCCAAGCCCGCCGCTCTTTACTGTTACACTGTTTGTCTGCCAGTCACGCTCACGTGCGGTATAGATTACAGCGCCCGCGTTCTCGAGCATCGGAATTATATAAGGGTAGGCGAAAGACTGGGTGAGAAGGTCCTCACGCGTGCAGTAAAGTGACGGACGCTGCCATTCCCAGAGGCTGTCCTCATTGTCAAAATAGAGGCCGTGACTGGGGGTGAAGGCCATATGTATGTTGGTAAGACCCTTCTTGGGGGTGTAGATACTGCTTTCGTTAGCCACCCAGGGCTTGCCGTCGTACCGGACCTCGTTCCAGAGGTTCTTCTGGCTGATGGTGTTGCGGGCCCAGTTAGGGATTAATCTCTCTATTGCCTTGTTGCCGGCGTATATGCGAATGGAGTACTTGCTGATATCGGCCGGAAGCGATTTTCGCAGATCGGCATAGATTGAATCTATAAGCTCGTGACGGAACAACTGATAGCCAAAGTTCTGGTTAAGATAGATGTCCAGGCGGCGACCACTGCGGTTAATGTCGGTATGCTCAATCTTAAGGTTCTTAAGGTCAACTTCCGATTGATACTGTTCAAAATGTTCCCTGACTTTGGTGCGAATGGTAGCATTGTCCGTCTGGGCCTGAGCGGTCAGGACGGATAATATGACGGTCAGTGCCGCCACTAAGGCTCGCACACGCCGGAACATAACCTGAAAGAGAGTTACTTTTTGAGCTTGGTCAGCTTGTCAATGACAGCCGAAATCTCCTTCTGGAAATCCTTGATTAGAGCGCGGTAGTATTCCTTTGCCTTACCCGGCTCGGTGTGGCTGATACGGGTAATGAATTCGTTGTCAATGCGGAGCAAGTCAACGATCAACTTCTCTGCCTCCTTCTGGTTGGTACCGGGAACCAGCTCCTTGTATATAAGACACTCGGTGAAGATGTCACCAATAACGTAACTGATGTCTCTCTTAAGATCTCTACGACTTGCCATAGTAGTGCGTTTTAGGTTATAGAGCAAAGATAGGAAAAAACGCAATAGGGTCAGACCCCTTTGTGTCATTTTTTGGGGAAATGACACAAAGGGGTCTGACCCTAATGTGTTAAGCGGGGATGATAAAGCTTATTGCGTTGTGGATGATTTCAATATGAAAATCATTGCCGGGAAGCATCTCGCCGTCCAGGCAGAGTTCAATCTGTTTGTCGCTGTGTACATCGACCGTCTTGGCCTGGCGATAGATGAAATGCTTGCTGGCTTTGGGGTTATCCAGATGCTGGCCTGCCGTATAAATGGGGAGCAGTCCAAGGAATCCCATAAGGGTAGTGGTCTTGCAGTAACCCACCTCAATCAGACCGTCATCGTTCTTGGAGCGGGGTGAGCAGAAGAACTCGCCGCCCACGTGGTTGTTGTTGCCAAGCGTGCACAGCAGCATGCGCTTGCCCGGATTGAGTTCCTCGCCGTCGGCCTTGACCTGAATGCGGTTGAATCGGCCGCAGAAAATAGCCTTTACGATACCCCAACGGTAGGGATTCTTGTTACCCTTGCGGCTCAGTTTGTTTGCGGTCGATGCCACAACCGAGTCAAAACCAAAGTTGCAGACGTTTATTGAGTAGTGGTCCTGACCGATCTTGATAATGTCAATCTTGTGGGCGGTTCCTTTTACAAGGGCCTCCACGCTGCGGAAATCCTTACCCTCGTAATATTTTATGAAGTCGTTTCCGCTTCCGTATGCCAGAACTGCCAGATGCTTGTTCTTTGCACCAACCATACCGGTCGATACCTCATTGATGGTACCGTCGCCGCCGCAGGCTACAAAGCAGGTCTCCTGATCGGGGTTAGCCTTGCAGTAGTCACGTACGTGATCAATGGCGGTTTTCTCGGCTGTTGTAAGATATATTTCAAAATCAATCTTTTCCGGAAGGTTCTCTATGTCGGCACGGATTTTATCTGCGTTGCCTGCCTTTCCGGGTTCGTTGTTGACGATAAAACAATAATGCATGGTCCTGAAATGGTCAGTTATTTTCAAAAAACGTGCAAATATAACATTTTTTTACATATCTTCGTAGCAACAACTAACAAATACAGTATGAAAAAGACATTTTTTTTCATAGCTACTATGCTCTGTATGAGCCAGTCTATGATGGCTATAAAGCCGCTTCTTACAGAAGGTTACGACAAATTCAATAACAGTATCAAACTTGACCTGGTATCGGTAGGTTACTTCTCTCCGCAAGTAGCCTGGGAGCATTACACCAACACCCGTTTCTCATACGGTGTTTCTGCACAGCTGCATTTCGTGAACCGCAGTACTTTCGTAAGGTCTCTTGCAGACGGTGAGACTTATCCCACCAGCGTAGAATTGGACGGAAAGACTTATGCTTTGGACTGGTCAGGCCATCCTGCAAAATGGTATGCCAATGTCGCTATGGAAGACGGAACCCATGAGGTAAAGTGGGACCGCAAGTATGCCGGCCTGATGATTTGTCCCGAGGGCCGATTCTACTTTGGACGCAAGCCCGCAAGAGGTTTCTATGCAGTCCTCAGGACCGATATGGGTATATTCCGTGAGCAGTTCATTGTTTCAAACACAACCTTGAACAAGGAGTACATAAACGGCCTGACCGATGAGCAGAAGCAGACCGATGAAAGGTATCAAAAGTATCTGGAAGATATGTGGCATAAGGCAAACATTGAGCAGGGCGAGACCTTCCTTGCAGTCGGAGTGGGCGGAGGTCTTGGATTCCAGGGATGGTTCAAGAAAAACTCCCATCTGGGCTATGACATCAACTGTTTTGCCAAGTCAGACTGGAAGTTCTCCGAGGATGACAATGTCTGGGAGTGGTTCTGGGGAGTAGGTCTTCCGGCCGATATCAACGTCTCCCTTATATACCGCTTCTAAATAACAATTAAATATTTGCAAGGGTGCGCATTTTTGACGAAATTTGCGCACCCTTACTATTTAGAGAGGTATTTAAACAAACATACAATTCAAATGAGTACAAAAAGCGCATTACAGATTGCACGCGCCGCTTATCAGCCCAAACTTCCCAAGGCTCTCCGCGGTGCTTTGAAGGCTGTCGAGGGTGAACCCACACAGTCAGTTGCCGATCAGGAGGAGGTAAAGAAGCTCTTCCCCAACACCTACGGTATGCCGTACCTCAAGTTTGAGCCGGCCGAGGGTGCTCCCGCAAAGAAATCAATCAACGCAGGCGTTATCCTGTCAGGTGGTCAGGCTCCCGGCGGACACAATGTGATAGCTGGTCTGTTTGACGGACTCAAGAAGCTCAACCCCGCCAACAAGCTGTACGGATTTATCCTTGGCCCCGGCGGTCTGGTTGACCACAACTATATGGAACTCACAGCCGATATCATCGACGAGTACCGCAACACCGGCGGTTTCGACATCATCGGCTCAGGCCGTACCAAACTGGAGAAGAAAGATCAGTTCGATAAGGGTCTGGAGATCCTGAAGGCTCTCGATATCAAGGCTCTGGTTATCATCGGTGGTGATGATTCAAATACAAATGCTTGCGTTCTGGCCGAGTACTACAAGGCTATCGGCGCAGGTGTTCAGGTTATCGGCTGCCCCAAGACAATTGACGGTGACCTCAAGAACTCAGAGATTGAGACCTCATTCGGTTTTGATACCGCTACCAAGGTTTACTCAGAGATTATCGGTAACATTGAGCGTGACTGCAACTCAGCACGTAAGTACTGGCACTTTATCAAACTGATGGGCCGTTCAGCCAGCCACGTAACTCTGGAGTGCGCCCTGCAGACCCAGCCTAACATCACCCTGATTGGTGAGGAGGTTGAGGCCAAGAACCAGACTCTTGATGATATCGTAACTTATATCGCTCAGGTAGTTGCCGACCGTGCTGCACGCGGCATGAACTTCGGTACCGTTCTGGTTCCCGAGGGCCTGATCGAGTTCATACCCGCAATCAAGAAACTTATCGCTGAGCTCAACGACGTACTCGCTGCCAACCAGGCTGAGTTCGACATGATTCAGGCCGATAAGAAGATCCAGTACATAGTAAGCAAACTCTCCAAGGAGAATGCAACCATATTCAAGAGCCTGCCCGAGAGCGTAAGCCGTCAGTTGGCTCTGGAGCGTGACCCGCACGGAAACGTTCAGGTATCACTTATCGAGACCGAGCAGTTGCTGGCCGATATGGTTGGCGTTAAGCTGGACGAGTGGAAGAAGGAAGGCAAGTTCCTTGGCAAGTATGCAACCCAGCACCATTTCTGCGGTTACGAGGGTCGCTGCGCAGCTCCGTCAAACTTTGACGCAGACTACTGCTACAGCCTGGGTTACAACGCATCAATGCTGATCGCTGCCGGCAAGACCGGTTACATGTCATCAATCAAGAACACCGTTGCTCCTGCCGACCAGTGGATTGCAGGTGGTATACCTATCACCATGATGATGAACATGGAGAAGCGTAACGGTGAGATGAAGCCCGTTATCCGCAAGGCTCTGGTTGAGCTCAACGGCGCTCCCTTCAAGGAGTTCATCAAGCACCGCGCTGAGTGGGCCCGCGAGACCAGTTTCGTTTATCCCGGTCCTATCCAGTACTTCGGTCCTACCGAGGTCTGCGACCAGCCTACCAAGACTCTGCAGTTAGAGCACAAATGACACAAAGGGGTCAGACCCCTTTGTGCTATCGATATGCCAAAAAGCAAGAAAAAGAAGAAAAGGGTTTCCGTTCCTAAAAAGAAAGGACGGAAGCCCTTTTATATGTTGCCCGATTGGCTGCACTGGGTCATTACCGCTGCGCTTATCCTGGTGATATCGGTCGGTGCATACTATCTTTTTCTGCGTCCCTATTTCTACCGTCTGCGCCCGTGCCTGGGAGCAAGGGAGTACGGCGTCTGCCTGCCCACAGGGTTCCTCTGTTACGGAATAGATGTATCGCACCATCAGGGCAAGATTGACTGGGAGACTGTTGCCCGGTCATCGGTCGAGAACGGTTATCCCATCAGGTTCGTGATAATGAAGGCGACCGAGAGCAATACCTTTACCGACCCCGATTACATTGACAACATAGATAAGGCGCGCAAGGCCGGATTCGTGTGTGGCGTGTACCATTTCTACGATCCGTCGACATCACCCCAGAAACAGGCCCAGCACTATATAAATACGGTGAACCTCAAGAAGGGTGATTTTGTACCTGTGGTCGATGTGGAGCGTGCCGGACGCTCGCAGGATCTGCGCCGTGACCTGCTGGTCTATCTGAAAGAACTTGAAAAACACTACGGCGTAAAGCCTATAATCTATGCATCGGCAAAGTTCCGCAAACGCCACCTTAACAGTGCCGAGTTTGATGCATACCCCTTCTGGGTGGCACATTATTATGTAGTACGTCCTGTTACGGAAAAAAAGTGGATGATGTGGCAGTTTACCGACCACGCCAGCGTTACGGGCATAAGCGGCTACACCGATTTCAACGTCTTCAAGGGCTCAGAGGCCGATTTCCAATCACTTCGCATAAAATGATACCATTGGGGTCTGACCCCAATGGTACTCTTTTTAGGGATTTTCCCCTGAATGTGTAGGGAATTTCCGCGTTCCGGGTATTATTACCATATTATTTTTGCATTGGAAAGAAACCAAAAAAACATACGGTTATGAAAAAGTCAGTATTGTTTATGGCATTGATGGCAGTCACAATGACAGCCGGTGCGCAGAGAAGCGACTTGTACTCGACTGGTAGAACCAATACCGGTAAGTCTTCAAGTTCAGCAGCGTCACAGACCACAACTGTGACCCGTACACCGTCTTACACAGAGCCGGCCGCTCAGGCTGAGCCCGTTGCTCCTGTGGTAACGACTACCCCTCAGATCATAGTTGACCGTGATCCCGATGAGTATAACCGCCGTTATACCTACGGAACCAGTCAGATACAGTATGAGGACGGTACTTATCTGGACGACGTGCCCACCATATATATACATGACACTATATATGTAAGCACCCGCGAGGAGAGTTACGCCGGTTCTTATATAGAAGGTTACAACGATGCAGTCGATGACTACTACCTGACTCACCGTCTGTACCGCTTCCGCCGTTACAGCCGTCCTTACTACTCACTGTACGACGAGCTGTTCTGGGATATCCTCTACTGGGACTATTACTGGGATACCGATTACTGGTATTTCACACACACCTACTATTATGATCCCTGGTTCTATGATCCCTGGTACTACGATCCCTGGAACAGACCTTACTACTACACTTACTACTACGGTCCTTATTACGGTCCTTACTACGGCCCCGCATACACCTATTATACACATCCGGCAATCGTTCCCGGTCACGGAAGGGTAGATACATACAGGCCTAACCGCAGTATAAACAACGGTGGATGGGATAGGAACCTGAGTCGCAGTACCGCCAGTCGTCCTGCATTCGGTTCAAGCGCAAGCCGTACCGTAACCACAGCATCTGGTGTATCATCAAGATCTGTAGCAGGCAGTTCCGATAACCGCACGGTATCCGGTTCTTCAACCAGCCGCAGCGTAGCAGGCAGCAGCTCAAGCCGCAGCGTAGCTGGATCAAGCTCAAGCCGTAGCGTAGCTGGATCAAGTTCTAGCCGCAGTGTAGCCGGTAGCAGCTCAAGCCGCAGCGTAAGCAGCAGCAACACCACTTCAAGCTCAACCCGCAGCGTTTCAACGCAAAACGGTAATACATCTTCATCATCAGTAAGAAGTGTGGCTCCTGCAACGTCAAGCCGTTCAAGCTCAACACGCTCAGTAAGCAATGGCAACTCATCAACAACTACACGCTCAACTCAGTCCGGTTCAACCTATGACCGTCCCAGCAGCACAAGCTCAAGCAGCAGTAGTTCAAGAAACGTTGGCAGCAGCAACTCAAGCGTATCACGCAGCGTATCAGGCAGCAGTTCTAGCCGTAGCGTATCAAGCGGTAGCTCAAGCTCAACCCGTAGCGTGAGCAGCGGCAGCAGTTCAAGCTCAAGCTCCAGCCGTAGTTCATCGTCAGCGAATACAAGCCGCAGTACTACCACACGCTCAAGTGCAGCCAGCTCAAGCCGCAGTGTAAGCAGTTCAAGCTCAACACGCAGTTCAAGTTCAGGCAGCAGTTACAGCGGTAGTTCAAGCTCTAGCAGCAGTTTCAGCAGTGGCTCAAGCTCGAGCGGCAGTTTCAGCAGCGGATCAAGCTCAGGCGGCAGTTCACGCGGAGCATCAGGCAGCTCTTCAAGAAGGTAAAAGTTAAGTTCTGACCAAGTCAGGCTCAAAGAGACCATTATACCCTAACAGTAGATTTTTAAAAACATAACGATATGAAAACCAACAGATTAACAATAACAGTCCTTGCAATGACAATGTCTCTTGCAGTAAGCGCTCAGACATCATTCGATGCAGCCAAACTGTACGAGGAGGAACTTAACGGAACAGCACGTTACGTAGCAATGGGTGGAGCTATGGGTGCCCTTGGAAGTGACATCTCAGTAATAAGCCACAACCCAGCAGGCATAGGTACATACCACCAGAGCGACATCAATCTCTCGGTATCAACATTCGGTTCATCAGTAAGCACCGATCCTTTGGCAACGAAAGCACACCAGATTACCTCCAACGGAAGGACATACTACTCACATAACACCATGTCCGATATCAACATGAGTTTTGACAACATATCGGCCGTATTCTCAGGCAGCGACGGCGGCAGCAACTATTTGAACTTTGCAATGTCATACCGCAAGCTTCAGAATATGGACCGCGACCTGGATTACGTAGACGCTTTCAATGACGCCGACGGTTATGAAGTATGGCGTGAGTACAAGGATCACCAGCGCAACAAGATCCACTCATTTGACTTCAACCTGTCATGCAACCTGTCAGACATAGTATACTTTGGATGGACATTAGGTATCCTTTCAACCGATACATGGTCCGAGGGTTATTTCTATGACTACTACGGAGAGGGCATGCATCCCGATCATCCGCAGGGTCTGGACTACACCGCAGTCGATAAGATGAATCAGGGTGAGGGCACCGGTTGGAATATGGCGTTCGGTACAATAATCCGTCCCATCCCGGCACTGCGTCTGGGTGCGGCAATCAAGTCACCTACCTATTACAAGCAGTATCTGGAGTATGCCGATTACCTGTATGCCGTAATGGGTGAACAGAAGGACGGCAACAAGTTCCCTAACTCCGTTGATTACAAGTTCTCATCACCCTGGTCACTTGACCTGAGCGCTGGTCTTACATTCGGCGGAAGCAAAGTGAACTGTGCACTGGGAGCTGAATATGAGAAGCATTTCACACAGCGTTCATCACTCTCAATCGGCAATACCAGACTTGAGAATCAGGGATCAATTGACTACAAGGATTTCTCAGTCCTCAAGGCCGGTTTTGAGATGAACATTAGTAACCTCTCAATCAGAGGCGGTTACAACTACAAGGAGTCAATGTTCAACGATGCCTCATACCCGTACCTGTATGATACAGATTTCAACGGTTGGGGTACCGATACCAACGGCAACCTGGTTGTAGGACGTACCGATTTCCAGATTGACCGTCTTGGCAAGACCCACAACTTTACTGCCGGATTAGGTTACTGCTCAGCTCCCGATAACGACGGAACACAGTTCTACATTGACCTGGCTTACCTGCACGGCATCAGAAACAGCGTGGTGAATGTGAATGAATATATTGAGGATCCTGATGTCAACTACAACTATAAGACAGATAAGGTAATGCTTACAATTGGCTGGAACTTCTAAAACAGAAATTCATATTTGGTTTGACTTTGAGATAATTTAGGCAGATTCCGGCTGGTCTTGGTGACCGGCCGGAGTTTTTTTATCAGAACTTGCCCAGGATGCGGTCCATCACCCAGTTGGTGGGTGTGGCGCTTACTCCGTCACAGGAGCAGACGGACTTGCCGTTCAGATGGTCCACTACAGCCTGCACCAGCGGGAACTGGACGTGCTCGGGATTGGGAATGTCAAACTCATGACGACCCTCGCTGTCATGTAGGGCGATAGGCTGGAATGTAAAGATTGAGAAGCAGATCATGCCCTTGTCGCCGATAAGCTCGATGCGGTCCTCCTTGGCGGACTCATCGGCCACGAAACACCAGGAGCCGGAGCCAACCAGACCGTTCTCAAACTTGAAGCAGGCGCTTACGGTATCCTCGGCCTGATAGAGACCGCCGCGGTTGCTGCAAAGCCCGTAGGCATCGATTATGCAGCCGCACAGTTCCTGTATCATATCAATCTGATGCGGGGCCAGGTCGTAGAAATAACCGCCGCCGGAGATATCGGGAATAACGCGCCAGGGAAGGTTGGTGCTGTTGTAGTCCAGCTCCTTGGGAGGCTGGGCAAAACGGATCTGGACGTTTATGAGTTTGCCTATCTGCGGTATTAGTTCCTTTACCTTGAGGAAGTAGGGCAGATATCGGCGGTAGTATGCGACAAAACAGGGAACTCCGGTCTCACGTGATACGCGGTTAATACGCATGCACTCGTCGTAACTCTGGGCCATAGGTTTCTCAATATAGACCGGCTTGCCGGCTTTCATGGCCATTACGGCGTATGTGGCGTGCGACGAGGGCGGGGTTGCGATGTATACGGCATCCACGTTGGGATCCTCAATAAGGTCCATCGCATCGGTATACCATTTACGGATGTTGTGCCTCTCGGCATAAGAACGGGCCTTCTCCTTATCGCGGCTCATCACAGCCTCGATTGCGGAGCCATCGGCCTTGGCGAATGCGGGACCGCTCTTTTTCTCGGTCACCTGACCGCATCCTATAAAACCCCATCTAATCATATCCGGAATAACTAACTATTGATCAGTCAAAGAATGTCCAGCTGAGACCGAACTTGACCATACCCGGATTTGCAGGATAACCGGGAACGATGAATGAGTCGCGGTTGCTCAGGAGCCCGTCGTTGAAGTGATAATACATAATATAGAATCGTACTCCGCGAAGCGAGCAGTTGACATAGCCTGTCATGAGAGGATATCCGCCAACCTCCTGTATGAACGAATCGCTCTGCAGATGGTATGAACCCACTGCCGGGCAGTAACCCGGAGCCGCATATCTGGTAAAGAACAGGGCATTGGCGCCCACCTCAATATGGAGTCTCTTGTAATATACGAACTTGAAATAGAGGTCCGAGAAGATATTCAGGTCGGGCAGGGGAATGACCTTCTTGTTGCCCGACAGCTGATACGTCACGTTGTTGTCCCAATGGAGCGGACCCAGCTTGAAGTTCTGCTGCAGTCTGGCACTCAGGATCTGGATGGATCCGTTATACTGGGCTGCCGTGATTGAATATGAGGGCTGAACGACCGGTGTGGCATCGGCTGTAGTATAGGTGCCGCCCACATTCTTAAGGTAGACGTAGTTGGCCACATTCTCTACATCCAGCTGGAAGCGGGTGCCGGTCATCTCAAGGTCAATATAACCTCCAAAGTGGGTGCGGAACTCCTTCTTGAAATCCTTGTCCCACCAGGCATAAGTGGAGTGGTGGCTGGCATAGAAGAACGGTGAGTTCTTGGCCGACATATCGGCAAAACCTCCAATGATTGCCTCCTTGCCGAATACAGGATACTTGAGTTCCATGTTGCCGTCAAGGGTAAAATCACCCAGGTTGGTTCCCAGCAGTACGGTCTCTATTCCGGCCCTGAAGGTAAGATTGTCACCCTGAGCCTTCTCCAACTGAGCGCCTACCGAGAAGTCACCCTCGCTGTAGCGGCGCATATACTCACCCGAACCCGCAATGGTATCGGGCTGTACAAAACGGCGGAATTCATATCGGGCAAAAGCCGACAGACCTGCAATAGCCCATTTGGTAGAGCCCTCAAGCAACGACAGCGACACTGTGTTGGTGACGTAAAAGTTCTTCATCAGGTCAAGCGAGTCGTTGGTAAGGAAACGGTTGCTGTAATAACCGTCAGGGATCTGATAGTATATGTACCGGCGCTGAAGCTGTCCCACCTCAAGCGTGTGGGCCAGTTTACCCAGTTCTGCTACGCGTGTAAAGGTAAGTACCGTATCGCCTATGCTGTCAGTGCGGTGAGTGGTCCTCTTTATGGAGAGCTCCTGATTGATCAGGGCCTGATGACGCTTTATGTTGTTCCAGTTGTCATACATACGGAACGGAATATCCTCGGGCGAGTACTGCTTGCGTCCCTCAGCCATAGCCTCGGGGTTGGTCACGTACAACTTGTTATGGATACCGCCGTTCTCGGCCATCTTCATGTTGTCCCGGTTGGCGGTCACGTAAATCTGGTAAATGTCACCGCGATAGTAGGTGTAGAGCCTGGAGTCAAACATGGATGTCGACTGGTTGGCGTAACGTCCGCGTCCAAGCTGATAATCAAGGTCAAAGCCGATGCCCACACGCTTGCTGAAATTTGCGGCAAAGTAACCTTTCAGATGCTCCTCGCCGGTACGCTTGTTACCGCCCTTGTAATAGTCGATGCTCACATGGGGCGATTTGGCATCGGTAAAACGGAAATCGGACGCATCCTTAACCCAGTAATCATACGGGGCGTCAAAGATAAAGTCCTTGGGATGTTCACGCTCAAACCAGAGACGTGACAGACGGGCCGATCCCATATTGCCCAGATGGCTGTACGTTCCGAAATACCCTTCGGTAAGATGTGCGTTATGGAACGAGTGGTGCAGCGTATCGGGCTGAATGATATCGGGCAGACCCGTATTGGTGTTGATATTGAACTGGTAATAGTCCTTGGATACGGTACGCTCAACGACGGTCGAGTCCTTGTCGGGGTCCATATTCATGAATCCGTCCATCTTCTCGCCGTTAAAACCGTCCTGGTTCTGCGACAGGGTGCTCTGCGCCCATGCGCCTGCGGACAGCAGCAACGCCGCCATCATCAGGAAAGGTCTTATGAACTGTATCCTATGGGACATCTTAAGGAATAAGTCTTAATATGTACTCGGCAATCTTTATGAGAAGTGAAACGCCGCACGCAATGTAAAAGGGCAGGGAGCCGATGGTTCCGCTGAACTGCAGTATGAAAAGTATCGTAGTGACTGCGGCACCGGCCAGGAACAGCGTGTTCAGGTTGTATCTGATCTTCTCGGTATCACGCGTACTGCTCTTGCGCCTGCGGATGCCGCCCTTGCTTATCTTGCCGGTAACGTCATATGCGGCGCGGCTGTCCATATCGGACAACACGCTGTACGCCTCGTCTATGCGTAGACGGGTAGGAGTGCCCTCGGGGTGCTGGGCTGCAAGATGCTCGTACGCTGACTTTATCTCGGCATCAGTGGCCGATGCGTCAACGCCCAGAACATCATATAATTCCTTACGGGAAGCCATCAGGATCAGATATTACCGGAAACAGCGTCAGATGCCTTCTGGAACAGCAGGTCCTTAAGGTCAATGGTCTTGATGCGGAACTTTCCTGTGCTTGCCCTTGCGGTTGTAGGCCTCCTTGTCGGTAATCCAGTCCTCGGCCGGGAATATCTTGCCGCCGCCCTCGCGACCCTCCTCGTAACGGTATTTGATATCGGTCATGGTCAGTGTGTACTCACCGTCCTTTACCGCAACAGAGAAATTGTAAGATATTTTTGATTCATCGCCCACAAGAGCAGTGCTTTTGAACACGATCATCTGGTCCACATGGAATATGAAACGGCGTGTCTGTGCGTCCTCGTTCAGGATACGTCCGGCCTGTGCGTAAGGGAGCGCGAATCGGCCCTTGGCCCAGTTCAGGAGAGTTTCATAGCACTGGTCCTCAGTTACGCCCTGCGGGATCTGGAACGTCTGGGTAAAGTATACGCGGCCGTTCTCATCCTCGGGAACCGCGCCCTTGCCGTATTTGGGATTCATCTCATCCAGACCTTTGTTGGCTGCGAATGAGAACAAAGTTACCAGCAAACCAAGTATAGTAAGTAATGCTTTCTTCATATGATACCTTATTTATATACCTTGCAAAAGTAGTCATTTTTGGCGATATTGTTTAGAGGCATTCCCTAATATTGCCCGATGCCGCAGGAATTAACAACAAAGTGTTGTTTTGGGGCTATCAGAGGACCGATTTTGCCCGTTTTTACCCATTGTATAGAAATTTTTGACATTTTTTTTTAAAAAAAGATAGCCTAATCTTTGCGACTATTGGAATTAGTATTATTTTTGCGTCAGTATGGATTAACCAATTAATCATTTCAATAACAAACAACTATGGAGAAAATTTTGAAACAGGCTGCTGAGCTTTATGCAGCATTCGCAAAGGACGCTAACGCACAGGTAGAGAAGGGTAACAAGGCTGCTGGCACACGTGCTCGCAAGGCATCTCTCGAACTCGAGAAGCTGATGAAGGAGTTCCGCAAGGCTTCACTCGCAGCTGCTAAGTAATTATTTCCAGAACAAAAAGAAGGGTGCAATTAACATTGCGCCCTATTTTTATTTAAAAAGAGTACCATTGGGGTCTGACCCCAATGGTACTCTTTTTGCTATTCGAGATATTGCATGATGCGGCCGGAGATCTGCAGGAGGGAGATCTCGCAGACTTTGGTGTCGTACTGGACTTGGAGGAGGCTCTCCTCGGCGTCCAGGAGGGATTTCTGGGCCTCGCGCATCTCTATTCCGGAGAGGTTGCCAAGCAGGTAACGCTCCTGGGCTATGTCCATTGTTTCCTGGGCGGCTTTGAGGTTCTGTTCCTGGAGCTCAAGGAGCATCAGGTTGTTCTGGTAGGCCTGCCAGAAATCGTCCAGGTTGGCGCGGAGCTGGAGCTCCAGCTGCTCTACGGTGATATCGGCATTCATCTCATCCAGCAGGGCGTTACGCTCCTGTGTGCGCTGCTTGCCGTTAATCAGGTTAATGCCGACGGTTGCGCCAAAGCTGGGACCCCAGTTCAGGCGGTCAGTGTAAGTACTGTTGCCGTAATAGTTCTGTGTAATGCCGTACGATGCGTTCAGACGCAGGTAGGGGTAGTTGCGTGACTGGACAGACTTGCGGTCCATGCGGGCAACGTTACGGTTGCTCTCGGCCTTGAGCAGGGATGAGTTGACCTTCATCATATCGTCGTAGAGCGACTCGTAGTCAAGTCCCGTGAGCAGGGTGATGGCGGTATCGGCAGCCACATGCGCGGTCCTGAGGTCCTGGTTGGACATGAGGCGGTTGATGCGGATGTTGGCCGATCCCAATGCCTCGTGCTGTTTCAGGCTCTTGGCGCTGTCAGAGTTGAAATAGACCTGCGCCTGCTGGTAGTCCAGACGCGAATCGCCACCCATATCGTAACGCTCGCTGGTAATGCGCAGACGCTCCTTGCTGAGCGCGGTCGCGTACTCCAGGTTCTTAAGGTGAAGGGTCTGCTTAACCAGATTGTAATACTCGGAGGTAAGGGTTGCTATGTAATCCTCAATGGTCACGCGCGTCTGAATGGTACCCTGATTGTGCAACTCCTGCATGCGGTCACGGGTGGCCTGGATGCTGAAACCCTCAAACACGGTCCACTCGGCACGCACCTGAGCGTTGAGTGTCTGGTCCAGCACGTTACGGTTCGATACCGTGGAGCCATCGGACGAAAGGGTAGCGTCATTGCTTGAAATAGATCCGGAGTAACTGCCCTGAACGCTTACGGTAGGCATTCCGCCGGCGTATGACCAGGAGTCGTTGTTGGCCGCCTTCTCCTCGGAGATGTTGACCAGCTTTATCTGGTAGCTCTCGCGGATGCCCTCCTCAAGGCACTCCTTAAGCGTCATGATCTGAGCCGATGAACCCAGACTGACGGCCAGTGCGGCTAAAGCAAATGTAATTCTATATGGTTTCATTCCTTTTTCTTCTGGGTTTTACGGTCGGTTGAAATGTAACTGTAGATAGCCGGAACTATATACATGGTAAAGAACGTTGAAATAAGCATACCGCCCACAACTGCAGTACCCATAGCGATACGTCCGGCGCTGCCCTCACCGTGTGCGAACATAAGCGGCAGCAGACCCAGCATGGTTGAGGTGCTGGTCATAAGGATAGGTCTTAAGCGCTGTATTGATGCATCACGGATGGCAATGAACTTGTCAATTCCGGCGGCCTGCTTCTGGTTGGCAAACTCCACAATCAGGATACCGTTCTTGGCCACAAGTCCTATAAGCATGATGATACCAATCTCACTGAAAATGTTCATGGTCTGACCACCGCCGCGCAGGAACACAAGCGCTCCGAACACAGCCAGAGGCACCGTAATCATCACGATAAGCGGATCCTTGAAACTCTCAAACTGAGCAGCCAGAATCAGGTAGATAAGCAGCAGAGCCAGACCGAACGCGAACAGCAGACTGTTGGAACTCTCGCGGAAATCCTTTGACTCACCGGTAAGTGCGGTGCGGAAAGTATCGTCAAGAGTCTCCTTTGCAATCTTGTCCATCTCGTCCAGTGCCTGACCAAGAGTATAACCCTTACCCAGTCCGGCCGATACGGTGGCCGATACAAAACGGTTGTAACGGTACAGGCGGGGTGGTGCGATATCCTCCTTAAGGTCCACCAGGTTCTCCATCTGGATCATGTCGCCGCTTCCGCTACGCATGTAGATAGATTTGAGCGCCTGGGTGGTGTTACGCTGCTGGCGGTTAATCTCACCTATAATGTCATACTGCTTTCCGTTCATGTAGAGGTAACCCATACGCTGACCGCTCAAGCCCCACTGCAGGGTCTGTGCGATATCACGGGTACTTACACCCAGCAGGTTGGCTTTCTCTCGGTTGATCGATATTCGGACCTCGGGTTTGGAGAACTTAAGGTCGGCATCGGCCATCTGGAATGCGGGGTTTTCGTTTACGCGGGCCAGGAAGGTGGGCAACACATCCTGCAGTTTCTCGATGTTTGTGGCCTGAAGAACATAACGAACCGGCATACCGCCTCGGCCGCCTGCAAATGACGACTGCTGCTGCACGAACGC
>CAJOJD010000012.1:39872-44775 GCA_905234745.1 uncultured Bacteroidaceae bacterium | reverse complement strand
GCTCATAATCTATGGTGCTGTTGCTGCGGTCACTTACGCTCTCGGAGTAACTGAATGAGAAGTTGGCCGGGTCATAGGGCATAGGCGTTTCGCTGCTTATGTTGACCTTGGCGTTTGAGATACTGAAATTGTGGCTCTCCCTGAGATCCTGGGATATGCTCTGGATGGAGTCACGCATATGGCCCTCGGGATATGACTCAATCACGTCGTCCATCAGCAGGTCTGTGTCATAGGGGCTGTATCTTGGTGATGTCTTCTCCTTGGTGAAAGAGTAGTAGACCGGTATGGATATCTTTGACTCCTCCGGCAGGAAACGACCTACGTTGGTACTGGTGGTCAGTGAGTATTTGTAGTAGTCATCGGTCTTGCGGTCCTTGATGCTCTCCTCCAGGCCTCCGTAACCGGCTGTACTCATCTGTCCCGCCAGATCGACCGATGCTATATCGGACAGTTTCAGACCCAGTGTACTCAGTGCGGCCATACCGCCCTTGCTCTCGTATCCCACCAGACGCAGCTCGTTGACCCAGACCTCGGCATTCTTTGCGCTCATGGAGTTGTTGCGCACACCTATCATTATGGCGCGTATGTTGCCTATAGACGGGTTACCTACTACCGTAATACGGTTCTCGGGCTTGGACGGGTCATATTCGCTGTATATGTCCGATGCACTTATGGCGCCCAGGTTCTTCTGTATGTTACGGTTGTTCTTGACCTGAGTGAGCACGTCAAAATCAATATCCAGCATATTGCGCTCGGGCCATACCATACGGCGGTCATTGTCATTGTTGCCGCTGTAGTGTCCGGCCGGGGTGAGAGCCAGCGGGATCTCATACTCGTAGTAGTTGCCGGAGTAATCGGAACCAAGACGTATGAATACCGATATGTCACCGTCGGTAAGTGAACCGTCATCGGGAATGACAGCCTCGGCGTGGCTGAACATCTGTATGCGCTTGTACTTGCGCAGGTCAAGCGAGCTCTTCTTGTAGATACCGCGTGCCTCGCCGGCTCCAAGGCCTGTCACCTTGAGGCTCATGGCCTGCTCGTTATCCTGTACCAGCTGTACCTGGTTGGGGTCCAATATACGGGTAACGCCGGGAGGAACCACATAGTTCACGGGAGCGCGGTCGCCGTTCTCCTCAATGTTGACCGATGTGGCCGAGAACTTGCCCGATATGGTCGGAGTTCGGTTGGTTGTGCTGTATATGGGCTGCTCGTAGTTGCGCCACTGGCTGGTCATAAGTTCCAGAGAACCGAAACGTACATGAACCTCCTCGCTGAATCCGGTCAGGTACATTCGCATGAATCGGATTGAGCTGAAGTCACGGATACCGCCCTCGGCCTTCTCATACTCGTTGATAGGTATGCGGAAGCAGTACCGTTGCGCAGCTTGACCTTGACCTCACGCATATCGGAAATGTAGTTGCGGCCAATCTCAAGGTCGGCGGGACGCAGTGATATGCGGTACTGGAAGAATTTCTCATACTCGTCCATGGTGTAGTCACCGTTGGCGTCCTCCACATCAGGAGTGGTGCGGGCCGACTGGTCATAGCGGCTGTTGCTCTCGGCGCTGTTGGGCGAGTTGCCCTCGGTGCCGTTGTACTTGCGGTAACGGTCCAGGACTGACAGACCCTTGTCATCATAATCGGCACCGCGGTAATAGTGGTATGTATCGGCGGCGGGATCATCGTAAATGGCGCTGTAAACCTCGGGCTTTACCTTGGCGCGTATTTCATTCAGATAGTTGGCGTATGCCGGCCATTCTCTTTCCTCGGCCGATGACAGACCGTTCAGACCCACGTCCTGAAGGTCACGGCTATCGGCTGCATTGTTGTCAAAAGCATATACAAGGCTCTTGCCGGTAGGAACCTTACCCCATACGGTCTGTGCCCATTTGGTTGAGTCTCCGTCTACCGGCAGACCGTTCTCATAGAACTTCTTGCCGTCCAGCAGCACATCCTCGGATACCTCACCCAGGTTCAGGTAGAGGTCACCTCCCGCGGCTGCGGTATTGTATATGAAAGGATCCAGCATCCAGAACTCAATGTACTCGATGTTGGCTGCTTCAAAGTCTGTGGTGGTAAGGCGACGCATGATACCGCCCCAGTTGTCCTGCGGGTTGCCCAGATGACCGTCGGCGTCAAGGTCGGGGTTCAGGTTGTACGGTCCGCGCTCGTTGGGGTAGTATGCCAGGTTCAGGATCTGAAGAGTTGTAGACTCACTTGACGTTGACTCCTTGTTGGGATAGAGCTCACGCTCATAAACCTCACGCACATAATGGTTGGACAGCTGTTCCAGGTCAGATTTTATGTGAGCCGGTGTAAGCGGTGAGTTGCGGCGTGTGAACAGCGGGTCAATGGTGAACCAGTTCAGGAGCGCACGGTTGTATCCTGCCTCTACCTGACCGGACTTGCCGTAACCCTTCATGCCTTTCGGTACTGCCGACAGTGTCCAGGCCGACGGCTGCAATATGCTTATTCCGCTCTCGGCAGCCTCAAAGTCGTCAATGTATGATGCCTGTCCCTGTACCTTGTCCGATACCGATGACTGCAGTGCGGCCATCTCGGCCCTGAAGTTTATGCTTGACGGCTTGGTGGCATTTACAAAAGGTATCTTGTCAATGATGTTGGTTATTGCCTGGCTCTCATGCCTCCAGTTCAGGTTGACTCCGTACATAGTGTTCACCAGGGGCTCGTCGCCCATAGTGACCTTGCTGGTCAGAGGCTTCTCGTTCAGGTGCATGAAGGTACCGCCTAACTGCAGGTTGGGGCTGAAATCATACATCCAGTTAAGTCCCGCCATTGTCTTGCGCTGCATGCTGAACTCGGTGTTGCTCTCCAGCTGAACGTTGACGCTTGTTCCGGCGTCTATGATGCTCTGGTTGATGATGGTCACGGTTCCCATGCTGTAGTCGACGGTATAGTCGCTGTTCTCAACCAGAGTAACGCCGCCTGCGGTAACTATCACCGATCCGCGTGGTATGTTGTATGAACCCAATTGGATCACATTGGTGTTTGAACCTGAGTACTGGCCTATCAGCATGAACTTGTCCTTGTCGGCAATGCGCTTGGCCACTACGCGGGTGGAGTCATACAGCTCCTGGAACACGTATTTATCGGCCACGGCATCATTGTTTATGACCTTGCGCAGATGGCTGCCGAAAGGCTCGACTACGGGGAATATGATCTTTCCGTTCGATGACTGTACGGTATATCTCTCAATAAAGTCAAACTTGCCGTTGGGGTGGGGGTTGTTCTTGTCATCCAGGCGGTCCAGATTGAGCAGGCGCAGCAGGGGAGTGCTTTTGAGGTTTGCCTCGGGGATGTATGTCAGACGGCTGCCTGTGCTGTCGCTGCTGTAGTAAATACCCAACTTGAACTGTGCGCTCTGAATGTTACCGTTGGTGATGGAGTAGATGTTCTTCATCATCAGGTCCCATGTGCCGCTTCCCGGTGAGTTGGAGTTGGATTTAAGAAGCTTTACGAACAGCGTCTCGCTGGCATCGGTCTTGTCCGATGAGAACTCACCCACCTGATAGCTCTGACCTCCGTATGTGTACTCGAACGCAACGGCCAGCACCTCATCGGATGCCAGTGCGTTCTTGAGCGATATGTAACCCAGTTCGCTGTTAAGTGTATAGTCCGATGTGCTCAGCTTGCGGGCGTTGGATACCTTCTCATAGTCGGTGCTTCCTTCCAGAAATGAGCCCAGCGTGACCGCAACCTGGTCAATGTCACGTGCGGCAGGGTAGTCGTTGACTATACGGCGGTAAAGGTCATTGGCTGCGTTGGCGGGAGCAGGACCTCCCTGTGCGTTCCAGATGCTGTTGCTTATGTGGCCGGTCTCGCCAAGGTCTGTAAAGGCCACTATGTTTCTGGGGTTGTCATAGTTGCTCTTCTTGTTTGTGACCCATACCTCGACTCTGGTTATCTGCACGCCCGATACTATGTTGGGCAGCATTTCCATATTGGAGTCATAGTTGTCACGGAAGAAATGGGCCAGGAAGAAGTGGCGGTTCTCGTCATAACTGCTGGCATCGATCTCAAAGTCCGTAATCTGCTGTCCGCCCTGTGAACTGACGGAGGACGATGAAGACTCCTTCTGTGACAGCACCATCTGCAACTGGAGTTTACCGAACTGCAGGTCAGACCTTACACCGAACAGTGATGATGCGCCCTGTATCAATGACGAGTTTGTGGGGAAACTTATGTTACCGGCTTCGAGCAGGCGGATTATCTCGTCCTCCTTGCCCTCGTAGCGCAGTTTTATCATCTTGGCATCAATGTCAAACGTGGCTTCGGTGTTGTAGTTCAGATTCATGTTGATCTTGTCACCTACACGGGCATTGATGTTCAGGTTTATCTGCTCGTCAAAGTCAAAACCGCCAGTGGTGCGGTTCTGGACAGACAGTGAGGGGTTGTCCACCTTGTTGCGGTTGTAACCGAACTTGATTGCGGCTGATCCGCTGGTCTTTACCTGTACGCCGCCGGGACCGAATATCTTCTCGGCCGGTCCCAGGTCAAACTTCATGTCGGTAAAGTCAAACTTGTTGTCTCCCTGGGCTTTTAGCTCCTCGGCATACTTGTCACGGTAGAAGGACTGCAGTGAGCGCTGCATCATCATGCGGTTGTACTCATCAGGGGTCATTACCGTGGGCACGTCAAGGAATGAGTCGCCCAGTTTGTAACCTACGCTGAATGTCTCGTCATCCTCATCATAGGTTATCTCCTCGGTTATGTTTTCGGGGTTGGGAAGCGTCCTTTGGGTACCCTGCGCATAAAGGCAGCTGGGGCCCCCGCACAAGCAGGAGCCCATCAGCAGCAATGCTGCGGCAAGGTTTCTTCCCTTTATCATCAGATGCGTTTCAGAGCTTCACGAATGACGGCTTCGACTGAAAGACCGTCCT
>CAJOJD010000012.1:0-39760 GCA_905234745.1 uncultured Bacteroidaceae bacterium | reverse complement strand
GCCGATCTTGTCGTGCAGGTCCACGATAATGCGCTGTGCTGTCTTGGCACCTATGCCCTTGACTTTCTTGAGCAGCGAGTCGTTACCCGAACTGATAATGCCGGTAAGCTCGGAGGGTGTGAATGATGACAGTATCATCCTGGCCGATGCACCGCCTATGCCTGATACGGATATGAGCATCAGGAACAGCTCGCGCTCCTGCTTTCCGCTGAAACCGTACAGTACGTAAGCATCCTCACGTATGGCTTCATAGACATAAAGACGGGTCTCGTTCTTGCCCTGGATGGCCGAATATGTGTAAAGTGATATGTTCAGGTCATATGCTACACCGCCCTGTGTAAGCAGGACAGCCTGGGTGGGGTTGAGTTCCTCTATCTTTCCCTGAATGAATTCAATCATGACGTTTTCTTTTTAAGGTTGCTATGAAATAACGCGACAGGGTCGTTATTATTGCACGTGCGCATACACATAAAGCCCTTTTTTCATAACTTTGGGCCCGAAAAAATTAAAAACGAGACCTATGGAAAAGATCAAAGCAGCTATTGTAGGCTATGGAAACATCGGTAAGTATGTGCTTGAGGCACTTGAGACAGCACCTGATTTCGAGGTTGCAGGAATAGTTCGCCGTAACGGTGACGCAGACTGCCCCAAGGAACTTCAGGGTTATAAAATTGTAAGGAAAATTTCAGAACTCCCCAAGCCTGATGTGGCAATTCTCTGCGTTCCTTCACGCAAGACCGAGGAGTATGCTGTCGAGATACTTCCGCTGGGCATAAATACAGTTGACAGCTTTGATATCCACACACTTATACCTGAGACCCGCAAGCGTCTTCAGAAAGTTGCAGCCGATGCCGGAAAGGTTACCATTATATCTGCAGGATGGGATCCGGGTACAGATTCAATCGTACGCGCCCTTATGCAGGCTATGGCTCCCAAGGGTGTAAGCTACACGAACTTTGGCCCCGGAATGTCAATGGGACACTCTGTCGCAGTCAAGGCTATCCCCGGTGTAAAAGCCGCTCTTTCAATGACGATTCCCGTAGGTACCGGCATTCATCGCCGTATGGTATATGTTGAGATTCTTGACGGCTACCGCTTTGAGGATGTTGCCGCTGCAATCAAGGCTGATCCCTATTTTGTAAATGACGAGACTCACGTAATGCAGGTTGAGAGTGTCGATGCCCTCAAGGATATGGGACACGGTGTCAACCTTACACGCAAGGGCGTATCGGGCAAGACTCAGAACCAGCTCTTTGAGTTTGACATGAAGATAAACAATCCCGCCCTTACCGGTCAGATCCTGGTTTGCGCTGCCCGCGCATCAGTCCTGCAGAAGCCGGGCTGCTATACTATGATTGAAATTCCTGTAATTGATTACCTGTACGGTGACAGGGATGACCTGGTAAGACATCTGGTATAACGGATATCCTACAGATTCAAGCCGACGCCTATAAACAGGCCGTCAGCTTTACCATACCCAAGGCACATATGCGTCTTGGGTTTTTCTTCTTTTGCCTGGAATGAATACATCAGGTATCCTCTGTATACGAATGTGTGGCTTGTCTGATCCCTGCGTGTGTAGGCCTGACCGTATTTTATGTTGTAATAACTGTAATAGTCGTAGTTTCCGTTGGCTCTGCAGTTTATATACGTGCTTACGATTCCGAATCCCGCCGAACAGCCCACAGACAGATTCCTGTAAGAGTATCCTCCTTCAATCATATACTGGGAGGAGATGTATTCGCCCGAAAAGTGTATGTCATCCGAGAACGTATTGAATCCCAGACTGACGCTTTTACCTCTTGTGGGGGGATCTATGTTGAATCCTATGGAAAGGCCGTAAAAGAAGTGATCCAAAGAGGTGTTCCATAGGGTGGTTGAAAGCATGCCTTTGGTTCCGTATGATACTCCCATAGCCAACCCGGAATGGCCTCGTGGAGGTTCCTGCTCGAATCCCCAACTTTTGAGTTCATCGGTCAGTACGCTGTCCCTGACTATTTCAGTGTCAAACGGCATTCCAAGATACTCGTCATAATAGAAATAGCCGGTGTTGGCAAATCCCTCGGCCGATACCAGGCGGCCGTAACCATGTTTCATGTCGTCTTTCCAGGCTCCCTCGTATCTTCCGCCGTCTTCAAACTGCAGTTTGCCGTTTCCGTTGAACCGGTCATTCTTCCAGTCTCCTTCATATTTGGCACCGCTTCCGTAATAGTATGTGCCTTTGCCCTCTTTTATGTGGTTACGGAACTCTCCTTTGTAAACATCGCCGTCAGGGTAGATCACCACACCCTGACCGTCCCAGAGGCCGTCTTTCCAGTCACCCTCATATACGGTGCCGTCGGCATATATGCATCTCCCGTGGCCGTTGAAGAGGGAATCCTGTATCTGGCCCACATAGAACGTGCCGTCATCCAGCATGAGCGTGTCAACGGGAATACTGTCATTGGGAATTGCTGCATATCCTGCCATGCAGGTGCAGAAACAGATCAACAGGACTATTTGCTTACGGAGGTTCATATCCGCGAAAATAAAGGTTTTATTATAAAAAGCAAAATCAGAATGAAACTCCTGCTCCTAAGTAAAAGCCGTCAATGTTACTGTAGCCGGTACGTATTGAACACGAATGCAGACGCGGTATGGATCGGCTTAACAGAAAGTCTGCGAACACATCATAGGTGAATCGGGCTCCCGTAACTTTCTCCTTGTAGTAGAGTGTGCCTGCCTCATAATAACTGTTGTACTGGGGCAGACTGCGGCAATTGCGTACGGTATTCTTCAATCCTATACCGGCGGCTCCGCCTAAAGAGAACCATCCCCAACTCACACCGCACTGACCTGTCAGTTTGAACATGTCGTAAGTTTTCTCTGTAAGGACCTCGTCGGGGTATGCGTCCCATTCTATCAGATAAATCTTTTCGCCGCTTTCATCATCATATGTGACCGATTCCTTGCCTATCCTCTGGTTTACCGTATTCAGTCCCAAAGAAAAACCTGCAAAGAACCGTTTTGACGTATGGAAATCAAAATGGAATGAAAGCGTCTGGTTTGTTCCGTATGATATGAAGACGTTTACGTCACCTTGGTAATGCCAGCATGAATCGGGGCGTTTCTGATAGTACAGATATGGATTCCAGTCATCATTGAAATTTTCCTGGAGATGATTCCAGTTGTCCTGTTGTTCTTCTTTTGAACCTATGAACATGTCATTACTGAAATTTCCTTTGAGCAGGGTGCCTGTCGACGAATCGTATAAAACACCTACTCCGTCTTTCCTGTCATCTTTCCACTCACCCGCATAGATGCTGCCGTTGGCATACAACATGGTGCCGGAACCGTTGAACATGTCGTCCTGCCAATAGCCTTCATAGCTGGTTCCGTCAGAGTAAATGTATTTGCCGAATCCGCTGAACTGATGATTGCTGAACTCTCCTTTGTAATAATCGCCGTCGGGATAGGACAACTCTCCCTGGCCGTCCCACATGCCGTCTTTCCATTCTCCCTGGTAGACCGTGCCGTCGGCATATGTCATCTTGCCGTAACCGTTGAAAAGAGAATCGGCTATCTGCCCCACATAGCATGCCCCGTCGTCAAACCATATGGTATCGGCCGCAGTGGAGTCATTTGTTGCTGAAGCATATGCTACAAGGGTGCTTACAGACAATATTGAGAGTATAACAAGGTGTTTGAGTGACATATCGGCTCAAAGGTATGGAAAAATCACTAACTTTGCCACTTCACAATAGTTAAACACTCACGGTTATGAATGAAAAACAGGATTTGGTATGCGTTTTCAGAGGTCAGGCTTTTGAAGCCGAGGTGGTGCGTGCCCGATTGGAGGCAGACGGCATACCGGCAATGATCATGAACAATACTATGAGTGCTATTTTTTCAACCTATACCGCAATGGCCGGTTCTTTCGGCGTTCTGGTCAACCCCCAGGACCGTGACCGTGCAGAACAGATTTTAAAGGAACAATGAACTATCCCAAACGTATAGCTGTCAAGGTTGGCAGCAATGTGCTTACCCGTCCCGACGGACGTCTGGACATTTCCCGTATGGCGGCTCTGGTGGACCAGATCGCCGAACTGCGTCACAGAGGCATTGAGGTGCTGCTCATCTCTTCCGGTGCGGTTGCATCGGGCAGGGGAGCGCTTCCCAACCTGAAGGATGAGAGTGTGACCGGACGCCAGCTCTTTGCTGCCGTGGGCCAGGCCAAACTCATAGAGCACTACTATGACCTTTTCCAGGAGTACGGCATAACCGTAGGCCAGATACTTACCACAAAGGAGAATTTCATCAATGAGACCCTGCATGCAAACCAGATGCGTTGTATGACGGCTATGCTGGACAACGGGGTGGTGCCTGTCATCAATGAGAACGATACCGTATCGGTTGAGGAACTTATGTTTACCGATAACGACGAGCTTTCAGGTCTTGTGGCCCGTATGATGAAGGCTGAGATACTGATTATTCTGAGCAATGTGGACGGCGTTTTCACCGGCAATCCCGACGAACCCGGATCCGAGCTTATACATGATGTATACCCTGATGACGACTACTCCGGTTGTGTCAGCGGCACCAAGTCCAAATACGGACGCGGCGGTATGATTACCAAGATGAAGACTGCTCTTGGAGTAGCCGCCGACGGTATTGAGGTCCGCATTGCCAACGGCCGTCGCCAGGATGTGCTGATTGATGTCCTTTCCGATCCTGAGAATGCCCGTTGCACCCGTTTCCATGCTTCAAAGAAGTAATCCATGATAGAGAATACCTTAGAACTGCTTAAGAATGCATCCTATTCCCTCCCCATGCTGGAGGAGAAACAGATAAATGATGTGCTGCTCACATTGGCCGATGCCATTGAGAGCAATGCCGCCGCTCTGCTTGAGGCCAACGCCCGTGACCTGGCCCGTATGGACAGCAGCAATCCGGTATATGACCGCCTGATGCTCACCGATGAGCGCCTGAAAGGCATTGCATCCGATATGCGTCACGTGGCAGAGCTGGATAATCCCGTAGGCAAGGTCATTGACGAACGTACACGTCCCAACGGCATGAAACTGACTCGCGTACGTGTCCCGTTCGGTGTTATCGGCGTCATTTACGAGGCCCGTCCCAACGTAAGTTTTGATGTGTTCTCCCTGTGCTTCAAGTCACGCAACGCCTGTGCACTCAAGGGTGGCAGCGATGCTTATGATTCAAACAAGGCTATTGTAGACCTGATTCACAGTGTGCTTGAGCAGAAGGGCATCGACCCCCATGTGGTTGAACTGCTCCCTGCCGGTCATGAGGCTGCCACCGAGCTTATGAAAGCCGTGGGCCTGGTTGACCTGCTTATTCCCCGCGGCAGCGCACGTCTTATCAAGTCGGTCCGAGAGCAGGCTCAGGTTCCCTGCATTGAGACCGGAGCAGGCGTTTGCCACACCTATTTTGACAAGGAGGGTGATCTTAAGAAGGGTGCCGATATCATATTCAACTCCAAGACCCGTCGTGTGAGTGTCTGCAACGCGCTGGATTCACTGGTAATACATAAGGACCGCCTGGGCGATCTGCCCGAACTCTGCATCCGTATGGCTGCCAAGAACGTGGTCATTGAGGCCGATGAGCAGGCATACGCCGCTCTCCAGGGCAAATATCCTGCAGAACTTCTGGAGCATGCAACTGCCGAAAGTTTCGGAAAGGAGTTCCTGGCATACCGCATGTCAATCAAGACAGTTGACTCATTTGAGGATGCCCTGATGCATATACGCCGTTACACTTCACATCACAGCGAGTGCATAGTGACTGAGAATGCCGGGCACGGACAGCTGTTCCAGCAATTGACCGATGCCGCATGCGTCTACGTGAACGTATCGACCGCATTTACCGATGGAGCCCAGTTCGGACTCGGTGCCGAAATAGGCATAAGCACGCAGAAAATGCATGCCCGCGGCCCTATGGCATTGGAAGAGATGACAACATACAAATGGCTGATCAACGGTGACGGCCAGACAAGACAATAAACATAACCCGTATGAGACATTTTACCTGTGTAAAGGATCTGGGTGACCTGCACGAGGCATTGCAGGAGGCCCTTGAGATAAAGCGTGACCGTTACAAATACGTTGAACTGGGCCGTAACAAGACCCTGCTCATGGTGTTCTTCAACTCCAGTCTGCGTACCCGTCTGAGTACCCAGAAGGCAGGTTTGAATCTGGGCATGAACGTGATTGTACTGGATGTCAACCAGGGCGCCTGGAAACTCGAAACCGAGCGCGGAGTGATCATGGACGGCGACAAGTCTGAGCATCTGCTCGAGGCCATTCCCGTTATGGGTTGCTACTGCGATGTCATCGGCGTCCGTTCTTTTGCCCGCTTTGAGAGCCGCGAGGACGATTATCAGGAGAAAATCCTTAACCAGTTCATCCAGTATTCAGGCCGTCCCGTATTCTCCATGGAGGCCGCTACGGGTCATCCGCTCCAGAGTTTTGCCGACTGGATTACAATCGAGGAGCACAAGACCGTCGATCGTCCCAAGGTTGTAATGAGCTGGGCTCCGCATCCCAAGGCTCTGCCGCAGGCCGTGCCTAACTCATTCGCACAGTGGATGGTGGCTGCAGGTTATGAGGTTGTGATCACACACCCGCACGGATATGAACTTGATCCCAAGTTCACTGCCGGCGCAACCATAGAATATGATCAGATGAAGGCCTTTGAGGGTGCACACTTCATATACGGAAAGAACTGGTCATGCGCCAGCCCCGAGCATTACGGTGAGGTTCTGAGCAAGGACCGCAGCTGGACCATCGGTGAGCGTCAGATGGCTGTTACGGACAACGCCTTCTTTATGCATTGCCTGCCCGTACGCCGTAACATGATCGTGACCGACGATGTGATTGAAGGCCCCCGTTCACTTGTGATACCGGAGGCCGCCAACCGAGAGATATCGGCCACGGTAGTCCTTAAGAAAATCCTGGAGGGACTTAAATAAGATTTACTTGTAAATCAACTGATAGTTGTAGTTTTCCTTGTAGCCGTTGGCGTTCAGGAAGACCGTATCGTTCTGTTCCAGTCCGTATCCGGAAAGCGGTATGGAAATATAGGCATGCTTGGTATAAACCGGCTCGTCACCAAACGCGTTGTGGTAGATTGTGAACATGACCTTTTCCGGATTGTTCAGATGTGAGTAGAACAGTCTGTGTGATGTTCCCTCCTGAGCCACTTTTATTCCCATGTATATGTTCAGGAATCCACCTCCAATATAGAGACTGTGTATCTCAACAGGATCCTTTACGCGCATGGAGTCGGGAAGGATGGAGTCCTCGGGTGCCTGGAATGATATGGCCGGGGCCATCTGCAGGATACGTGCGGTAAGGTTCTCGTCGAGAGCTACCGATGCAACTAACCTGTACTTTGAGTTGGGGTCAAGTTTTTCGGACTTTTCAGTTACAGTATACCGTGTGCCGTAGTCATCGGTCAGGGTCTTGATGTATCCCTCCGAATCGGTTTGTCCGGTCATGAATCCGGAGAACATGGTTTCAATGGGCTCCGTTTCGTCGTCGCAGGAGATCAGTGCCGGCAACAGTATTACCGACAGAATCAAAAGGCTGGCAATTCTTTTCATTGTTCTGATACGCTTTTTTGGTTGATAAGGGGATTCGCATACATGGTGAGTATACGCTCCCTGAGGAAATCCCAATCGGGGTTGGGAATGTCTATCTTGGCCAGTTGTCCGTCAAGATAGTTCAGGAAAGCCTGTTTCTGCTCCGGTGTGTAACCTGCAGATTCGGCGTCGTCGCCCCTTAAAAGATCCAGGGCTATGCGGTTGCAGGGATAGATGCGGTATCCCTTGAAAATATGTCGGTCAATGATCTGGGCCACCTGGTCCAGGAACTGGTTGCGCGGTACGGAACTGTCAAGCGCGGCTATCTCCTTGTCTATCGGGGCCGATACCTGATAATGCAGGTGTCCCTTGAATCCGAATATGCCGGTCTTCATGTTGTCCAGGTCTGCCTGTTCGCTCTTTACGTAGTCTGGATTGTCGCGTTTGAGCTGGAACTCGGCGGCCTTGAGCCAGTCACAAGGGTCATACTCGTAACTTATGGTGAGCGGGCATATATGCAGTGACTGCAGTTTCTCGGACAGGTTCATGTCATCGGGACCGGACATGGCCAGCATCTTGAGGACGCTCTTCTGGGTGCGGTCATCGGAATCCTTTGCACGGCCTTCACGCTGGGCCAGCCAGACCGGACTCTTTTTCTCTTCAATGACAAAGCGGATGTATCTGGACAGTTGCTTTGATGATTCCAGAAGCTCGGCGGCAGTTGCGGACCGGTTTACCACGAAACTGCGGTTAAGGCGTACCAGAGTCTCAATCCATGGGTGAATGAGCAGGTTGTTGCCTATACCTATCTCGACCGATTTCCTGCCGCGCATGACAAGAAGTATATAATCCAGATATGCCGAATCAAGCACAATGTCCCTGTGATTGGACAGGTATATGAAATCCTCACGTCCGTCGGGCAGTGCCGAGAAATCATTCGTGAAACCCGTGGTAGCCTTCTTCAGGATCCTGGTCAGGAACGGGCAGATCATTCCTTCCTGGAAACTGTTGACGGTCTTGAAACGTCTGGTGTATAGTTTATGCACCCAGATAGGCACACCCTTGATAATGCCTTTCACAATCCTGATGAAAGCCGGGTCGTCAAGCAGCGAGAGTACGGCTCCGCGTACCTCGTCGTCCTCAAGGGACCTCATTTTATCAAATTCGGCGGGTATCTGCATCGTCTGACTGTTTAGAAACTGTCTTCAATAATCTCTGTGAATACATCGGTCAGGTTCATGCCGGCAGCCCTAATCTGCTGGGGAATGAAACTGGTGGCGGTCATGCCCGGGGTGGTGTTAACCTCCAGCAGGTTTATCTTGTCGCCGTCTGTGATGATATAGTCGTTACGGATAATGCCGTGACAGCCTATCAGGTCGTATATCTTTGCGGTCAGGTCCTGAATCCGGTCGCGCAGCTTGTCGGGTATGCGGGCGGGGGTAATCTCCTCGACCTTTCCGTTGTACTTGGCGTCGTAGTCAAAGAAATCGCTCTTGGGAACTACCTCGGTTACAGGCAGTTTCACCTCGCGCTTGCGGGTCTTGTAGTAACCGTTGGTAACCTCAGTGCCCTGCATGAACGATTCAATCATTATCTCGTCGTTCTCCTTGAACGCCTCCTGGACCGCGGGAATGATCTGCTCGCGGGTCTTTACCTTGGTGGTGCCGAAACTGGAACCGCCGTCGGTGGGCTTGATGAAACAGGGCAGCCCCACCTTGCTTATTATCTTGTCCGGATCCACCTGATCACCCTTGCGCAGACGGCGGGAATTGGCAACGTTGACCTTGCAGCTCTTCATGGTCTTGTTGAGCACGAACTTGTTGAAAGTAAGGGCCGATGCCAGAACGTCGCAGGTAGAGAAGGGGATACGCATCAGACGGAGATAACCCTCAAAAACGCCGTTCTCTCCGGGAGTTCCGTAACCTTCTTTGTGCCGTTCACCGTAAAACTGAAATCGTTGCGGTCTACCGGAGCCTTGACGCCACCGTCTGCGTGCACCTGCCAGTTCTTACCCTCAATCTCCACAATATACGGCTCATACCTCTCCTTGTCCATGTTTTCAAGGATGGTTGCTGCACTCCTGAGTGACACCGGATTCTCGCTCGAGTCTCCTCCGGCAACAATTGCAATAATACGTTTGCTCATTTTTATATGTTATTTTTCAAAATCCCTTGATTTCACGTAATCCCTCCATCTCTCTATCAGCGTGGCCATATCCTGAGGCAGCTCCGAGTTGAAAAACATC
This sequence comes from uncultured Bacteroidaceae bacterium, assembly GCA_905234745.1. GTDB lineage: Bacteria > Bacteroidota > Bacteroidia > Bacteroidales > Bacteroidaceae > Colenecus. The sequence continues at coordinate 29,933 of CAJOJD010000012.1, read as the reverse complement.
TCCTGTTTTGTCAGGGGGTGCACGAATCCCAGAGTCTTGGCGTGCAGTGCCTGGCGCGGACATATCTCAAAACAGTTCTGTACGAACTGGCGGTATCGGCTGTAGGTGGTACCTTTCAGTATCTGGTCACCTCCGTAGCGCTCGTCGCTGAACAGCGGGTGGCCCAGATGTTTCATGTGTACCCTTATCTGGTGCGTACGTCCCGTTTCAAGACGGCATTCCACCAATGACGTGTAACCGAACCTTTCCAGTACCGTGTAGTGGGTCACCGCATGCTTTCCTACCTCTGGATCAAAGGAAACTGCCATCTGCAGGCGGTCCTTTGGATTACGTGTTATCTGACTCTCCACCGTGCCCTCGGCAGGATCGGGGACTCCCCATACCAGAGCCTGATAGGCGCGTTTTGTGGTTTTGTCATAGAACTGCTTGCCCAGGCAGGTTTTTGCATCGGGCGTCTTGGCTACTACAAGCAGGCCTGAAGTGTCCTTGTCTATCCGGTGTACCAGACCTACCTGCGGGCTGTTGGGGTCGTAATCGGGATTGTCGCGCAGGTGCCAGGCCACCGCATTCACCAGTGTGCCGTGAAAATTGCCGCATCCCGGATGAACCACAAGACCAGCCGGCTTGTTTACCACCATCAGGCATTCGTCCTCATATACAATGTCCAGAGGAATATCCTCTGGCTCTATGTCGCTGCTGTAACGCGGACGGTCCATCATTTTACCTTGTAGTTGCTTTTGACGGGACGGCCGTTTGCCATCACCATGCCTGCATCGGCCGCTTTCTGTATGCGGTTGCGCGATGAATGCTCCAGATGGTCAAACAGGAACTTGTCAACCCTGAGCAGACTCTGTCCCTTGTCGGCGACTACGCGGAAGTGCTCGAACAGTTCCGCCGCGTCAGGGGTGGGCTCCAGGTCGTCAAGCGACTCCTCAATCTCGTCTTCGAGGTCTGTCATAACGGTTACTCAAAGAAATCGGAGTCTATTACAGTCGTCGAATCAACCTCCTCGATGATCTCGACCGGAGTGCCGTTGCCGGCAACTATGGTCAGGAGAGAACCTTCGGGAATCTCTGTTCCGGCTTCTATCTTCTCTCCCTGATATCTTATCTCATAAACCCAATTCAGGTCGCCGTCTACATATACGGTCCTGCCCAACTTGAATCCTGCTGCAGTCAGTCTGGATTCGGCCGCACGCAGCGAGCTGTTATCGGCCACATCGGGCACAGCCTTCATGGGAACCTTTCCCGAATTGAGAGTAAGATATATGGTGCGTCCGTCCTTTACGTATGATCCGGGTTTGGGTTTCTGTTCAATCACTCCGCCCTCAACCATCATCTTGTCATATTTGTAGTCCAATATCTCATACTTGAGTCCTTTGGCGGCAAGTGCCTCGCCGGCCTCCTTTTCATACATTCCATGTATGTCGGGCACTTCGATATACTGCCCGTGGCGGGTATATGACTGAATCCACCTGAATGTTATCATAACCAGCAGAAATGCCAGTACTGCCATTATCAGCAGATTAAGCAGAATCCAGCCTATCGTGCGTTTCCTGTTGCCTTTTCCCTTACCCATATTGTATAAGAAATCGTATTTGTGTACAAAGATAGTGTATTTTTTCTCATGTGCCGCGAGATAATTATATATAAGGTGTCCCTCATGGGCGCCGATGGTTTTTTAGTTGTTGACTTTTATGTGTGAAAAAAGGTATCATTATGGCGCAAAACCCGCCTGAACATGCATTTTTTTGATTCGATTTTTGCATTTTTTTTAAATTAGTGACTAACATATCATCTATTTGTTTACTTTTGCCCCATTAATGCGTTTACTTTTGATATTTATGCAATTGTAAAAAATCCAAGGTTAAACCCTGACTTTGAATGGTTGTTGCATTGAAAACTATTGTCAAACTAAATAAATTGTCTATGAGAAAAATTCTCTTAATGATGGCCGCTATTCTGTGCGCAGGCATGTCTTATGCGCAGAATATAGCCGTTTCCGGTGTCGTTACCGATGCCGAGGACGGAGAGCCCCTGATGAGCGTTACTGTAGCAGTGATGGGCACCTCAATGGGTACTACCACTGATTTGGATGGACGGTATTCACTGTCAGTTCCTACAGGATCGAGTCTTACTTTTTCATTTATGGGTTACGCTACCCAGACCATCGAGGTTACAGGTAGAACTCTGAACGTAGCATTGGAATCAGATTCCAAGACCATTGATGAAATCCTGGTTGTAGGTTATGGTACCCAGACCAAGAGTTCATTCACCGGTTCTGCCTCTATGGTTCAGAGCAAGACAATTGAGGCCCACATTGCCTCCAACCCGGTACAGGCCCTGGCCGGTACAGCAGCCGGTGTACAGTTCGTTTCAACGAGCGGTGACCCTGCTTCAAGTTCACAGTCCATCAGAATCCGCGGTATCGGTTCTATGGCAGCCAGCAGCCAGCCTCTGATCGTTGTTGACGGTATGCCTTACGAGGGTGCCATGAGCGACATCAACCCGAGCGACATCGAGTCAATGTCAGTTCTTAAGGACGCTTCAGCAAGTGCTATCTACGGTGCCCGTGGTGCTAACGGTGTCATCCTTATCACAACCAAGAAGGGAACAACAGGCAACCTTCCCAACATCAGGTTCGATGCCAAGTTCGGTTCAAACCAGCGTCTGGTTCCCAACTATGACGTGATCACTGATCCCGCACAGTACTACGAGACATATTTCAAGCTTCTCTATAACAAGCAGATTTATGCCGGCAAGACTGAGACCGAGGCATATAACACCGCTTACAGCCAGTTGTTTGATGAGCAGAACGGTGGTCTTGGTTACAAGGTATTCACTGTTCCTGACGGAGAGAACCTGATAGGTACCAACCTCAAGTTCAACCCCAATGCAACACTCGGTTATACAGACGGTCAGTACACCTATATCCCCGATGATTGGTATAAAGAGGTGTTCCATAACTCTTTCCGTCAGGAGTACAACCTCTCAATGAGCGGAAAGTCTGAGGATGGTCGTCTTTCCTACTACAGCAACGTAGGTTATCTGGATGACGGCGGTATCGTAAACAACTCCAGATACCAGCGTTTCAGCGGCCGTATCAATGCGGAGTATCAGGCTAAGAAGTGGATGACATTCACATCAAATGTAAGTTATTCATATTCTGATTCACAGTCTCCTTCTTATTCAACTGATAGTTGGGCATCAAGCGGCAACATGTTCTACATTGCCAACACCATTGCTCCTATCTATCCTCTTTATGTCCGTGACGCAAACGGCAACATCATGGTTAAGAACGGTCTTACCCAGTATGACTACAACCAGACCAACCAGAAGCGCCCGGGTACTGTAGGTAATGCAGTTCGTGACAACGAGGTAGACAGACAGCAGAACTATGCCGATGTACTTTCAGCAAAGATCGGTGTAACCATTAAGCCCTTCCGTGGTTTCTCAATTCTGGCCAACACCGGTGTGTTTGATGACAACACCCGTTACAATGAGTTGAACAGCCAGTTCGGTGGTGGTATGAGCTATGATGGTATCGCTTATGTTTCACACTCAAGAACATTCGCCATCAACAGCCAGATTCTGGGTGAGTACAAGGCAGAGCTTGGCGGCAACCACAATATTGATGTTCTTGCCGGTTTCGAGCGTTATTCTCTCACAGCTCAGTCACTGAGCGGTCAGAACACCAACCTGTTCAACCCCTATGTAGGTGAACTTAACAATGCCGATGGTAAGGCCAATATGAGTACCCATTCATACACCAACAAGTACTTGCTTCAGGGTTTCCTCTCAAGAGTACAGTATGATTATGACGGCAGGTATTTCCTGAGCGGATCATTCCGTCGTGATGCCTCTTCACGTTTCTCAGAGAACAACCGTTGGGGTAACTTTGGTAGTGTAGGTGCAGCATGGCTTATCTCTAAGGAATCATTCCTTGAGGATGTAAGCGCTATCGATATGTTGAAACTTAAGGTCAGCTGGGGTACCCAGGGTAATGATAAACTGGGTGGTTACTATCCTTACGCCGACCAGTATCAGCACAAGTACAACGAGACAACCAAGGAGTATTCTCTGACTCTGTCATACAAGGGTAATCCTAATCTTAAATGGGAGTCAAACGAGTCTTACAACATAGGTCTTGATTTCGGTCTCTTCAAGGGCTATCTGAACGGTTCAGTCGAGCTCTATAACCGTAAGACCACAGACCTTCTGTTCTACAAGGCAGTTCCTGCTTCTTCAGGTAACCCCACAGGTGAGTTCCCGTTGAACGTAGGTTCTCTTAGAAACCTTGGTTTCGAAATCACTCTTGACGGTCTCTTCTACAAGACAAAGAAGTTTGAGTGGGCATGGAATATCAATGCCAGCCATTACAAGAATGAGATCCTTACTCTTGATGAGTCAATCGCCAAGGATGGTCAGAAGTATTCAAACGCTATCTACAGAATCGGCGGTTCAGTTCATGAGGCTTACATGCGCAAGTATGCAGGTCTGAACGAGGAGGGCCAGGCTCTGTATTACAAGAAAGTTCTGGATGCCAACGGTGAATGGACAGGTGAGTCAACAACTGTAACTGACCCGACCAAGGCTGATCAGTATGATCTTGGAAACGTATATCCCAAACTGCATGGCGGTTTCGGAACTTCAGTTTCATTTGCCGGATTTGATATTTCCGCCCAGTTCTCATATCAGTTGGGTGGTAAGTACTATGACGGTGCTTATCAGGCACTCATGCACACCCAGTCAAATCCCGGTAATGCAATGCACAAGGATCTGCTTAAGGCATGGACTCCCGAGAACACCAATACTGATGTTCCCCGTCTTGACGGTGATGTCCTGCTTGCACAGACTGCCTGCGACCGTTTCATGATCAGTTCTAACTTCCTCTGCCTCAACAATGCCCAGATAGGTTATACCTTCCCGGCATCAATGACCAGAAAGGCCGGTATCGGTACTCTGCGTATCTATCTGGCCGGTGAGAACCTGTTCCTGCTCTCTGCAAGACAAGGTCTTGATCCCCGTTACAGCACAGGTCTGGGTTCATATACCTCCGGTTCAGGTATGAACACCAATGACTATACTTCAACCCGCAACCTTACCGCAGGTCTTACTTTAACATTCTAATCTTCAATTGACAGATATATGAAAACAAATATCAAATTCTCATTATTCGCCGTCTCTGCCCTTATGTTGGCAGGATGCCAGGGTTTTGATGAAATCGTGCCTGCTTCAGGTACTCTTCTGGAGTCTCAGTTGAAGGAAACGACTGCTGCAGCTCCTTCACGCGCAGATGCCATATATACAGGTATGTATACCAAACTTGGTTCCCCCAATGGTTGTGGATATGATAAACCCGATGATTTCGGTTTCATCATGATAGGCTTCAGTTCTGATCTTGAGGCAGCCGATGTTATCATGCCTAACAGTAACTACAACTGGTTCTCAGTTTGCGGTGAGCTTACATCACGTACAGCTACATATCGTAACCCGATGATCCGTTACAAGATTTGCTACGATGTAATATCAGCGGCACATGATGTTATGAACTCATATGACGACGCAAGCACCGAAGCCGCTACCCAGGCAAAGCTTGGTGAGGCTTATGCTATCCGTGCTTTCTCATACCTGAACCTGGCTCCTTATTTCCAGTTCAGATATGTTGACCATCAGAATGATCCTTGCGTTCCTATTCTGACACCTGAGACAGAAGATCCGGGAAACAATCCCAGAGCAACTGTAAAGGAGGTTTATGATCTGATTATCTCTGACCTTACCACCGCTATCAAGAAACTTGACGGTTGGAAGCGTTCTGACAAGAGCAAGATTGACCAGCAGGTTGCTTACGGTCTCCGTGCACGTGCTTATCTGAACATGGGTATGTATGCCGAGGCTCTTGCCGATGCAGACAGTGCGATGGTTGGCTATGAGCCCGCTTCAATTGCTGACGTTTCAAAACCCTTCCTCTATGATATCAATGAAAAGAACTGGATCTGGGGTTATGATATGACCGAGGCTCTTACTTCTGCTTCAAGTAATGCTGCTTATGCAACTACAACATCATGGCTTCGTCCTTTCTCAGGTGACGGCTACGCACCCGCTTGCCAGACCTACTGCTTCATCAACTCACTTCTTTATGAAAAGATATCTGCCACTGATGTGCGCAAGGGCTGGTGGGTTGACGAGAACCTTGAGTCACCGCTCCTGGACGGTCTTACTTGGGATAACCTGACTGGTCAGGCTATCGCAACTGATCTGATTGACGGTGTTAAGGAGCCCTTCATTCCTCTGACAAACGTTAAGTTCGGCGTCAAGAAGTTGGGTACAACAACCAATGACGAGGACTGGTGCTGGATGCGTGTTGAGGAGATGATCCTTATCAAGGCTGAGTGTCTTGCCAACCTCAACAAGGAGGCAGAGGCAACTGCAGTACTTGAGGACTTTGTAAAGACATATCGTGATCCTGCCTACAGCGCTGTAGCCGGTGGCAGAAACCTCAAGGATGAGATCTGGTTCCAGCGCCGTGTAGAGCTTTGGGGCGAAGGCTTCTCAAATAACGATACCCGTCGTCTGGGCAAGCCTCTGGTTCGTTTCCATGGTGACAAGAAGAACAACTATCCTGATGCATTCCGTTTCAACTTGACACCTGACGATGGTTGGTGGCTGATGCGCTTCCCGCAGACTGAGACCAACAACAACAGTGCTATTGTTGACAACTCAGATGGTAATATTCCTGCTCTTGACCAGAATCCGGATCTTAGAGATGGTGTAACCGACTAAAATTTAGCATTATGAAAAGATTAAATATTATATCAATTATTACCGCAGCAGTAGCCTTTGGCTTTGCTTCCTGCGCTGATGAGGCTGAGGAGTTCCAGAAAGGTGCTGTTGATGTAGCAACTTGCTATGGCGTATATTTTCCTGCACAGAAAACAAACGTCATACTTGATCCTTCAGAACCTACTGTTGACACGATTCTTGTAGCCCGCACAAAGACTGAGGGTGAAATTACCGTTCCTTTCACTATTAAGGATGACAACAACATTTTCCTGGCTTCCGAGCTTAAGTTCGAGGATGGCCAGACAGAGTCATACATAGCTCTTGCTTTTGATTCTGCAAAGGTTGGTGTAACATACAAATGCAGTATTGCCATTACCGATCCCAATTACGCATCACAGTACACATCAAATGCAATTGCAATTGATTTCGCTGTAATACGTGAGAAGTGGAATTCACTTGGTATGGCTTCATATGCAGACTATTGGTTCGTTAATAAATCCTTTGATGTAGAAATACTTCAGAACGATAATGATCCTAACAAGTATAGACTTATTGATGCCTACAAGGAGATTGTTGCTGATTGGGCTGCATCAGGGTATCCTACAGCAGAACCCACATCTGTATTTGAGTTCCAGGTTCTCAAACCGGGTGACGAATTTGCAGATGTAACAATCACAAAGAAGGGTTTGATCGCTTACCCGTTTATACACACAGGTTGCGTTCATCCGTCATACAATGACGAGATACTTCTGCTTCATCCCTGCAATTTCTCCAGCCATGCTGACGAGGATACTTGGGCATTCAACAAGGTCCTTCAGTATCAGGAGAACGGACTGCCCGCAGGTATCCAGATTGCTCCTTACTACTACATGATGTCTGTAGGTGGTTGGAACTATGCTGATGCTGATGCTGATCCTACCGATGGTGGTATCCAGTTCATATTCCCGGGTGCTGTCCTGACAGATTATTCTCTCACTATTACACAGGACTTTGCCTATGCAGGTGAGCAGGATGTTGCATTTGCTTTCGGTGCCGATGTTGCTTTTGCTGACTTCGGAACATATGAAGGTGCACTTAACGCTTCTCAGATTGACTCAAAGCTGGAAGGTATCCTTGCCGGTACTGATACAACTGTAGTACGTCTGGATTCCAGCAGTGTGGTAACTCTTGTGTTCCCCGCTACAGGTCAGTATACTGTCGTAGCAGTTGCTTATGATGCTGACTCAGTTCCTCAGACAGCCGAGAGCCTGGTTCTGAATTATGTAGCAAAGGGTGATGACGTTCCTGTTGACATCGTTGCAGAGTTGGTATCAACCAAGAAATATGAGAGAACAGAGGAGGATCTCTCATCAGATAATTATCTGGAGTACTCACTGTTCGGATCAGATCTTGTTGATGTCAAGGTTGGTCTGTTCCCCTCTATGAAGTTCAATGCTAATCCTGCCGATTACGTAATGGCTGTAATGGAGGATGAGGAAGAAGAGTATACTGTAGATGCTAAGATTCTTGAGCAGATAAACGGTGAAGGTTATACCGATCTGTTCGTTGACCTTAACCCCGGTACCGAATATACTCTCCTGGTTCTTGCTTCCAATGGCTATGAGCAGGCATTCAAGCTGGCTACCGCTACTACTACCGGTGATCCGCTTCCCATCTACATGGACTTTGACTTTACAGATCTCGATGATGACCTTTGCCCCGCTACTTCAGCTGGCTTTGAGGGAACATATGACTTCTTTGCAAAGGTTAACGATAACGCTGCAAGACAACCCATATCTTCTGTAACGATCAAGGCTCTCAATGATTCTATCGTTTATGCAAAGGGCTTTATGGCTCAGCTTAAGAAGTTCGGATTCAATGACAGCATCTGCTTCTTCTTTGAGGATGGTTACCTCTATTCATTGGCAACTACAATGGATAAGCTTGAAGGCGGTTCATACTATGCAGCATTGAGATATTACAATGGCAAGAGCATTTACTCGTTTACATATGATTATCTGCTCTTAGGCGGTTTCATTGATAAGGACCACATTGTATTTGTTGATGATATTACAGGTGTTGACCTTACCGGTTGGATGGTTACAGCTTACTCAGATTCTACATATGCAACTAAGATTGGCGACTTTGTATCTTACGAGGGTATTATGCTGACTACTCCCGGTATCTATGACGAACTGTTTGCTTCCGACGTTCAGAAACGTGTAAGTGCTCTGAGTTCAGCTCTCCGCGCTCCGCGCAGCAATTACGTTGAGACCGAGCGTGGTTACATCAAGTCAACCATCAAGAACCTGAAGAATGCTCCGAGAATTGTTTCTTGCGGTACCAGCGCAGGCTATGCAATCACACCTGAACCCAGGTCAGTTGCCGCTAAGGTTGTTGCCGTTAAGGCTCTCAAGAGAGATCATCCTATGGAGCAGGCCAAGACAATCAGATACTAATATTAACTGATAATTTTAAGGGGCCTGGCCTTGCCAGGCCCCTTTTTTTGAAAAAGATGAAAAACCTTTCAAGATTATTCTTATTTACTGTCCTTTTTGCATTGTCCTCATGTGCAGACAGCATTGAGGATAAATTTGCCGATGCTTCTGCTGATATCAGGGAAAAGATGCTTTTCATAGAGCCCGGCAAAACGGTAAACTCTCTTCTGGTTAAGTTTAATACAGTACCGTCCGAGTCATTTCTGGCCGAATTGACGGAGCAGAATTCCGTTGTCATCAAACCTGCGTTCAAGTCATTCCCTGCAAAGCGGCAGCTGGAGCATGAATTCGGGTTGGACCGTTGGTATCAGATTGACTGTGATGGTCCTATTGAAAGCCTTCTGATAGAAAGACTGGCCGGTCTGAAAGAGGTGGCGGTAGTGGAAAACAACATGACTACGCCCCTGTTGACCGAAGCCGAATCATATCCCGTCAGTGCGGCTGCTCCGGTTAAGGGAGAGTATGTAGGCCTTCCGTTCAACGATCCCAATCTCTCCATGCAGTGGAACATGAAGAATACAGGCAACGCCTCTATAGCCAAAACAGCATACAAGGGTGGTGATCTGAACATATTCGATGTATGGACGGGTATTACCGGAGGTGATCCTTCCATCATCGTCGCTGTGATTGATGAGGGTGTCAAATACTCTCATCCGGATCTTAGACAGAACATGTGGACCAACGTGGCCGAACTTAACGGACAGACCGGCGTTGATGATGACGGGAACGGTTACATTGATGACATATACGGCTACAATTTTGTATATGACGGTGAGATAACATGGGATAAAAAGGATGATTCCGGCCATGGAACCCACTGCGCTGGTATAATTGCTGCTGTCAACAATAATAATTTAGGCGTGAGCTCTGTTGCCGGCGGCACGGGTAAAAATGACGGTGTCAAGATAATGTCCTGTCAGATTTTTTCAGGCAAGCAAGGTGCGCTTCTTGAATCGGTAGCGAATGCAATCAAATATGCAGCCGATATGGGGGCTTCCATCATATCCTGCTCATTCGGCTACAAGGGAGGCTCATTCCTGTCAGATAAGGCATATAAGAATTATGCAAGTATAGAGGCCGATGCGATTGCCTATTTTGAAGCATCAAAGAACAATGATGTCCTTGATGGCGGCATAGCCATTTTCGCGTCAGGTAATGACGGAGATCCATATGCTACATACCCGGGTGCTTTGAACGATATAATCAGTGTGTCGTCATTCGGTCCTGATTTTCTTCCCGCATATTATACGAATTATGGACCCGGCTGCAATATCGTGGCACCGGGTGGAGATATCAAGCTGGCCCCGAGTTCCGGTGGAGATATGTATGCCAGCGCGATACTTTCAACTTTACCCCCAGAGGTTAACAAGGGTAAGGATTATGGCTATATGCAGGGTACTTCAATGGCTTGTCCTCATGTTTCAGGTGTAGCCGCACTGGGCATAGCACGACTGAAACAGTTGGGAAAGACCATGACCTCCAAGAAATTCAAGGAGCTGTTGGTTACCTCAGCCAGGGAGTTCGACTCCAGAATAAACGGCAAGAAAGCTTACTATGACGGATCAACTCTTGATCTGGCTCCCTATCTTCATAAGATGGGTACAGGTGCCGTCGATACATGGCTGTTTTTGATGAAACTTGAAGGCGTTCCCAGTCTTCTGGCAAAGGAGGGTGAGAACCAGTGGCTTGACATGTCCAAGTATTTCGGTACATCATCCGTGAATCTGACTTATCTCGGCGTTGAGGTTTCTCCCGAGGCGTACGAGTCTCTTGGACTCCAACAGGATCCGTATATCAAGTACGGACGTCTTTACATCTATCCCACAAAGTGCGGATCGGCCAAGATGACAATAAAGGCCGTTGGTGGCGGAACTGCCATTGGTGGTGATGACGCTATAGGAGGAATGGAGATCTCCCAGGAGATTTCAATTGTAGTACGCTCATTCAAGAGCACAAACGGAGGATGGCTATGAGAAAGATACTGTTGTTCATTACAATGACTTTTGCCCTGCTTTTTACAGGTTGCAAGAAAGATAAGGGTGTTAATCTGTCAGATATACTTGTAGGTCAATGGACCCTTGAGGAGTATATTCCGGCGACAAAGGGAACCATGATAGGTTCTGAGCCTGTTGACGTTACCTTGTATTTCAGTGAGAATCACACCTTCAAGCTTTATCAGCGGGTAGGTGAGGGTTATACGGAATCATTTGACGGAACCTGGTCACTTGAAGGAAGCAAACTCACGGGTGTCTACTCGGACGGCAAGCCCTGGGGTGAGCAATATGACGTCACCTTCAAGGATGGTAACAATACCCTTGAGATGAAGACCTCTAAAGCAGGTGAAACCTATATCTATCAAAGGGATATAGCAAAGGAATAAAAGAAAAGGAGGCCTCAGGGTCTCCTTTTTCCTTCTGTTATCTCGATCATGCGCCCAAGCCTGGGGTCATCTTTATATCTGTCATCCTGCTCGTAGACTTTAAGAACCTCTCTTATAGAGTCAAGGTTCTCTCCGCCGGCAATTGCCTGTGACGTCATGTAAAGGCTGTAGTATGAGGGTGTATTGGCCAGTATGATGCTGTCTTTGTAAGCCTTTACCACACTGTCGTATTCATTCCTGATGGCTGTCAGTTTTTCCATCCTGAATTGCGGAGTCAGGGTTGTGTTCATCTGACGGTCAACTGATTCTATGTCGTATTTCCTTTTTAGTTCACTCAGACGTTTTGACGTTTCCCTGAGCAACTTCTCGCTTGTACCTCCTTTTAATGTCACGTCCGATATCCGGTTGTCCTTTATGACGATGGAGTATTTCTCGTTTTCCAGAAAGAACATGATGCGTCCGTCAGGCCTTACGGGATCAGACATTGAAGGGTACATCGTAACAAAATCAGGGTGTGCTATCCTGCCTTCCAGCTTGAAACGTCCGTTTATGACATCGGCGGTATCGACAATCTGCTTTCCTTCATCGCGTATTACAAGTACTATCTGCCCTCCGTCGGCCCATTCACCGCAGTTCTTGACCTTCCCGGTAATGGTATAGCCGTCCTGGCCGCCGCGTCCGCAGGAGACGATTGCCAGTGTAAGGCCCAGAAGAAATAATGTTGTCCTCATATAACAGTCGGAATAGTGGGTGCTAAGATATAAAAAAAGGAAGGAAACGTGTTTCCTTCCTTCTGTACTTTAGTATTTGAATTACTTCTTGTTTCCGCAGTACTCGTCAGATACTGTCAGTTTCTTGCGGCCCTTTGCTCTGCGTGAAGCAAGTACTCTGCGACCGTTGGCAGTGGCCATTCTCTCACGGAAACCGTGCTTGTTCTTTCTCTTCCTGTTAGAAGGCTGAAATGTTCTTTTCATCGTTATATATTTTTATTGTTTTCTGTCTAAAGCGAAATCGGAGGGCAAAGGTAGTTCCTTTTTTCTTAATATGCAAATTGCATCTCTTTTTTTGTCTAAAGTTTTGTCTATTTGTCTCATTACACTACTTTTGCAATGCGAAAAGATTTTTATTAATAATATAACAAACAGACTTTTATGATTCTTTGTCAAGACATCAAGATCGGCACCTGCATCAATCTGGAGGGCCAGCTTTATTTCTGCATTGATTTCCTCCATGTAAAGCCCGGTAAGGGAAACACATTCGTACGCACCAAGCTTAAGAACGTTGTTAACGGCCGCGTACTGGAGCGTACTTTCCAGATTGGTTTCAAACTGGAGGATGTACGTGTTGAGCGTCGTCCCTACCAGTATCTGTATCAGGACGATATGGGATATATTTTCATGAATCAGGAGAACTTTGAGCAGGTTACTATCCTCAAGGACCTCATCAACGGTGTTGATTACCTTAAGGAGGGTGAGGTTGTTGACGTAGTTACCAACGCAAACACAGGTGAGATCCTGTTTGCTGACCTGCCTGTTAAGGTTGTACTGAAGGTTACTTATACAGAACCCGGCCTTAAGGGTGATACGGCTACCAATGCCACTAAGCCCGCCAAGGTTGAGACCGGTTGCGAGGTTCGCGTACCTCTGTTCATCAATGAGGGTGAGCTTATCGAGGTCGATACCCGCGACGGATCATACCAGGGCCGCGTAAAGGCATAAGATATGAATGATTAAGCCAGACAAGCTGAATCTTAAGCAGTGGGCCGTTGAGGATCGCCCCCGTGAAAAGATGAAGCAAAAGGGCGCAAGTGCGCTGACAAACGCTGAGTTATTGGCGATTCTAATACACACTGGAAACACTGAAGATTCGGTGGTGGCTTTGACACAAAAAGTGATGGCTTCCTGCCGCAACAGTCTTTCCGAACTTGGAAAACTTAGCGTCGGGGAGCTATGCTCTTTTAAAGGAATAGGTGAGGCCAAGGCAATAACAATCCTGGCCGCATGTGAGTTGGGCAGACGCCGTAAGGAAGAGAAGCCTGTGCGTAAGCCCGTTATCAGGACGTCGCGTGACATTTATGACTGGTTCTATCCTGTCATGGCCGATAAGCAGGTCGAGGAGTGTCATGTGTTGCTGCTCAATCAGGCCGGCAGGGTGATAGAAAGTATGCTCATCAGTCTGGGAGGCCTTACAAGCGCATCGGTCGATGTCCGGCTTATAGTACGTGAAGCGATTGTGCACAGGGCTACGGCTGTGGTCATGTGCCATAATCATCCGTCAGGCAATCTGATTCCAAGCCGTCCGGACGACGGGTTGACGACAGCTGTCAGACAGGCATGCTACACGATGGATATTTCGCTACTGGACCATGTCATATTCACTGACAGCGGATATTACAGTTATGCTGACCACGGTCGGCTTTGAAAGGAGATGAGTGAAAAGTTTGATATAGAGGAGAAAGTCGTGGAGGTACTCAAGACAGTTTATGATCCTGAGATACCTGTCGATATATACAATCTTGGCCTTATCTACAAGATCGATGTCGATGATGATGCCAATGTTTCCATTGACATGACGCTTACCGCGCCCGGCTGCTCTCTGGCGGATTTCATTGTTGAGGATGTCCGTCTAAGGGTCGAAGGGTTGGAATGTGTCAAATCGGCTACGGTCAATCTTACCTTTGAGCCTGAATGGGACAAGGATATGATGAGTGAGGAGGCCAAACTTGAATTGGGACTGATATGAAACAGGTTTATTTTATCTCCGATGCGCACCTGGGCTCGTGGGCTATTGACCATAAGCGCATGCAGGAACGCCGTCTGGTGCGTTTCCTTGATGATATCAAGGACAAGGCTCAGGCAATCTACATGATGGGTGACATGTTTGACTTCTGGTATGAGTTCAAATATGTGGTCCCCAAGGGGTATACCCGTTTTCTGGGTAAGATATCAGAGCTGACGGATCGTGGCGTTGAGGTTCACTATTTCATAGGCAACCACGATATGTGGTCATTCGGCTATCTGGAGCGTGAGTGCGGTGTCATTCTTCACAAGGAACCCATGACTGTCGAGATTATGGGCAAGGAGTTCTTCCTGGCTCATGGTGACGGGATGGGTGATCCCAGCCGTACGTTCCGTTTCATGAGAGGCATTTTCCGCAGCCGTGTGTGCCAGTTCCTGTTCTCCCTGCTGCCTACCAGGTGGAGCATGCGTTTTGGCCTTTCATGGGCAAAAAGAAGCATGGAGAATCACCGTTTGAACGGAGTTGACAAATATCTGGGTGAGGATAAGGAGTTTCAGGTCATTTATGCCAAGGAGTATCTCAAGTCACATCCTGACATCAACTACTTCATATTCGGCCACCGCCACATAGAGTTGGATCTGATGCTGTCCCATTCCAGCCGCCTGCTCATAATCGGTGACTGGATAACCCAGTACACCTATGCCGTGTTTGACGGCAAGACCCTGACGATGCACAACTATCTTGAAGGAGGTGACAATAAATAAAAAAAGCTGCCCGAGGGCAGCTTTTTTTATTTGACCAGCGCCATCGTGTCTTGCGCTATCATCAGTTCTTCATCGGTCGGTAAGACAACCACCTTGACCTTTGAGTCTGCGGTGCTTATGATTCCGTCCTTGCCGAACATAATCTTGGCATTCTGCTCCTTGTCCAGCTTGATGCCCAGGAACTCCAGACCTTCGCATACGGCTTCACGGACCTCGTGACGGTTCTCACCGACACCACCGGTGAATACGACTACGTCAACGCCACCCATTGCAGCAGCGAATGCGCCTATGTATTTTTTGATGCGGTAAGCGTACATTTTCTTGGCCAGGGCAGCGCGCTCGTTGCCAGCCTCCATAGAAGCGGTAACCTCACGCATATCGCTCGATGCACCCGATATGCCCAGCAGACCTGACTTCTTGTTCAGCAGGTTTGACATGCCCGTGCTGTCCAGTCCTTCCTTCTCCATGAGGAATGTAACTGCGCCTGCGTCGATATCACCGCTGCGGGTACCCATCATGATTCCCTCCAGAGGAGTAAGACCCATTGTGGTGTCAACGCTCTTGCCGTCCTTTACAGCGGTTATTGAACCGCCGTTTCCTATGTGGCAGGTGATGATCTTTGAACCCTCAGGCTTGATGCCAAGATACTTGCATATCTCACCCGATACGAAACGGTGTGATGTTCCGTGGAATCCGTAACGGCGAACGCCATACTTCTGATACAGCTCGTAGGGGATAGCATACAGATATGCATAATCGGGCATGGTCTGATGGAATGCGGTGTCAAACACACCTACCTGCGGAACGTTTGGCAGCAACTCGCTTACAGCGTTCACACCCTTCAGGTTTGCGGGGTTGTGCAGGGGAGCCAGGTCGTTGCAGGCGGCGAATGCCTCCAGTACATCGGGAGTAAGGATAACGCTCTTGTTGAACTTCTCGCCTCCGTGTACCATGCGGTGACCAACTGCATTGATCTCATCCAATGACTTGATTACGCCGTACTGGCTGCCGGTAAGTATCTCAAATATGAACTTTACGCCTACTGTGTGCTCGGGAATCTCCTTCTCAATAACGACCTTCTCGCCGTTGGCATCGGTCAATTTCAGGAAGGATCCCTTCATGCCAATCTTCTCAATTCCGCCCTGTGCAATGACATCGTTCCTGTCCATGTCAAACAGCTTGTATTTGATTGACGAGCTGCCGCAGTTCAATACCAGAATCTTCATCTTGTGTTATGCTTTTTTGGCTGCCATTGCCTGGTTGGATGTGACAGCGATCATTTTATATACGTCATCAACTGAGCAGCCGCGTGACAGGTCGTTCACGGGACGTGCAATACCCTGAAGGATAGGGCCGATGGCCTCGGCGTTACCTATACGCTGTACCAGCTTGTAAGCGATGTTTCCAACTTCCAGGTTGGGGAATACCAGTACGTTTGCCTTACCTGCAATCTCTGATCCCGGAGCCTTGCTTGCGCCAACGGAAGGAACGATGGCGGCATCGGCCTGGAGCTCACCGTCAATCTTGAGGGTGGGGGCCAGTTCCTTAGCCTTGGCAAGAGCTGTTGTAACCTTGTCAACGACCTCATGCTTGGCAGAACCCTTGGTTGAGAAGCTCAGCATAGCAACGCGTGGCTCGGCGAAACCGGCAACTGCAGTGGCTGTGCCTGCCGATGCAACTGCAATCTGTGCCAGCTGGTCTGCATCGGGTACGGGGGTAACGGCGCAATCGGCAAATACCATGATGCCGTTCTCACCGTACTGCGGGGTCTTGGTTATCATTATGAATGCGCCCGATACAACCGATATGCCGGGAGCGGTCTTGATTATCTGGAGTGCGGGACGGAGCACGTTGCCTGTGGTGTTGCGGGCGCCAGCCAGCTGACCGTCGGCATCGCCGTTCTTGATGATGAGGCAACCCAGATAGAGAGGGTCAAGAACCTTCTGCTGTGCCTCCTCAATTGTCATGCCCTTGTTCTTGCGCAGCTCGAACAGCAGGTTTGCATAAAAGTCCTTCTTGGGATTGTTCTCCGGATCAACAATCGTGGCCTTTGAGATGTTCTTGAGACCCCACTGTGCGGCAAGTCCCTCAATCTCAGATTTATTACCTATGATGATAAGGTCTGCCACACCGTCGGCCAGAACCCTGTCGGCTGCCTTAAGAGTACGCTCCTCGGTACCCTCCGGCAACACAATGCGCTGCTTGTTCTGCTTAGCACGCGCAATAATCTCCTCCATTAATTCCATATATAAACTCTTAAATTGTAAACTCCACTTAGCAAAAGCACCGCAAAATTACACTTTTTCCCGTAACCCCCACCTTAAATTATAATAAAAGAGAAAGACACGTAGGTATAAACGTATTGGGGCGAGCGAGACCCCGAGCGAGAGCGGCCGGAGGCCGCCACGTTCGCTGTGGCGAACTAAAATAAGGATGGGTCCCGCTACAAAAAGTTTAGGAGGTCATCGAGACCTCCTAAACTTTGTAGCGGGACCCGGGATTGAACCGGGGACCTCATGATTATGAATCATGCGCTCTAACCAGCTGAGCTATCCCGCCATCGCTTAATAAGCGGGTGCAAAGGTAATGCCGATTTTTGATACCTGCAACTTTTCAGTCCCCAATTTTTGTTAGAAATTTGTTATGCTTTCTCTTGGAAATTAAAAGATTTTAATATTTCTTTGCATTATAACGAAAGTACGAATTATTATGGCTACAGATAAGAATATACCGTCCAAGATCAAAGTTGTTCTTGAATATGGGCTGAGTTCGCAGTCCGTGCCAATGATATGGGAGGCTATCTCGACTGCTCCGGGTCTGACATCATGGTTCGCAGATGATGTCCGTACCGACGGGAAAATATTCAGTTTCGTTTGGGGAAAACACGAGTCCCGTGAAGCAGAGCTTATAAACTGCCGTCAGAATACGTATGTACGTTTCCATTGGATGGATGAGGAGCCTGGTACATTTTTTGAAATGCGCATCCACAAGAATGACCTGACTTCAAACTACTCACTCGAGATAATTGACTTTGCTGATTCTGATGCCGAGGAGGAAGTCCGCAGTCTTTGGGATACCTCAATGGATGCTCTGCGCCGCTGCGGTCTGTAGAAACCTGAAATATTCCTAACTGGTCAAATAACATGCATTTTTTTCGTACCTTCGCAGGTTGGAAAAATTTGCATCTCTGAATGAGACCGAAAAGACTTGATATCTTTATTCTGAAGAGCTTTCTGCTGCTGTTCGTGGCAGCGTTTGCCATATGTCTTTTCGTGCTCCTCATGAACGTGGTCTGGCGTTATGCCGAAGACCTGGTAGGCAAGGGTCTCAACTTTGTTCTGCTGGCCCAGTTCTTCTGGGAGTTTGCCCTTACGCTTGTACCTCAGGCATTGCCTCTTGCAGTACTCATGGCATCGCTCATTACGTTCGGAAACTTTGGCGAGCGTCTGGAGCTGCTGGCCATGAAGACATCGGGCATTCCATTGCTCAGGATCATGCGTCCGGTCATGATTTTTTCCGTCTTGTTGGCGGGTGTATCGTTCTATTTCCAGAATGTGACGGTGCCGCATGCCGCCAAGAACCTCTATTCGCTTATCTACTCCATAAATGAGAAGAATCCCGAGCTGGAGATACCCGAGGGTGTTTTCTATAGCCAGATCCGTGGATTCAACATGTATGTAAAGCATAAGGATTTCAACACCGGTACACTGTATGACGTGACTATATATGACCATCGTGACGGTTATGAGAATCTGAGCGTCATCGTATCCGATTCGGCCTATATGGAGACTACGGCCGATAAGCAGCATCTGTATCTGCATCTCTACAGCGGTGAGCAGTTCTGTCAGGAGAAGGATATTGACAGCAACGGCAAACCATACCGCCGTGAGGGATTCCGCGAGAAACATATCCTGCTTGAGTTTGATTCTGACATGAAGGAGGCTCCTGACGCATTGGTGAGTTCTCAGGCTATGAGTAAGAACATGAATGAGATCAAGCATACCATAGACTCCCTTTCCAACAACCAGGACAGCATCGGCCGCGGTAATATGAGCGAATTCCAGGTTACCGCGCTTGCCACATACCGTATGCAGAAAAATGACTCGGTAATGTTTGACCGTCTCAAGGCAAAGATTATTAATGCCGACAGCGTGTTTGCCGTTTCAAGCCGCACTCAGCAGTTTGACATCAGGAATGACATGCGCTCCAAGATACAGACTCAGGCTAGTGACCTGGCAATCAAGAGTTCCAACATGTATTATGGAGACAGGACCATCCGCCGTCACTGGATAGAGTGGATGAAAAAGATAACCAACTCAATCTCAATACTGATTTTCTTCTTCATAGGCGCTCCGTTGGGTGCCATCATCAGAAAGGGAGGTCTGGGCATTCCGGTCATTGTATCGGTATTGACATTCATCCTGTTTTACATCACGTCCGTATCGGGCGAGAAGATGTTCCGCGAGGGAGAATGGAGTATTGTGGGATGCTGGTTCAGCGTAATGGTCCTGACGCCATTGAGCGTCTTCTTTACGGTGAAGGCCAATGGAGACTCCACACTGTTCCAATGGGATGTTATCATTGAGTTCTTCAGATACTGGTTCGGTACCAAGGTGCAGCGTCATATCGTCCGTAAGGATGTGGTTATTGATGATCCGGACCGGACAAAGTGCCTTGCCTCACTTGCAGATATCAAGCGTATGAGCACCGAACTTGAACAGTCCAGGTTGCTCAATTCCATCCCCAATTACCGCAATCTGTTTTTCGGCAGTGTGGATGGATCAGAGATGAATAAACTCAGTGATGAACTTGAGGAACTTGTTTCAGAACTCGGTAACAGCCGTGACCGTGTGGAGCTGGATTTGCTCAACGGGTTCCCGCTACTGCAGAGTCATGGCGTACAGCCTCCGTTTGCGAAGGAGTGGGCCAATAAATTCGTGGGCATAGTATTTCCGCTTGGACTGCTGTTCGAGTTCCGTGCGTGGTTGTTTACCCGCAAACTGAAACGACAGATGGTAAAGACTGCACAGGCAGCCGATAACCTTGTTGATTATATGACAAACAACAAACAAACTAAATAATGGGACAGATTTCAGATCGAGTCAACAGACTCGCAGCATCGGCCACTTTCGCAATGCTGCAGAAGAGTAATGAACTTTCGGCACAGGGTGTCGATGTGGTTAACATGAGTGTGGGCGAGCCCGACTTCAATACACCTGATTACGTAAAGAAGGCTGCTGTTGAGGCCGTGGAGCAGAACTACTCCAAGTATTCTCCCGTTCCGGGTTACATGTGGCTGCGCAAGGCCTGCGCCGATAAGCTCAAGCGCGAGAACGGTCTTGACTACGCTCCCGCCGAGATTCTGGTTTCGACCGGTGCCAAGCAGTCACTCTGCAACGTCATCATGGCTATCATCAACCCGGGCGATGAGGTGCTTCTGCCTTCACCCTGCTGGGTAAGCTATCCCGAGATGGTAAAGCTGGCCGGCGGTGTTCCCGTTGTCATCAAGGCCGGTATCGATCAGGACTTCAAGGTAACAGCCGCTCAGGTTGAGGCTGCCATCACTCCCAAGACCAAGGCTATCATGATCTGCTCACCTTCAAATCCTACAGGTTCAGTTTATACAAAGCAGGAACTTGAGTCAATCGCCAAGGTTCTCAACAAATACCCCGATGTATTCATCGTATCCGATGAGATTTACGAGCACATCAACTTCATCGGCGGCCACAACAGCCTTGCACAGTTCGTTGACAAGGACCGTATCGCTGTCATCAATGGAGTTTCAAAGGCTTATGCCATGACCGGATGGCGTATCGGCTTTATGGCTGGTCCCGAATGGCTTGTAAAGGCTTGCAACAAGCTGCAGGGCCAGTATACCAGCGGCACCTGCTCAGTCGCCCAGAAGGCGGCTCAGGTGGCATTTGACGGCCCGCAGGATGATGTTGAGAAAATGCGTCAGGTGTTCCAGAAGCGTCGCGACCTGATTGTATCTCTTGCCAAGGAGATTCCCGGCTTTGAGGTTAACAATCCTCAGGGTGCTTTCTATCTGTTCCCCAAGTGTGATTCATACTTTGGCAAGCGTTATGGCGACAAGGTGATTAACAGCGCCGAGGATCTGGCTATGTACTTGCTCGAGGTTGGTCACGTTGCAACAGTAGGCGGTACCGCTTTCGGATCACCCGAGTGTATCCGCTTCAGTTACGCTACCAGCGAGGACAAGATCATCGAGGCTTTCCGTCGTATCAAGGAGGCACTTGCCAACCTGAAATAAGAAGACTGAAACAAAAAGCAGGGGTTCCAATCCGGAACCCCTGCTTTTTGTTTGTTCTCTGGAGAATTATTCTCCCGGGTGGATTGCCTCTGAAGGGCAGACACCGGCGCAAGTGCCGCAGTCTACGCACAGATCAGGGTTGATTGAGTACTTATCGCCCTCTGAGATAGCCTCTGACGGGCACTCATCGATGCAAGTTCCGCAAGCGATGCAGTCGTCACCAATTACGTATGCCATAGTTGTCTTTTGTTTTTAGGTTTTTGTGGGGCAAAAATACACACTTTTAAGTACTCCACCAAATGGCATGGCGAAAATTACAATAACTGCGCCATTTAATCGTTTTTATAGGGATGATGAAAAGCCGTGATACTCTCCGGACGATACTCTTATCCGTCCTGCTTCTGCTTGCTCCCGTTTTCGGAGCGGGCATTCTTTGTGCGCAGGAACGTAAGATACAGAACCGTCCGTTCCTGGATGACAGAGTGTGGCATTACGGCTTTCTGGTGGGCTTTAACATACAGGATCTCAAGCTGGCCAACAACGGTACGGCATATGTCAACCAGAACGGCGGGGTGGAGTATTGGTATGCCGATGTCCCCGAGTATACCCCCGGTTTCAGTGTGGGCGTGCTTGGCGAACTCAAGGCCAATGACTGGCTTTCACTGAGAATCATTCCGACCATGCATTTCGGCGACAAGAAGGTCGTTTTCAAGGAGCAGCGCAGCGGAAAGTTTACCGAACAGTATGTAAAGTCTACCTATTTATCAGTACCGCTTGACCTCAAGATCAGTGCTGCCCGATTCAATAATTACCGTCCGTATGTGGTTACCGGAATGGCTCCGACCGTTGACCTTACGGTCAAGAAGGGTAAGGAGCTGCTGGTAAAGCGTACTGATGTGATGTTTGAGATAGGTATGGGTCTGGATCTCTATTACCCGTACTTCAAGATGATACCTGAACTCAAGTTCTGTTTCGGTCTTAACAACATCCTGGATACTGACCGTAGGGACCTTAAGGATGCTTCGCTGCTCAAATACAGTGATGCGCTTGACAAGGCTCAGAACAGCATGATTGTGCTCACTCTTTATTTTGAGTGATTTTTATTTTGCTCAGAAAGAAAAAGGTGCTATCTTTGCGCCGCTTTATGCGATCGCTGTCAAGGAAGAGTAACTTGGTATGTCGCTCTAGCGTATGATAAACTTTGAAATTTCCAGAACAATGGATTTAATCAAAATTGCAGAACAGGCATTTGCTACCGGTAATGAAGGTAAGTTCCCTGCATTCAAGTCAGGTGACACCGTAACTGTAGCATACAAGATCATTGAGGGTAACAAGGAGCGTATCCAGCTCTATCGTGGTGTGGTTATCAAGATCAGCGGACATGGTGACAACCGTCGTTTCACCGTTCGTAAGATGTCAGGTACCGTAGGCGTAGAGCGTATATTCCCCATCAGCTCACCGGCTATTGACAGCATTGAGGTGAACAAGGTAGGTAAGGTACGTCGTGCCAAGCTGTACTACCTGCGCAATCTCACAGGTAAGAAGGCCCGTATCCGCGAGAAGAGAGCAAACGCCTGATTCCGGGATATCAACTTACAGAGCGGCAGCCTAATGGTTGCCGTTCTTTTTTATTACCTTTGCTTCGTGATGAAAGTATTCAGACATATTCTGCCCATACTGGGTTTGTCCTTATTTCCTGTAGCCTTGCAGGCGCAGACAGACCTGACATTTAAGTTTGAGACGGCAGGCGTGGCCGGCGGCGGTGATCATGCCCCTTTCTGGCATACATCCAACCGTCAGGGTCTTTTATCAACAAATCCCATTAACGCATATGCCCGTTTTGCCGCGCTTGGCGGTGTGCATCGGCCCTCTGGATTCGGAGTGGACTACGGCGTGGATTTGGGAGGCGGAGCCGGACTTGAAAGCAACCTGTTTGTCCATCAGCTTTATGCCGATGTCAACTACAGGTGGCTGGGTATGTCTGTGGGTATGAAGGAGCGTTGGAGCGACAAGAACCCCTACCTGAGTACAGGTGCCCTTACCTGGTCGGGTAACAGCAAGCCAGTCCCGGAGGTTCGTGCAGGCATTCCGGAGTTTGTCAGCGTTCCGTTTACGGGTAATTGGGTTGCACTTAAGGGCCATATCGGCTACGGACGTATGACCGATGACCGCTGGCGCCGTGAGCATGGGGGAAACCTTTACATGAATGGCGTGCTGTTTCACAGCAAGTCGGCGTTCCTAAGATTCGGTGACAGTTCCCGATTCCCGTTGCAGGTGACCATCGGACTTGAGATGAATAACCTGTTTGGCGGAACAAGGTTCAATGTGGCTACCGGTGCCCAGACTCCATACCCATCAAATGCAGCCGCATTCTGGACTGCTCTGTTCCCGTTCCACGAGGTTGAGCAGCAGGGTAATGAGGATGGTGACAACCTGGGCAGCTGGCATCTGAACTTTGACTATGATCTTAACGCCTGGCATATAGCCGCCCGTTACGAGCACTTCTATGAGGATCACTCTTCATGGCTGGGCATAGAATACAAGAATGATATGGAGGGTAACAAGGATTTCATATTCTTTGGGTTTAGACGTAACTGGTTTGACGGTCTGTTCAGTATTGAGGTGAACGCTCCGGACAACATACGTTTCTTCCGTAATGCAGTCCTTGAGTTCATGAATACCCGCGGCCTCTGCGGTCCCATATGCCATAGCGCAGCCTGCAATACTGACGGAATGTATGTAATTGAGGAGGTCGATGGCCGCGACGGAATGTACAATCACGGCATATATGATTCCTATACCCATCACGGATATGCCATAGGTAACCCGGTTCTGATATCACCTGTTTACCATGGCGCCGGCAACCGTTTCCGCAGTAACCGCGTGCAGATGTTCCACCTGGGAGTGGACGGTGGTTTAACCGATGATATTGATTATCGTGTGCTGGCTACCACAACCCGTCACTGGGGCTGTTACGGTGCACCGCTCAAGGAGGTGGAGCGCGTCACATCGCTCATGCTGGAGTGCTCATACAAAATGGGCGGAACCTATGGATGGAAGTTCTCTCTTTCAGGTTCCATGGATATTGACACCGGCAATCTTATAGGTAACAACAAGGGCGTAATGCTCACAATCTCTAAACTCTGGAAAGTGCTATGAAAAGAAAGGTATACATAACTGTTCTGTCGGTGCTCTCACTGCTGGCAACGGCCGTTTTCTCGGGATGCATGGAGAAAGCTTTCCCCAACGATGACCTTGATTTCTACTGGCGCCTTGATAGGATAGAGTACAGGGACGGAGTCAATTTTCAGGGTACTCCATGCGAGTATAAGGATGTTGATGATATTATGTTCGGATTTGCCCGTCACATAGTGCTGATTGAGGCTCCCGGACTATCTCAGCAACACGGAATCACCACAGAGACTGGTGACTCCATAAAACTGGATTATTCAATATATAACAATCCAGCCCTTAAAGGCCCACTTCAGGATTGTGGCCTGGACAGTGTGGTATCTGTGTTCAGGATTGAATATCCCGACCGCCAGCGTATGGTCCTGTCGGGAAAGAAGACCGTCTTGCGTTTCCGCAAGTGGTAATGATCACTTTAGGATAGAGCCGTCAAGCAGACGTATCGTGCGGTCTGTCATGGCGGCAAGTGACTCGTCATGGGTCACAATCACGAATGTCTGCCCCAACTGGTCTCTGAGACTGAAAAACAGCTTGTGCAATTCTTCCTTGTTCTTGGTGTCCAGACTGCCCGATGGCTCATCGGCCAGTATTACATCCGGCTGGTTGGCAAGGGCACGTGCTACGGCTATTCTCTGCTTCTCACCTCCCGACAGTTCTGACGGTTTATGATCGGCCCTGTCAGCCAGTCCCAGCAATTCCAGGAGTTCCTTTGCTCTGGCATTTGCCTGACGCATTCCCTGTCCTGCTATCAGCATGGGTATGGTTATGTTTTCCTGTGCCGTGAATTCGGGCAGTAACTGATGGAACTGGAATACGAATCCTATATGTTTGTTGCGGAAGGCCGATATCTCTTTCTCGCTCATGCGGGTTATGTCCTGTCCGTCGTAGAGCACGCGTCCACCGTCCGGTTTGTCCAGTGAACCCATAATCTGGAGCAGGGTGGTCTTTCCGGCTCCGCTCGGGCCGGTAATGCTCACCACTTCACCTCTATCAATATTCAGGCTTATTCCCTTAAGTACCTTAAGTGAACCGAAACTCCGGGTTATGCTATCCAGTTCTATCATTTTCTGTTTTTATTTATGATGCAAAAATATACAGTTTTGGCCGATTCCGAGCTAATATTTTGAGTTTTTATGCTTTTTATGATGTCATTTTTGCGCTTAAAACACTAATTTTGCGGCCAAATTATTCAAACTATAACAAAATTATCCTATGCGAGTAGCAATTGTTGGAGCCAGCGGTGCTGTAGGACAGGAGTTCCTGCGTGTGCTGGAAGAGCGTAATTTCCCGCTCGATGAGTTGGTTTTGTTCGGGTCATCCCGTAGTGCCGGATCTTATTATACCTATGGCGGTAAGAAGATTCAGGTCAAGCTTCTGCAGCATAATGATGATTTCAAGGGTATAGACATTGCATTCGTATCGGCCGGTGGCGGTACATCCGAGGAGTTTGCCGAGACCATAACCAAGTACGGCGCAATCATGATAGACAACTCAAGTGCCTTCCGTATGGACCCGCAGGTTCCTCTTGTAGTTCCCGAGGTTAACCCCGAGGATGCACTGGTACGTCCCAAAGGCATCATTGCCAATCCTAACTGCTCGACAATCATGATGATTGTGGCTCTTAAGGTTCTCAATGACCTTTCACCCGTAAAGAACGTTCAGGTGTCTACATATCAGGCTGCCAGTGGCGCAGGCGCTGCCGCAATGAAGGAACTAGAGGAGCAGTACCGTCAGGCTCTGGCAGGCGAGGAGGTTACAGTGAACAAGTTCGCTTATCAGCTTGCTTTCAACCTGATTCCCCATATCGATGTATTCAAGGATAGCGGATATACCAAGGAGGAGGAGAAGATGTTCTATGAGACACGCAAGATGTTCCATAACGACATCAAGTGCAGTGCCACATGTGTACGCGTTCCTGCTCTGCGCTGCCATTCTGAGGCCATTTGGGCAGAGACCGAGCAGCCTGTATCAGTTGAGGCTTTCCGTGAGGCTGTAAAGAACGGTGAGGGCCTTGTGCTGATGGATGATCCTTCAAAGAAAGAGTATCCTATGCCTCTGTTCCTGGCCGGTACCGATCCCGTATATGTTGGACGTATCCGCAAGGACATAGCAAATCCCAATGTAATGTGCTTCTGGATCGTTGGTGACCAGATCCGCAAGGGCGCCGCCCTGAATGCGGTTCAGATAGCGGAATACCTGATCAAGCAGGGCGTTGTGAAATAACTTTGGCGTTGGCTTTGGCGTTGGCTTTGGCGTTGGCTTTGGCGTTGGCTTTGGCTGGATGACGCGAGCGTAATAATAAAGAGAATGACGGAGTTGATCCGCCATTCTCTTTTTGTTTACATTCGGTTCGTAGAACCGCTAAAAGGCCAACGCCAATGCCAAGGCCAACGTCAAGATGAAAAAGTGACCAAGTCACTTTTTCATCTTACCACGCCATAGAGCGCTCATCTCCTCCAGAGTCTTGCCCTTGGTCTCGGGAACAAGCTTCAGTACGAACAGAGCCGAGAGAATTGAGAATCCGGCGTAGATGAGATATGTACCGCCGATGCTCCACTCGCAGAGTGAGGGGAATGTGGATGATATCACGTAGTTTGAAATCCACTGTGCGGCTACGGCAATTGCCACTGCATTGCCACGAATGGTGTTGGGGAATATCTCAGATATGAGAACCCAGCAGATGGGACCCCATGACATCATGAATGAAGCGGTGTAGATTATGATGAATACCAGAGCGGCAACTCCGATCACATCGCAGAATGACAGGATGCTCAGGGCTATCATGCCTATGGCCATGCCTATGGAACCTACGATAAGCAGAGGTCTGCGGCCCCACTTGTCGACTGTCAGGATGGCTACTACGGTGAACAGGATATTGACAACACCCATTACAACGGTCTGTATCATTGCAGCGTCACCGCTTGAACCCATGTTCTGGAATATGCGGGGTGCGTAGTACAATACGACGTTGATACCTACAGCCTGCTGGAAGAATGAGAGCAGGACACCTACTATGATGACCAGAATACCGTAAGAGAAGAGGCTCTCTTTCTTTTCAACCAGGGTATCCTTGATCTCCTGAAGGATCTGCTGTGCACGACCCTCACCGTTGATGCGGGTAAGAACGGCCATAGCCTTCTGTGTGTTGCCACGCATGACAAGGTAACGCGGGGTTTTGGGAACAAGCAGCAGAAGCAGTCCGAATGCGCCTGCCGGGAAGGCCTCGCTTACGAACATCCTACGCCATCCGATGTTGACCATTGCGGCCTGGATCAGCTCGGGTGTATCGGCCAAACCACTGCGGATAAGAGTGTTGATGGCGTATACTACCAACTGACCGAAAATGATGGCGAACTGGTTGCATGAAACAAGTGTTCCGCGTATCTGTGCGGGTGCCACCTCAGCTATATACATAGGGCAGATGGCCGATGCCATACCAACTCCGATACCACCCAGTATTCTGTAAAGGATGAAAGCCCACATAAGTCCCTTCGTGGCCTCTCCGGGCTGATAGAACTCAAAATTGGGACGGAAAAGGAACTCCGGCATGTAACTTCCAAGTGCTGACAGGAAGAAGAATACCGATGCCAGGATAAGTGCGTTTCGGCGGCCCAGGTGGGTTGCCATAAAACCTGAAATCAGTCCTCCGATGATACATCCGATCAGTGCTGAAGAAACAACAAATCCGTGAAGGCCGGTTGTGTAAAAATCTCCAAGTCCGCTGGCGAAGAATTTCTGCAATGCCTGCTCGGCACCGGAAATGACAGCGGTGTCATATCCGAACAGCAGACCGCCGATTACGGCTACTGCGCAGATTCCATACAGATAGGCTTTGCTGCCTGTCTCTTTGTAATTACTCATAATATTGCTATTAAATGATTATGTAATGCTATGTTGGCCTGTTCTTAAAAAGTGTAAGAACAGGGAAAGGCAAATATAGCAATTAGTCGACAAACGAGAACAATTATTCCGGATTATCTTTAAATAATAAAAAAGAAATATGTCGGAGCTGATGCAGTATATGTAAGGAAATTTTATTATTTTTAATCGACTGAACTTGCTGCTTTGATCAAATTGTACTATCTTAGTACAAAGATACGGCCGATTTTAACGATAACGATTCAAAATATGGAACAGAACGGAAACGGACAGAAACAACTGCAGATTGAACTCAAGGAAGAGACGGCTCAGGGGGTTTATTCCAACCTTGCGATGATCACTCATTCCTCGTCGGAGTTCGTGATGGATTTTATAAGCATTCTTCCCGGAATGGCAAAGGCTCAGGTCAAGTCCCGCGTCATCATGTCGCCTGAGCATGCAAAGCGTCTTCTGATGGCTCTTCAGGATAACGTGGCCAAGTATGAGAACGCCTTCGGGACCATTGAGATGAAAGCTCAGAAGGGAACTTACATGCCTCCCATTTCCGACTTCCACGGAGAGGCCTGAAACACGGGCTTTCGGAACCGGTTTGGGGCGGACATTTTTGGATGTCTGCCCTTTTTTATGCCTTTTTTGCCGTTAAAAGTTCAAAAACTATGAGTTTTCGCTTGTGTTATAAAATAATAGCCGTATCTTTGCACGCCAAAAATTCTGGATTTACTATTTAATATATAATAATTAAAAACAAACAAACATGCCAACAATTCAGCAGTTAGTACGCAAAGGACGTCAGGTCCTGGAGGACAAGAGTAAGTCTCCGGCCCTGGATTCCTGCCCTCAGAGAAGAGGCGTTTGCGTAAGAGTTTACACAACGACACCTAAGAAGCCTAACTCAGCCATGAGAAAGGTTGCACGTGTCCGTCTTACCAACCAGAAGGAGGTTAACTCCTACATCCCCGGTGAGGGTCACAACCTGCAGGAGCACTCAATCGTGCTTGTACGCGGCGGTCGTGTAAAGGATCTCCCCGGTGTACGTTACCACATCATCCGCGGTACTCTTGATACCGCCGGCGTTAACGGTCGTCTCCAGAGACGTTCCAAGTATGGTGCAAAACGTCCTAAAGCAGCAAAGAAGTAATCATTAACAGTTTTGGTTAGATTGAGGTTGAGTAAATGTCCAAGCGTGGATGTTGAAGAATCAAAATGACAACCCGAACAAAACAACAGATTTAAAATGAGAAAAGCAAAACCGAGAAAGCACGTCATCCTTCCGGATCCCGTATTCGGCGACGTTGCAGTAACCAAGTTCGTGAACCATCTCATGTATGATGGCAAGAAGAACATTTCATTCGAGATTTTCTACGAGAGTCTTGACAAGGTAAAGGCAAAACTTCCCAATGAGGAGATGTCTGCACTTGAGATTTGGAAGAAGGCTCTTGATAACGTAACACC
>CAJOJD010000011.1 GCA_905234745.1 uncultured Bacteroidaceae bacterium | reverse complement strand
TGAAGGAGTGCCCACTTGTGATCGAGCGGATAGTCTTGGCGTTTTAGCTCACCCTCAATGGTGCGGAAGGACTCCATCATAATCAACTGTCCCTTTTTCTCTGAGCCTTCTTGTGCCTCTCGATAATAGCCACGAGGTGTGATCATCTTGCCGTTCCATTCGTAGGATTGACTGTTGCCGATGAGGATGACGGTGAACATGTCCACCGCTTCTGGGTCGAACTCGGCCAAAGTGGTCACAGTCACTTCCTGTTCGGGCCGACCCGCTTGCCGTACATAGCCAACGGGCGTATCGAATGAACGCTCCTTAAGGAACAGTTCTTTAAGGCGATAGAGCTGCCAGTAGCGTTCGTTGCTCTTGGGGTTATATATGGCGGTCACGAAATCGGCCTGGGCTGCGGCGATGATACGTTTCTCAATAAGCTCCCAGGGAGTCATCAGGTCTGATAAAGATATGATGCAGAAATCATGGCCTATGGGAGCACCAAGCAGTGAAGCAGCTTTCTGGAAAGCACTGATTCCGGGCAGTACTTCTATTTCAATAATGCTGTTACGCTCACGTTTCATCTCCCAGATGAGCGGAGCCATACCGTAAATGCCGCTGTCACCTGAGCTGATAACACATACGGTCTTTCCCTGTTCTGCAAGTTCAAAGGCCTGCTGTGCGCGGTCACGCTCACGTTTCATTCCGGTATCAACGCACTCTGTCCCGGGGTTCAGATATTGCTCCACAAATCTGAAATAGTACTTGTATCCCACAACCACATCGCTGCTGCACAATGCCTGGGCTACAGCCGGTGTGACATCGGCCTCATTTCCCGGTCCTATACCGGCCACATATATCTTTCCGTTCTTCATTTTTCTTGAAAAATGACACAAAGGGGTCTGACCCTAATGTGTCAATTTGGGGATTATGCAGAGCGAACCGTCCACATCATGTATGTTGAATTCAATTCCTCTCTGTGAGAAGAAATCGTTAAGAGACCCGTTGCCGGCCAACTGCTGAGGGGTGCCTATCATAACGCCTTTTTCCTTGTCCATGAGCCAGATGGTATCGGCAATCTGCAGAGCCAGTTCAAGGTCATGGGTAGAGAGGAATATGGTCTTGCCTGTGGTTCGTGACAGGGTATGCAGCAACTGCATTATCTCCACTTTGCTGGGGAAATCCAGGAACGCAGTGGGCTCGTCAAGGAATATCACGGGAGTCTGCTGGGCCAGAGCCTTGGCAATCATGACCTTCTGACGCTCGCCGTCGCTCAGGGTCTGTATCATGCGGTCTTTCAGAGGCTCAATTCCCACCATCTCTATAGCCTGGGCCACTACACGGCGGTCATCCTCATGCAGCGTGCCCCAGAACCCGGTGTAAGGGCTTCGGCCCAGACCTATCAGGTCCTCAACGGTCATGTTGCGCAGATCAGTCTTCTCAGTCAGTACCACGCCGATAGTCTTTGCCAACTCCTTGTCAGAGTAGTCCTTGAGGTTACGGCCCATTATGGTGATTGTGCCCTCCACAGGCGGCAGGAAAGCCGACAGGGTACGCAAAAGGGTAGATTTACCGGCACCGTTGGGGCCAAGCAGGCAGGTAAGTTCACCTCCGTGTATGGTAGCGTTGATGTCGCGGGCAACAACGGTCACGTTGTTCTTGCCACGGTATCCCGTGCTCAGGGACTCTATCTGAATGGTGGGCTGTTTCATATTATTCGGCAGTATCTTCTTTACGACGACGGAACAGGACCGATATCACTATGGGAGCGCCTACAAGTGCGGTAACGGAGTTGACCGGCAGAGCGCCCTCTATACCCGGCATTCGGGCTATCAGGCTGCAGGCCAATGCAAATAGTGCACCCATAAGAACGCAGGCGGGAGTAAGTATGCGGTGGTCCGATGTGCGGAAAACGGCGCGGCACAGATGCGGAACTGCCAGACCCAGGAAGTTGATGGGTCCGCAGTAAGCGGTAACCACAGCCACCAGAATACCCGAGTAACTGATTACCAGCAGGCGTGCGCGTTTTATGTCAAGCCCCAGGTTGCGGGCGTACTGGTCGCCCAAAAGGAGCAGATTAAGTGTCTTGGTAAGTAAGAAAGAGAGCGGCAGCAGTATGCACATCATAGTGACAAAAAGTGTCATCTGATTGC
The DNA here is from genome assembly GCA_905234745.1 of uncultured Bacteroidaceae bacterium. Taxonomy (GTDB): domain Bacteria; phylum Bacteroidota; class Bacteroidia; order Bacteroidales; family Bacteroidaceae; genus Colenecus. The sequence goes on along the minus strand of CAJOJD010000011.1, from coordinate 37,077 downwards.
CCGATACGCGGCTGAAACTGCCCAGGCCCCATACCACATATGCGCGGATATCCTCCTCGACGCTGAAGTATTTGAGTACACCGATGATGGCGTTGGCCACATAACCTATCATAACACCTATGATAAGCAGTGTCACGTTGCCTTTTACTCGCTGTGACACATAGACAATGAGTGCCATCACGGCAAGGGCACCCGCTATGGCGCCTACCGTCATTGCCAGGTCACCGGCAAATCCCAGACGGCTCAGTGCAACGCCGCCTATGCTGCCCGAAAGCAGTACTACGAATGCAACACCCAGACTGGCACCTGAGCAGATACCCAGTACCGACGGTCCTGCCAGAGGGTTGCGGAAAACAGTCTGCATATGCAGACCGCTGATGGCCAGACCTGCGCCGGCCACTATGGCCACAAGAGTTTGCGGAACTCTTGATTTAAGAATGATGTTGGTCCAGATGGGATCCTGGTCCGATGCGCCCCAAAGTATGTTCCATGCTGCACGGGTAGGGATGCTCACTGAGCCCAGGGCTACATTGAGCAAAAACAGCACCATAATCAGTGCCGTGATGATCAGCATATTAGGTATGACGGAGCGCTTCATAGAACCGCTAAGATACTAATTCTATTTGAGAAGTCGGTAATAATGAGGAGTGTAATCAGGCAGGAGTTCGGGGTGGAACACCTTGATGAAATCACTCAGTACAAGTTCCGGCTCCATGGGCATGCTCTCGTAGAACGGAGTCTTGCTCATGTTGCAATAGATGACTCCATGCTGCTTCCATGCCTTGAAATCGGTATAGCGGGTGTCGTCATCGGCCAGCACCTGATACGAATAGTCACCCTGGTAACTGTTTACTATGCGCCAGTAGTCAGCATTGGCAGCCTGGCTGTAAACCACCTCATAATCCATGGTGAATCCGCCTGAGTGGGGGTCATCTTTAAGGAAATAGTCTCCGCCGGCATCCTTGAAAATCTGTGCCAGGAAACTCTGACCGCCCACTGCATACCAGTTGCCGCCCTGGAGTTCACCGCTGAATACCACCGGCCGGCTGGTCACATTTCCGGTAAGTTTTGTGAGTGCCAGATAACGCTCCTCGATGCCGCGGAATATGCTGTCGGCCTTCTCCTCACAGCCCAGCAGCATGCCGGCAAACTTTATCCACTCGGCCTGTCCCAGCGGAGTGGTCTCCTTGTAGCCCAGATGGGGCACAAGTGTTATGTCAACGTTCTTTAGTGCCTCATATCCGCCGCGCTTGAACGGCGAAATGAGTATGATATCGGGATTGACGGCCATTATGACCTCATTGTCAAAATTTCCCTCAATGCCTATCTTGTGCGTTCGGCCATCCTCCAGACGACGGTTCATCTCCTCATTGAAGAGATGCCGGGTGCTGGTTATGCCCACCACTGCGTCAAGTTCCCCCAGTTTTATGAAACTGGAGAGTTGCAGAGATGTCATGCAGATAACCTTATTGATGGGTACAGGAACGGGGGTGTAACCATCCGGTATTTCCTGTGTGCTCCCATTGCGGGGAACAAGAGCATAATGGAAAGACTGGCTCTCCTCTCTCTGCGGGTCCTGCAGGTCAATCAGACGTATGTCGCCCAGGTATGTCAGGGTAAAGCCCTGAGCATACTTGACGGTTGTACTGTCGGCATGGCCGATGCCCGCACGCGAACCTGCGGAACGGTTTTTGCAGCCTGCAACCAGCAGAATGCCTGCAGTCAGACAGATAATGAGAGCCAGTCTTTTCATAACAGTTTATTATTCCTCGGGGAACATGCTGTGGTAATAATCCTCAAGAGTCTCGGCACCTCTTGTGTGCTCAACCCAAAGGTTACGTACGGTCTCAAGCTCAAGCAGACCCTTAGTGATCATGGTCTCATCGTTGCACTCGTATTCGTTCTGGGCAAAGAAGCACTTCCAGCTCAGGTCCTCGATCTCACCCTCATCGTTGTACTCATACTCTGCGGGATTCATATCCTCACCGTCGTCACCGGCCATATCGTTGTGAGCGTGGTCACCGGCAATTGACATAAGCGGGTGCAGATAAACCTTACCGCTGTTGATACCAGCCTCCTTCATGCGCTCCAGAACCTGAACCTTATAGTTCTCGGGAGCATCAACGGTACCTACAAAGTAGTTGGGGTTGAGTTTCTGGAGTTCCTCCTCAAGCTGGTTGTAACGGATGTTGGCCTTGTAAGTGTCATAGCTGTCGGGGTTTCCGTGACCCATGAAAGCAACCACGCCGTTGGCAACAGAATCCTGGTAAATGTTGTTAAGAACCCTTGCTGTGGTTACTACATCCTCCTCGGCTGCCAGCAGAGGCATACCCAGCTTGATTGTAACCTCGCTCAGATACTTGTCATCCAGGTCACCCAGGCTGTTGTTGGCAAAGTCCTTGATGTAGTTTACTACGCGTGAGAACTCCTCACCGGGGATAACCTGCAGTGACTGAACGGTAATCTCCTTGTACTGCTTGGCACCCAGTCCGTGGAGCCAGAAGTTGGGAGCGTAGTAGTTACGTGAAACGCCGTTCTCACCGGCAGCTGCACGGTTGATGCAGATAGCTGAGCTGTAGCTCAGATAAATGTCTGATTTTGGGAAAGCCTTCTTGTAGGCATCAATTGTCTCATCAAAAGCACCGAATGCCTGCTCCCAGGTTGATCCGAATGCAACCAGAAGGATGGCGCTGTCATTCTTCTTGTTGATCTGTGCATCTACTGCATCCTGATAACGGGTGTAGTTGTTCTTGGTTGCCTCCTCGGTGGAGTCCTTGTCGCAGCTTACAAAGCTGAAACCTGCTATGGCTACCATAGCGGCCAGAATAAATCTGATTTTCTTCATTTTTTTTAGTTTAATAAAAAGGTTAAACAAGTAATATTTAAATCAGTCATCATCATCCAAACTCCCCTTTTCCACATCCTTGGTATTCATCTTGCGGCCCTTTGAGAACTTAAGACTCAGAGTGCAGTAGAAAGTCCGTCCGGGGCTAGTGGTACCGTAATGCAGTCCGTGAGGAGTAGTCTCCTTATAATCAAGTATGTTGTCAATACCGGCTTCCAGACGCCATGTCATTCCGTCCTTGCCGCGTCCCAGGTCATGGGTGGTGGTGAGTTTCCATATCTGATAGGGCTTGCCGTTGCCGTTGTTCTGATAGTAGCGTGTGCTGCTGGCGCGTCCGTAAAGGCCGATGCCCAAACGGTAGGCATCATTGTAGCGGTGCTGCCAGGTTCCGTACAGATTGCCCTTGTGGTGGGCCATACCGTCAATGGTCACCTCGTTGAGCCGGCTGTGCTTGGTGTCATAAACATGCGCCTTGGTGTCCAGCCAGCTGTATGATCCGCCCAGGGTTATATCGGACGTGATGCGCCAGGTCAGCGATGCGTCAACACCCATGGTGCGTGCATCCTCCATATTCATGTACATGCGCGGGGTAACCTGACCGCTTCCGTCACCCATATACTCGGGAGCCTGGCCGGCAGGAATCTGGCTGAGCGGCACATTTACCAGGGTAATCATGTTGTAGAGCTCATTGTAGTATCCCGTAACCGATGCCGAGAACCCGGCGCGGCTGAATTCAATGCCAGCCGACAGGTAATCGGATGTCTGGGGCTTGAGGTCCGGGTTGCCCATGTAGAAGAATGTGGAGGCACCCATGGTGCGAAGATAGTGGTAACCCTGCTCCTTGGGGGTGGGCGATTTGAATCCGCGGCTCCAGCCGGTGCGAATGCGCAGGTCGGCCACCTTGAACATGGCGCTTATCTTGGGCGTGGCGTGGAATCCGAACGACTTGTTCTCAATAAGGCGTATTCCGGCGGTCACATTGAGCCAGTTTACTCCGGTATATTCATCCTGCAGGTAAAGTGCTGTGGTCCAGTCATCGGCCCGTCCTCCCTTTACGCGCATGGGGGCACGCAGGTAATCAAAGCGGTACTCGGCACCGGCACTGAGCAAATTACCCCAAGGCAGGCTGAAAACGCCCTTGAGCTCGGCCATGGTGCGCTGCTGGTCACTCTGCAGATGTTCCTGATCCGGGAAATATGGGAAATAGGGGGTATAGTTGCCGTTGGGATCATAACCCTCCTCAAGAGTGGTATCCGTGTAGTGATAGTAGTAGGCGTGGCGGTCCCAGCTTACATCCAGCGTGATGCGGTCAGTTCCTTTAAGCTTGTATTCCGATCCCAGCGAAGCGCCGGCATCACGGTATTTCATATCGAACGTGTTTACGTCACATGACGGATGCCGTCCGTTGGTGGGGCGGAATATGCGCTTACGGTACAGGTATCCGTCGGCCTCAAAGGAGAGCCAGTCCGATGGGGTGTAGGTGATACGCTGGCCTATCTGACCGTTGGTGTACATATTGACCGTCTTGTTGCGCGAATCAAATATGTGATACTCGGTCTGTGCAGGGTCCTCCTCGGCTGTGTTCTGCCAGCCGTCGGTGTGCTGCATCTGGAATGTGGTGAGCGATGTGAACTTGCCCACACTGAACCCTATGCTGTTATGCTGGCGCAAATCCATGTATGATCCGCCGCGGGTGGTGTTCTCCAGATAGAGAGCCTGGTCATCGTGACGGCGGGTTATGACGTTTATTACGCCGGCCATGGCATCGCTGCCGTAAAGTGCGCTGCCTGCTCCCTTTACAATCTCAATATGGTCTATGTTGTGCGGGTCTATGCGGCCCAGATCATTCTCGCCGCCGTTGTCACCGTTCAGACGCTTGCCGTCAATCATTATCAGGATGTAGTTGTTGCCCAGTCCGTTAAGGGTCATCTGGCTGCCCATATCGCCGGCATTGAAATCAAAACCGGCGCTGAGCTGTGACAGTATATCCTCAAACGATGCGGCTCCCAGCTGCTCAATCTGCTTGCGTGAGATAATCTCGGTCTGGACCGGGACATCCTTAAGCGTATGGGGTGTGCCTGTGGCGGTTACCACAACCTCGTCAAGTTGCCGGGAAAGGTCATCGGTCTGCGCCAGAAGCGGAGCACAGAACAGGATGGGTAATATGACGAGGCTCTTTCTCATTTACTTGCGGAATTTAAGGGCCAGGCTTACATAAACGGCACGACCCGGACTTATGGTCGAGAAGTTACTGTTCCACGGACGTGTATCGCGCTCATTGAAGATGTTCTCAATACCCAGACCCGGCTCCAGGATGAAATCCTCCACATAGAACGTATGGGTGGTGTTCAGGTCCCACTGGCTGTATCCCGGAGCATATCCGTAGGTGCTTGACCAGCGTTCACTCTGTATGTGACCGTTCAGGTTTATGTTCATATGGTAGTCTCCCCAGTTGTGGTCCCAGCGGGCGTTTACATTACCGCTGTGCTTTACGCTCTTGTCAACCGGAGTCTCCTTGCCGTCACTTATGGCCTTGGAGTCAGTCAGTATGTATCCGCCTCCCAGGGTGAATCCGGCTCCTACATAGACATTGGCATTGGCGCTCAGGCTCTTTATGTGAGCCTCATCAATGTTGCTGCGCTGGCGTATGGTGCTGAACTGGGCATGAAGGTCATCGTATCCCATGGCCGATATCTCCGCATCACTCAGTACACGGTAGTTGATCATATCGGTCACGTTGTTTACCATTCCGGTTACAGAAACTGAAAGACGCTGGTTTGAGAACTCGGCATTGAGTGAAGCCGACGTGCTCTTCTCAGGCTTGAGCGCGGGATTGCCCACCGTGGCACGGCTGGTGCTCTTGGCCTGGTCGGTGGCATAGATCTGACTCAGAGTGGGAGCGCGGTATCCGGACGACCAGGCTGCGCGGAACCTGAAATTGCCGGGCTTGTACATAAGTGATACATTAGGTGTGGCATGGCTCCTGAAATTACCGTTGTAGAGGTAACGGACGCCGGCCACAGCCTGAATGTCATCAGTAAGGGAGAGTTCATCCTGCACAAAAGCGGCAGCGGTGAACATACTCTCACTCCTGATGTTGTCCGATTCACTGTCAAGCTGTTCGTTGATATACTCCATACCGACCGAAAGCTTGTTCATATCATTGGGCTTGAATATACCTTTAAGGGTCCCGTCATAGTAGGCGGTCTCTTTGCGTACCTGTTCATCACCGGGCAGGAATGATCCGCTCTTGCTGAAATACCTGTATGACGACCTGAAGTTGTCACTGTAGAAATCGGCCTCGAAATAGGCAGCTGAGCTGATCATGTAATCTGCGCTCAGACCGTACAGCCAGGTATGGTGCGACATGTTGTAGGTGTAGGCTTGGGTCTCCTTGAAGTCGCCGCCGCTTTTCTTGAAGTATGTGGCGCTCTCGGGACGGCGGGTCTCATAGTCGTTGTAGTTGCCGCGCACCGATAGGTTAAGCTTGTCTGTTACGGCATAGGTGAAACGCTGGCTCAGGTTATCGGAACGGTAGCCCATAGACATAGGGCGTCCGGTCTTGTTGCCCTCTTCGTCAATGTCGTTTACCTGCCAGTTATCGGCCTCCTTGCGCTGGTACGTGGTGTATGATGACAGACGGCCCTGCGATACATCGGCATCGACAGTCTGAGTAAAACGGCCGTGGCTGGTGTAGTGGGTGTAACTTGATGCACCTATTCCGTTCTTGGAGTCATCGGTTATTATGTTTATTACACCGCCTATAGCCTCGCTTCCGTACAGGGCCGATGCTGCACCGCTCTGAATTTCAATGCGTTTGATGTTGCCTGTGCTGATGCGTGCCATACGCTCGTCGCCGCCCAGACGATGGCCGTTCTCCAGGATTATCATGTAGTCCTGGCTCATACCGTTCAGGTTCAGGAACGTGCCCATGCCGTTGGTCATGGTGGTGATATTGGGAGACAGTCGGGTCAGGGCATCCTCAAGTGACGTGGCTCCCGCATTCTCAATATCCTTGGCGGTGATTACCTGGATGGGTACCGGAGAGTTGGTCATACGGCGGTGCGTTCCGGTTCCGGTAACCACCACCTGCCCCTGGTTGATGTAACTCTCCTGCATCTTGATGATTATGCTGTTGTCCGCTGCGGTAGTTACTGTTACAGGCAGATATGATACATGGGTGACACTGAGTTTGTAACTCTCCTGCTGTGGGAGGTTGGTTATTGAGAATTCTCCCTTACTGTTGGCCGATGTACCGCTCAGACTATGCTCCACGCGGATATTCGCCCCTTGTACCGGCTTGCCGGTCTCAGAGTCAATAACTATGCCGCCCAATGTAACCTGTGCGCATACGGGCATGGCGACAAATGCAAACACTGACAGAATCAGTTTCTTAAGCATTACCATTCAAGAAATAAAAAAGTGCGGACTGGTTCTGTCCCGGAACCGTTGTCCATAAATAATTGATGCGGCAGGTTTCCTGACTTGGTCCCTCCCTGGAGTGCCTTCCCGCCCGTCCTTTTATTAAGCAGTGGCAAACAGATATCTCCGGGATATGGTGGACTTTACAGTAGCGGGCACTGTTCCGGATTTTCACCGGATTCCCTCTATGCAGTCACCGCGGGTGGCTGCATCACCGTATCGGACTACAAATTTATTATTTTTTTGTTATTGACTCTCTACTCAAAGTAGTAATTTTGTATTGATAAACATAAGGATTATGGAAGAAGCCAATCTTGTAAAGGACCTTGCGCTGATACTGATTTCGGCCGGAGTCTTTACCATCATATCAAAAGCACTCAAACAACCGCTCATACTTGGCTATATTGTGGCCGGTTTCCTGGTGGGACCGCATATGGGTCTGTTCCCTACGGTTACCAGCACCGTTCAGGTAAAGGAATGGTCCGATATAGGTATCATATTCCTATTGTTCGCATTGGGACTGGAGTTCAGTTTCAAGAAACTCATCAAGGTGGGCAGCAGTGCCCTGATTACAGCAATGACCCAGTGCCTGGGTATGTTCATACTTGGATTCCTGGTGGGTGAGGCCATAGGGTGGAGCAATATGGAATCCATATTCCTGGGCGGTATGCTCTCCATGTCATCGACCACTATCATCATCAAGGCTTATGATGATCTGGGTTACAAGGACCGTCCGTTCGCTCCGCTGGTGTTCGGTGCCCTGGTGTTTGAGGACCTGATAGCCGTGGTGCTCATGGTGCTGCTCTCCACTATGGCCGTGTCAAATAAATTCGCAGGCGGAGAGATGCTCATGGGTCTAGCCAAACTGGTGTTCTTCCTTATACTCTGGTTCCTTGTGGGTATCTACATGATTCCCACCATACTTAAGAAAGCCCATAAATACCTGAATGACGAGATACTGCTTCTGGTAAGTCTGGGACTCTGTTTCGTGATGGTGACGCTGGCCAGTCTGGCCGGATTCTCCGAGGCTCTGGGCGCATTCGTGATGGGTTCCATCCTGGCCGAAACTCTTGAGAGTGAGCATATAATGCATCTTACCAAGGGTATCAAGGACCTGTTCGGAGCCATATTCTTTGTGTCGGTAGGTATGATGGTAGATCCGCATGTGATTGCGGAGCACTGGGGGACGATTCTTGTCCTGACCATTACGGTAATGGCGGGAATACTGTTTTTCTCCACGTCAGGCGCGGTTCTGGCAGGTCAGGGACTGGACAACGCGGTACACGCCGGTTTCAGTCTGGCACAGTTGGGTGAATTCTCGTTCATCATTGCCGGTCTGGGCGTATCACTGGGTGTGATGCGTGACTTTATCTATCCTGTCATAATCACGGTATCGGTCATAACTACCTTCACTACACCTTATATGATTAAGGCGGGCACTCCTGCATATGAGTTCCTGATAAAGAAACTGCCGGAGCAGTTTGTAGACAGGATAAACTCATTCTCAACTCAGGACCGCAACAATACTGCAGCCGCCCAGAACGAGTGGAAACGCCTTATCAAGAACCTGGCCCTGAGAGTACTGCTTTATGGAGTAATCCTGATTGCCATTGACCTGGGCTCGCACATATTCCTGGACAAGTACATAATAAGCCGTCTGGATAGCCTTTCGCCTTTTGTTCGCAACCTTATCAGCGTGGTGACGACGCTTGTGGTCATGTCACCGTTCCTGGTGGGAATAGCCATCTCGGGCGATGACATAAACCGCTCATCGATCAAACTCATCAAGGCAAGGCAGGCCAATATCTGGCCGGTAATATCGCTGGCTTTGCTGCGAATACTGATTGCCATGGGATTTGTCCTGAGTGTCATAGCCACTCACTTTGACCTTGCTTTCTGGACATTCCTGCTGATTCTGGTATCGGGTGTGGCGTTCTTCTTCATCGGCCGCCGTTCAATAAGCAAGTTCACCATTGTCGAGGACCGTTTCATGGCCAACCTGAACGAGAAGGAGCAGCGTCAGCGCCGAATGGCTCCCGTCACCTCATCGGTCAGCGACAAGATGTCACGCTACAACGTAAAGACCGACATGATAACCATATCGGCCGATTCACTATACGCCGGCAAGATGCTGCGCGACCTGCCGTTCCGACACAAATCGGGAGTGAATATTGTAAAGATTATTCGCGGTAGCCGCAGTATTATGATACCCAAGGGAGAGGAGATGATATTCCCCATGGACAAACTGCTGGCTGTGGGCACTAAGGAGCAACTGGCCGAGTTCCGCAAGGATATGACCGAGAACGTCTATGTTCCCGAAGAGACCGATGCCGATGCCTTGGCACCGCGTGCATTCGAGTTGGAGAGCATCACCCTGAAGGAGGATTCGTGGCTCACGGGCAAGACTCTGCGTGAGACCGATATGCGCTCTTACGGCTGCATGGTGATAAGTGTAGTGAGCGACGGTCAGGTTACCACCAATCCCAAGCCAGACTATCGCTTCAAAACTGGCGATATAGTCTGGCTGGCAGGCGAAAAATCGGCCTGCGACTGGTGGGCATAGCACAAAGGGGTCTGACCCCTTTGTGTCATTTCATCTTGATCCAGGCACCTAAGTCTTTCCAGGTGGGTTTCTTGCCGTGCATGAATACGCCTACGCGGAATATGCGTGCGGCTACCCATGTCATTGCGACGAATGATATGTAGAGTACCACAAGTGATACTGCAACCTGCCATGTGGGGATGCCGAAAGGTATGCGGGCCATCATCACGATAGGTGATGTGAACGGGATGATGGAGCACCAGAACACCAGGTCGGAGTTGGGATCGTTCATTACGCTCATCATTACCATTATGGCTATAATTACCGGCATCATGATGATTCCGTTGAACTGGGCTGCATCCTGCGGGGTATCAACGGCTGAACCTATGGCTGCATACATTGATGCATAGAACAGGAATCCGCCTACGATATAGAGCAGCAGTTCCAGGAGGCCAGGAAACTTACATCGGTGAATTTACCTACGATACCGGCTAACTCGGAACCTGATGAAGCGGCAGTTGCTGCAATGGCTGCGGTGTCCACTCCCAACTTACCGGCTACGAGCGGCATTACGAATGCGCTGGCACCGATAATCAGGACAGCCCAGATTACAATCTGGAGGGCAGCAACTACGGCGATACCCAGAATCTTACCCATCATAAGTTCAAACGGGGTGCAAGATGTAACCATGACGTCAAGCACGCGGGTCTGCTTCTCATCAATTACAGACTGCAGAACCTGCTGACCGTAAACTATCAGGATGAAATAGAGCAGCATGCCCAGAATCAGGCCCAGTCCCCATGATGCGGCTGTGGATGTGCGCTCCATGTTATCGTCATCCTCCTGCTCGTTGTTCTTGAGTGTCTGTAGACTGTTTACGCGTACGTTGGCATCGGCCAGGATCTGGTCCATGTTCTCCAGGTCGTAGCGTTTGAGGCGCTCTGTGCGCAGGATTCCCTGAATCTGGCTCTGTATATTCTCCTCGACGCTCATGGATGATGCGTCATTAAGTATGAGCTGGAGGTTCTGGGGATTGTCAAGAATGTCGTTTCCGATAACCAGAATACCGTATTCCGACTTATGCTCCATACGTGCTTTGCCCAGAGTTTCGCCCTCCGGAAGCAGATTGAAGGCTACCGTCTTGCCCGATGTGAGCTGTTTGCCTACAAACTGTTCGGGTGAATTGTCAATTACCACCACGTTCTTGGTATCTGAATTACCCTTGAGCATCATGACGCTGGGCAGCACCATCATGGCAATCATAAACAACGGTGTGAGCAGAGTACTTACGATGAATGATTTTTTGCGTACTCTCTCTGCAAACTCACGTTCTACTATAAGACCTATCTTGTTGTTCATAGTTGTAGCTGTTTAAAGTGTACCGTTCACGGCACGGATGAATATATCGTTCATACTGGGAATGATCTCCTGGAAAGAACGCAGGTTAACGCTGTCATTGAGTGAGCCGATGACCGCACGCACGTCGTCATCGGATGCGATATGGATCTTCTGCTGGGTGTAACCTCCAATCACGCCCTCTGACTGTCCGATAAGGTTGGCCTTGCCGGTGACTGCGGCGCAGAAATCCTCATGGGTGCCGCTGTAAAGTACCTGGAAGGTGTTTCCGCCGGCCTTGCGACGTATCTCCTCGACAGATCCGGACAGGATGTTGTGGGATTTGTTGATGAGGGTGATGTCATCGCAGATCTCCTCGACTGATTCCATGTTGTGGGTTGAGAAAATCACTGTGGCACCACGGTCACGCAGACCCAGTATCTCCTGCTTGAGCAAATCGGCATTGATGGGGTCAAAACCGGAGAACGGCTCATCGAATATGAGCAGCTTGGGCTCATGAACGACGGTTGTTATGAACTGTACCTTCTGGGCCATACCCTTTGACAGGTCTTCGACCTTCTTGTCCCACCAATCGATGAGTCCCAGGCGGTCAAACCACTCGTGCAGTTTGCGTACAGCCTGTTGGCGACCCATACCGCGCATGCGTGCAAAGAAGACGGCCTGTTCACCGACCTTCATCTTCTTGTAGAGACCACGCTCTTCGGGCATATAACCTATCTGGTATATGTCTTCGGCTGTTATCTCATGGCCCTCAAACCAGACTTTACCGCAATCTGGTATCGTCATGTGATTGACCACACGGATGAGTGTGGTCTTACCGGCTCCGTTGGGGCCGAGCAAACCGTAGATGGAGCCACGCGGGATCTCCATTGATACATCGTCAAGAGCCTTGTGTCCGGTATATGTCTTGGACACGTGCTCGATCTTAAGAATTGAATCCATGTTATTGTTTTAAGGTTCTATTGGTTATTTCTTTTTCTTGGCGAACACTGCATCGAAGATGAGCTGAGCCAGCAGTTTCTGGCCCTCCTCGTTGGGATGGATGGTGTCGGGGAAATACTGACGCTTTCCCTGCATGGGGGTATTGAGGTCTACAAGGGGAATGTTCTCCTCCTGGGCCACCTCCCTGATGTAGGGAATGACGCCGTTGTATATTACGCTGTCATTGATGCTCCATGCGTGACCGTAGGCGGGAACCGGAAGGCAAAGCCAGATCTCGGGTTTTGAAGGTAATGCACGGAATGACTCGATCAGGGTCTTCAGGTCCTTCTTGAAATGGTCGCTGCCGCTCCAGTTGTAGGGCTTGCTGTCATTTGTGCCCAACTTGATCGTAACGATCTGCGGATTGAATGCCAGGGCGTCCTTGTATGCCTGCTCGTTCATGTAAGGCATATCGGTACCCATCATCGTGGTGGATCCGCTTACGCCAAAGTTGCGGACATCATACTTCTCACCGAGCATTGCGCTCAGAAGGGCGGGGTAGGTGTCGTGGTCGCGGTCTTTGATACCGTGGCCATAGGTAATGCTGTCGCCTACGCAGGCTACACGGGTAGGCTCGCTTTTGCAAGCGGAGAGAGTCAGTACTAAGACTGACATCAAAAATAAAAGACTCTTTTTCATATTCATATTGTGTTCTTTTTGTTAATCTGGCAACGAATGCTCTCGGCATGAATGGTCTCAAAAAGCAGACGGATGAAATCCTCGTCCAGTCCCAACTCCTTTCCCTTCTGGGTAAGTATATCGGAAATGGCATTGTAGCGTTCGGGCTGGAGTATGGCAAGGTTGTGTAAATTCTTGTATTCACCTATGCTGCCGGTGACGTGGAAACGGTCTGCAAGGTCCTGTATGAGCTGCAGGTCTATATCACTCAGCCGTGACCGATAGGGCTCCATGAACTTTATGTCAGCGGGTTCAGGTTCACGGTGGAACACTAGTTTTCCCATCATGTCACTGAACTGAGCAGGGGTAAGTTGCTGCATATTGTCGCTCAAGGCCTGGCTGGGATTGGGATGCACCTCAATGAACAGTCCGTCGGTTTTCATATCCAGTGCCATCTGTGCAAGATGGGGGACCATTTCACTGCGTCCTGCCATGTGACTTGGGTCACATATTACCTGCAGACCGGGTATGCGGCGGCGCAGTTCAATGGGTATCTGCCACTCCGGAGAGTATCTGTAAACACGCTCGTAGTACGAACTGAATCCGCGGTGAATGGCGGCCATGCGTTTGATGCCTGCACCGGCCAGACGCTCGAATGCACCTATCCAGAGTTCCAACTCGGCGTTGATGGGGTTCTTTACCAGAACCGGAATGTCGGTGCCGCGAAGGGCATCGGCCACCTCCTGTACGGCGAATGGGCTGGTTGTGGTACGTGCACCTATCCACAGAATGTCAATGCCGGCTTTCAGCGCGGCCTCCACGTGGCGGGCATTGGCAACCTCGGTGGTTACTTTCATGCCTGTCTGTGTTTTTACCTCCTTGAGCCACTCAAGTGCCGGTTCTCCCGCACCCTCAAAGTTGCCCGGACGGGTGCGTGGCTTCCACACTCCGGCGCGGAACACTTTCACTCCCTGCTTAGCCAGACTGACGGCGCATTCCAGTACCTGGGTGCGGGACTCGGCGCTGCAGGGGCCTGCAATCAGGGAGCAGTTTTCTATTTTTTCCGTTTCAATCATTTTTGAGCAAAAATCTTTCCGTCCCGCATCAGGATATGGCCTTCATCGACCATGTAATGCAGGACAATGTCTATTTTCTTCCTGTCGTAGGGCAGGGTGTATACTTTCTGGGGATTGTCGGGGTTGGCATGGAATGTGTCCAGTATGTCACCCATTATGGCTTCACGCTCACCTCGGGTTATCTCACCCTGAACCTTTTCCTGACAGAGGTCACAGCACATGCAGGGCTTTTTCTGATGCTCTCCGAAATACTTGAGCAGCATGGCGCTGCGGCATCCGGTCTCACGTGTCACGTATTCCATCATGGCGCCTATCCTCTCTTTGAACTCCTCCTTGCGCATGGCGTAAACCTCGGGGTCAAAACGCAGCAGGTGGGTGTCTATGCGGTCACGTGTCCAGATGATCACGGGGGTGCGTCTTTCGGGAACGTAACGTACCACGCCCTGACTCTGAAGGTTCATGAGCGTTGTGTAGAGCTGTTCGCGGTCGATGCCTGCACGCGAGCAGATAAGAGGCTCGTCTATGTAGGCGTAATCGGTAAAGATGCCGCTGTAGTTGCGCAGGATGATGTTCATGACATTGTCGGTAACCTTGTCCTGATGCATGCGGTACAGGTCATCGCGTCCCGCGGTAAAGAGCAGCCGGGCCGAATAGTCCATCTCATCCACGTACTCTATGTAGCCCATACGGGTAAGGATGCGCAGTGCACTGTCAGTGGGGAGAACGGGCAGTGAGAAATGTTTGCAGAACTCTCCCAATGAGAATGAGAAGGTGCAGCCACAGCCGTCACCGACTGCCATCTCGTAATAGAAGCCCAGTTTCTCATAGACGTCACGTATGAAATCCTCCTTGGGGAAGTTGTCGCTGATGCGCTTGCTGACGGTGCGTTTGTCGCCCGGTGTATGGAGCAGTACCGCGTAAGAGCGCAGTCCGTCACGTCCTGCACGGCCGGCCTCCTGGAAATATGCCTCGATTGAACTTGGTATGTCCATATGGATTACCGTGCGTACATCGGGCTTGTCAATTCCCATTCCGAATGCGTTGGTGGCTACCACCACGCGGTATCGGTTGTCGGTCCATGCACGCTGGCGCTCGTCCTTGACCACCTGGTCCAGGCCGGCATGGTAGTTCGTGGCGGGAATGCCCTCGGCATTAATGAAATCGGCCACCTCCCTGGTCGCGGCACGGTTGCGTACGTAGACTATGCCGGAGCCGGGCACATGGTCCAGTATGTGTTTCAGTTCCATGAGTTTGTTCTCAGTCTTGCGGACCACATATGAGAGGTTCTCGCGGAAGAAACTCATGCTGATTACGTTCTTCTCCCTGAATCCCAGTTTGTCCTGGATATCATCGGTTACCTGAGGGGTTGCGGTGGCAGTAAGTGCCAGTACGGGGACATCGGGCAACTCCTTGCGGATATCGGCTATGGTAAGATATGACGGGCGGAAATCGTAGCCCCACTGGGATATGCAGTGTGATTCATCGACCGTGAGCAGACATATCTTCAAGTGACGCAGCTTGGTGCGGAAAAGGTCCGATGACAGACGCTCGGGTGATACGTACAGGAACTTGTAACCGCCGAATATGCAGTTCTCCATGACGGCTATTATCTCATCGCGCTTCATGCCGGTGTGAATGGCGGCCGCCTTGATTCCGTATTCGCGGAGTTTGCGCACCTGATCCTTCATGAGTGCAATGAGGGGAGTGATTACCAGACACACGCCGTCCATGGCAAGTGACGGCACCTGGAACGTGATACTCTTACCGCCTCCGGTAGGCATGAGCCCGAGGGTATCACGGCCACTGCCGATACTCTCTATAATCTGCTCCTGTATGCCTCGGAAACTGTCGTAACCCCAGTATTGCTTGAGTATCTCCAGGTAGGTCATAGCGGCCTGTCAGGCTTTTTGTTCAGGCAGGTTCGGTTTGATGCTCTCAATCTGGAGCAATACGTCACCTTGCTTGAAGTTGTTTTCCTCGATGGTATAGCAGATATCAAACGATTTCTTGGTTTTGATATAGCTTACGTATGAACTCTGGCCGAATGCTATGCCGTTGAGCGGATGGCCGCTCTTGCTGTCAATCAGTTCCAGTTTTATGTGCTCATGGCCGCGTCCCACCACCTTGCTGGTGCCGTAGTCATAGACATTGCGGGTGCGGAACACAGGCTTGCTGTTGTCGGGTCCGAAGGGCTGGAATTTCTTGAGGTCACGGAAGAATTTGGGCGTGATGTCCTTGAAATCCAGATCGGCGTCAATATCTATCGATGCCTCTATCTGATCGGGTTCGATATGGGTCGATACATACTCCTCAAAGCGGCGTTTGAATTCCTCAACGTTCTCAACCTTGAGTGAGAGTCCGGCGGCATAGGTGTGACCGCCAAAGTTCTCCAGCAGATCCTTGCAGCTTTCAATGGCCTTGTATACGTCAAATCCGGATACTGAACGTGCTGAGCCGGTAGCCAGTTCGCCGGTCTTGGTCAGCACTACGGCAGGCTTGTAGAACACCTCGGTCAGGCGGGAAGCCACGATGCCTATCACGCCGCGTTTCCATTCTGCATTATAGAGTACGATGGCGTGGCGGTTCTCGCCGTCCTCAAGGTTGGTGACAATGTTGTTGGCCTCCTCGGTCATCTCCTTGTCATCCTTCTTGCGGTCGTCGTTCTCCTTGTCTATGTTCTCGGCCAGTTCAAGTGCGCGGTTAAAGTCCTTCTCAACCATAAGGTCAACGGCCTTCTTGCCGCTGCTCATACGGCCGGCCGCATTCAGACGCGGTCCTATCTTGAATACTATGTCGTTGATGGTGAGTGTCTTGTCAGAGAGTTTGCACACCTGTATTATGGCCTTCAAACCAGTGCACGGATTGCTGTTGAGCTGTTCCAGACCATAGTGGGTGAGGACACGGTTCTCGCCCATGATAGGTACTATGTCCGATGCGGTGCTCACTGCCACCAGATCCAGACTGGGCAGCAACTCGCTGAAAGGAATGCCGTTGTCAAGTGCATACGCCTGCATCAGCTTGAACCCTACACCGCATCCCGAAAGGTGCTTGAACGGATATGTGGAGTCAAACCGCTTGGCGTTCAGGATGGCTACTGCAGGGGGCAGTTCGTCGTCAGGCACGTGGTGGTCACATACTATGAAATCAATGCCTTTCTCCTTGGCATAGGCAATCTCCTGGATGGCCTTGATGCCGCAGTCAAGCACGATAACCAGTTTTACGCCTGTCTCATAGGCGTAATCCACACCCTGTACCGATACTCCGTAACCCTCGTTGTAACGGTCCGGAATATAGTAGTCCAGATTGTCGTAATCCCTTTTAAGGAAGTTGTAAACCAACGCTACGGCTGTAGTGCCGTCAACGTCATAATCACCGTAAACCAGAATGCGCTCGCCACGCTCAATGGCGCTGTTGATACGTGCTACCGCCTTGTCCATGTCGTCCATGAGCCAAGGATCAAGCAGTTCGTTCAGTTGCGGGTTGAAAAATTTCTGTACTTCGGTTTTGTCTTTTATGCCTCTCTCAATCAAGAGTCGGCAGAGTACGGGACTTATCCCGACAGCCTTTGATAACTCATTGGCTGCCTCTGTCATCTCCGGGGTGGGGGGCACATAGTTCCATCTGAAGTTCATTATTTATGTTATTTTTTATTTTTTCCATAAGTGTTGAAGTGTAGTCTCTTTATAAGACTGGTTTATTCCAAACTGCAAATATAGGAAACCCCTTACTTTTTGTCAATAGTTGACTATCATTATTAGTGAGTATTTTTAAATAATAAAGGCAGGAGCGTATCTGAACGCCCCTGCCTTATGTCATCAACTGCACTCTATCGGTTTACTTTATACCCAGTTTCTTCTTGATGTCCTTGGGCAGTGCATCCTTGTGAACCAGGATGTTGATGGTCTTCAGGGCAACGTAAGCGTCGCTGGCATACCAGATACCGTTGTTTCCGGCTGTGGTGTTCCATGAGTTCTTTACCATGAAATACTCCTTGCCGTTCTGGTCCTTGGCGATGCCGAATATCTGCATGCCGTGGTCATCGGTGGTCTCCCAGTTGTCATAGCCCTCCTGACGCATCTCCTGAGTGATTTCCTTCTCCTGTCCGGGCTCGCGCAGAATCTTGTTCTCCTTATCCTCATCGGTGGGTATTACGCATACGGCCGGTTTTGAGCGCAGGAATCCGGTCTCGGAAACATCGGCACCCCAAGCGAATGTGTAACCGGTCTTGATGGCGGTGTGCATTACCTGCATGAACTCGTCAAGCGGCAGGTTGTATGACTGACCCCAGCGCCAGTTGTCCTGTATCTCAATGATGAACTGCTCGTAGAAGGGGTGATGGGTGAATGATGTCAGTGATACGTAATCATCCATGTTCAGGCCCAGTGACTGAGCGTATGACTGCGGGGTGTACTCCTTTCCGTTGTAAGTAAATTTCTCGGGGCACTCGCCTATGTATGCATCGTATATTCCGGAGAATCCTTTCTGCCAAACGTCACTCAGTTTCTTAATGTTGCTCTTGGCTAAAGCATCCACGTATGCCTTTGCCACAGCGGTAAGTTCAGTGTGGTTGATGCGGTCGCTCTTGTACATGATGCCGGGCATTACCTCCTGCGGAACCATTCCGTAGTTTTTCCAGCAATAAACTACATCATAGAAACTGCCGCCTTGCGCAAACTCAATGTCTCCGTGCAGGCGTACGGCTGCCTTGGCGCGGTCCTCCATTGTCTTGTGGACTACGAACATCTCGGCCAAATCATGCTCGCCCTTGCCCAGACGGAGCAGCTCTGACTCAAAGAAACCTATCGATGAGAATGACCAGCATGTGCCTGAATTGGCCTGATCCTTGACAGATGTTATTCCAAGTGAATCAACTGTTGTGAACTGGTAACCCTTAGGAGCCTCTTTTTTCTCTTCTTCCTGTGCGGAAACGGTTGCGCAGAAGAGTGCCAATGATGCGATAATGAATATTCTTTTCATACTTATAAATGATGATTTTTTGATTTTCGTGATGCCAAAAGTATTCTTTTTGTGCCATTCGGCAAAGCTTATACCCCGAAAAACGCTATATTCGCGGCATATTTATCCATTGGAATCAATGCTTTACTCTACATACACCGATAAAGACGTTCTGATGCAGACCGCAAGATGGTCCGCAGAGGGTGCGGGGTTCGCCATGGAATCATTCACGGTCCTGACCCTTACCGATGCGTTCATGCCGTTTGAGAGCCAGCTTGAAGTGCTGCTGCTCAAACTGCACGATGTAGTAGAGGCCGATGGCACTCCCGTGCTGATGCGTTTCTTCCTGAGCGATCCCGCCAATCAGACTGCGGTGCTTACCGTACGTCTTGGTTTTGACTGCCCTGTATCGGTCATCGGCCAGGCTCCGCTTAACGGGACCAAGATAGCCGCAATGGTCTGGTGCCGTCAGTCGGCCGCTATCTGCCGCGTAGGGGAGAGGATGTACAAAGTGACCGAAAGAGGCATTGACGAGTATTGGTTTACAGGTGGTCTGTCCGACAGCGAGGGCTCCTACCATCAGACCGTAGCGCTGCTTGATGAACTGAGTGCCGGATTGGAATCGCAGGGCCTCACGCTCGAGACCAACTGCATGCGCACCTGGCTGTTTGTCCAGAACATAGATGTCAATTACAAGGGTGTGGTCGATGGCCGGAACACCGTATTTGACCGTCACGGACTCACGACAGATACGCACTTCATTGCCAGTACCGGCATTGAGGGCCACACGGCTGACTGCCGTAATAAAGTGATGCTTGATGCCGTAGCCGTTTCGGGCCCCGGCGTTCTGGTAAAATATCTTCACGGCGAAAGCCATCTGAACCGTACGTCGCAGTACGGCGTAAGGTTTGAGCGCGGAACTATGGTCGAGTATCCGGACCGTAAGCACGTTTACATTTCAGGAACCGCGAGCATCGACAATAAAGGCAAGATTCTCTACGAAGGAGATATCGTGAGCCAGACCAACCGCATGATTGAGAATGTGGGGGTCCTGTTGTCCGAGGCCGGTTGCGGATTCGGCCAGGTGGGCTCCATGATAGTTTATCTGCGGGATGCCGCAGACTATTCTGTTGTTAAGAAAATATTTGACACCCGTTTTCCCGATTGTCCCCGCGTCATCGTTCAGGCTCCCGTCTGCCGTCCGGGCTGGCTGGTGGAGATGGAGTGCGTAGCAATTTACTGAAAGGATTATGACTAAGGGCGGTTCATCGGTACTGCTCATTTATACCGGCGGTACCATAGGCATGAAAGAGGATGAGCGCGGAATGCTCACCCCGTTTGACTTTGACGGACTGATCGAGTCCGTGCCTGAACTGAGCAAGTTCACATGCCGTATTGACCACTATACATTCTCCCCGCTGATAGATTCGTCCGATGTTGAACCCGGGCTGTGGATTCGTCTGGCTGAGATTATCCGTGACCGTTATGATGAGTATGACGGATTCGTGATCCTGCACGGAACCGATACCATGGCTTATTCGGCATCGGCCCTTAGTTTCATGCTGGAGAACCTCTCCAAGCCTGTGATATTTACAGGAAGCCAGCTGCCTGTGGGGCGTCCGCGTACCGATGGCAAGGAGAACCTGATTTCATCGGTCGAGATCGCTGTGGCAAAGAATCCTGACGGCAGCGCCGTTGTGCCTGAGGTCTGCATATTCTTCAACTCCCAGCTTCTGCGCGGCAACCGCAGCACCAAGGCCGATGCCACATCGTTCAACGCATTCCGTTCGCCCAATTATCCGCCTCTGGCAACTGCCGGAATAGACATTCGCTACAACCGCAAGATGATAGCGCCCGCCACGGGCAAACCTCTCATCATACATACCGAACTCGATACCCGGGTATCAATTCTTGAGGTGCATCCGGGCATAACGCCGCAGGTGGTCCGCAACATTTTGCTGGGCCCTGAAACCCGTGCCGTAATCATAGAGACCTATGGATCGGGCAACGCCATATCAAAGGATTGGTTCATACAGATTGTGCGGGAGGCATCGGCCATGGGCAAGATACTGCTCAACGTAACCCAGTGCCTGGCCGGTACGGTGAATATGGACCTTTACGCTACGGGTTGCGCCCTGCGTGACGCAGGTGTGGTATCGGGTGGTGACATGACTACCGAGGCCGCCCTTGCCAAACTCTTCTTCCTTATGGGCAGCACCAAAGGCAACGCTCAGGTCAAGAGCCTTCTTGACAAGAACATCCGCGGCGGTATAACACAATAGGGTCTGACCCCTTTGTGTCATTTCAGCGGGTTAAGGTCGGATTTGAACCAGTCTATGAATTTGCCGATTCCCTCGTGAAGGCTGGTGGAGGGCTTGTAACCGCACTCCTTTTCCAGCTTGGAGGTATCGGCATAAGTCTTAAGCACATCGCCCTGCTGCATGGGCAGAAATATCTTGTTAGCCTCTACGCCAAGGGCGCTCTCAATCTCATTGATGAAATCCATCAGCTGGACGGGCTGTGAGCAACCTATATTATATACCTTCCAGGGAACGTTGTTGGGGCATTGCTCTGCTACGGGCTGATGGTCGATTACCTGGATGGTGCCCTCCACTATATCATCTATATAGGTAAAGTCGCGGCTCAGGTTGCCGTTGTTGAATACCTTGATGGGCTCTCCCTTGCTGATGGCTGTGGCAAAGAGCATGGGTGCCATATCGGGACGTCCCCAGGGACCGTAAACGGTAAAGAAACGGAGTCCTGTGGTGGGCAGGCCGTACAGTTTGCTGTAGGAGTGGGCCATAAGCTCGTTGGCCTTCTTGGTGGCGGCGTACAGGCTTACGGGATTATCCACGCGGTCATCCTCAGAGAACGGAACCTTGTCATTCATTCCATAGACCGATGATGACGATGCATAGACCAGATACTTCACATCATTGTGGCGGCAGCACTCCAGCACGTTCATGAATCCCACCAGGTTGCTGTCCAGATAAGCATAGGGATTGGTGATTGAGTATCGGACACCAGCCTGTGCAGCCAGATTGACTACTATGTCAAACTTTTCCTGCTGGAAAAACTCTGTCATCTGCCCCCGGTCGGCCAGATCCATTTTTATAAAGCGGTAGTTCGTGAACAGAGTGCTCTCGCGAATGGAGCCGTCTATGTATCGGCCGCTATGGGAAATTATACCGCATTGGGTAAGGCGTCCAAGTTTGAGGCGCACATCGTAATAATCATTGATGTTGTCCAATCCCACGACCTCATCACCGCGCTGAGCCAGGCGGTAAGCCAGTTTTGAGCCGATGAATCCGGCTGCTCCCGTTACAAGTATCTTCATGCTTTTTGTATTTGTGTGCAAAGATATAAAAATGGTACCAAAGGGGTCTGACCCCAATGGTACCATTTTTGACAAAATGAATAGAAGAGAGCCGGAATGACGCATATTTATGCCCAAAACGAGTGAAAATGGGCGTTTTTCTGACATTTTGCATATCAAAATGAATTATTTACATAAAATAAGTGAAAATATTTGCGCTTTCTTTGCTTGTTTTGATGACAAATGGTAACTTTGCAAACGATTTTGATAACAAAATAACACAATATACAAATTATTTGCAAAAACTATGGACAAGCAGGTAAAGAATTACGTTGAGAAATTCATGGCTGAGCTTATAGCCAAGAATCCCGGTGAGAAGGAATTCCATCAGGCAGTTAGTGAGGTTGTAGAGAGCGTTGCTCCCTATATCCTTCAGAACCCTTACCTCCTGGATCAGAAGATCATGGAGCGTATCGTTGAGCCCGAGAGAGTTATCATGTTCCGTGTTCCCTGGATGGATGACAAAGGTGAGATTCATGTAAACCGCGGTTTCCGCGTACAGATGAACAGCGCCATCGGCCCGTACAAGGGTGGTGTACGTTTCCACTCAAGCGTTAACCTGAGCATCATGAAGTTCCTTGCTTTTGAGCAGACCTTCAAGAACAGCCTTACCACACTGCCTATGGGTGGTGCCAAGGGTGGTTCAGACTTCAGCCCGCGCGGCAAGTCAGACGCTGAGGTAATGCGTTTCTGCCAGAGCTTCATCAACGAGCTTTATCGTCATATCGGTCCTGACACTGATGTACCTGCTGGTGATATAGGTGTAGGCGGCCGTGAGGTTGGTTTCATGTTCGGTCAGTACAAGAAGCTCAAGAACGAGTGGACTGGTACTTATACCGGTAAGGGTCAGTGCTGGGGCGGTAGCCTGCTGCGTCCCGAGGCAACCGGTTACGGTGCTTGCTACTTTGCTCAGGATATGCTTGCTACACGCGGTAAGTCATTCAAGGGCCAGACAGTTGTTATCTCAGGTTCAGGTAACGTTGCTCAGTATGCAGCCGAGAAGGCAATGCGTCTGGGTGCCAAGGTTGTTACCTTCTCTGATTCAAACGGTTACATCTACGATCCCGAGGGCATGACCGAGGAGAAGATCGCTTATGTAAAGAACCTCAAGAACGTTATCCGTGGCCGTATCAAGGAGTATGTAAAGCAGTATCCTAACGCCAAGTACTTTGAGGGCGAGCGTCCTTGGGGAGTCAAGTGCGACATCGCTATGCCTTGCGCTACTCAGAACGAGATCGAGCTCAAGGATGCCGAGAAGCTGGTTGCCAACGGTTGCTACTGCGTAACCGAGGGTGCCAACATGCCTACCACTCCCGATGCAATAGCTCTGTTCCAGAAGAACAAGATGCTGTATTCACCCGGTAAGGCTTCAAACGCCGGTGGTGTATCAACATCAGGTCTTGAGATGTCACAGAACTCAATGCGTCTTAAGTGGACCGCTGAGGAGGTTGACGAGAAGCTGCATCGCATCATGTCCGATATCCACGCAGCCTGCGTTAAGTACGGTACCGAGGAGGACGGCTACATCAACTACGTGAAGGGCGCCAACATCGCCGGCTTCATCAAGGTTGCGAATGCAATGTGCGAGCAGGGTTTGGTATAATCCTTATTAATAACTATTTTTGGGCTGGCTTAGAGATTCTGGGCCAGCCCAAATTATATAAGATGGAAGAGAAGGAGAGACATCATGCCGAACTCATGGCCAGGAGGATACGCCGTATACTTCTGGTTTGCAACAATTATGACAGCTACTCACTCGAGGAGGACGGTCATATTGAGGCACAGATTGCACAGGACTATGCGGAGTTGAACTTGAGTAACCCGCCAGACATTGTACGTGTATCGACCACCGTCGAGGCATTGGAACTTGCCAAGTCCGATATGTCATTCGACCTGGTGATCACCATGTACAACGTGGGTGAGATCGATGTGTTTGATTTCTCCAAGCAGATGAAGGAGATTGCACCCGATACGCCCATCGTGCTGCTGGCCACATTCTCGCGTGAGATCTACAACCGCATGCAGGACCGCGCGAACAGCGCCATAGACTGGTTCTTCTGCTGGAATAACTCCACCGACCTGATGATTGCCATCATCAAGCTGCTTGAGGACCGCATGAATGCCGAGCACGACATACTGGAGGAGGGCGTCCGCGCCATACTTCTGATTGAGGACTCGGTGCGTTACTACTCAACCTATCTGCCCGTTCTCTACAAACTGGTACTGCAGCAGAACAGCGAGGCTATCCGTGATACCCTAAACGAGAAACAGCAGACCCTGCGCAAGCGCTCGCGCCCCAAGATACTCATGGCTACCTGTTATGATGAGGCCGTCGAGTTGTATGAGCGTTACAAGCAGAACATACTGGGAGTGATATCGGACATAGGTTTCGTAATCCATAAGGACGATGCTCCCGAGCAGGAAAAACTGGATGCTGGTATTGACCTTTGCAACCACATCCATGCCGATAACCCCACCATGCCCATACTGATGCAGTCGTCACAGGAGAGTATGCGTGAAGTTGCCGAGCAGTTGGGCGTGGGCTTTGTCGTAAAGACCTCAAAGACACTGACACATGACCTGTCGGAGTACATCGGCCGTGAATTCGGATTCGGTGATTTTGTGGTGACCGATCCCAACACGGGTGAGGAGCTGCTGCGTGCCAGTGACCTGTACGGATTCGAGAAGATCATCAAGAATATATCGGACCGCGATTTCCGCCGTCTTTCCGATAAGAATTACATATCCCGCTGGCTGTTTGCCCGCGGTCTGTTCGCACTTGGCAAACAGCTGCGTCCGCTCACCATCCATAACGATGCCGAGTTGCCGGAGATACGCCGTATCAACCTTAAGATGATACATGATTTCCGTCTCAACCAGGGCGTGGGCGTCGTGGCACGTTTTGATCCCAAGACATACAACGATACCATAAGGTTTGCCCGTCTGGGTAACGGCTCGCTGGGCGGTAAGGCGCGTGGACTGGCTTTCCTGAACCACATCCTTGTCAAGTACGATATGTTTGACAAATATGAGGATGTGCGTATCACCACACCCCGTACGCTTGTCATAACCACCGAGTATTTTGACAGGTTTATCATTGATAACGGCTTGCAGTACGTTATCAACTCTGATATATCCGATGAGGAGATCCTGGCCGAGTTCGTGGCATCGACCCTGCCGCGTGACCTGATTGACAACCTCAAGGTATTCATACACAATATCCGCAAGCCGCTTGCCGTGCGCTCGTCGTCCAAACTGGAGGACTCTTATTATCAGCCGTTTGCCGGAGTCTATTCAACATACATGATTCCGCGCACCGACAATGAGGACCAGCAGCTGCGTCTGCTCTCCAAGGCTATCAAGAGCGTATATGCATCAATCTTCTATGCATCTTCACGTAGTTACATAACCGCTACGGCCAATGTGATATCGGAAGAGAAGATGGCTATCATACTGCAGGAGATATGCGGCAGCAGCGACCAGGGTTATTTCTTCCCGACGCTGTCGGGTGTGGCCCGTTCGGTCAATTTCTATCCCATCGGCCATGAGAAGGCTGAGGACGGTATCGTGAAGGTGGCGTTCGGACTTGGCAAGGCTGTGGTTGACGGTGACCAGGTTCTGCGTTTCTCACCAAAGTACCCCAAGCATGTGCTGCAGACATCGACAGTTGAGCAGACCATGACCGAGACCCAGAAGTCAATGTTCGCCCTGAACCTCAAGCCGGAGAAGTTCACCACATCAATCGATGATGCAGTGAACCTGGAGCGCATCAGCATAGCGGACTGTGAGAAGTTCCGCAACCTGAAGCATGTGGTCAGCACCTTTGACCTGGAGAACCAGCGAATGGTGGATTCGGCATATCCTACCGGCCCCCGTTTCATCACGTTCGCCCAGATGCTCAAGTACAAGACATTCCCGCTGGCCGAGATAGTGGATGACCTGCTTGACATAGCCCGCAAGGAGATGAAATGCGGTGTCGAGATAGAGTTCGCGGCCGATATAGACCGCGGCGGCGACCCCAACAAACTGCCCAAGTTCAATGTCCTGCAGATACGCCCCATATCAGTTGACAGCCGCAACGTGGATGTTGACTGGGATGAGATTGATACTGAAGGCGCCCTGATCAAGTCGGAGAGCGCGCTCGGAACAGGCTGGATCAAGGGCCTGACCGATGTCATCTATCTCAAACAGGATACGTTCGATACCCAGAAGACCGTGCAGATGGCCCGTGAACTTACGGCCATGAACAACCGTATGCGCACTCAGGGACTCAACTATGTCCTTATAGGTTACGGCCGATGGGGCTCAAGCATACCTTCGCTTGGCGTTCCCGTTCAGTGGGGTGACATATCGGAGGCAAAGGTGATAGTGGAATGCGGTCTGGAGAATTTCCGTGTGGATCCCAGTCAGGGAACCCATTTCTTCCAGAACCTGACATCGTTCAATGCAGGTTACATCAATGTCGATCCGTTCTCTGGTAGGGGTGATGTGTTTGACTATGAGGCGCTTGAGAAACTGCCTGTCGTAGAGGAGACAGAGTTCCTGCGTCACGTGAAATTTGACCGCGAACTGGAAATCTGCATTGACGGTCGAAACAACAAGGCAATGATAAAGTAACAAGACAATATGCTAACGTTCGTGATAGCTTTGATAGTCCTGGTCCTGGGCTATGTGTTCTACGGAAAATTCATTGAGCGCCTTTTTGGAGCTGATCCTAACCGTGAAGTGCCGGCCAAGAGTATGGCCGATGGCGTGGATTATATCGCCATGCCTACCTGGAAAGCCTATATGATCCAGTTCCTCAACATTGCAGGTCTGGGTCCGATATTCGGCGCCATCATGGGTGCCAAGTTCGGAACGGCATCTTACCTGTGGATCGTGTTCGGAACCATTTTTGCCGGTAGCGTACACGATTACCTGTCGGGAATGATGTCCATGCGCCACGGTGGCGAAAGTCTGCCGCAGCTTATCGGCCGTTATCTGGGCGGTCCGGTCCAGAAGGTTTTCATAATCTTCTCTTTGGTTCTGCTGATACTTGTGGGTGCGGTGTTTATCTCCCAGCCGGCCGACATACTGGCACGACTCACCAATAACGCAGTGGGAATAAACGCATGGATTGGCATTATATTCGTCTATTATCTGATAGCAACACTGTTCCCGATCGATAAGATTATCGGAAAGTTCTATCCCATATTCGGCGCCGCCCTGCTGTTCATGGCATTCGGAATAATGATTGCACTGCTTGTGGAGCGTCCCGAACTGCCCGAGATGTGGAACGGATTCGGTACCAAGTACGATAAGAACCCCATATTCCCCATGATGTTCATATCGATTGCCTGCGGTGCCATAAGCGGCTTCCATGCAACCCAATCACCCCTTATGGCCCGATGTATGACCAATGAGTCCAATGGCCGCGTCGTTTTCTACGGTGCAATGATATCCGAGGGTATCGTGGCTCTTATCTGGGCCGCTGCCGCCACCGCATATTTCGGTGAGCACGGAACAGACCACACTGCAGCCCAGATCGTCCTTGAGATTTCCAAGACCTGGCTTGGCAAGGTAGGTGGCGTGCTTGCAATACTTGGTGTTGTGGCTGCTCCCATATCAACCGGTGATACCGCTCTGCGTTCGGCCCGTCTTATCGTTGCTGATTTCTTTAAGATCAAGCAGAAATCCATAGGACGCCGTCTTGCCATCAGCATCCCGCTGTTCGTGATTACTCTGGCCGCTCTGCTCTACAGCATCCGCGACAAGGAGGGCTTCAATATTGTATGGCGTTACTTTGCCTGGTCCAACCAGACACTTGCGGTGTTCACGCTGTGGGCTGTAACGGTATATCTTACCCAGAAGAAAAAGATGTATCTGGTAACACTTATCCCGGCCATGTTCATGACTATAGTCACAGTGACATATATTTTTATGGCTCCCGAAGGGTTCCGTCTTGCTCCGTGGATTGCCTATATCATTGCCGGAGTAACGGCATTGACATTCCTGATTATTTATATTCTTTGGAAACGTCGTTTTGACAAACAAAATATCGCATAACAATGAAAGAACCGTTTGTTATAACCATCAGCCGTATGGTAGGCTCCGGCGGCAGGACCATCGGCCGTAAACTGGCCGAAAAACTGGGTGTCCGTTTCAGTGACAAGGAGCTTATTGATGCGCTCCAGGCAAAATTCAACCTTTCTGCAAACGCTATTGAGGAGCTTAAGGGAAAGAAAAAACGCTGGCTGGATGATTTCATCCAGATGGTGGCTCCGGTGCCCATGAGCGGCATGCTGGTGGACGGCGACAGCGATTACATAAGCGAGTACAACCTGTCACTCTCTGTGAATGATGTCTTTGAGGCAGAGAGGGAGATCCTTAACGGTATTGCCGATGAGGGATCGTGCGTGATTGCCGGCCGCTCCGGTTTCTTTGTGCTCAAGGGCCGTCCCAACAAGGTGGATATCCTTATCACTGCATCACGCGACAAGCGCATTGCCCGCATTATGGACAAGCAGAACCTGTCCCGACAGAAGGCGGAGGAGGTGATAGACAACGTCGACAAGGCCCGCGACAACTACGTTAAGCGCTACACCGGACAGAGCCGTTACGACGCCCGCAACTACCACATAGTCCTCAACATGGATTACATCACCGAGGACCAGGCGGTTGAGATGATACTGTCTTACTTGGGTAAATAATTTCTTTTAGGCTCCGCCGGACTATGGAGTTGGGGAGACAACGTTCCGAGGCTACTCCGGACCCCTCCGGACCCTAAACGTCGAACTCCTCATTTTAGCATTTGTAGTATAACGTCGGGTGATATGATCATTTTTGTGATGGCGCATAGACCGATGCCCATATCCTTCACACTTGCACCAAGAAGATAGATGTCTTCATCAATGATTAGAAAACGGTCATGATTACGGTGGGGGAGTTGTATGAACTTGATTTCACTATACTGGCTGTTGTGCTTTTGAATATCGGTCAATAACGATTCGTTATAACGGGAATAGATGGTGGCTTCAACTCCTTTTAATCGCTTGTCAAGGAGCAATAGTGTACGGTCATCGACATAATTGTCTATCAGTATTACCCGTTTCTTGGCACTTCTTATTAGGTCCGACATGTATGTCCACGCATCCCATGTGCAACCATTATTGAATACCTGTTCGGGTAGTTGGCTAGGTAAGTTTGATTCCATCTTATCAAGAATCATATCTATTTTTTCATCTGTTTCAATCTGATGTTTTTCCAGATGAGTTATTCTCATTAATATACTGGCATTTTGTAACATGAAACGACGCATGGCAACGAAAGCATTCATGATTTTGATGCTTGTATCAATGGCCTGCTGACTATGAATGACCGATGATAGTTGGCTTATACCTTGCTCTGTAAAAGCAAAAGGTAAAGTGGGACTAAACTTCAAAGTTCTTAGGTGGTCACAATTTGCAACCACCTCGTCTCGTTCTTCTTTAGTCAATTTGAAACGAAAAGAAAGCGGGAATCTTGCGGCGTTGCGGTTGGCTTGTTGGTTCAAACGTTTTGTCGTTACGCCATATAGTTTGGCAACATCTTGGTCTATAAGAACTTGTTCTCCTCTGATGGTGATGATTAGTTTCTCGATAGAGTGTTGGCTTAATGCAGTATCAGTTTCTTCAGGTTTACGGATATTTGCTATAAGCTCCACTTGTTTTTCCTTATTCTTTTTCTTTTCCATAGCGCAAACAAATTATTGGTTAACTATCAAGTCATAATACCTCTTGGTATCAGATATAGCAAAGATACAAAAATCTGATTTTATACAATAATATAGATTGGCGTAATGGGACTGTCCCCATCGTTTTTTAAGCGTGCGCAGGGCCAAAGAACCCTAATTCTCTTGCCTTGGTAAGCATTTCGGCTGTGTTTCTTGCGTCAAACTTGGCCATCAGCCTCTGTCTGCGCCACTTGATGGTCTGCTCCGTCAGGCATATTTTCTGTGCAATCTCCTTGCTGGTCATACCTGAAGCAATAAGCGGCAGCACCTCGGCCTCACGCTCGGTCAGTTCAATCTTCTCCTTATATCTGCTCTTGGGAGTATACGTGCGCTGTTCAATCTCATTCAGAGCCTCATCAATTGCTTCATCGGCACCGGTATTCTCCTTGTTCAGTCGGTTTATCCTGCGGCTCATAAACAGCAGAATCAGCAGCACTATAACCAGTATTCCCATACTGGCGGCCAGTAGCGTAGTTTGTCTCTTCTGTACTCGCAGCGCCTGTCCCATTACATCAAGAGTGGCTATGCGGTCGTTATACTCTTGGTCCTGATGTACGGAGTAATACTCATCGGCCTCTTTCAGGTAACGCATTGCCTTGGTAGTGCGGCCTTGTTTCATATAGAGTGCTCCAAGGCTCAGTTTGGGTGATGCAACCCAGAGTGAGTCATCGGCCGCCTTACCATAACCAATGGCTTTGTCATAACACTCAATCGCCTTGTCAAACTCATCCTGCTCCGTCCAAATGTCACCCATGTTATGCCAAAGGATTGCATTGCTCACTTTCCAGTCATACTTGTCAAATATCTGTCTGGCTTTGGCGTAATAGTCCATAGCCCGGTCAATGGAGTCAATCTCGTAATACAGGTTACCTATGTTGCCGTACAGGCTTGATGCCGCATCATCAATCTTCTCCCGCGGATAGCCGTCCGGATTGTCCGGTCCGGCTTCACCTGCAGTCATACGCTCCAGGAAACCTAATGACACATTGTAGTAGTATATAGTGCTGTCATATCTCTCCTTATTGTAATAAAGCTGGCCTATGAACTTGGATGCCAGATATGGCTGGTACAGAGATCCTAACTCGTTTCCAATCGTATATGCTCTGCGTGCGGCATACATGGAACGGTCCGGATTGATACGCTCATATCCGTACATTAGTTCAGAGTAGGCCTTGCAGACGGCAGCCTTGGTCTCAAACGGCTGTTCCTCCAGTTGCTCAGGCGTCCATCCTGCCACCACATTCTCCAGTGAATCTAGTTTCCGGTCACGGTGGTCGTTGTATTGTGCGTGTGCCATAGTCACGCAAAACAGCAGCAAGGTTGAAATGATATATTCTTTTCTCATAACATCACAAAAGTAGCAAAATCACCGCTTTCAGGGGTTTTTAGGGGTGAAATTTCTCCCTCAGAAGGTCATTTTTATACTTTAGTATAATTCTTAAATCATCTGGAATTCAGAGTTTTGCATCGCAAATAACAACCTAGCGGTATGGAACAGACAGCCAATAACCAGATAACTCTGTCCGCAAAAGAAGAGCAGATTCTATGTCTTATGGCGGTAGGTAAAAAGAGTACTGAGATAGCCGATATAATGCATCTCAGTCTGCCCGCCATAAAGTGGTACCGCCAGCGCCTCAAGATCAAGTTTGATGCCGCCACTACCGGCGAACTCTTGGTTAAGGCAATGGCCAGTAACATGATATAATTTGTCTAACTTAAAACAATAATGGAAATGAGAAAGAATGTATTCGCAATGATGATGGTCGCTCTGTTTGCGACAGCATTTGTATCCTGCAGCGAGGATAGTGATGATGAGATTAACAATGAAGAACCCCAAAAGGTCGAGTCGTTGGTAAGTACACAGTGGAGATATCGTGTCGGCACCATCGGCCAGAACGGTTTCTTTCAGGTGTTTGTGAGTTTTATAAATGACGTGTCAGCAGCAGTAAGCATCAATAAGCAGGAGGGCGGAACACCCACTGCAAAGGCTATGGGAGGATCTTATACCTATTCCGATGGCCAGGGCTCCATCGAGTGTAAGGACCTGACTAACGGCACAGCAATGGGTACAGCCACATTCACAATTAAGGATAATACAATGGCATTTACCTACGATAATGAAACCTACACTCTCACCAAGGTCGGTAGTGACAATGGCGATGATAACGGAGGCAACAACAATACCACGCAGACTTACGAGCCCATAAATACCAAGGTGCTGGCCGCCACATTCCCCCAAAACGTAAGGATAGAGATGACTCATCAGCCATCATATAACAATCAAGAGGAAACCACAACCCTTATCAAACTGGGCAACGAATGGTTCTACAAGAATGTCTCACCCAGATATATCATATATTTGTACTGTGAGTTTGACAAGAACGGAAATACACTCAAGGCATACGGAAAGACAACAGATCACAGTGAATCTTATGATGAAGCCCATTGGGTCAACCTGCTTGAAAGCGGTGATGACAGCTACCTGCACTTTGCCGGTTATGCCAAGAACTCCGAGATCAATGTCCTGTTTGATGCCGGTGTACCTGCAGGCAACTGCAAGAAGTACGGAGAGGCTACATCCGATAAGCAGGAAATTCTGGGCGTTGAATGCACCCGCTACGACTATGACTTTGTGGTAAAGGCCGATTATTGGGTCGATGAGGCCACCAAGATAGTCTATAAGTTCGTGAACTATCTGGACGATAGTAAGGAACAACCCAATGCAAGGTTTGAGATTGTAGGTTGGGATGATACCGTAACCTCTTTCGATTGGAAGAAACCATAAATGCCACACAGATAGAATGGTCTCTTTTGTGTGAGTAATAAAAAGCATTAAATTGCAAACTCTACTTTGCAAAATGTGGAGTATTTGTATTAACTTTGCGGTCCGTGCACACGAGTGCGCGGACGCGTGTTATATATGGAGCAGTTTTTCAGGACACATGACTATCTGGTGGAGCACTTGCAGGCATCTGTAAGGCGTGACCTCATGGATGAGATTGACTGGTCCAGCCGTATGATCGGTATCAAGGGCACGCGCGGAGTGGGTAAGACCACGTTCCTGTTGCAGTACGCCAAGGAGAAATTCGGACGTGACCGTTCATGTCTGTATATCAACATGAACAACTTCTATTTCCAGGGTCACGGCATTGCCGAGTTTGCGGGCAATTTCCATAAGATGGGCGGCAAAGTACTGCTTATAGACCAGGTGTTCAAGCACCCCGACTGGAGCAAGGAGTTGCGCAAGTGCTATGATATGTACCCTGACCTTAAGATCATCTTTACGGGATCATCGGTCATGCGTCTTAAGGAGGAGAACCCGGAACTGAACGGCATTGTAAGCTCATACAATCTGCGCGGTTTCTCATTCCGTGAGTTCCTGAACCTTAAGGCAGGCACGCAGTTCAAGGCACACCGTCTGGATGACATACTCAAGAATCATGTTCAGATAGCAAAGGAGGTGCTGCAAAAGGTTAATCCGCTGGAGTATTTCCAGGATTACGTGCATCACGGCTTCTATCCGTTCTTCCTTCAGCAGCGCAACTACTCCGAGAACCTGCTCAAGACCATGAACATGATGATGGAGGTTGATATACTGCTCATCAAGCAGATTGACCTGAAGTACCTGGCCAAGATCAAGAAGCTGTTCTACATGATGGCGGTGCAGGGTACATCGGCTCCCAATGTAAGCCAGCTGGCTATTGAGACCGATACGTCACGCGCCACGGTCATGAACTACATAAAGTATCTGGCCGATGCCCGACTCATCAATATGGTTTATGCCAAGGGCGACAGTTTCCCCAAGAAACCGTGCCGCGTGCTGATGCATAACTCGAACCTGATATATACCATATATCCGCCGCGTCAGGACCGTCAGGATGTGATTGACACATTCTTTGTGAACTCCATGTGGAAGGATCATGTGGTGCACAAGGGCGCAAAGGGATGGTCGTTCCTGGTGGATGGAGGAATAAACTTCAAGGTTTCAACCGTTGAGGGTAAGACACGTCAGCAGGCAGACAGTTTCTACGCGGTTGACGGACTGGATAAAGG
Source organism: uncultured Bacteroidaceae bacterium (assembly GCA_905234745.1). Taxonomy (GTDB): domain Bacteria; phylum Bacteroidota; class Bacteroidia; order Bacteroidales; family Bacteroidaceae; genus Colenecus. Next base: position 3,102 of record CAJOJD010000011.1, on the reverse strand, counting down.
ACATGACAACGTGATTCCGTTGTGGATGTTCGGAATGTTATATTGAGACACAAGATTATTAACAACATAATAAACTATGGCAAAGAAATTTATCACTTGTGATGGTAACGAGGCTGCTGCTCATGTGAGCTATATGTTCTCGGAGGTAGCCGCTATCTACCCCATCACCCCGTCATCACCTATGGCGGAGCATGTTGACGAGTGGGCTGCCCGTGGTCGTAAGAACCTCTGGGGCCAGACAGTCACAGTTCAGGAAATGCAGTCTGAGGCTGGTGCCGCAGGTGCAGTGCACGGTTCACTTCAGGCCGGTGCCCTTACCACCACCTTCACAGCTTCTCAGGGTCTGCTCCTTATGATCCCTAACATGTACAAGATTGCCGGTGAGCTGATTCCTTGTGTGTTCGACGTATCGGCACGTACACTGGCATCTCACGCTCTGTGCATATTCGGTGACCATCAGGATGTTATGGCTTGCCGCCAGACAGGTTTCGCAATGCTTTGCGAAGGTTCTGTTCAGGAGGTTATGGATATGACAGCTGCCGCTCACCTTGCTTCACTTGAGACCTGCGTTCCTTTCGTCAATTTCTTTGACGGTTTCCGCACATCACACGAGTATCACAAGATTGAGCTTCTGGATCAGGAGGATGTACGTCCTCTGGTTAAGGAGGAGTATATCAAGCGCTTCCGTGACCGCGCTATGTCACCTGAGCGTCCTATCACCCGTGGTACTGCCGAGAACCCCGAGACATTCTTCACACACCGTGAGGCCAGCAATCCTTACTACGATGCAGTGCCCGATGTAGTTGAGAAGTATCTGGGCGAGCTCTCCAAGATTACCGGCCGTGAGTATCATCTGTTCTCATATTATGGTGCCAAGGATGCAGACCGCATGATCATCCTTATGGGCTCTGCTACCGATGCAGCCCGCGAGGCTATCGACTACCTGAACGGGGGCGGCCAGAAGGTAGGTATGATCTCAGTTCATCTGTATCGTCCGTTCTCAGTAAAGCACCTGCTTGCTTCAGTTCCCAAGACTGTAAAGCGCATAGCCGTTCTGGATCGTACCAAGGAGCCCGGCGCAAACGGCGAGCCTCTGTATCTGGATGTAAAGGATGCTTTCTACGATGTTCAGGACCGTCCTCTCATCGTAGGCGGCCGCTACGGTCTGGGCAGCCACGATACTACTCCCGCTCAGATTATCAGCGTATTCAACAACCTGGCTATGCCCGAGCCCAAGAACCACTTCACCATCGGTATTGTTGATGATGTTACATTCACATCACTGCCCGAGGTTGAGGAGATCGCTCTTGGCGGTGCAGGTATGTTCCAGGCTAAGTTCTACGGTCTTGGTGCCGACGGTACCGTAGGTGCCAACAAGAACTCGGTCAAGATCATCGGTGACAACACTGATAAGTATTGCCAGGCATATTTCAGCTATGACTCAAAGAAGTCAGGCGGCTTTACCTGCTCACACCTGCGTTTTGGTGACACACCTATCCGCAGCACATATCTGGTAACCACACCTAACTTCGTTGCATGCCACGTTCAGGCTTACCTGCACATGTACGATGTTACACGCGGTCTGCAGAAGAACGGTCAGTTCCTGCTCAACACCATCTTTGAGGGCGACGAGCTGGAGAAGTTCATGCCTAACAAGGTAAAGCGTTACTTCGCAAAGAACAATATCACCGTTTATACCATCAACGCTACCAAGATTGCTCAGGAGATTGGTCTGGGTAACCGTACCAACACCATCCTTCAGAGTGCATTCTTCCGCATCACAGGCGTTATTCCCGTGGAGCTTGCCGTTGAGAAGATGAAGGCTGCCGCCCTGAAGTCTTACGGAGCAAAGGGTCAGGATGTTGTTGACCTGAACTACGCCGCTATCGACCGTGGTGGTGAGTACAAGCAGCTCGTTGTTAAGCCCGAGTGGGCTAACCTGCCCGATGATGAGCCTAAGAAGGATGATGCTCCCGCATTCGTTAAGGAGCTGGTTCGTCCTATCAACGCCCAGGCTGGTGACCTGCTCAAGGTTTCGGACTTTACAAAGCATGGCACAGTTGACGGTTCATGGATGGTTGGTACCGCCGCTTATGAGAAGCGCGGTGTCGAGGCATTCGTTCCCGCATGGAACAAAGACAACTGTATCCAGTGCAACCAGTGCGCATACATCTGTCCTCACGCTGCCATCCGTCCGTTCGTCTTGACCGATGACGAGCTCAAGGGCTTTGATAACCTTGATACCATCGAGATGAAGGCTCCCGCCGCAATGAAGGGCATGCACTTTGTCATCGAGCCCTCTGTTCTTGACTGCCTTGGCTGCGGCAACTGCGCCGACATCTGCCCGGGTAACCCCAAGACCGGCAAGGCTCTTACAATGGTTCCGTTCAACCCCGATGCAGCCGATATGAAGAAGATGGCTGCCGATTGGGACAAGCTGGTTAAGATTCCTTCAAAGCAGGATCTGGTTGACATCAAGTCAAACGTAAAGAACTCACAGTTCGCTCAGCCTCTGTTCGAGTTCTCAGGTGCTTGCTCAGGTTGCGGTGAGACTCCGTATGTGAAGCTGCTTTCACAGCTCTTTGGTGACCGTCAGATGATTGCCAACGCTACCGGTTGCTCATCAATCTATTCAGCTTCAATACCTTCAACTCCTTACACCAAGAACGAGAAGGGTCAGGGTCCTGTATTCAACAACTCATTGTTTGAGGACTTCTGCGAGTTCGGTCTGGGTATGGCTCTGGGTAACAAGAAGATGAAAGAGCGTGTAACCAAGCTGCTCCAGGAGATGATAGACTCTGACAAGACCAGCGCCGAGTACAAGGAATTGGCTCAGGAGTGGATTGCCAACAAGGAGGATGCCGATAAGACCAAGGAGATTGCTCCCAAGCTGCGCGCTTGCATTGCCGACGGTGCTGCCAAGGGTTGCCCCGTATGCACTGAGCTTAAGACTCTTGACCACTATCTGGTTAAGCGTTCACAGTGGATTATCGGCGGTGACGGTGCGTCATACGATATAGGTTACGGCGGTCTTGACCACGTAATTGCCAGCGGTGAGGACGTTAACATCCTGGTTCTGGATACCGAGGTTTACTCAAATAC
>CAJOJD010000010.1 GCA_905234745.1 uncultured Bacteroidaceae bacterium | reverse complement strand
TTCCTCAAGAAGCTTCATACACTTTAGCTTCTCCTCAAACGAATGATGTTTATGCATTTTTACCCCTTTGTTGGTGTCCAACTTTTTGGGGTCACATCAAAGGGGACTGTCCCCTTTTGTACTATTTTAGCGCAGCGGTTTGATTATGATGATGCGCTGGTAGGGCTCGGGTAGGACGCGGTACTGGTTGAAGATGCCGCGGGCTGTGCAGCCTACACCTGATGTGGCGTAGTCAAGGTTCAGGGTGATATCGCCTCCACGCTGCAGCTGATACTGATAGATGGCCTTGGTCAGGTTATCGGTAGTGCAGTCATACGCGTTGAAGTTGAAGTACTGATTCATTGAGAACTCCAGACCCTTGCCTGAGTTATCGGTCAGGCGAACCCAGCGGTTATCGGTCCTGAGGCCGTAATCCTGCGGGATGAGGTAGGGCTCATACATATCGTTTACAGTGGTGTTGTAGATACCTACGCGGTATCCGGTCTTGCGGTCAGGATATGAGGCCTGAGGTCCGCGTCCGTACCATTCAACCTTGCTCAGTGACTTGTCCAGACTCATGGTTACACCTATTCTGGGCAGCCACTGCGGCATCTTGCCCATGGGTTTCACCTTATGATGTACTGTGACGGTTCCGTCAGAATTTACAACCCAGTGCCAGTCATTTTCAAAGCGGTTATCAGTACCGTTAGTGGAGAGTGAATTCTCTTTCACGTCGATTACTACAACATCAGCACCCTTAAAGGCCTTGACCGATACGGGAACAAGGTTTCTCTTGTCTAATGAGGCTGCATAGTAATGGCTTGCCAAAACCGTGTTGGCGCCGATGTTACCATAACCCTGAATGGAGGGCTGACCGGCACCGCTGCCGTTCCATCCGTCAATCTCATTGGCCACGGGAGCACGCCATACATTCAGTGTAACGGGAGACTTGAGCATCTCCTTGCCGTCAACGTTCATTGATTCAAGAGCGCCGCTCACGGCGTTAAAGCGGTAGGTGAATCCCTGTCCGCTTACAACTATGCCGTTGCTGCCCTGAGTAAGTGTTATATTGCGTTTTATTATTACAGGACCAGCCAATAAGGGAGTATACCATGACTTTAGTTCAAACTGATCCCATGCCACTTCATGACCTGCCTTAGCCCAGACCTCATCCTTCTTAAGCGATGAACTTATCTCCAAGCGGTACTCCTTACCGGGCTCAATGCGGGCGGGCTTGTGGAACGGGATAGTTATCATTTTCTTGGTCAGCGGCTCCACATCCAGATTCAGTGTGCCGGATTCTATAACCTTGTCATCGGCCATGAGTGACCACTTGGTGTTATAGATTGAGGCGTTGGTAAAGTGGTTGCGGTTCCATACCTCAACATGCCCCAGGGCAAGGTCAACCAGCGTGAATGAGAGCGGCTGGACGGTTTTCTTCATTTGCCACATCTCGGGCTGGGGTACGCGGTCGGGCCAGATTGAGCCGTAGGTGCGGGCTCCCTGTCCGTATGTGTAGAATGTGCCCTGGTTCTGCTCCTCCTCAAAGTCAAGCCACAGGGCTGCCTTGGCAGGATCAAAGCTGCCGGGAAGCACTGCATCGGCAAACACGCCTACGTTGTCAATCATGGCGTCGCAGATGTAGGGGTTGGCATCCTGACCGCATGACTGCTCGTCACGTCCTATGCAGAGTGACAGGGGCAGATTGCGGATATTGCCCGATGCTGCCTGTGATGCAACCTGTGTACCGTCAATGAATATCTTCATCTCACTGCCGTCATAGACTGCTGTCACGTTATGCCAACGGTTCTCCCAATCCTCAGGCAGAGGTGCCGACAGGGTCTGACGGCGGCCGTTGTCAATATAGAAGTCAAGTCTTTCTGCTCCCTGCTGCTTAAGTCCGTACTGGTTGCTGCCCTTGCAGATCAGGTAACCGCCGCTGCGGTTGAACAGGCGCGGATAGATATCCAGGGTGAGGGTAAGCTTATTGCCGCTTATCTCCACGTTGTCGGCTCTATAGACCTGAACCCACTGCTCTTGCTTGTGCAGGTCAAGTGCCTTACCTGTAGGCCCTTGCTCAAGAGTAGCACGACCCATAATATGGGCGGGAGTGTTATAAGGTGACTGGTCCTTGAGCAGTCTTACAGGCTCCTCCAGACCGGGGCTTACAAAATCCCAGATGGCACCGCCCATCAGTTTGGGATATGAGTAGATAACGCGCCAGTATTCATCCAGACCGCCGCCGCCGTTTCCGGCAACAGAGAGATACTCATCCATGAATGATGGACGCATATCGCGGGTGTCACGGCCGTAGCGGCGCTCATGCTCCTCAGGTGAGGGGTAACGCGGGCCTACAATATCCTCGGCAGGATGAACTGCAGCATTGCCGCCGTACATCCAGTAGCGGGTGGCGTCATATCTCTTACCTTCTTCTACAACCTCACGGATGTCATCGCCTTCACCGCTCTCATTGCCGGCACTCCAGAACAGGACGCAGGCATGGTTGCGGTCACGCAGCACCAGCTGGCGCACGCGCTCGCGGTACATCTCTATGAACTCCGGCATATTGCTCACATACTCGGTGGCATGTGCCTCATCGCCGGTCTCGTCGATTATGAACAGACCGTATTCATCGGCCAGGTCAAGATACTCGTTTACCGGAGGATAGTGCGATGTGCGTACACCGTTAAAGTTGAACTGCTTGAGTATCTCCATATCGCGGCGTATGGTGGCCTCGTCCATAGCGTGACCCAGTATGGGGTGCTGCATGTGTGAGTTCTGGGCGTTTACCTTGAGCGGCTGGCCGTTCAGATAGAACACGCCGTCACGTATCTCGGTCTTCTTGAATCCCATGCGCTTTACGATATGATCCACAGCCTTTCCGTCCGGGCCGATAAGCTCCATCGTGAGGTCATAGAGCTCAGGGGTCTCCGATGTCCATTTCTTGGGAGCCTTAACCTTGGCGGAGAGGTTGATGGTGCTGGTGCCGTCCTTTACGTTGAACGGTCCGTTCTCCATACTTGCCACCTCACGGCCGTCCTTTGATCCGCTGCCCTCCAGTCCGTATGAGCGTACGTCCATAGCCAGTTTGAGGTCCGAATCAACAAAGTCGGGACCGAAATCGGTGGTGACATACCAGTCATAGATCCTTACCTTGGGAGTGGAGTAGATGGTAACGTCATCGAAAATACCGGCCAGACGCCAATAGTCCTGTCCTTCCAAATAGTATCCGTCGCAGAACTTGAGCACCATCACGGCCAGAGTGTTCTTGCCACTCTTAATATAAGGTGTGATATCGTACTCGCTGGGCTCCTGTGCGCCTTCATTATAACCCACCTGACGGCCGTTCACCCATACGAACGATCCCGATGCAACCTTCTCAAAGCGCAGGAACACCTCATCGCCCTTCCAGTCAGAAGGTATGGTGAACTCCGTGCGGTAAGCGCCGGTGGGGTTCACATCCATCGGAACATTTGGTACACGTACGGCAAAGGGGTTGGACAGGTTCATACGGCTCTGGGCCATACGTTTCTGCTGCTCGGATGCATCCGGGTCATCCAGAATCTTCTGGTAACGCTCCAGCATGGACAGGGGCTGGCCGTTGGGGAAGGGGGCTGCCACATTTCGGAACATGGCCTGACCGTAACCCTGCATCTCCCAGTTGGACGGAACCTCTATGGTGCCCCATTTGCGGTCATTGAAAGAGCTCTTGTAGAAGTTTTTGGGAACCTCAAGAGGATTCTGATACAGGTTGAACTTCCATGTTCCGTTAAGCGAAATGTTACGCTCCGGAATATGGAATGCTCGTCCCGGCTCCTGATTGAGCCCAAAGACTTCAAGGTTCTCAACATAGTATGGCAGGTTCTCCATGAACACAGGATCCTGCTCCTTTGTACCACAAGAGTTAAGGGCCAATGCCAGACCCAATGCAGCAATGCTAAAACTGGGAATGTATCTCATATCAGTAATCAATTATTTCAGGAAACGGATATCAAAAATGCGGGGAGCCTGCTTGCCCTCAACCGAGCGGAATGTAACGCGAATCTTCTCCTTGCCCAGGTAGAATCCTACCGGTACATCATACTCCTTGCGTACAATCTCAGCCTGGCCGTTGGCGGGGAACTCGGTCTCGGTTATGAACGGCAAGTCCTCAATCAGAATCTCGATGGCACGGTTCTGGTTGTTTTCGGCACCCCAGTAGCCTACGCACAGGCTCAGGTTGGTGTTGCCTTCAGTATAAAGGTCATAGCTGAATGAACCATTGCGGCGTATTGAACGGTAGGGCTTGTTGTCCTGATTGCCGGTCATTGAGCTCTGACTCTGTATCTTGTGGTCAGCCTCGGGCTGCTGCTCACCGGGAACTATGGCATCCACCGTGCGGCGGTCCAGTTCCAGCATTGCGGCCTCATCGGCCTTGATCTTATCGAGCATCTGCTTGTAATCACTCTGGCTGAGTGACAGGAAATAGATGGCGTAACGGCTGTCATGCAGGCTGTAGAACGGCTCCAGCTCAACATTGGGGAACCGGTTGCTGTCAAACAGGCCTGATGCGGTGTAGTGCAGAGGCTTGCCGGGTACGGGTTTGAGTGCAGCCACCTTCTGGTCCAGCTGCGCGCGTGTACCTATCATAATGGGAGTCTCGGTAACGGGTACCAGAGGTCCGTGTGCTATGTGGCTCCAGCGGCCGTCATCGGCTATGAGACCGCTCATGCCCTCAGTGCCTGTACGGGCTGCCAGAACAATGGGGCCGTGCTTTACTGCCAGGTACTCCGGCACGTTGTCAAGAGCCTCGATGGTGGTATTCATGGGCAGGCTTATCTCAACCACATCTCCGTTCTTCCACTTGCGCTCTATGGCTACATATGATGACGGCTGTGCGCCTGCGGCATACTCCTTACCGTTCACCTTTACGCTGTAGCCATCTGTAGTCCACTCGGGGCAGCGTACCATAAGGCGAAACTTGCGTTTTTTCTTAAGGTTTATGGTCAGTTTTGAAGATTCGGAGTAGGGGAACTGTGTCTCCTGTGTGATGGTGGCTTTGTTCTCGGTCCAGTTCAGTTTTGATGCCACGAACAGGTTGATCCAGAGTGTCTGTGCACCATCGTGGGTGTAGATAAACTCACCGTACTTGCCGTGGTTCTCCATACCTGTACCTACGCAGCACCACATACCCTGGTTAACTGCGGAGTAAACGCGGTAGTGAGCGGGGCGCATGGGGGTGAAATAAACATAACCTCCGTGCTCGGGGTGTTGGGTAGAGAGGATATGGTTGTACATAGCCTTCTCATAGAAATCGGCATACTCGGCCTTGGGGTCTATTGCAAAGAGGAACTCGGTAAGCTTGAGCATGTTGTTGGTGTTGCAGGACTCCGGTCCCTCACGGTTCTCCACGTAGCTCTTGTAGTCTGTCGCTGCGGGGAAATGCTCGCTGCGGCTGTTTCCGCCTATTACCACCGAGCGGTGGTTGGCTACGCGATCCCAGAAGAACTCGGCAGCCTTGCGGGCGCGTGCATCGTTGTCAAGTGCGGCCACGCGGGCGTAACCTACAGCCTTGGGAACCTGTGTGTTGGCGTGTTTGTTGTCCAGGTTGTCGTTGCCGTCGGCCATATTCTCAAATATGTCCTTGTGGCGGAAACGCTTGGCGGCCTCAATGTACTTGCGGTCACCGGTAATCTGGAAAGCGTCGGCAAAAATCTCGTTCATGCCGCCGAACTCGGTGCCGGTCATCTGCTCCATCTGGTTGTCATCCAGATCAGCAAAGATTGTCAGGCCCCAGTCACAGAACTTGATGAACATATCCTTGGCCTTCTCAATGCCGGCATACTGCCAAGCGTCGCGCAGGCCCGCGTACATCTTATGTACATTGTACCAGGGCACCCATGCGCCGCGGAACAGCCCGAAGTCTCCCTTCTTGAGGTTACCCCAGAGTTCCTTGCTGTTGGGCACACCGCCTATGTAGCCGTCACCGTTGGCTATCTGGCAGCGCTCCAGCTCATCGATCATATAGACCAGACGGTCATAGCACTCCTTGTTACCGGTAGCGGCGTAGTGTATGGCCAGGGCAGATACGTAGTGTCCGCCCACATGTCCGTCCAGACCGGCCCAGTTGGGGAAATACTCCGCCTTCTTGGGCAGTCCGGCCTCCTTAAGGAAAGGAGCCAGCAGGCGGTCGGTGTCATACTCCAGGAGAACCTTTACGTTAAGGTCCATGGCGTGCTTGAACGGTCCGTCAAGCAACTCTACCTGATTCAGGTTAAAGGTGTTGTGATACAGCTTGTCCTGCGCTGAGGCAAATGTGGCAGCCAGGGCAAATGCGATGATGATTAATGTACGTTTCATATTTGGTTAGTGATGGTTTTATTATTTGACTTGATATGGGAATCTTCGTTTAAGTTCCTCGCTGAACCAGTATTTCCACCAGTCGCGGTCATGTCCTCCGTTGAATATCCAGGAGTTGACCTGTCCGCCGCGTTTGCGGATATCCTTGAGCAGGTTGGGGAAGTAGTCAAACTGTCCGACTTCCTCTTTTGCTCCCCAGCAGATACTGTATGAAGTGGGAGTTTCGAGCATCCCGTATCCGTCAATGTCCGAGAATACCGGCGAGAAGCACCAGTATTCCTTCATGAGGCCGGGATTCTTCAGACTCAGAGTTATTCCGAAATCAGCACTGTTTGACGTACCGAAAAAGATACGGTCATCGGCCGATGCCGATACGGGTGCATCCATCTCTATATAAGGTATGAATTCGTTTACAAAGAACATGCGGTGGTTTTCAAACAGTTTATTCAGTTTTTCGTCATTCTTGGCCAGAGCCTCGACATACTCTGCATTCCTGTAAGCCAGATTATAACCGGGAACGGTCTTTTTGTTCTCATATGAACAGGCTATGATTACGGGACTGATGATCTTGTTGTCAACCAGGGAGTCAATCATCCTTTTGAATCCGCACTCCTTGAATACGAGTCCGTCGGCCATATATATGACAGGGTAGGCGTTGTCGTTTTTGACACCTTTTGGAATATATATGCCTGCGGAACGGACCATTCCGTCCTGACATTTCATATCAAACTCCCTGAACTCGGAATTTCCGGTAGTTTTCCGGCATGAAACGGCAAGAAAAAGGGCGGAAAGACACAACAGGAAGGTAGATATCTTTTTCATAATCAAAATCAATGTTATTGTTATTTAAAATACCGGTTTACAAAGATAGAAAATATTGCCGTGATTAAACCATAAATGGATTTTTTAATCAAAATGTAAATTATTTGTTAATTTGTCATTTTCACATTTAACCAAGGGCATATTGCTTTATAGTAAAGGTGTATTTTTATTTATGTGCATACAATCAAAACAAAATAACAACTACAATCAAATGAAAAGAATTGCCACTCTGCTTGCATTTCTTGCCACATCAGCCACAGCGCTATTGGCACAGAATCTATCAGTTAAGGGTACAGTTTACGATTTTGACTCGGCTGAACCCTTGTCTCCTGCCGCCGTGCAGATCTATCAGATCTCAGGTACTGACTCCACTTACATTGGTGGTACCTCTACTGATGATGACGGTGCATTTGTAATCAACAACCTCAGTGCAGGTAACTATGTAGCACATGTTACTTTCCTGGGTTATGACGACGCTGATAAGAACTTTACACTCCGTTCAGGTTCAGGTACAACCGATCTTGGTAAGATTACCATGAGAGGCGGTCAGATGCTGGACGAGGTTGCCATCTCTGCAGTTGTGGCAAAGGTTCAGATGATCAACGATACCGTTATGTTCAACAGCGCAGCCTACAAACTTCCTGAGGGCTCATCTGTTGAGGACCTTATCCGTAAGCTCCCGGGCGTACAGATTGGTAGTGACGGTAACATTACCGTAAACGGTAAGACCGTATCCAGAATCCTTGTAAACGGTAAGGAGTTCTTCAATGACGACAAGACCGTTGCTCTGACACAGCTCACAGCCGATATGATCGAGAAGGTCAAGGCTTATGAGAAGCAGAGTGACCTGGCCCGTCAGACCGGTATTGATGACGGTGAAGAAGAGACCGTGCTTGACCTTCAGGTTAAGAAGGGTATGGCCAAGGGTTGGTTCGGTAACCTTTCAGTCGGTGGCGGTGCTCCTCTTGAGAAGGAGGGCTTTGATGTAGCAGCACTCTACCAGGTCAATGCTTCACTTAACCGTTTCGATGAGGACAAGCAGTTCACCATCATGGGTTCTGCCAGTCAGTCTTCAGGCGGTATGGGTGGCTTCGGCGGCATGCGTATGGGCGGCGGTGTCGGCATGGGCATGGGCGGCATGGGCATGGGCGGCGGCTTCGGCGGTATGACCGGCGGTGGCGGCGGTGTCAACAAGAGCTACTCTGCAGGTGCCAACTTCGCTATGAACCTTGGTGAGGAAGTTTCTTCAGATAACTACCAGTATGAATTGGGTGGTAGCGTAAACTGGAGCCACAGCGACAACCAGTCAAGTTCAAAGACCAACTCATGGAACGCTTATACCAGCACTGAGACCTGGAGCCGTAATGTAAGTGCCAGCGGAAGCGGCAGCAACAGCATCAGCGCTCAGATGCGTATCGAGTGGAATAAGGATAATTACACCAGCCTTCTTTTCCAGCCTCAGTTCTCATACAGCGAGTCAGACAGCTGGAGCGAGTCACAGCAGGCTCAGTTCAGAAGCGATCCTTGGAAGATTATGGCAGATCCTCTTGATACAGCTACAATCTATAACAGGGCTAACTATCCTTATGCTGAATTCGACATCGATCCCGCAAGTCTTGATCCTGTAGCAGATTTTGTTGATTCACTGTATGATTATTACGCCAAGGCTATCTGGAATACTCAGAACAGTGCCAACAATAGCTTGAGCAAGAGTACTTCAGCAAGTGGTAACCTGCAGTTCGTAAGACGTTTCGGTAACCGTGGTCGTAACGTATCTGTACGTGGTTCTTACAACGTTAGCCATTCTGACAGTGAGCAGAAGCAGCGCAATGACCAGACTTATTACAACACCAATCCGATTACAGGTACCACAACTACAACCAACAACCTGATCAGAAGATTCAATGACAACCCGAGTGACCGTAACAGTTTCAATATTCAGGGTACATATTCTGAGCCTATCGCTACCGGTACTTACCTCCAGTTCAGCTACCAGTATTCATACAGTGAGCAGAACAGCGACCGTGCTACATATAATGTTCCTGATGCAAACTACGGTCTCGACAATTACTGGGATTATACAGTAAACCAGGCTGATAGAGATAGCCTCCAGAGTACTAACTCATACTATTACAACTACGACCAGACAATCCAGTTGCAGTTCCGTAAGAATGCTACAGACCAGTCATACAACTTCACAGTAGGTTTGTCAATCCTGCCTCAGCACTCAAAGATGAACTACACTGGTATGGGGCTTAAGGATACACTCCTGGAGCGCACGGTATTCAACTGGACTCCTACCGTACAGTTCCGTTACAGAGTTACCCGTCAGGAGCAGATCAACATCCGTTATAACGGACGTTCAAGCCAGCCCTCAATGCAGCAGTTGCTTCCTATTCGTGATGATAGCAACCCGTTGAGAATCTCCAGCGGTAACCCCGGTCTGAAGCCTACATTCAACAACCAGTTGAGCTTGGGTTATCAGAAGTACAATCCTGTAACAATGGGTAGCTTCAACATCAATACAAGCATCAGCAACACAATGCGTCAGATCACCAACAAGTCAATCCTGCTTGAGAATGGTGGTAATGAGAGCATGCCTGTAAACATGGAAGGTTTCTGGGCTAACTGGAATGCTAATGCAAGTATCATGTACAACTACACATTCCCCGATGACCGTTACTCAATTACCTCTAACACATCAGGTAACTTCAGCCATCAGGAAGGTTGGGCATCTGAGCTGAACCAGCCAGCAAAGCTGAGAACTACCAAGACAACCGGTGCCAATGAGAACCTGTCAGCTGAGTATCGTGATGATTATCTGACAATATCTCTTGACGGTAGCCTGCGTTACCAGCACTCAACCAATGATATTGATCCTACCCGTAACATGGATACATATGACTACAGCTACGGTACCAGTGTCATGGCTTACATTCCTTGGCGTAACATGCGTCTGGGTTCTGACCTGAACATGAACAGCCGTCGTGGTTATGATGGTGACATGAACAGAGACGAGCTTATCTGGAACGCTTCAATGTCATTCTCATTCCTGAAGGGTAATAAGGCTAGTCTGTCACTTGCAGCTTATGATATCCTGCACCAGCGCAGTACTATCAGCCGTTCAATGAGCGCTACTTCACGTAGTGATACAGAGAGCAAGAACATCACCAGCTACTTCATGGCTACTCTGACTTACCGTCTGTCACTTATGGGTGACCGTAACTCACGTGCTCAGCTCCGTGGTAACATGGGCGGCTTTGGCGGCGGCTCGGCGGCGGCATGGGCGGTGGTATGCCTATGGGCGGCGGCTTCGGTGGCGGCATGGGTGGTCGTTTCTAATCCACTCCGCACTATAAAAAATCAGGGGGCCCTTTGGTTCCCTGATTTTTTTTGTGGGGTATGGTTTCGCTCACCTGGGAAAAAGAAAACCTTGCGAAAATCGCAAGGTTTTCTATGCTCACTTTTCAGATTATTTTGTGGGAGTGAGTTTGATGATTCCGATGGAGTTTTCGGGGAGGGTTAGGGTGAACTGCTTCTTGATGGTGCCGTAGTCTTTGGTGTGGGGTACTACGGCCTCAGTGTAGGACACTCGGTTGCGGTTTCCTCCGAATCCTCCGAACTGGCCGGGACGGCCTCCGGTCGGGGCTTGGGCTTGAGGCTGGGCTCCGGCGTAGGTGTTCTGGTCTCCCTGGTTCTTTATGGCTGTGTTGTGTGAGGAGATGAAGTCTACTGTGGCTTTGTAGGCCTTCTTTTTCTGGCCTTTACCCATGTTGATGGTCAGCTCCTTGTCAACTGCCTCTGAGTTCACGAATTTGATGTATATCTCACCTGTGTTGGTATCAACGGTGGGTGAGGTGAAGACGGTTTCATCGGCCTCGGTGCCGTTCATTACGTCTGTCATCTGGAAGGCGCGGTTTCCGGCCTCTGAGAACAGAGCCTGATAGTAGTAGTTGGTGGTGCGCCACATTCCGCGGTTATCGAACCAGATCAGGTTGGAGTTCCACTTGTTGTAGCCCTTCTTGCAGAGCAGGGGAGCATAGGCAGCCATCACAACCATGTCGCTGTTGCGCTCCAGGCTGGTCCAGTAAGCGGCCTCAGCCATAGCTGATGCATAATCGTTGTTGCTGTTGTTGTTAGCAAACTCGCCTACAAATACGCGGGTGGGGCGCTTGCGGTCATAGGTCAGGCCGTCGGCTCCGCGAACCTTATCGGCATGGTAGCGGTCACCGTTGGTGTAGAACCACTGGTTGTTGCGGTAGTAGTGCTCATCGACAACGGTGTTCTGATACTTGGTGTCAATCTCGTGCATGTTGGCATTGAACTCGGGACCATCGGCGGCAGAACCGGCTGTGGATACGATTATAATGTCAGGATACTTGGCCTGCACCTCATTATATATAATGTCGAAACGCTCCCAGAATTCGGGTCCCTTGTTCTCGTTGCCTATGCCCAGGTACTTGAGGTTGAAGGGCTCGGGGTGACCCATATCGGCACGCAGCTTGCCCCACTGGGTATCTGTACCGCCGTTGCAGAACTCTATGAAGTCAAGGGCATCGTTCACGAATATGTCGTGGAAACGCTTGCGGTCTGCCTCGGTCTCAAGGGGAGCAATGTACTGATGGCCTGCAAACTGGCAGGTTACGCCGTTGTTGAGTACGGGCAGGGGAGTTGCTCCAAGTGACTCTGCCATAAGCAGATACTCGTAGAATCCTACGTACTGTGATGTCCAGTAACCCCAATGGTTACGGAATCCGATACGCTCTTCCTCGGGGCCTACTGAATTCTTCCAGAAGGGCTGGCCAAAGTAGTTGGTACCCTCACTTGCGCATCCGCCGGGGAATCGCATGAATGTAGGATGTAAATCGGCCAGAGCCTGCATCAGATCCTTGCGGAAGGGGCCGAATTTGCCATCTTCCCACAGCTGTGAGGCCTCGGGAAGCAGAGTTACGTAGTCAAGCCAGAATGTACCGGGCTTATCGGCTATGATTGAAAGACGGCTGTCAACCGAGCGCTCGGCTTTGAGCTGGCCGGTGTACTTCTGCCAATCGTTCTTGAGACCGGAAATTGTGATGGCGTTTGAGTTGGCCTGTCCGTTGGCATCCTCCAGTTGTACTGTAATAGTGCCGGGATAGGACTGACCTGCCAGATAGAGAGTAAGGTCATAACTTACGCCCTGCTGAGCGGGGATAGAGGCCTTCTGGGTGTTGTTTGAGTAGTAGCCGCGACGGTCGTTGGGTGCTGTGCCGTAACCGTTGGCTGCAATGCCGAATCCCTGACCGGCATCCTCGATGTCAAACTTGACGCTGTACTGGGCGTAACGCAGCTCATCGTCATACTTGTCATTGGGATCAAAGTCATAGTAACGCTTCAGATCCTTTACAAGCGGTTTGTCGGCTACGGCATGAGCCTGGCCAAGTGCGCCGTCCTTCTTGATGACTGTCCAGCCAAAGAATACGGTATCGGAATAAGAGAACTCCTTTTCTTTGTCACGTACGGGTGCATCGGGCACGTTGTATGCCTGGAATGAGTGGTTCTGGATAAGCTGTGCGCAGATACCGCCGTCAAGTGACTGGTTGATATCCTCAAAGAATATACCGGCCAGAGTGGGGCTGATTTCAATTCCCAGACCCTTCTTCTTGAGGTTCAGGGTAACTGAACGCTCCTGAACGGGCTTGAATCCCTGCAGCTGCAGCATCTTCTCGGCCATACGGTAACCCATAAGGCGCATACCCTCGGTGCTGAAGTGGAACTGGTCACCTGTGCTCTCGCAACCCAGTGATGAGATTACGTAACCGTTCTTCATTACTTTGGGAAGGTTGGCAAGTACCACCTCGTTGAATGCGGCGCAAACGCCACCTTGCTCGGCCTGCTTGAGCTCACCGGCCAGCAGAGGTATCTCGTCGGGGTTCAGACCCAGGTCTGCGCAGAGGTCGTCATGTATCTTCTTGAGGCGTGCGCACCACTGGTCATCGTCGGGGTTTGATTCACCCTGATGTACCAGCATACCCTTAATTACGCCTGATTTCTGGGCTATGCGGGCCATGTCCACTATGCGCTGGTAGCAGTTCATGTCATACTCCTTGGCCACTATTTCCATGTCGGGATACTTAGCTATCGTATCTTCTGCGCCATGGCATCCTTGTCCCAAAGTTCCAGTTTGGCGCCGGCTACTGATACGTTGATGACGCCAACGCGATACTGCTCGGGAAGTTCCTCAATCATCTTGCGGCCAAAGAAATCCACGGGACCCATGTTGTTGCTCTGACGGCAGATAGGGGGTGTTGCGGTGTACCATTCGCCCTTTACGCGGTTGTAACGGGGCATATCCACGGCCGATACAAACTGGAAACGGGGATCGTTCCAATCCTTGTCCTGATCGGCAGGAGTGGCGCCGGCCTCCATGTTGGACTGACCGAAGCAGAGATAGATAAAGAAATTGGGGTCAGGCTGCTGTGCCTGGAGAGGCAACGCCAACAAAGCCGTTGCCAGGACGGTAAGTAATTTGTACTTCATTTGTATATGTGTAAGTTTAGAGTTAAATGCTTGCTATTCAGCCTTATCGGCCTTCTGGGCTTTTTCCTTCTCCTCCTGAGCCTCTTTCTCCATCGCCAGCTGACGGGAGTTGTTATCGTGGAAAAGGAATGACGATGCAAGAACCAGTATGGCAATGAAGGTAACCAGAACCGATACCCAGATCAGACCTACGCCGACTGCAATACCTATTATACAGGTGCAGAATATGCTGGCGGCTGTCGTGAGTCCGGATACATCATACTTGTTCTTGATTATCAGACCTGCGCCTATGAAACCGATGCCTGTAACCACCTGTGCGGCAATACGTCCGGGATCGCCGTTTATCAGATTCAGGTTGGTCTGGCAGATCCATATTGAGGCCAGCGTAGCCAGAGTTGATGCTATGCAGATCAGCATGAATGTCCTTACTCCGGCAGGGTGTTTATGGATGTAGCGCTCTACGCCGATGGCGCATCCCAAAAGGGCGCTTATCAATATCCTTGTTATGGCAATACTCTCGGTAAGCATAAAAATTGGCTTTATTATTCTGCAAAAATAAACAATTAATTACCTTTACAAACAAATACTACCACTTATGAGAAAACTATTTGCTATTGTGTTGGCATCGTTCGTTGTCATCGGACTTGATGCCAAAGTGATTAAAAAGGACCAGATGAACGCTGAAAACTTAAAGAAGTTTGCAGGTTCAGTGTATGCTTATGAGGCACCGACAGAGCCTCTGACACCAGCTCCAAAGGGTTTCAAACCGGTATATCTGACACATTTCGGACGTCATGGTTCACGTTTCCTGGATAACGCATCCAATTACGACCGTCCTTACAATTATCTTAAGGAGGCGGCCGATGCCGACATGCTGACCGATTTCGGTAAGGATGTGCTGCGCCGTCTGGAGATAATCCGCGCAGAGGCCGATCAGCGTGCAGGTGACCTGACGCAGAAGGGTATGCAGCAGCATCGTGACATTGCCCGCCGTATGGTTGAGAACTATCCTGAGCTGTTCACCAATGACAAGATTATAATGGCGCGTTCCACAACATCACATCGTGTGCTGGTAAGTGAGTATTCTGCCCTGATGCAGATTCTGCGCATGCGTCCCAAGATCAAGTTCGACTATGACTCCAGCAACCACGACGAGCCCTGGATGTATACCGAGGACAAGGGTGTATCGGCCCATAAGCGTAAGGCCAGTGCGGCTGTATCGGAGTTCAACAAGAATCATACCCATCCTGAGCGCCTGATGAAGGCTCTCTTCAAGGATACCAGCTTCATAACTGACTACCAGGGACAGGGCCGCGACCAGAGCAGCAGCCTCTTTACATCACTCTATGACGTCGCTTCATACGTTCAGGGATCGGACCCGGGCGTTGACCTGAATGACGTTTTTACTTACGACGAGTGGTATGACCTGTTCCTCATGAACAACATGCGTTGGTATTCACAGGGTGGTTTCACACCTCTTACGGACAATGTCGTGCCTTACGGCCACTGCGTAACCCTGCAGAATTTCATTGATTTTGCCGATGAGGCCCTGGCCGGCAACAGTGTCAGCGTAATGCTCCGTTACGGTCATGAGGTTACCCTGATGTCATACTTCTCGCTTCTGTGCCTGAACGGTTCGGGTTACAGCACCGATGACCTGGAGAGCGTGGCCGACCATTGGGTAGCATACGACCTGGCATGTATGGGCGGTAACGTACAGTGGATTTTCTTCCGTGACAAGAAGGGCAACGTAATCGTAAAGTTCCTGATGAATGAGGTCGAGGCAACTCTGCCCGATGAGGTACCTTTCTATAAGGATGCCAAGGGCAAGGAACTTAAGCCGTACTACCGCTGGGAGGACGTGAGGAAGTTCTACCTGGACAAGATTGCCTACTGGGAAGACTTCAAGGCCCATGACGATACTCCGGTTGAGGAGTCATCATCATCGCGCCGCAGTTTCCGCCAGGAAATCAACACCGCCACTAACTGACAAAATGATACCATTGGGGTCTGACCCCAATGGTACTTTTTTTGCACTAACCAAATTAACCAACATAACCAATTATGAGAATTGCTAAATTATTGGCTGTAGGGGCAGTAGTGCTGTCTCTTACGGCATGCGGAGGCGGTAGCTCCAAGTACGAGTACCCCTTCCAGAACCCTAACCTGAAAATTGAGAAGAGGGTTGAGAACCTGCTCTCGCTGTTGAGCCCCGAGGAGAAAGTCGGTCTTATGATGAACGGCTCGATTTCTATTGACAGTCTGGGAATTCCCGCTTACAACTGGTGGTCAGAGGCCTGTCACGGTATCTGCATGAACGGTGCGACCGTATTCCCGCAGGCTATTGCTCTTGCCGCCACATTTGACGATGCCCAGCAGTTTGATGTCTATACCGTAGTGTCCGATGAGGCCCGCGCACATTGGAACACATCTGACCACAACCAGTTCGGCAAGACCCGCGCTACAGGCGGTGCATGGCATCAGGGACTTACATTCTGGTGCCCCAACATCAATATCTTCCGTGATCCGCGTTGGGGACGCGGCCAGGAGACCAGCGGTGAGGATCCGTACCTGACCGGAAAGATGGGAACCGCTCTTGTAAAAGGTATGCAGGGTGACAACCCCAAGTACTACAAGACACACGCCTGCGCCAAGCACTATGCCGTTCACAGCGGTCTGGAGGCCAACCGTCACCGTTTCAACGTAGCGGTATCCATGCGTGACTTGTGGGAGACCTATCTGCCTGCATTCAAGACTCTGGTAACCGAGGCCAACGTCCAGGAGGTTATGTGCGCCTACAACGCTTATGAGGGTGAGCCCTGCTGCGGCAGCGACCGTCTGTTGACCGATATTCTGCGCAACAAGTGGGGTTACAAGGCTCTGGTGGTATCGGACTGCGGTGCCATCAACAACTTCTACAACCGCGGCCAGCATGAGACCCACGCCAATGCCGTCGACGCCAGTGTCGATGCAGTCCTGTCCGGTACGGACATTGAGTGCGGTACAAGTTACAACGCTCTGGTACAGGCTATGCAGGAGGGTAAGATCAATGAGGCCGATCTTGACGTTTCACTGCGCCGCATCCTGCGCTCACGCTTTGAACTGGGTATGCATGATCCCGTCGAGATGGATCCCTGGAAGGATCTCGGTGCCGATGACATAAGCAGCCCCGCACATGCCGCTCTGGCTCACAAGGCTGCTGACGAGGCTATGGTTCTGCTCAAGAACAAGGGCAACATCCTGCCTCTCAAGAAAGATGGTCTGACAATCGCAATAGTTGGTCCCAACGCCGATAACGTAAGCATGCAGTACGGTAACTACAACGGTACTCCTACTGTAGAGAACCAGATTTCAATCCTTCAGGCAATCAAGGCCAAGGCTCCCAATGCCAACATCATTTACGATCGCGCTTGCGAGTTGGCCGATGACTATCTGACCGTAAACCATCTGGGTGACATGAACAACGGCCGTGGTCTCTATGCCGAGTTCTGGAACAACACCACCATGAGCGGCAAGGCAGTCAATGCCGGTTTCTACAATGAGATCAACATGCGCACCATGGGTGACTACCGTTTTGCCGATAATGTTGAGATGAACAACTTCTCGGCCCGTATGACCGGTACTTATGTAGCTGACTTCACAGGTGACCTGAGTTACAACGTACGCGGTAATGACACTTGGAAACTTATTGTCAACGGTAAGGTTATCGCCGAGCAGAAGCAGCCCACACAGGGTCGTGGCGGTTTCGGTCGTGGTCAGCAGCCTCAGGCTCCTTCATTCAAGGTTGTCAAGGGACGCACCTATAACATCGAACTCCAGTACACCAAGGGTGAGTCTGGTTCAGCATATCTGACATTCGAACTCAGCCAGCGCAAACTCGCCGAATTCGAGTCAGTTGCAAAGAAGGTAAAGGATGCCGATGTAATCATCATGGTATCAGGTATATCGGCCCGTCTTGAGGGTGAGGAGATGCGTGTAAACTACGAGGGATTCTCAGGTGGTGACCGCACCAAGATTGAACTGCCCAAGGTTCAGCTCAAACTTTTGGAGGCTATGTACAACACCGGCAAGCCCGTCATCCTGGTCAACTGCTCAGGATCGGCTATAGGATTCGGTGATGTCGAGAACCAGTATCAGGCACTCTTGCAGGCATGGTACGGCGGTCAGGCCGGTGGTCTGGCTGTGGCCGATGTCCTGTTCGGCGACTACAACCCCGCAGGCCGTCTGCCCGTTACATTCTACAAGAGCACAGACCAGCTGCCCGAGAATGTTGAGGATTACAACATGGAAGACGGTTTGACATACCGTTACTTCAAGGGTGAGCCTCTGTACGCATTCGGTTACGGTTTGAGTTACACCACATTCTCATACGGTCAGGCAACCCTGTCAAAGCAGAGCATCAAGGCCGGCGGTACTGTTGACATTACAGTTCCCGTTACCAATACCGGTAAGATGGATGGTGACGAGGTTGTTCAGATCTATATCAAGTCACTTGACAATCCTGCTGCTCCCATCAAGTCACTCAAGGGATTCAAACGCGTGAATATCCCTTCAGGCCAGACCGCTCAGGTTAAGATTACTCTTGAGCCCAAGGCATTCGAGTACTATGATGAGAAGATTGATGAGCTGGCAGCAATGCCCGGCCGTTACAAGATCCTGTACGGTCCCTCATCACTTGACAAGGACCTCAAGTCTCTTGACTTCACAGTGAAGTAAGAGCTTGCAGTCAAAAAAGGTACCATTGGGGTCTGACCCCAATGGTACCTTTTTTTATTTGGTATCGACTTGCAACCTTAGCTCTCTGAATGGGCGGGTGGGGTCGTTGGTCGTGAGGTTGATGGAGCCGAGCGTTGCGGTGCGGGGAACGTTTGAGTTGGTTATCGCTACCGTAACCTTGAGTTCTTTGCCGGGTTTGATTACCTGACCGGTCTCAATGCTGATTGCGGTACCTTCCATAGCCTCGACATTGCGGAAAATCAGGTCAGCATTTCCGGTATTGCCAATCACAATGGTCTTCTTGTAGATCTTTCCCGGGGCTTTCTGGCCGAAATCCACGTAAGCCGGTTCTATGCGGAGTACCGGTTTAGGCTTGTTCTCATTGTCTGAGAACTTCTCTACGCGTATGGCGTTGACTACGATGGGTTCCTGGCTCTTTACGCCGTCTGCGACAACCCAGACGGTATCACGGGCCATTCCAAAATGGTTTTTCCCTTTGCCGATATTGTATGTAATGTGAATGCTGACGATTTCCTGCGGTGCTACGCTTTCAGGGCACTCAACGCTCATGCCGTAACGGTTTCCTGTTGTTACGACCGATAACTTTGCAGTCTTGTCACCCACGTTGGCTACACGTACTATCCTGGTAACACTCTCGCCTTGTGTGATGTATCCAAAGTTGCAGCGTTTGGCATTGGTCTTTACGTTTCCGGCCAGAAGGTGGGGATATAACTGCTCCAGCCCCATGGGTATGGGATTGACATCGGCCGTAATCATAAGGCTGGCGTAGTTGCGGCGGTCTTTTGTGAATACCTCAACCTCACGCAGTACACGGCCCTCGGTACGTGACGGATCAAACGCTACGGTAAGTTCTCCGTACTCGCCGCCGGCAACGGGTTGGGTGGAGTAGAGCACGGTGGTGCAGCCGCAGCTTGTGGCTACGTTGTCAATCTGTATGGGGTTGTTGGATATGTTCATGAACCTGAAGGTGTGCTGTACCACACCGTCGGCCTCTTCAATCTGTCCGAAATCCCATTCATATGTCTCAAACACCAGGGCGGAGTTAAGTTCCTCCTGCGCCTGGGCGACGCCGAATGAAAGTGCCAATATTGTGGCAAGTAAGGTTTTAGCTTTCATAATCAGTAGTAGTTTCTTTCGTGTTTTATTGTAGTAAGCGGTCCGTGACCGGGGTATACAATCGTGTCATCAGGCATGGTGAGCAGTTTGTTGCGGATGCCGTCCATAAGTGCCTCATGGTCTCCGTCGGGGAAATCGGTTCGGCCGTAACTGCCCTGAAAAATGACATCACCCGTAAATACGCATTTCTGCTCCTTGTTCCAGAAAACAAGGCTTCCCGGTGAATGGCCGGGAACGTGCAGGACGTGAAGGGTAGTGTTGCCGAACGTTACGGTATCACCTTCGTTAAGGACGTTCTCGGGGTCGATGGGGTTGACGTGTCCGTTGTAGTTGATACCGAAGACCGACAGCCTTGCACTCATGGTCCTGATCCAAGGCATATCCAGGTCATTGGCCTTTGCCTTTACGCCGTAAGTCTCCTCAACGAACAGGTTGCCGAAAACGTGGTCAAAGTGCAGATGTGTGTCCAGCAGCAGTTTGACTTTCAGATCGTTATCGCGAATGAATGCGGCCAGCTTCCCGGTCTCGCCGGGATAGAAGCAACCGGGATCTATCACGGCAGCCTCCTTGGTCTCATCCCAGATAACGTATGTGTTTACCGGAAGGAAGTTGAACTCAAAACACTTGACTTCCATCATATCTGCACGTATACTGTTTTCTTGTCCTTAAAGAACTCCTCCTGGAAATAACGGCTTATCTCTGTAATCTCGGCCACCTTTTTGAACTTTGCGGTCTCGGTGCTCAGGTCACCGCCCTTGAGGCAGATCACTCCGTTGGGATATGCGTTGCGTTGTGTCTTGCGGTCAAGCATGTGTCCTGAAACCTGACAGAGGTCGGGCAGGGGCATCACGCCGCGTGACAGAATGAACTCATACTTGTCCTTGTCCTCCTCGGCACGCTCATGGCGGCAGATTACGTTCTTAAGGCCTATCTGTACAGCAATATCCTGAGCGACACGAACCTTCTTGCCGATGCTGTCTATAAGCGTGAAACTGCACTCGGGAAACAGTATTGCAAGAGGTATGCCGGGCAGTCCGCCTCCTGTGCCGACATCGGCCAGACGAGTGCTTGGGGCAAACTTTATGACCTTGGCTATGGCCATTGAATGCAGTATGTGATGCTCGTACAGATTGTCAATATCCTTGCGTGAAATGACGTTGATCTTGCTGTTCCAGTCGGTATATAACGGACCGAGAGCCTCCAGCTGTTCATACTGGAGGCTCGTCAGATCCGGAAAATATTTCCTTATAAGCTGCATTTACTTGAGATAATAGGTAACAGTTGTTACAACGCGGACGTTCTTGATCCACGGTGTGTTGCTGTCGCGGTCGTAGATTGAGAACTGACCCTGAGATGCGGTCTGGATCTTACCCAGGCGTGAGCCGGAGTCATCGGCAAACTTCTGTGCTACCTCACGTGCGTTGCGTGTGGCAACCTCTACCATCTGCGGCTTGAGTTCGTTCAGGCCGTTAAAGTCATACTGTGTCTGGTGCTCGTAGTCGTTACCGCTAATGGCAATGCCTTTCTTGAGCAAGTCACCCTGTTTGAGGATGAGCTGACGTACAAGCTCAACATTGTTTGAGCTTACGGTTACTACCTGCTGCATCTGATAACGGTATGCAATATACTCGTTCGAGTAACGGTTGGCGTTGCGGTCATATACGGTGGGAGCGGCTATGCTGATCTCACTCTCCTGGATTCCGCCTTCCTTAAGGAACTTTACTATCTCCTTGCTCTTGTTGTCCATAGTGGAGTAGAGCTTGATAAGGTCATTGTCAACGTCCTGAATAACAAGGGGCCAGATTACATGATCTGCCATAACCTCCTGAGTGGCAAGACCTTTTACATTAACAACACGCTTTGTTCCGGTAAATGTGTGTACCGCCAGAATGATGCAGACACCCAGTGCCAGCAATCCCCAGAAATTGGTTGAATTCTTCATAACGCTTGTACTATTGAAAATTGTCTTAATACCGAGTGTAAAGTTAGGTATTTTTTTCTCATATTTGCAAATACAGTAATTGATTGCTAACCTTATTATAACCTATATGAAACAGTTTTTCAAATGGACTATTGCCGGAGTTGCCATGCTTATGACCGGCATATCGGTGTATGCTCAGCACACATTCGCCAATCCTCTTGACGTAGTAGTAGGCAACGAACGCGCCGTACGAGGCGGTGAGCCCGTAGTCATCATTTACGAGGACAACTACTTCCTCTTTGTATCACACAGACGCGGCTATTGGTATTCGGCCGATTTCCGCGACTGGACCTATGTTGACGCTCCCGGTTATCCCGCAGGTGTGGTATCGGTCGTAGAGATGGACGGCAAGCTGATTGGCTGCTCCATGAACAACCGCAACGTCTATCGCGCCATAGACCCCTACAAGGGCGAGTGGGAGAAGATAGGAGAGCTCTCAAGCGACCGTTACGGTGATGCCAACATGTTTGTCGATGATGACGGCCGCCTGTACATGTACTTTGGCTGGTCGCAGATAATGCCGTTCCAGGTAGTGGAGCTTGACAAGGAGACCTTCAAGGAGAAGGGAGAGCCTACCAAGCTGTTCTGGAGCGATATCAAGAACCACGGATTCGAGGTCCGCAAGCCCGAGGATGTAATCTATTCAATCTTCAACGGACGCCGTGAATACGGTCCCGAGGAACTGCCTTGGATTGAGGGTCCGTATATGATCAAGCACAACGGCAAGTACTATCTGCAGTACGCAGCCATTGGCCTTGAGTTCATTTCATATTCACACGGTATTTACGTCGGTGACAGCCCTCTGGGCCCGTTCACATACAGCGAGCACAACCCGCTTACATTCAAGACCAGCGGATTCCAGGTAGGCGCCGGACACGGAAGCACCTTCCATGACAAGAAGGGCAACCTGTGGACCATCTGCATGATTCCCGCACAGTACGGTGAGGGTGGCCGCGGATCAGAACTGGCAATTTATCCCACAGCTGTCGACAAGCAGGGCGTTATGTATTCAAATACCGCTCTGGGTGACTATCCTCAGTACTATCCCGATGAGCGTCCGGTTGGCGGCGTAGACAACTACGTTGACTGGAAACTGCTGTCAGTAAACAAGAAGGCAATCGTATCATCAACCTTTGAGAACTATGCTCCCTCACAGGCTCTTGATGAGGATTTCAAGACCTGCTGGGTTGCAGCAACAGGCGATGCAGGCGAGTTCTTTACCGTTGACCTGGGTGCCAAGGCTACCATCAATGCAATTCAGCTTAACTGGGACCACATAGGCGCAGCACGTGCTGCAGGCGGTCGTGGCGGATTCGGCGGCGGTATGATGGGCGGCGGTGCAGCGCGTCCTCAGGCAGAGCAGTTGTATCAGTGCTATGAGGTGTTTGTATCGGACGACAACTCCAACTGGACCAAGATCATCAGCAAGCCTGAGAACAAGCTGGAACTCAAGCATGACTACAATGAACTTGAGAGCCCTGTAAGCGCCCGTTACGTGAAAGTAGTCAACGTTGCTACTTATGACAATGCAAAGTTCTCAATCAAGGACCTGCGCATATTCGGTACAACTCCGCAGATGAAGACCCAGAAGGTCAAGAAGTTCATGGCTGTACGCAATCCTGACGATCTCCGTGAGGCCAATGTAATGTGGGAGCCTGTTCCCGGAGCCGACGGTTACATTGTACGTTACGGTATTGAGAAGAAGAAACTGTACAACAGCTACATCGTATACGGCAAGAACGAGCTTTACATGCACAGCCTGAATACCGCTCCCAAGCAGTATTACTTTGAGGTTGAGGCAATCAGCAGCGGTCTGCCGCAGTATAAGGAGAATCCGCTCGAGACCATCGGCCTGGGTGCCGAGATCCAGCTGGCTGCACGCGGCGGTGGCGGCAATGCCGGTTACGCACAGGGTGCAGGTACCAGATATATCATGCTTAGGGATGGTGCGACCGAGTATTCATTCGGTGAGGTAGGTCCCGGAACCTGGACTCTGAGCCACTCATACGGTCCCGTTCTGTGGTCAGGCCAGCTTACCGAGAAGGAACTCATCTCCAATGAGGCTAATCCTCAACCCACTGTAACTGCAAAACTTACACTGCTGGGTGAGGGTACCAACAATACCGGTTACCTGGAGATGCAGGTAATACCCGGCAAGGAGCAGGGTATCATCAAAGTAGTTGTGAAGAAGTGACAATTTGTATGATATTCAATGATATATCTGTCAATCTGAAACTTTTTTGTTAAAACGTATTGCAGTTTGAAATACAATTAGTACTTTTGCCCCATATTCATTGCCAATTGTTGGAAATGCGTATGTGTAGTAAGAGATTGGAAATATAAAATTGATAATATGAGTGAAGGCTGGTTCAAGCAGGACCAGCCTTCCTCCTTTATTTAGGCTATATTATATGTGCGGAATTGTAGGTTATATCGGTAAGCGTCAGGCTTATCCTATTCTTATTAAGGGACTATCAAGACTTGAGTATCGTGGTTATGACAGTGCCGGAGTTGCACTGATAAATGATAACGGAGGTCTGGTTATTTACAAGACAAAAGGCAAGGTTGCCGATCTGGAGCATGCCGTCGAGGGTAAGGACCTGAGCGGATGCATCGGCATAGCCCATACACGCTGGGCCACTCACGGTGAGCCTAATGACGTCAATGCGCACCCGCATTTCTCGGAGTCAGGAAATCTGGCACTCATACACAACGGAATCATTGAGAACTACCGTTCGCTCAAGACCGAACTTGAGCACCAGGGTTACCATTTCAAGAGCGAGACCGATACCGAGGTCGTAATACAGCTTATCCAATACATGATGGACAGCCACTCAATCTCACTCGAGGAGGCCGTTCCGCTAGCTCTGAACAGCGTCATAGGCGCATACGCAATCGTAATAGTTGACAAGACACAGCCGGACAAGATGATTGCCGCACGTAAGGGCAGTCCGCTTATAATAGGTGTCGGTGACGGTGAGTTCCTTCTGGGGTCCGATGCAACTCCTATTATAGAATATACAGACCGTGTAGTGTACTTGGGTGAGGAACAGATTGCATTCATAGAGCGCGGCAAGGAACTTAAGATAACAGACCTGCGCAGCGTTGAGCAGACCGCTGTGGTAAAGAAACTGGAGATGAACCTGAGCCAGATAGAGAAGGGCGGATTCCCGCATTTCATGCTCAAGGAGATTCACGAGCAGCCCGATACCACACGCACCGTGATGAACGGACGTCTGCATCCTGAACTTGGCATAGTAAAGCTATCGGGCGTTATCGACCATAGAGCCAGGCTGATGGCTGCACGCCGAATCATAATCTGTGCCTGCGGTACATCCTGGCACGCAGCGCTTATCGGCAAATATCTTATTGAGGATTTGACACGTATTCCGGTCGAGGTTGAGTACTCGTCGGAGTTCCGTTACCGCAATCCTGTGATCTATCCTGATGACGTTGTGATTGCAATATCACAGTCAGGTGAGACGGCCGATACTTTGGCAGCCATGAAACTGGCCAAGGAGTCGGGCGCATTCCTGTTCGGAATATGCAACGTGGTAGGCTCGTCAATTGCACGTGCCGCCGATACGGGCTGCTACACTCATGCCGGCCCTGAGATCGGTGTGGCATCGACCAAAGCCTTTACCGCACAGGTTGAGACCCTGCTGCTTCTGGCATTGAACATTGCCCAGGAGAAGGGAACCGTATCGCCCGAGCAGCGTCAGAGCATCATAAAGGAACTGCCCAACATTCCGGCCAAGATTGAGAAGATTCTCAAGCATGACAAGCAGATTGCCGAGCTTGCCAAGACATTCACATACGCCCATAACTTTATCTATCTGGGCCGCGGATACAACTATCCGATTGCACTTGAAGGTGCTCTTAAGCTCAAGGAGATATCATACATACATGCCGAGGGCTATCCTGCAGCCGAGATGAAACACGGTCCGATTGCCCTTATCGACGAGGAGATGCCGGTTGTCGTGATTGCACCCAAACGCGGTCATTATGACAAGATCCTGAGCAATATCCAGGAGGTCAAGGCACGTAAGGGCAGGGTGATAAGCATCGTCACCGAGGGCGATACCGATGTGCGCAACATATCGGACTACTACTTTGAGATTCCGGATACCGAGGAGTGCCTGGTTCCGCTGCTGTCGGTAATTCCGCTGCAGTTACTTGCATACCACATTGCCATAGCCAAGGGGCGTGACGTTGACCAGCCCCGTAACCTTGCAAAATCCGTTACAGTAGAATAGAAAAACAATAGTCATATGGAGACAAAATTCGTATTTATTACCGGCGGAGTCGTTTCGTCGCTAGGAAAGGGTATTATTGCTGCGTCGCTGGCCAAACTGTTGCAGGCCAGAGGTTTGAGGGTTACAATCCAGAAGTTTGACCCTTACATAAATATAGATCCGGGCACGCTTAATCCCTACGAGCACGGCGAATGTTACGTGACCGATGACGGCGCCGAGACTGACCTTGACCTGGGTCACTACGAGCGTTTCCTGGGTGTGCATACATCCAAGGCCAACAACGTCACCACCGGAAAGATATACAATACCGTGATCACCAAGGAACGTGAGGGCGCCTATCTGGGCAAGACCGTCCAGATAGTTCCTCACATCACCGATGAGATAAAGCGCCGCATGCTCCTGCTGGGCCAGACGGGCCAGTTTGATGTAGTTCTGACCGAGATAGGAGGTACTGTAGGTGATATGGAGTCACTTCCGTTCATCGAGGCAGTACGTCAGCTCCAGTGGGAACTCCCCGAGGGCTCATGCATGTCAATACATCTTACGCTGGTGCCTTACCTGAGCGCCGCCAAGGAGCTTAAGACCAAGCCTACACAGCACTCGGTCCAGATGCTGCAGCAGGCCGGTGTCCAGCCCGACGTAATCATATGCCGTACCGAGCATCCGCTTAACGAGGAACTGCGCCGCAAGGTCGCCCTGTTCTGCAACGTAAAGCCCGGACACGTAATCCAGAGCATCGATGCCTGGAGCATCTATCAGGTACCTCTGAACATGCACGCCGAGCATCTTGACGAACTGGTTGTCCGCAAGCTGGGCATTGAGAACTTCAACCAGCCCGACCTGAAACTGCTGGAGGAGTTCCTGGATCGTCTCAAGCACCCCAAGACCGAGGTCGATGTTGCCCTGGTTGGAAAGTATGTATCCCTGCAGGATGCCTACAAATCAATCCTTGAGGCACTTGTACACGCCGGTGCGGCCAACTCCTGCAAGGTTCATATACACTCCGTAAACAGCGAGGATATTACGGCCGATAACGTAGCCGATAAACTCAAGGGCATGAAGGGAATCCTGGTTGCTCCCGGATTTGGTTCACGCGGTCTGGAGGGTAAGGTAGAGGCCATCAGATATGCCCGTGAGAACAAGATCCCGTTCTTTGGCATCTGTCTTGGAATGCAGATGTGCGTAGTGGAGTTTGCCCGCAACGTCCTTGGATTCAAGGATGCCGATTCGACCGAGGTCAATCCCGATACACAGCATCCCGTCATTGACATGATGGAGGATCAAAAGAAAACCACCATGAAGGGCGGCACAATGCGTCTGGGAGCCTACGACTGTGAAATCACAAAAGACACTCTTGCATACAAGATATACGGCTGCAAACAGATCTCCGAACGTCACCGTCACCGCTATGAGTTCAACGCAAAGTACGCCGAAGACTTCAAAAAGGCAGGCTTAGTAGCATCGGGCCACAATCCGCAGACCGGTCTGACCGAAATAGTGGAGCTCCCGCAGAGTGCGCATCCGTTCTTTATCGGCTCCCAGTTCCATCCCGAGTACAAATCTACTCCCGAGAACCCGCATCCATTATTCAAAGCATTTATTGCTGCAGCAATCAGCGCACAGTAGTTTTTTAGGGGTAAGGGTATCCTAAACTACGGCCCTACGGGCCTATCCCTCCCACCGCTACGCGGCGGGCCCCTCCCATTAAGAGCTACGCTCTTGACCTCCTCCTCGTTCGGCAGAGTAAGCTAGCTTCCTCTGCTCTCTCTTCGTTCGTCGGTTCACAGAGACATGGGCGTCTATGGTTTCTGATACCCTTACCCCTAAAAAATCTACTATGCGCTGGGCAAAATGCTGCGTATTTGCAAGTAATACTTTCTATTTGTTGGAATATTTGGAAATTTGATAGAAAAAAGTAAAATTTCTGCCCGTTTTGTGAACATTGTATCAAAAGTGTTCGTACCTTTGCGGCAGAAATCAGGAAAAACTGAAGATTTTTATGTTTATCGGTTTTAAGAATATAACCACTGTTCAGCTGAATAATAATCAGCAGCAGCAGAATCAGAACCAGAATAATCAGGTTCCGATGGTTATACCTTTTGACCAGCAGGTAAGCTAAACATCGTAGATAAATAGAGAATTCAATATAAAGACTGGTCAATTTTTGATCAGTCTTTTTTTTTTTATCCGAAATCAAACATTTACCAATAACCTCTTAAACAAAACACTATGAAAAAAATTGAAGCAATCATCCGGAAAACCCGGTTTGAAGATGTCAAGGAAGCACTTTTTGAGGCAGACATCAACTGGTTCTCTTACGCCGAGGTACACGCAATCGGTCAGGCACGTCAGGACCGAATCTACCGTGGCGTAATGTACAGCACGGACATCATCTCACGTATTGAGATAACAATCATCTGCCGTGATCAGTTCGTACAGCCCGCAATCGACGCCATCATGGGTGCTGCCCGTACCGGCCAGGTGGGTGATGGACGAATCTTTGTAAGTCCCGTGGATGACACATGGTCAATCCGTACCGGAGAACACGGTGATACAGTGTTGGCCGACAAGAAGTAAAACAATTAAATCAATTAAGTTATGGAAGACATTATCACAACAGTAAGTGAAAGTAGTATAAGCGGACTGGATACAGTCTGGGTATTGATAGCAGCTATGCTTGTGTTCTTTATGCAGCCCGGATTCGCGCTGGTTGAGGCAGGTTTCACCCGTTCCAAGAACACAGCCAACATACTTATGAAGAACTTCGTTGATTTCATGGTCGGATCATTCCTTTTCTGGATGATAGGATTCGGTCTGATGCACGGAACAAACAACGGTTTCATTGGTGGCCTTCACCTTTTTGACTGGTCATTCTATGGCGACAGCAACATTCCTGCAGAGTGCACGCTGATATTCCAGACTGTATTCTGCGCAACTGCTGCCACAATAGTATCAGGCGGTATGGCTGAGCGCACCAAGTTCTCAATGTACGTACTTATTTCAATCATTATTTCGGTACTTATTTATCCCATCGAGGGTCACTGGACTTGGGGCGGCGGCTGGCTCGCAGAGCTTGGTTTCCATGATTTCGCAGGTTCGACAGTTGTTCACTCATGCGGTGGTGTGATTGCTCTTGCAGGTGCTATGGTACTTGGTCCGCGTATCGGTAAGTATTCCAAGACCGGCGAATCACGCGCTATCCCCGGCCACAACCTGACATTCGGTGCTCTGGGAGTATTCATCCTCTGGTTCGGATGGTTCGGTTTCAACCCCGGTTCACAGCTGGCTGCTGAGGGTTCTGAGAACGCTATCGCAATCTCTCATGTAATGTGCACAACCAACATGGCTGCCGCAACGGGCGGACTTGCAGCACTGTTCCTTACATGGCTGGTATTCGGCAAACCTTCACTTTCACTGGTGTGCAACGGTATCCTGGCAGGTCTGGTAGGTATCACAGCAGGTTGCGACCTTGTATCAATAGGTGGTGCAGCAATCATCGGCGCAGTTTGCGGTTGCGCAATGGTCGGTTCAGTTGCCCTGATTGATAAGATCTGCAAGATCGATGATCCCGTTGGTGCCGTATCGGTTCACGGTGTATGCGGTATCCTTGGTACCCTCATGACCGGTATGTTTGCAGTAGACGGTGGCCTGTTCTACGGTGGTGGCTGGCACTTCCTGGGCGTTGAGGCTCTTGGATCACTGGTAACCTGCGCATGGTCATTCGGACTTGGTCTGCTCACATTCGTAATCCTCAAGAAGGTTCACGGAATCCGCGTTGAGGCTCGCGTCGAGGAGGAAGGTCTGGATATCTACGAGCACGGAGAAACCGCTTACAACATCTGATTTTAAAGTTAGAGCCTTGAGAGACAGAGGTTTGTTGATCTCATTTTGATTCGTGTTTTTAAATCTTTACTATGTCCATATAAAGATCCGGGACAATGGATCTCTGTAACTCAAGGCTCTTTTTTTACCATAAAACAAATTACAACTATGAAAAAAATATTCTCAATAGCAATAATGATAATAGCAATCGTGGCACCTGTAAGTGCCGAAGTAGAAACAACAATAGCAGCCGACGTAGTAAGCGAGTATGTCTGGAGAGGCGCCAAATGCGGTGACGCAGCCATACAACCTACATTAGGCGTAAGCATTGCCGGAGTAGACCTCTCGCTATGGGGATCGGTAGGAGTTGCCAACTTCCTTGATACCAGGGAGTTTGATATAACCTTGAGTTACTCTTTTGCCGGAGCGTCGGTAGGTGTTACAGACTATTGGTTCAGCGTTGGTGACGAGCCTTACGGACGTTACTTCAAGTATGAGAAGGGTGCTACCAACCATGTGTTCGAAGCATTTGCCGGATATGATTTCGGATTTGCCTCAATCAGCTGGTACACAAACTTTGCAGGTGCCGATTACAAGGCAAACGGTGATGCAGCATTCAGTTCATACTGCGAGATATCGGCCCCGTTCAGCCTGGGCGGTGCAGACTGGACAGCAAGTCTGGGTATGGTACCGTTTGAGAGCGGTTTTTACGGAACCGAAGGGTTTGCAGTAACCAACCTTTCATTGACTGCTGCCAAATCAATTGATATAACGGAAAGCTTCAGTCTTCCGGTATCGGCCGGACTGACTGTCAACCCCTGCGCCGAGATGGCGTACCTTGTTTTTGGAATTTCATTCTAAACGTCAGGAACTTGTCCACCTGCGTTTAGGAGTCCCCGGAACTGTTTGATTCGTGCGGTTCCGGGGATTTTTTATATATTTGCCAAAAACCTTATTCAAGATGAATGCATTAGGAAATATCTTTTGGCTCCTGCTTGGAGGCATTGCCACAAGTCTGCTTTATTTCGTTGCAGGCCTGCTTATGTGTGTAACGATAGTAGGTATACCGTTCGGACTGCAGATGTTCAAGATAGGAGCATATGCATTGTGGCCGTTCGGCAAGGAACTTGGTGACCGTCCCAACGAGCCCAGTTGCCTGGGTATGGGATTCAATATCCTCTGGATACTGCTAGGATGGTGGGAGATTGCAATACTGCATGCACTTTGCGGCCTGGTATTCTGCATTACAATTATTGGAATACCTCTGGGCCTGGCTCATTTCAAGATTGCCATAGCCGCACTGCTTCCGTTCGGAAAAGAGATCCGCAACAAACAATAACCAAATATAGTCAATTATGAGAAAACTTACAGTAATGCTGCTTCTGGCAGCAGTGGTGCTCGTTCCTGGCAGGAGTGCAGCACAGAAATGGGAAGGTCTGGCCGATACCCCTCAGATGGGTTGGAACAGCTGGAACAAGTTCGGTCAGAACATAAGCGAGCAGCTTATACGCGAGCAGGCCGATGCAATGGTGGCCGAAGGCCTTGTCGATGCCGGATACATCTACCTGAATATGGATGACTGCTGGCACGGTGAGCGCGATGCCGACGGATTCGTACAGCCCGATCCCAAGACATTCCCCTCAGGAATAGAGGCATTGGCCGATTACGTTCACTCCAAAGGCATGAAACTGGGAATCTATTCCGATGCCGGCCGCCGCACCTGTGCAGGCCGTACAGGTAGTTTCGGTCACGAGTACCAGGATGCCCTGCAGTATGCCCGTTGGGGAATAGACTATCTTAAATATGACTGGTGCGCAACCGAGAACATCAATCCTCGCGGTGCCTATACCCTGATGCGTGACGCATTGCGTGCAGCAGGCCGTCCCATATTCTTCAGCATGTGCGAGTGGGGCACCAACAAACCCTGGGAATGGGCTGCTGAAGTAGGCCACTCTTGGCGTACCACAGGCGATATCACCGCCCGTTTTGCAGGTAACCCCCGTCAGCGCGGCTGGGGCCAGACCGTACTGAGCATCATAGACCAGAACGCTCCCTTGCGCAAATACGCAGGCCCGGGCCACTGGAATGACCCCGATATGCTTGAGGTAGGCAACGGCATGAGCGTAAACGAGGACCGCGCCCACTTTAGCATGTGGTGCATGATGGCCGCTCCTCTGATTCTTGGTAATGACCTTTCAAAGATGACCGATGATACCCGCGCCATTATCCTGAACAAGAAAGTGATAGCAATTGATCAGGATAAACTGGGAGTGCAGGGACTGCGTTACAAGACCGAGAACGATATAGAGTACTGGTTCAAGCCGTTGGAAGGTGGTGACTGGGCATTCTGTCTGCTTAACCGCGGTACAGAGCCTGCAGAGCTCAACATCAACTGGCAGGACCTTAACCTGACTGATGAAGAGGTGAGCGGACTCTCAACCCAGTTTGACGCCATTACCTACAACATTGAGAATCTGTGGGAGTTCAACGCCAAGAAGGCAAAGGTGGGTAACACCAAAAAAGCCCTCAAGGTAACGGTACCCGGCCACGATGTAGCAATGTACCGTCTTACGCCTAATAAGAAATAGAAAGAAAGGAATCTGATATCATGAAAATTTCTTATATTCGCGTTGCCTGATTACTGAACGAATCAAAAACGCGAATATATGGACAAAAACATTGAAATGAATCCTAATCTGCTGGTGCGCTTTCTTGGCAAGCCGGCCAGCGAGTTTACTTGTGATGACATAATCCGTTACTGCCGTGAGAATGCGGTTCAGTTTATCAATCTGCATTACTGCGGATGGGACGGAAAACTCAAGACCCTTAATTTTGTAATAAACAGCGCCGCACACCTGGAGAGCATTCTCCAGGCGGGCGAGCGTGTTGACGGCTCCAGCCTGTTCCCGTTCATAGAGGCTGGTAAGAGCGATCTGTATGTGCTCCCGCGCTACAAAACAGCTTTTGTAAACCCCTTTGCCGATGTTCCCACGGTTGACCTTCTGTGCTCTTATTTTGACCGCGAGGGCAACCAGTTCGAGAGCAGCCCGCAGTACATATTGCACAAGGCACATAACGAGTTCACCGCAGTGACCGGCCTTAAGATGCAGGCAATGGGTGAGCTTGAGTATTACGTGATATCTGAGGCCGAGGACCTTTATCTTACCCCCGATCAGCGCGGCTATCACGAGAGTGCACCGTTTTGCAAGTTCCAGGATCTGCGTACCGAGGCCATGAAACTGATTGCCCAATGCGGCGGTCTGATCAAGTATGGTCACAGCGAGGTGGGCAACTTTACTCAGGATGGTAAGATATATGAGCAGAATGAGATAGAGTTCCTGCCTACCGATATTGAGGATGCCGCCGATCAGTTGGTGGTTGCCAAGTGGGTGATGCGCCAGCTGGCATACCAGTACGGCGTAACCCTGACTTTTGCTCCCAAAATCACCGTGGGTAAGGCTGGATCCGGGATGCACGTTCACTGCAAGTTTACACGTAACGGTAAGTCCGTAATGACCAAGAACGGTGAACTCACTGAAGAGTGCCGCAAGGCTATTGCCGGTTATATGGCAGCAGGTACATCTCTGCCCGCATTCGGCAATCC
Organism: uncultured Bacteroidaceae bacterium; assembly: GCA_905234745.1. GTDB lineage: Bacteria > Bacteroidota > Bacteroidia > Bacteroidales > Bacteroidaceae > Colenecus. Next base: position 7,336 of record CAJOJD010000010.1, on the reverse strand, counting down.
GCATCCGCTCTCATTCATGCGTCTGGTTCCTCATCAGGAGGCTCCAACATCACTCTGCTGGTCATTCTCCAACCGTAGCGCTCTTGTACGAGTACCTCTGGGCTGGCTTAAGCGTATGGATATGGCAGCCAAGTGCAATCCGCTTGAACAGGCTGCCGATAAGGATTTCAGCGACAAGCAGACATTTGAGTGGCGTGCCAGCGACGGCTTTGCCGATACTTACCTGCTGATGGCAGCTCTTTGCTGCGCCGCCCGTCACGGTTTTGAGATGCCTGATGGCCTTGCTGTTGCAGACAAGACCTACGTAGGACTTGGCGTGAACATCCATGATGAGAAGAACCGTGCTGTGCAGGAGGCTCTTGAACAACTTCCCGGATGTTGCGTTGAGGCAGCCAAGGAACTGGCCAAGGACCGCGCAATCTACACCTCACGCGGTGTATTCTCAGACAGTATCGTGGATTATCTGATCAAGTTCCTGACCGACTTCCACGATGAGACCCTACGCGGTCAGCTTGACTCAAAGGGCCTGCTCAAACTTGTAGAGGAGAGTATAGATAAGGGATAACTTATTGGAGTTTTCTCATCTCATAACCCAGACGGTGCAGTTCAATGGCTGCACCGATTGAGAACATAACCTGGATGGCGCGGGCATATACATAGAATGCGCGCGGACTCTGAGGTTCAATCTTTTCCTGACGAATGAAAGTGACTGCGGTCTGGGCGCAGGTCTGCATCAGGGACGTAATCTGCTGGGCTTGTTTTCCATCGGGAAGCAGGCCCAGTATGTCTTTAAGGATATGGTCATCCATATCGTCAAAACCGTTGGGACCCAGCAATACGCTGTAAGGCTGCCCCTTAAGTTTGGCCCAGTCGCGGTTCCACCAGCAAGCCACAGCCATACCTATATATCCTGCCCATGCAACCGATACGGTAGGGTAGTCGGCAATCTCCTTGACACCGTCTGCAATATACTCAGGCGCAAGTTCCTTCCACTTAAGGTCGATGTCATCGGACCTTAAAAGAATGCCGCTGAGCATTCCCGCATCGGTACAGATCTTGAGCAGTTCTCTTTCCAGACGGTCCTGGAACATATTGTAATAAAGCTGGTCTTCCATAAAAATGTCGTTTGGGATAGCAAAGTTAGCGCATAGTATACTATCTTTGTGCAAAAGACTAACTAAATTAAGGTTTATGAAACGGACTATTTTGATATCACTGCTGTTTGTAGCATGCTCGTCACCCGCCCAGACTTACATGAATATCCAGAAAGCCGACGGGACTAATGTTGAATATAAAGTTGCCGATATTGACAGCGTATGGTTCCAGGATATTGAGGAGTGTGATATTGAGAATGCTAAGGCCAGAGAGTTTCTTGACAATACCGATTATTCGGCCGATACAGCCTATGTTGAATCCAACGTTCTGAATTACTGGAAAACAAGCAAGGGTGACCGTCCCGCTCCCGTAACCATAAAGTGGGAGGGAACAGCCGCAAAACTTTTAATGTCAACGGTTGCGGATTTTTCTGAGCAGACCGATGCCCAGCGTATGGCAGCTCCGGCAGAGATAGCCGTTACGGAATCTCCGCAGGAGATTTACAACCTTGTTCCGGGCGTAAAATACTACTATAAAGTACTTGATGCCAACTCAAATGTAATCAAAGCCGGATGCGTAAGGCCGGTTGGTCCGCTGCGTATGATAAAGATCTCATCTTTCACTAACGTACGTGATATGGGAGGCTGGAATATCGTAGGTGGAGGTCATATGGCCTACGGACGTCTTTATCGCGGTGCCAAGATATCGTCAAGCATATCGACAGATGCAAAGAACGTATTCCTGAAGGATCTGAATATATCATTGGATTTGGATCTGCGCGGAAGCAAAGACAGCGAGAAAGAGGAGAAATATATCATCAAGGAGGCAGATTACATCCGTTATCCGGTCATAAAGAATCTGGGCCGAGGAGAAGGTGATACCCAGGAGCTCTACCAGCAGGCCATCCGCACAGTCATCCAGTATCTGAGCCAGGGCAAGAACGTATACTTCCACTGCGCAGGAGGTGCCGACCGTACAGGTACTCTTGCATTCCTGATTGAGGCACTTGTTGGTGTAACTGAAAGCGATATGTCTAAAGACTATGAGCTCACCACGTTTGACAGTTCAAACAAGCGTGCCCGCAATTTCCGCGCCACCGAGGATGAGACCCATATCTTGTACGAGACCATAACCCATCTGCGCAAGTTCGGTGATCCCAAGAAGGAATCCATCCAGGAACTTGCTGTAAAGTGGGCCACAACCCGTCATTCCGACACCGTTGATCCTCTGACAATGGACGAGATCAATCTCCTCCGTCAACACCTGGTGGTAAAATGACACAAAGGGGTCAGACCCCATTGTGCTACATCTGCTCCAAGAGCCGGTTGCAGCGGTTGCGCTGGTAGTTGGTGAGCTGGGTGGGATTACTCCTTAAAGGGTTAGGCAGGCAAATCGCAATAGATACGGCCTGCCTTTTTGTTAGTTTAATAGCGTTACACTTAAAGTATTGTTGGGCAGCGGCTTCGGCCCCATAGATGCCCGGGCCCATCTCAATTACATTGAGGTAAACTTCCATTATCCGGTCTTTGCTCCATAGCAACTCAATCAATACGGTCCAGTATGCCTCCCAGACCTTTCTGGCACCAGTCCTTGAGCCGAATGAGAATACGTTCTTGGCGGTTTGCTGCGATATGGTGCTGCATCCGCGCAGCTTGGTCCCTTTGTTCAGATGGTCTTCGCGCATCTTCCTGATCTCTTCCCAATCAAAGCCGTGATGCGTGTAGAATTTCTGGTCCTCGGTCAGAACAACGGCCTTGGCAAGTTCGGGCGAAATCTGATCAAGACTGACCCATGTGTGCTGAGTCTTGAATGAGTCCAATTTCCGGTTCTCAATGCTTCGTTTAAGCATCAGCGGAGTGTAATAAACGGGAACGTAGCGCAGCAACAGCACCAGTGCAAAGCTCAATGCGATAAAGAGTAGGGGGAGCCTTACAAACAGCTTGAATGTCCACTTGCGCTTCTTTTTCATAAACGGGTCCTAATCGGCTGCAAAATTACTCATTTGACACAATGGGGTCAGACCCCTTTGTGCTAATTTTTGCTATATTTGCCAATAACTAATCCTTTTTCTAACCGTTATGAAACGGATTACACGTGTCCTGATAAAATGCTGTTTCATTGCCCAAGGTGTTATATACTTTACGCAGTATAAGAAGGCCAAAGCTCAGGAAGAGAGTGAGGATAAGGACTCTCAACCTAATGTTTGACAAAATGTAAGACTATTATATATAAAGGTGGCAAAATGTAAGCGCAAGAAAAATTTTCATGATAAAGTGATATTTTCTTACCAAATGCTTTGGTGGTTCCAAATAGTGTGCTTAATTTTGCACTCGTAATTAGCAAAAACTAGATCGATGGCTAGAATTTTGGCATACACCGCCAATAATAATCAGAATAACCAGCAGAATCAGAACCAGAATAATAATCAGGTTCGGATGGTTACTTCTTTTGGCCAGCGGGAAAGCTAATCATTCAGGTATATACAGAACAAAACATAAAAGACTGGTCAATTTGATCAGTCTTTTTTTTGTTCCATATGCCGGGCAGAAAGGAATAAATAACAAAAACAAAATACTATGTGTGGAATAGTTTCAATCTTCAGGATTAAGGAGCAGTCAGAGCAGTTGCGACAGCGTGCGTTGGAAATGAGTCGCAGGATTCGTCATCGCGGTCCGGACTGGAGCGGAATCTGGTGCGGAGGCTCTGCCATACTGGCTCATGAGCGTTTGAGTATTGTCGATCCCCAGTCGGGCGGTCAGCCTCTGTTCAGCGAGGACCGTCTGCAGGTGCTGGCCGTTAACGGTGAGATATACAACCATCAGGCAATACGCCGTGAGTATGAGGGCCGATACACATTCAGTACCGGCAGTGACTGTGAGGTTATCCTGGCGCTTTACCGCGATGCAGTTCGTGCAGGTGGCAGTCAGGAGGACTTTATCCGCATGCTGGAGCGTCTGAACGGTATTTTTGCCTTTGCTCTTTATGATGCAGAGCGTGACGAATACCTGATTGCCCGTGACCCCATAGGCGTTATTCCTCTTTACATAGGCAAGGATAAGGAAGGGCATATCTGCGTAGCAAGTGAACTTAAGGCCCTTGAGGGTATCTGCACTGAGTACGAGCCGTTCCTGCCCGGACATTTCCTGAGCAGCCGCAGCGGTCATATTGAGCGCTGGTACACCCGTGACTGGTTCAAGTATGAAGCCGTGAAGGATAATAAGGCCGATATAAAGGAACTCCATGATGCCCTTGAGGCAGCCGTCAAGCGTCAGCTTATGTGCGATGTTCCTTACGGAGTGCTTCTGTCTGGCGGTCTTGACAGCTCGGTGATATCGGCCATAGCAAAGAAAAACGCTGCACGCCGTGTTGAGACCGACGATCAGCAGGAGGCCTGGTGGCCGCGTCTGCACTCGTTTGCAGTAGGTCTTAAGGGCGCTCCGGATCTGGCTAAGGCCCGCGAGGTTGCCGACCACATAGGTACAGTACACCATGAAATTAACTATACAGTCCAGGAGGGATTGGATGCCATACGTGACGTGATCTACTTCATTGAGACATATGATGTTACCACGGTTCGTGCCAGCACTCCCATGTACCTGCTTGCCCGAGTTATACGTAGCATGGGAATCAAGATGGTGCTGAGCGGCGAGGGGGCCGATGAGGTATTTGGAGGTTATCTCTATTTCCACAAGGCTCCCGACGCTGAGGCATTCCATGAGGAGACCGTGCGTAAGATTTCAAAATTGCATCTGTATGACTGCCTGCGTGCCAACAAGTCACTGGCAGCCTGGGGTGTTGAGGGTCGCGTTCCCTTCCTTGACAAGGAGTTCCTGGATGTTGCAATGCGTCTGAACCCTGAGCAAAAGATGTGCCCGGGTAAGAGCATTGAGAAACGTGTGGTACGTGAGGCGTTTGCCGATATGCTGCCCGAGAGCGTTGCATGGCGCCAGAAAGAGCAGTTCAGCGACGGAGTAGGATACAGTTGGATTGACTCACTCAAGGAGATTACCGCTGCTGCAGTAAGTGATGAGCAGATGGCTCATGCAGCAGAGCGTTTCCCCATCAACACACCTATGAACAAGGAGGAATATTACTACCGTAGCATATTTGAGGAGCATTTCCCAAGCGCATCGGCTGCCAAGTGTGTTCCCAGTGTTCCAAGCGTAGCTTGCTCTACCGCCGAGGCCCTGAAATGGGATGCTGGTTTCAGCAAACTGAACGATCCGAGCGGCCGTGCAGTAAAGGGCGTTCACGAAAATGCCTATAAATGAGCAAGAAAAGTGACAGTATTACTTATTAAACAATTTTTAAGTGTCAATTTGAGTAAATAATTTAATAAAGAGTGTGCAAAAAGTTGCAGAAATGAGTAATTTTGCAACGTTTTGTATACAACGAACCAACAAAACCAAAACAAACAACTATGAGTAAACTTAGATTTGATGTGGTGCAGGATGCTTTCAAGAAGAAAGCAGCTGCTGTTGAGACACCTGGAGGCAAGATCTCCGACTATTTTGGAGAACTGGTATTCAACCGTGACAAGATGCGCAAGTATCTTGATGCTAAGACATTCAATGCCCTGGTGAACTGCATCGATAACGGTGCTCATCTGGATGCCGCTACGGCCGATGGCGTTGCCGCAGGCATGAAGACCTGGGCCCTGGAGCATGGCGTTACACACATTACTCACTGGTTCCAGCCGCTTACCGACGGTACAGCCGAAAAACATGACTCATTCATGGAGTATGACGGCAAGGGTGGAATGATTGAGACTTTTGACGGCAAGGCACTCGTGCAGCAGGAGCCTGATGCATCATCGTTCCCCAACGGTGGTATCCGCGCCACATTCGAGGCCCGTGGTTATACCGCATGGGATCCAACATCACCTGTATTCATTCAGGATGATACCCTTTGCATACCTACCATATTCATATCATATACCGGCGAGGCTCTTGACTACAAGACACCTCTTAAGAAGGCCCTGAAGGCTGTGAACGATGCAGCTCTGCCTATCTGCCGTATGTTTGATCCCAAGGTAAACAAGGTAATCTCATACCTGGGATGGGAGCAGGAGTATTTCCTGGTCGATGAGGACCTCTACGCAGCCCGTCCTGACCTGATGCTTACAGGCCGTACCCTGATGGGTCATGCCTCATCCAAGAACCAGCAGTTGGATGACCACTACTTTGGTGCCATTCCTTCACGTGTTGCCGCTTTCATGCGCGATATTGAGATTGCCGGTTACAAGCTGGGTATTCCGCTCAAGACACGTCATAACGAGGTTGCTCCCAACCAGTTCGAGCTGGCTCCTATATATGGTGAGACCAACCTTTCAAACGATCAGAACCAGCAGATGATGAACACCATGAACTACATTGCCCGCAAGCACGGATTCGTGGTTCTGTTCCACGAGAAGCCGTTTGACGGCATCAACGGTTCAGGTAAGCACAACAACTGGTCGCTGGGTACCGATACCGGCACACTGCTGCTTGCACCCGGTAAGGACGCCATGGGTAACCTGCAGTTCGTTACATTCTTTGTAAACGTGCTGGCTGCCGTACAGAAGCACAACGATATCCTCAAGGCATCTATTGCATCGGCAACCAACGCTCACCGTCTGGGCGCCAACGAGGCACCTCCCGCAATCGTATCGGCCTTCCTGGGTCGTACCATGACTGCAGTGCTCAAGAAACTGCTTGAGGTTCCGTCCGATACTCCCATCGAGATTGCCGGTAAGAAGGGTAAGTCACTTGGCCTGGTTGAGATTCCGGAGATATTCGTGGATAACACCGACCGTAACCGTACATCACCGTTCGCATTCACAGGTAACCGCTTTGAGTTCCGTGCAGTTGGTTCAAGTGCAAACTGTGCCGGAGCTATGACTGCCCTGAACGCTGCCGTAGCCGAGCAGCTTATAGCATTCAAGAAGGATGTAGACAAGGCTATGAAGGCTGGCAAGCCCATGAATATTGCCATCATGGATACCCTGAAGCCCATCATCAAGAGCATAATCGACGTAGTTTGCTTTGACGGCAATGGTTATACCGATGAATGGAAAAAGGAGGCCAAGAAGCGTGGTTTGGATGTTGAGACCAACGTTCCCAAGATGTTCAAGGCATTCACTACTCCTAAGGCTATCGAGCTGTTCACCAAGCTGGGTGTTTACAGTGAGAAGGAACTTGAGGCCCGCAACGAGGTGAAGTGGGAGACATATACCAAGAAGGTACAGATTGAAGGTCGCGTG
>CAJOJD010000009.1 GCA_905234745.1 uncultured Bacteroidaceae bacterium | reverse complement strand
AAAAGTCAGAACTAAATAAAAATAAAGAACTTAAAATGATCATTGTTCCCGTTAAGGAGGGTGAGAACATAGAGCGCGCCCTCAAGAAATTCAAGAGAAAGTATGAAAAGACCGGTGTGGTAAAAGAGCTTCGCCGTCGTCAGCAGTTTGACAAGCCTTCAGAGCTTAAGCGTCTCAAGATGGAGCACGCTATCTACGTTCAGAAACTGCAGCAGAACGAAGAGTAAAAAATCTTGCTTTTTGGTTTTTTCTTTCATATATTCGTCTTTGAATCCGTTCAGAGACGAATTTTGTTATGTATATAGACCAGTTCGCGGATTATCTCAGGTTAGAGAGGAACTATTCCCCCAGAACCGTCAGCAGTTACCGTCGGGACCTTGTCCTTTTCCGACAGTTTCTGGCCGATACTGACGCCGGGCTGGATCTGCTTACTGCCGACAGGGATACGGTGCGACTGTGGATTGTGAACATGATGGACAAGGGGGAGACCTCAACCACCGTGAACCGCAAACTGAGCACGCTGCGTTCCTTCTACCGTTTCCTGCGCATCAAAGGCATCATGGAAAAATCGCCTGTCCAGGGTGTGAAAGGTCCCAAGAACAAGAAACCGCTCCCGCAATTCGTAAAGGAGGCCGATATGGACAGACTCCTGGATGACCCGGACATCAATCTGGGAGAGGGTTTCATCGGAGTGAGGAACCGCACCGTGGTGGCTGTATTCTATGAGACAGGAATGCGTATGGCGGAACTGATAGGACTGGACGACAGGGACATTGACTTCTCTACCCACACCATCAAGGTGACCGGAAAGCGTGACAAACAGCGTTTCATCCCGTTCGGGAATGACCTGGAAAAGCGCCTGCACGATTATCTTGATGCCAGAACGGAGGCATTCGGCCAGACCGGCGGAGCCTTCTTCGTGAACCAGAAGGGAGAACGTATCCCGCGTCATCAGGTCTATCTGTTGGTCAAGGACGCCCTTGGCAAGGTATCGGATGTGTCAAAAAAGAGCCCGCATGTGCTCCGTCATACATTCGCAACCTCCATGCTCAATCACGACGCCGAGCTGGGCGCAGTCAAGGAGCTGCTGGGGCACAACAGTCTGCAGACGACCGAGATCTATGTACATACAACGTTTCAGGAACTGAAGGGGCTCATCCAAGAGCCTAAAACCAAAAGACTATGGAAACTAAGATTAAGGCGTTGCATTTTACTGCAACAGAACAGCTTCAGGCGTTCATTGAGAAGAAATGTGCCAAACTGGAAAGAGTGCACGAGTTGATTCAGAAAGTTGAGGTTACCCTGAAAGTAGTCAAGCCGGAGACAGCCTTGAACAAACAGGCAAGCATTGACGTTACCATTCCGAACGGTGAGTTTTTTGCAGAGAAGACCTGTGATACCTTTGAGGAGGCAGTGGACGGTTGCCTTGACGCATTGACAAGACAGCTCAAGAAAAACAAGGAAAAACTGCGTGAGAAGTAAAAAACAAGCAGAAAATTTTTGTTCTGAAAGAAAATTGAAATATCTTTGCACCCGCTCTTCGCTCTAGGCCGAGGAGCGGGTTCTTTGAAACTATGCCGCTATGGCTCAATGGTAGAGCAACGCACTTGTAATGCGTAGGTTGTTGGTTCGATTCCGACTAGCGGCTCTGAGAGGGTGAATTCCAGAGTGGCCAAATGGGGCAGACTGTAAATCTGCTGTCTCTCGACTTCGGTGGTTCGAATCCATCTTCACCCACAAGGCAGGACATGACGATCCCGGGAAACCGGAGCCTGCGTTTCTTCCTTGAAACCACCTTATTAATATAATAGGGAAGGTCTGGAAAGAAATCGTGACAAACAAAGCTGCGGGAATAGCTCAGTTGATAGAGCATTAGCCTTCCAAGCTGAGGGTCGCGGGATTTGTCGCTGTTATAGCTCAGCTGGTAGAGCGCATCCTTGGTAAGGATGAGGTCCCCGGTTCAAATCCGGGTAACAGCTCAAGTTATTAATGAGGATAGGAGGAGTCCGCCCTGTGCGGGAGCCTTTTTGTAGTTGACATCAAGTTTATAATCAATAAAATAGCTTTTTAACTATGGCAAAAGAGACATTTGTGCGCACGAAACCGCACGTAAACATTGGTACTATCGGTCACGTTGACCACGGTAAGACTACCCTGACCGCTGCTATCACCAAGGTATTGGCTGAGAGAGTATCAGGTAACGCTGACAAGATCAAGTCATTTGATCAGATTGATAACGCCCCCGAGGAGAAGGAGCGTGGTATAACCATCAACACCGCTCACGTTGAGTATGAGACAGAGAAGCGTCACTACGCTCACGTTGACTGCCCGGGTCACGCCGACTATGTAAAGAACATGGTTACCGGTGCTGCCCAGATGGATGGTGCTATCGTTGTTGTAGCTGCTACTGATGGTCCGATGCCTCAGACTCGTGAGCACATCCTGCTCGCCCGTCAGGTGAACGTTCCCCGTCTGGTTGTATTCCTGAACAAGTGCGATTCTCCCGATGTTGACGCTGAGATGATCGACCTCGTTGAGATGGAGATGCGTGAGCTTCTCGATGCATATGAGTTCGATGGCGACAATACTCCTATCATCCGTGGTTCTGCCCTTGGTGCCCTGAACGGCGTTAAGGAGTGGGAGGATAAGGTTATGGAACTGATGAACGCTGTTGACGAGTGGATTCCTCTGCCTCCGCGTGCTGTTGATCAGCCGTTCTTGATGCCTGTTGAGGACGTATTCTCAATCACTGGCCGTGGTACAGTTGCTACCGGTCGTATTGAGACTGGTGTCGTTAAGGTAGGTGACAAGGTTGAGATCCTTGGTCTTGGTGAGGAGAAAGAGACAACCGTTACCGGTGTTGAGATGTTCCGTAAGCTCCTTGAGCAGGGCGAGGCTGGTGATAACGTAGGTCTGCTGCTCCGTGGTATTGAGAAGACTGAGATCAAGCGCGGTATGGTTCTTTGCCATCCGGGTCAGATCAAGCCTCACACCACTTTCAAGGCTTCTATCTATGTACTGACTCAGAAGGAGGGTGGTCGTCACACCTCATTCCGTAACAAGTATCGTCCTCAGTTCTACATCCGTACAATGGACTGCACCGGTGAGATCACTCTCCCCGAGGGAACTGAGATGGTAATGCCTGGTGATAACGTTGAGATCACCGTTACCCTGATTTATCCTGTAGCTATCAACGTTGGTCTGCGTTTCGCTATCCGTGAGGGCGGCCGTACCGTTGGTTCAGGTCAGATCACCGCAATCATCGACTAATTGATTGTACAATAAATGTCAGTCTCAGAAATGGGACTGACATTACCTACGGGTGTAGCTCAGTTGGTAGAGCATCGGTCTCCAAAACCGAGTGTCGAGAGTTCGAGCCTTTCCACCCGTGCAAGTAGAAAATAAGAACTATGTTCAGGAATTTCATTAACAACTGTAAGGAATCTTACAACGAGCTTGTCCATAAGACAACATGGCCCACTAGCAAAGAACTGGCCAGCAGCGCAGTCATCGTTTTAGTTGCTTCCCTGATGATTGCTGTTGTAGTATACCTCATGGATAAATGCTTCCAGGTGATAATGTCAAATATCATCTATCCCTAATCGTTGAGAAATGGCAGAGTTGGAGAAGAAATGGTATGTCCTTAAGGCTATCAGCGGCAAGGAGCTCAAGGTAAAGGAATATCTTGAGGCCGATACCCGCAATAACAAGCTTGAGGCATACATTGGTCAGGTGCTTATCCCTACAGAGAAGGTGGTTAAGGTCCAGAACGGCAAACGTGTCGTTAAGGAGCGTAGCTATCTGCCGGGTTATGTCCTCGTTGAGGCTGCCCTTGTAGGAGAGATCAAGCAGCGCCTCAGAAGCTGCCCCAACGTTTTGGGATTTCTTGGTGGCATGGATAATCCGACGCCTCTCCGTCCCTCAGAAGTGAGTAGGATATTGGGTTCAGCGAATGAACTCGAAGAGACGCAAGAGGAGGTTCTTGTACCGTTCACTGTAGGCGAAACAGTGAAGGTCACCTTCGGACCGTTTTCAGGCTTCAATGGTGTCATTGAAGAGGTTGACGACGCAAAGAAGAAGCTCAAGGTCATGGTCAAGATCTTTGGTCGCAAGACCCCTATAGATCTTGGTTTTATGCAAGTGGAGAAGATGTAAGCCGCCTGTTACCAGGCTTACCTTTTCCGTATAGTGTTCACTTTTGGAAAATGGCAAAAGAAGTTGCTGGATTAATCAAATTACAGATTAAAGGAGGCGCAGCAAACCCATCACCTCCCGTAGGACCGGCTCTCGGTTCAAAGGGCTTGAACATAATGGAGTTTTGCAAGCAGTTCAACGCCAGAACCCAGGACAAATCAGGAAAGACTCTGCCGGTGATCATCACTTACTACAGTGATAAGTCATTCGACTTTGTCATAAAGACTCCTCCTGTAGCCATCCAGTTGCTTGAGGCTTCACGCGCTAAGGGCGGTTCACCCGAACCTAACCGTAAGAAAGTTGCTTCAGTAACAAAGGCTCAGGTAGAAGCGATTGCACAGGATAAGATGCCCGACCTGAACTGCTTCACACTGGAATCAGCTATCTCAATGGTAGCAGGTACCGCAAGAAGCATGGGAATCACAGTTAAGGACTAATCCTTGCTTTCACTTAAAAAAAGTTTCAAGAAATGGGTAAACTGACTAAAAACCAAAAGAGTGTCGCTTCTAAGATAGAAGCCGGCAAGGCATATACCCTCAAGGAGGCATCTCAGTTGGTCAAGGATATCACCACCACTAAGTTTGACGCATCTGTCGATATCGACGTTCGTCTTGGTGTTGATCCCCGTAAGGCCAACCAGATGGTCCGTGGCGTTGTATCTCTTCCTAACGGTACAGGTAAGGTTACCAGAGTTCTTGCTCTCTGCACTCCCGATCAGGAGGCAGCTGCAAAGGAGGCTGGTGCTGACTATGTAGGTTTTGAGGAGTACATCGAGAAGATCAAGGGTGGTTGGACTGACATCGACGTCATCATCACCCAGCCTGCCCTCATGGGTAAGCTTGGTCCTCTTGGTCGCGTACTGGGTCCCCGTGGACTCATGCCTAACCCCAAGAGCGGTACAGTAACAATGGATGTTGCCAAAGCTGTCAAGGAGGTCAAGCAAGGTAAGATTGACTTCAAGGTTGACAAGAGCGGTATCGTCCACACTTCAATCGGTAAGGTATCTTTCACTGCCGATGCTATCAGAGAGAACGCAAAAGAGTTTATTGATACTATCATCAAACTGAAACCTTCTGCAGCTAAGGGTACTTATATCAAGAGTCTTTATCTTTCAAGTACTATGAGCAAGGGTATCAAGATTGATACCAAGTCATTTGACGAATAATAACTGACGATCATGAAGAAAGAAGATAAAGCACTTGTAATAGAGTCCCTGAAGCAGACAATTCAGAGCTACTCAGCTTTCTACCTGGTTGACGTAACCGGTCTTAACTCATCGGCTACAAGCGACCTTCGCAGAAAGTGCTTCAAGAGTGAGGTTAAGATGGTCGTTGTCAAGAACACTCTTCTTCAGAAGGCACTGGATCAGCTGGATGCAGACTATTCACCGCTGTATGACTCACTTAAGGGTACCACAGCTCTGATGCTGTCAAACGCAGCCAACGCTCCCGCCAAGCTTCTGAAGGACGTTACTGACAAGAAAACCGGTATCCCGGGCCTCAAGGCTGCTTACGCAGAGGAAAGCTTCTACATCGGAGCCAACCAGCTGGAGGCACTGGTCAACATCAAGAGCAAGAAGGAGCTCATCGCCGACGTCATTGCACTCCTGCAGTCACCGGCCAAGAACGTCATTTCTGCTCTGCAGTCTGGTGCAAACACCATCCACGGAGTCCTCAAGACTCTTGGAGAAAGAGAGAATTAATTTATCATTATACAACAATGGCTGATTTGAAAGCATTAGCAGAACAACTGGTTAACCTTACCGTTAAGGAGGTCAACGAACTCGCAACCATCCTGAAGGATGAATATGGAATTGAACCCGCTGCCGCAGCTGTAGCTGTAGCCGCTGCTGGTCCTGCCGCTGCTGGCGCTGAGGCTGCAGAGGAGAAGTCTTCATTCGACGTAGTACTGAAGGGCTTTGGCGCAAACAAGCTTGCTGTCGTTAAGGCAGTCAAGGAGGCTTGCGGTCTTGGTCTGAAGGAGGCTAAGGATCTTGTTGACGCTGCTCCTTCAGTAGTTAAGGAAGGTCTCGCCAAGAACGAAGCCGAGTCAATGAAGAAGACTCTGGAAGAGGCTGGCGCAGAAGTAGAACTTAAGTAACTTCTTTAGAGACCTGCCTCACTGCAGGAAAAAACGGTTAAGTAACCCCGATGACAGTCCAAATGGGGCTGTCTAGGGTGCTTAACCTTTTTGTGCGTTAAAGAATCAAGTTCCCTAATAACCTCCCCTATATGTCTTCAAACACTGATAATCAGAGAATTAATTTCGCTTCCGTAAGGAACCCGATGCCGTGTCCTGATTTCCTTGAGGTTCAGCTCAAATCATTCAAGGATTTCCTTCAGTTGGACACACCACCTGAGAAACGCAAGAAAGAAGGTCTCTACAAAGTATTCTCAGAGAACTTCCCCATCACCGATACCCGGAACAATTACGAACTGGAGTTTCTGGACTATTACATTGACCCGCCCCGCTACACCATCGAAGAGTGTCTGGAGCATGGTCTGACATTTAGCGTACCTTTGAAGGCTAAGCTGAGACTGTCCTGCAAGGATCCTGATCACGAGGATTTTGAAACAGTTATACAGGACGTATTCCTTGGCCCGATTCCGTACATGACAGCACAGGGTACTTTCGTCATCAACGGAGCCGAGCGTGTAGTCGTATCACAGCTGCACCGTTCACCCGGCGTGTTCTTCGGACAGAGCGTGCACTCTAACGGAACACAGCTTTATTCGGCCCGTATCATCCCGTTCAAGGGCTCATGGATCGAGTTTGCCACAGACATCAACAACGTGATGTACGCTTACATCGACCGTAAGAAAAAGCTCCCTGTAACAACACTGCTCCGTGCTATCGGCTTTGAGACCGATAAGGACATCGTGGATATATTTGACCTGGCCGAGGAGGTAAAGGTCAACAAGACCAATCTTAAGAAATGCATCGGACGCAAGCTTGCCGCACGTGTCTTGAGAACCCGCATCGAGGACTTTGTGGATTCAGATACCGGTGAGGTTGTATCAATTGACCGTCACGAGGTTGTAGTAGACCGTGAGGCAGAACTGAACGAGGATAACATCAACGATATCCTTGAATCAGGTCTGGAGACTATCCTGCTTCACAGGGAGACCGAGGGACAGTCAGACTATTCGATCATATTCAACACTTTACAGAAGGATCCGTGCAACTCGGAGAAGGAGGCTGTCCTCTATATCTACCGTCAGCTGCGAAATGCCGATCCTGCTGATGATTCAAGTGCACGCGAGGTAATCAACAACCTGTTCTTCTCAGAAAAGCGTTATGATCTGGGTGAGGTTGGCCGTTACCGTGTAAACAAGAAGCTGGGTCTTACCACCGACATGAGCATCGGTGTTCTGACCAAGGAGGATATTATTGAGATCATCAAGTATCTGATAGAACTTGTAAACTCACACGCTGTGGTTGATGATATCGACCACCTGTCAAACCGTCGTGTACGTACCGTTGGTGAGCAGCTCTCCAACCAGTTCGCAATCGGTCTGGCCCGTATGGCCCGCACCATCCGCGAGCGTATGAACGTACGTGACAACGAGGTCTTCACTCCTACCGACCTCATCAACGCCAAGACAGTATCGGCTGTGATCAACTCGTTCTTCGGAACCAACGCACTGTCACAGTTCATGGACCAGACCAATCCTCTGGCCGAGATCACTCACAAGCGCCGTATGTCCGCTCTCGGACCTGGCGGTCTGTCACGTGAGCGCGCCGGATTCGAGGTTCGTGACGTACACTATACACACTATGGCCGTCTCTGCCCGATCGAGACTCCTGAAGGACCTAACATCGGTCTTATATCATCTCTTTGCATCTACGCAAAGATCAATGACCTGGGCTTTATCGAGACTCCGTACCGTAAGGTTAAGGACTGCCATGTAAATCTGAACAACGATGAGGTTCAGTACCTCACAGCTGAGGAAGAGGAGGGTGTAATCATAGGTCAGGGTAATGCTCCTTACGACGAGAACGGTAAGTTCATCCGTACCCGCGTAAAGGCACGCCGTGACGCTGACTTCCCTGTCGTTCCGCCCGAGGAGGTTGAGCTCATGGACGTATCGCCCCAGCAGATTGCTTCAATCGCTGCCGCTCTGATTCCGTTCCTGGAGCACGATGATGCCAACCGTGCCCTGATGGGATCTAACATGATGCGCCAGGCCGTTCCTCTGATGCGTACCGAGGCTCCTATCGTAGGTACCGGTATCGAGAAGCAGCTTGCCGAGGATTCACGTACACAGATCACAGCCGAGGGTGAGGGTGTCGTCACTTATGTTGACGCAGCCGTTATCCGCATCCTGTATGATCGTACCGAGGACGAGGAGTTCGTAAGCTTTGAGCCCGCCGAGAAGGAGTACAAGCTGCCTAAGTTCCGTCGTACCAACCAGAACATGACCATTGACCTGCGTCCTATCTGCGAGGTTGGTCAGCGTGTCAAGGCAGGTGATATCCTGACTGAGGGTTATTCGACACAGAACGGTGAGCTTGCCCTTGGTAAGAACCTTCTGGTTGCCTACATGCCTTGGAAGGGTTACAACTATGAGGATGCCATCGTACTGAACGAGCGTGTTGTTCGTGAGGATATTCTTACATCTGTACATGTTGAGGAGTTCATCCTTGAGGTTCGCGAGACAAAGCGCGGCATGGAGGAACTCACCAATGATATACCTAACGTCAGCGATGACGCCACCAAGGATCTGGATGAGAACGGTATTGTTCGTATCGGTGCTTACATCCAGCCGGGTGACATTCTTATCGGTAAGATCACTCCTAAGGGAGAGTCCGATCCTTCACCTGAAGAGAAGCTGCTTCGTGCAATCTTCGGTGACAAGGCCGGTGATGTAAAGGACGCTTCACTCAAGGCTTCACCTTCACTGAAGGGTGTTGTCATTGACAAGAAGCTGTTCTCACGCGCCATCAAGACCCGCAGTTCACGTCAGGCCGACAAGGCTCGTCTGCCTATGATTGACGTTGAGTTTGAGGATAAGGTAAACGAGCTTAAGGGTATTCTTGTAAAGAAACTGGTTACCCTTACTACAAATAAGGTGTCACAGGGTGTATTTGATCTGCTCGGTATTGAGGTTATCCCCAAGGGACAGCGTTTCAGCAAGCAGATTCTTGAGTCTGTTGACTACTCATCAGTACAGTCTGACAGCTGGACATCCGATGCCCACACCAACGAGCTCATATCAAAGCTGATCGTAAACTTCCTGCGTAAGTACAAAGAGTACGATGCAGAGAACAAGCGTAAGAAATTTGCCCTTACAATCGGTGATGAGCTGCCTTCAGGCATCATCCAGATGGCTAAGGTTTACGTTGCCAAGAAGCGTAAGATCGGCGTAGGTGACAAGATGGCCGGTCGTCACGGTAACAAGGGTATCGTATCCCGCGTGGTTAAGCAGGAGGATATGCCGTTCCTGGCCGATGGTACTCCCGTCGATATCGTTCTGAACCCGCTGGGTGTGCCTTCACGTATGAACATCGGTCAGATATTCGAGACCGTTCTTGGTCACGCCGGCCGTGAGCTTGGCGTCAAGTTCGCTACTCCTATCTTTGACGGTGCTACCATAGATGATCTGAATGTTTGGACTGACAAGGCAGGTCTGCCGCGCTACGGTAAGACACAGCTTTATGACGGCGGTACAGGTGAACCGTTTGACCAGTGCGCTACAGTAGGTGTTACCTATATGCTTAAGCTGGGTCACATGGTTGAGGACAAGATGCACGCCCGTTCAATAGGTCCGTACTCTCTTATCACTCAACAGCCGCTTGGCGGTAAGGCCCAGTTCGGTGGTCAGCGTTTCGGTGAGATGGAGGTTTGGGCTCTTGAGGCATTCGGTGCAAGCCACGTGCTGCAGGAGATCCTGACTATCAAGTCTGATGACGTTACCGGCCGTTCAAAGGCTTATGAGGCTATTGTGAAAGGTGATCCGATGCCGACTCCCGGCATCCCCGAATCACTCAACGTGCTGTTGCATGAGTTGCGTGGTCTGGGTCTTAGCATCAATCTTGAGTAATCACCCTTAAAAAGTAAGAAGCTATGCCTTTCAAAAAAGATACAAAGATCAAGAACAATTTCTCAAAGATAACCATCAGTCTTGCTTCACCTGAGGAGATACTGACTAACTCCAGCGGTGAGGTACTGAAACCTGAGACTATCAACTACCGCACATACAAGCCCGAGCGTGACGGTCTGTTCTGCGAGCGCATATTCGGTCCTGTAAAGGATTACGAGTGCCATTGCGGAAAGTACAAGAGAATCCGTTATAAAGGTATCGTGTGCGAGCGTTGCGGTGTGGAGGTTACAGAGAAGAAGGTGCGTCGTGAGCGTATGGGCCATATCCAGCTCGTCGTTCCGGTTGCACATATCTGGTATTTCCGTTCGCTCCCCAACAAGATAGGTTATCTGCTTGGTATTCCTACCAAGATGCTTGATTCCATCATCTACTACGAGCGTTATATCGTTATCAATAAGGGTGCATGGGAAGATCCTCAGGGTGATACACGTAAGCCCGAAGATCCTATCCTTCTGACCGAGGACGAGTATCTGGACATCATTGACAAACTCCCCAAGGAGAACCAGCTGCTCGATGATAACGATCCTCAGAAGTTCGTTGCCAAGATGGGTGCCGAGGCTATCTATGACCTGCTGTGCAAGCTGGATCTGGACAAGCTCTCGTATCAGCTCCGTGAGAAGGCCAATGATGAGAAGGCTACAATGCAGCGTAAGACTGAGGCCTTGAAGCGTCTTCAGATCGTGGAGTCTTTCCGTTCATCACGTGAACTGAACCGTCCTGAGTGGATGATTCTCAAGGTGATTCCGGTTACTCCTCCTGAGCTGCGTCCTCTCGTTCCTCTGGATGGCGGCCGTTTTGCTACATCTGATTTGAACGAGCTGTATCGCCGTGTGATCATCCGTAACAACCGTCTTAAGAGACTTATTGAGATAAAGGCTCCTGAGGTTATTCTCCGTAACGAGAAGCGTATGCTGCAGGAGGCTGTAGACAGCCTGTTTGACAACAGCCGCAAGGCCAGCGCCGTCAAGAGCGAGGCCAACCGTCCTCTTAAGTCACTCTCTGACTCACTTAAGGGTAAGCAGGGTCGTTTCCGTCAGAACTTGCTCGGTAAGCGTGTTGACTACTCAGCACGTTCAGTTATCGTTGTAGGTCCTGAGCTTAAGATGGGTGAGTGCGGTATTCCTAAGCTGATGGCTGCCGAGCTTTACAAGCCCTTCATCATCCGTAAGCTCATAGAGCGCGGTATCGTGAAGACCGTGAAGTCAGCCAAGAAGATAGTTGACCGCAAGGATCCTATAGTATGGGATATCCTGGAATATGTAATGAAGGGTCACCCCGTTCTGCTGAACCGTGCTCCTACACTGCACCGTCTGGGTATCCAGGCATTCCAGCCCAAGATGATTGAGGGTAAGGCCATTCAGCTGCACCCGCTGGCTTGTACCGCTTTCAACGCCGACTTTGATGGTGACCAGATGGCTGTACACCTCCCGCTCAGCAATGAGGCAATCCTTGAGGCTCAGATGCTCATGCTCCAGTCTCACAACATCCTGAACCCTGCCAACGGTGCACCTATCACAGTGCCTGCACAGGATATGGTTCTTGGTCTGTACTACATCACCAAGCTCCGTCGTTCAGTCAAGGATGCCGATGGCAACTATATAGAGAAGGTAAAGGGCGAGGGCCTGACATTCTACGGACCCGAGGAGGCTCTTATTGCCTATAATGAGGGTAAGGTCGATATCCACGCAGTAGTCAAGGTTATGGTAAATGACATTGACGAGCAGGGTTCACCCATCACTCACCTTGTAGAAACATCTGTAGGCCGTATCATCGTGAACGAGATCGTTCCTGATGAGGTAGGTTACATCAACTACATCATATCAAAGAAGACTCTGCGTGACCTCATCTCTGACGTTATCAAGAAGGTCGGTGTGGCACGCGCCTGCGAATTCCTTGACGGAATCAAGAATCTGGGTTACAAGATGGCCTTCCAGGGTGGTCTGTCATTCAACCTGAATGATATCATCATCCCGAAAGAGAAGGAGGAACTGGTTGCCAAAGGTAATGAGGAGGTTGACGGTATCATGGCCGAGTATAACATGGGTCTTATCACCGATAACGAGCGTTACAACAAGGTTATCGATGTTTGGACACATGTCAATGAGAACCTGTCCAAGGTTCTTATGAAGACCATCTCAAATGATGACCAGGGATTCAACTCAGTATATATGATGCTTGACTCCGGTGCCCGTGGATCTAAGGAACAGATCCGTCAGCTGTCCGGTATGCGTGGTCTGATGGCCAAGCCGCAGAAAGCAGGTGCCGAGGGTGCACAGATCATTGAGAACCCGATCCTTTCTAACTTTAAGGAGGGTCTGTCAGTGCTGGAGTACTTCATCTCTACACACGGTGCCCGTAAGGGTCTTGCCGATACCGCTCTTAAGACAGCCGATGCCGGTTATCTGACACGTCGTCTGGTTGACGTATCACATGACGTGATCATCACCGAGGAGGACTGCGGTACTCTGCGTGGTCTGGTTTGCACCGCCCTTAAGGAGAATGAGGAGGTTGTTGCATCACTCTATGAGCGTATCCTGGGTCGTGTATCAGTACACGATGTAATCCATCCTACTACCGGTGAGCTTCTGGTTGCCGACGGTGAGATGATTACCGAGGAGATAGCCAAGAAGATCGATGAGTCACCTATTGAGAGCGTCGAGATCCGTTCAGTACTCACCTGCGAGAGCAAGCGTGGCGTTTGCGCCAAGTGCTACGGACGTAACCTGGCAACAGGCCGTCTGGTTGAGAAGGGTGAGGCCGTGGGCGTTATCGCTGCCCAGTCAATCGGTGAGCCGGGTACTCAGCTGACACTGCGTACATTCCACGCCGGTGGTACCGCATCGAACATTGCCGCCAACTCAGGCCTGACAGCCAAGTATGACTGCCGCATTGAGTTTGAGGAGGTTCGTACTGTCGATGCTATGGATGAAGGCAAGAAGATCCAGATCGTAGTAGGTCGTCTGGGTGAAGTCAAGTTCATTGACGAGAACACAGGCATTGCACTGTCAACCCATAACCTGCCTTACGGTTCTAAGCTCTTTGTCAAGAGCGGTGCCGTAGTCAAGAAGGGTGACCAGATCGCTACATGGGATCCTTTCAACGCCCTTATCATCACCGAGGTTGCCGGTAAGGTTAAACTCACAGACGTCATTGCAAACGTAACATATAAGATTGAATCCGATGAGGCTACCGGCCTTGAGGAGATCATCATAACCGAGACCAAGGACCGTACCAAGATTCCTTCAGCCGATATCATCGGACCTAAGGGTGAGGTGCTGCGTTCTTACAACCTGCCTGTAGGCGGTCACGTGGTTATCAAGGATGGTCAGGAACTTGCTGCCGGTGACATTCTCGTCAAGATTCCGCGCGTTCAGGGTAAGGCTGGTGATATCACCGGTGGTCTGCCCCGTGTTACCGAGCTCTTTGAGGCCCGTAACCCGTCTAACCCCGCAGTTGTATCAGAAATTGACGGTACAGTTCACATGGGTAAGATCAAGCGTGGTAACCGTGAGATTTCAGTCGTATCACGTACCGATGACGAGCGCAAGTATCTGGTTGCCCTGTCAAAGCAGATCCTGGTTCAGGAGGGTGACTATGTACGCGCCGGAACACCGCTGTCTGACGGTGCCATCACTCCGAGCGATATCCTTGCCATCAAGGGTCCCACAGCCGTTCAGGAGTATATCGTGAACGAGGTGCAGGATGTATATCGTCTGCAGGGTGTGAAGATCAACGACAAGCACTTTGAGATCATAGTTCGTCAGATGATGCGTAAGGTCGAGATAGACGAGCCGGGCGATACCCGCTTCCTGGCACAGCAGGTCGTTGACAAGCTGGAGTTCATGGAGGAGAATGACCGCATCTGGGGTAAGTATGTCGTTACCGATCCGGGTGACTCAGAGAACCTTTTTGCCGGTCAGATGGTAACCGCACGCAAGCTTCGTGACGAGAACTCACAGCTTAAGCGTAAGGACCTCAAGCTGGTTCAGGCACAGGAGGCACGTCCTGCTACATCAACTCAGATCCTGCAGGGTATCACACGCGCCGCTCTGGCTACTCAGAGCTTCATGTCAGCCGCATCATTCCAGGAGACCACAAAGGTTCTGAATGAGGCTGCCATCAACGGTAAGAGCGATAGCCTGCTGGGTATGAAGGAGAACGTTATCTGCGGTCACCTGATTCCTGCCGGTACCGGTCTGCGTGAGTTTGAGAAGATTATCGTAGGTGACAAGGAGGAATACGAGCGCCTTCAGGCTTCCCGTAACAACTTCCTTGACATGGATCTTCCCACAAGAGAAAATTGATTATACTTGATAGTAAGAACGGGGTGACAGGCTAGTCCGGTCACCCCGTTCTGATTTTTTTAGACCGTTTTGATAGTTTTTTAGGATTTCTTATGCATTCGCCTAAAGAAATTAGTTATATTTGCAGCATCTATAGTTCACTAAAAAGGCACAATTATGAAAAATGAAAAGGTGAGTATCATTTCCTCCAACTGTTTGCGCGGACTTGTTTGCGGTGCTTCACTTCTGGTTTTAAGCATTTGTTTTAGTTCCAACATTTTCGCTCAAAAGAACAAGACTGAACAGAATCCCATCAAGAAAGGTGATATGGTAATGGGTATAGTTCAGGACATCAATGAAAATCCTTTGGAAGATATCAAGGTTCTGGAGTCATCAGTAGAGGACAGAGTAATGACATTCTCTACAACCACTTCGGGCGGTGATTTCTCAATCAAGGTGGTAAATCCCAAGGACAGCATCAAGATCAGGCACAAGGGTTACCAGGAGGTATCTCTGCCTCTTGACAAGAAGTTCTACACAATTACCCTCAAGCCCATAGCAGATTCATCTGCCAAGGATGTTGCCGAGGTAAAATAATCGGGATAATCAGTCGCGGCGGAAAAGGTCGCGGGTGTAGACCTTATCCTGAACATCGTCTAAGCAAGCGTCGTAGCGGTTCGCAATGATTGAATCGCAGCGGCGCTTGAATTCTTTGAGGTCATTCACCACTTCACTGCCAAAGAATGTGTCACCGTCCTTGAGCGTGGGCTCATAGATGATAACCTTGGCACCCTTTGCCTTGACGCGTTTCATTACGCCCTGGATGGAACTCTGACGGAAATTGTCCGAGTTGGACTTCATGGTCAGACGGTAAACACCTACGGTGATGACCTTCTCGGATGCCTCGTTCCAGGCGCTGTTGGCGGTGTAATAACCGGCCTTTTCAAGCACGCGGTCGGCAATGAAATCCTTACGTGTACGGTTGCTGTCAACAATGGCCTGGATAAGGTTCTCAGGCACGTCATTGTAGTTGGCCAGCAACTGTTTCGTATCCTTAGGCAGGCAGTAGCCGCCGTAACCGAATGACGGGTTGTTATAATGGTTGCCGATACGCGGATCCAGTCCTACACCGTCAATAATGGCACGTGTATCCAAACCCTTCATCTCGGCATAGGTGTCAAGTTCGTTGAAGAAACTGACGCGCAGTGCCAGATAGGTGTTGGCAAACAGCTTGACGGCCTCGGCCTCGGTGGTTCTTGATTGCACCCTCCTGCAACAGACGTGCAAAGGTGTGGGCTGCCTCCTCCAGACGCGCTACTTTTTTATCGAATCCAACGATGATTCTGGACGGATAGAGGTTGTCGTAAAGGGCCTTGCTCTCACGCAGGAACTCGGGGGCGAATATGATATTGGGCACTACCACCTTCATCGTGCCGTCGGCCAGACGCTCACGGTATGAGAACTTTTCACGTACGCTCTCGGTATAGCCTACGGGGATGGTTGATTTGATTACCATTATGGCATCGGGATTAACCTTAAGCACCAGGTCTATCACCTCCTCGACATGGCTGGTGTCAAAGAAGTTCTTCTTGCTGTCATAGTTGGTAGGAGCGGCTATTACAACGAAATCGGCATCGGAATATGCCTTTTCACCGTCTAATGTGGCAGTCAGGTCAAGCTTCTTCTCTGCCAGATACTGCTCAATGTAATCATCCTGTATGGGCGATTTACGGTTGTTGATCATATCAACTTTCTCCTTGATTACATCAACCGCCGTCACCGTATTGTGCTGTGCCAGCAAAGTGGCCAATGAAAGGCCTACATAACCTGTTCCTGCTACTGCTATCTTCATAACCGTCAAGTTGATTAGTTACCTTGCAAAGGTAAGAAAAAATGGATACCTTTGTCATTGAACGCAGAATAACCCTATCAATGAAATACAAATTATTAGCACTGATTCTGATGGCAGCAACAATCAACTCATGCGGAGCAGGTTCTTCGCAGAACGCCAAAGCTCAAACAACCGAGAATGAAACCAAGGTACTTATCAAAACCTCGGTGGGTGACATAACGATCAAGCTTTACAACGAGACTCCCCAGCACAGGGACAATTTCATAAAGCTGGTCAATGAGCATTTCTATGACAGCATCCTGTTCCATCGCGTCATCAAGGACTTTATGGTACAGGCCGGAGATCCCGAGTCAAAGAATGCCGAGAAGGGAGTCCAGCTGGGCGCAGGAGGTCCCGGTTACAATATACCGGCCGAGTTCGTATACCCCAAGTATTTCCACAAACGCGGAGCTCTGAGTGCCGCACGTCAGGCAGACCAGGTCAACCCTGAGCGCAAGTCATCCGGTTCACAGTTTTATATTGTGACCGGAAAGAAGTACGGTAAATATGACCTGCAGGATATGGAAACTCAACTCCGTCAAAAGCAGGGTCAGGGAATCTTTGACAGACTCGTTGCCCAGAACAGGGACTCAATTATGAATCTTCAGCTGGCAGGAGACAATGGCGGTCTTCTGAAACTGCAGGAAGAACTCAACACAAAGACAAACCAGTTGTTAAATGAGCAAGGACCGTTCAAGTTCACCCAAGAGCAGGTCAATGCCTACATGAGTGAAGGCGGTACTCCGTTCCTGGATAATGATTACACCGTATTCGGCGAGGTCATTGACGGAATGAAAACAGTTGACAAGATTGAATCGGCCGGAACTGATATGAGTGACCGCCCGCGCAAGGACATCCGCATTATCACGATGGAGATTATCAAATAAAAAGGACAGAAAATGAAAAGGAAAGTCACGCTAATCATGGCTATGATGCTGTTGGTATTTACGGCATCGGCCAAAAAAGGACCAAAGTATGTGTTTTATTTCATAGGTGACGGCATGGGGACAAACCAGGTTATGGGTGTCCAGTATTACCTTCAGGATATTGAAGGGCAGTACGGATACAAACCTTTGTGCTTTACCCAGTTTCCCTATACAGGTCTTGTGGTAACCTATTCTGCCAACAGCGACGTTACTGACAGTTCGGCAGCAGGAACAGCCTTAGCCGGCGGACAAAAGACCGACAACAATGTACTGGGTGTACTACCCGACAGGGAGACAAGAGTTGAAAGTATCGCTGAAATGGCACACAAGAAAGGTAAACGCGTTGCCATAGGAACATCGGTATGCATAGATCATGCCACTCCCGGTTGTTTTTACGGACATCGTCCTCACCGCAACCAGTATCACGAGATTGCCGCTCAGTTGGGTGAATCCGGCTTTGATTTCTTTGGAGGAGCTGATTTCCATTCTCCTTATACTAAGGACAACAGTGATGAAGGAAACTATGTTCAGGCTGAGAAAGCAGGTTATACCATAGTACACGGCTATGATGAATACAAGCAAAAAGCCCAATCCACCAATAAAATCATCCTTTTTGACAAGGAGCCTAACAGCGACCATTACCTCTCTTATGCTATTGACCGTAAGGAAGATGACCTGAAATTGTCAGAGATAACCGAAGCTGCAATTGATTTTATGATGAAAGACCCCCAAAAAGGATTTTTCATGATGATGGAAGGCGGTCGTATAGACCAGGCCTGCCATAACAACGATCCCGGGGCCTACATTCAGGAGATGCTTGATTTTGATGAGGCCATTAAGGTTGCTTACAACTTCTATCTCAAGCACAAGAAGGAGACCCTTATAGTCATTACCGCCGATCATGAGACTGGAGGACTGGGACTTACTGCCGGTGACTACAAGACAAATCTCAAGGTTCTGCAGAACCAGAAGATGAGTAAGGGAGCATTCTCAGCACATCTGGAGAAGATGGGACGCGAGATAGGGGATATCCTTACCTGGGACGAGGTTCAGCAGGAACTCAAGAAATACTTTGGATTCTGGGATACCGTTGAACTCACCGACAAGCAGACCGACCGTCTAAAGACCGTATACGTTGAGACTTTCGGTATGGGACCTGGAGCTCTCAAGGAAGGAGAGTATTTTAAGGTTGATAATCTGACCAATGAAGCTGCGCGTATCATGACAGAGGCTGCACAAATCAGTTGGGCTGCCGGATGTCATTCAGGTAGTTATGTCCCGGTATTCGCCATCGGTGCGGGTGCCGAGCAGTTTACCGGTCAAATGGACAATACTGAGATTCCAATGAAGATTAAGAAACTTGCCGGATACTGATTATCGGTAATCAAGATAAGGCGCCAGACGCTCAAGGTCCCGGTCAGTGAACTCTTCCATGAAAGAGAGCTGATCGGGGCCTTTTATATTGCCCCGTTCCTGGCGGTACTCCACTATGGCCCTGGCCTGATAGAAATCAATATATGGATGACGGCGCAGTTGGGCTAAAGAAAGCGTATTGACCGATATTTTCCTGATGGGGACGGTATCGGTCAAAACAAACCATTTCATCAGCGAATCCGGCAGTCCTTCAATCTCCATCAGTTGTGAAATGTCATGGAATCCGCCCAACTGTTCCCTGTATCTAAGGATCCTTGCGGCATAGGCAGGTCCTATACCCGGAAGCGTTACAAGCAGGGCACTGTCTGATGCATTCAAATCAAGGGGTGAAACGGGATTGCTTTTAGCCGTATAACTTAGAGTTTTTGTAATGACTACAGTATCCCATATATACCATTTCCTTCTTACGGTATCCCTAATGTATATGGTCCTTTTAAAGGTATCCGGTACATAGGATAGGGAATCGGCCTCAACAAAGGTTTCCGGAACCGGCGTTTTCCATGGATTCAGAACTATGTTGACAACCACTGCTACGGCCAGAAGCACCAGGGCTACGATTCTGTCATTGCGGTTAAAATAGAAATGGTCTTTAGACATTGTGTTATGGTATAATTGGTTAATTTTGCGGCATGTTATATTTCATCAGAAAATATCCGCTGTCACTGCTTGTCATAGCAGCCATACTCTTTCTGTCACTTTTCAACCCTCCAAAGACTAAACTTGATCCTATCACCGGAATAGACAAGGTTGTCCATGTCTGCATGTATCTTGGGTTGGAGCTGATAATCTGGATAGAGTATCTGCGTCACCATGAGAACCTGAACTGGGTAAAGATTCTCATATTCGGAATCATTGCCCCGATAGCGCTGGGCGGACTGATGGAGATAGCCCAGATGAAACTTACTCAGGGAAGAAGCGGTGAGTGGGCAGACCTTTGGGCCGATGTGACAGGCGTCCTGGCAGGTGCCGCAATCGGGTACTTTGCTATCCAGACTATCTTCAGAAAGAAGAAATAATCAATCCTTATTCCAGGTTTTGTAGGGGTTTGTGGCCAGATAAGCGTTGTAATAACGGTGGTCACCGGTTACCTCCTTGCCTATAAAATCGGGCTTGACGAAAGACTCGTTTTCTGAGCCCAGCTCGACCTCAGCCATTACAAGTCCCTCGTTTTCACCGTGGAATTCGTCCACTTCAAATACATGAGGGCCGCTGTGTACAAGGTAACGGCGTTTCTCAATGGCTCCGCTTTGGTGCAGTTCAAAAAGTTCACGGGCATCTTCGACCGGAATAAGATGGTTCCACTCGTAACGGCTCATGCCTTTGCTGTCCGACGGTCCTTTGATTGTCAGGATAGCCTCCTTATCCGTAATTCGTACACGTACCGAACGGCCATTCTCATGGGCTATGTAACCCTGCAGAATGTCGTAATAGCTGAATGCCTGTGTGCGGTAAGAGTCGTTCCTGACCAGAAACTTACGTTCAATTTCTACTGACATAGTATTAGTGTTTATTATTGGAAATTACTGTTGATTCTGCGATTCGGCAAAAGACATAAGGTAGGACTTGATGAATTCGTCAATATGGCCGTCCATTACGCCGTTTACATCGGATGTCTGATATCCGGTACGGTGATCCTTGACGCGACGGTCATCAAAGACATATGAGCGTATCTGTGAGCCCCATTCAATCTTTTTCTTGCCTGCCTCAATCTTTTCCTGCTCGGCCATGCGGTGCTGCAGTTCCTTGTCATACAGGATGGAACGCAGGTGCTGCAGGGCACGCTCCTTGTTCTTGGGCTGGTCACGGGTCTCGGTGTTCTCTATGAGGATCTCCTCCTCGGCACCGGTATATGGATCCTTGAACTGGTAGCGCAGACGTACGCCTGATTCTACCTTGTTCACGTTCTGGCCGCCGGCACCGCCGCTGCGGAACGTATCCCAACTCATGAGTGCGGGGTTTATGTCAACTTCAATGGAGTCATCGATAAGAGGGGTTACAAAGACGCTGGCAAATGATGTCATGCGCTTACCCTGTGCGTTGTAGGGCGATACACGTACCAGGCGGTGCACTCCGTTCTCTCCCTTGAGGTAACCGTAGGCAAACGGGCCTTCTATCTCCATGGTTACCTGCTTTATTCCGGCTTCATCGCCCTCCTGAAGGTTGGCTACTGTAACCTTGTATTTGTTCTCCTCGCCCCAGCGCATATACATACGCATGAGCATCTGGGCCCAGTCCTGACTTTCGGTACCTCCGGCACCTGAGTTTATCTTGAGGACGCAGTCCATCTCATCGGCCTCCTCGCGAAGCATGTTCTTGAGTTCCAATGATTCTACCGCTGCCAGTGCCTTGGCGTAGTTTTCATCGACTTCCTGCTCGGTAACAAGTTCCTCCTTGTAGAAGTCCATGGCCAGCTGCAGTTCATCGGCCAGAGCCTTTACCTGCTTGTAACCGTCAATCCAACTCTGCAGGTCCTTGACCTTTTTCATCTGTATCTCGGCCTTCTTGGGGTCATCCCAGAATCCGGGAGCCTGAGTGCGCAACTGCTCCTCCTCAACCTGGATGAGTTTGGAATCTATGTTCAGATAGCGCTTAAGGGCCTCTGTGCGGTCAAGTACGTCTTTGAGTTGATCAGCTGTAATCATATGGATTGATTTTGGTCTGCAAAATTAGTCATTTTTTATCAGCGGCGCAACCAATCCGAAGGATTGAGACGGGTGCTCTCCTTGTGAAGCTGGAAGTGAAGTATGGGAGTTCCGTTCTCGGATGTCTGTATGTTACCTACTATGTCACCTGTCTTGACCTTGTCACCCTTCTTGAGCCTGGTCTCACTCAGGTTGCAGTAAACCGATATGTAAGAGCCGTGGCGTATAAGAACGCCAATCTGGCCCTTGCCCTGCTGGAATATTGACGATACTGTTCCGTCAAATACCGATCTTGCCTGAGCACCATCGTTTCCCTGGATGTCTATACCCAGATTGTTCTGTTTGACATCCTTCATTCCGGCCACGTTCTGGACACCGTATTCACCAACCACCAGATAGGCGCCTGTAATAGGCATGGGCAGGCGTCCCTTGTTGCTTTCAAAGGTTCCGGACAGCTTGATATCCTCGGGTGACTGCACCTTGTTCGGTGTTTTGGCTTGCTCCTCCTTGAGGGCCAGTTGTATCTGACGGTCAATCTCCTTGGAGAGTTCGTTCATCTTCTTTTGCTGGGCCTGAATCTCTTTCTTGAGGTTGGTGCGTTTGTTCTTGAGCTGGTTCACAAGGGTCTTCTGCTGTTTCTCCTCCTTGCGGGCCTCTTCCTCGTTCTTCTGCTGGACTTTACGGAGTTCCTCTTTCTCTTTCCTTACAAGTTCTATCTGCGCCTTGCGGTTCTCAAGAGTATCCACTTTTTGGGTGATTTCATCGGCCATTTCCTTCAGTGAGTTGGAGTACTCACTCACATAACGGGCACGACGGCTCATCTCACGGAATGATTCGGTCGCAAGGATGAATGTAAGGGGATTGAAACTGGAGTTCTGGTGCTGATAGAACCGGCAGGCATCGGCGTAACGCTCCTTGCACTGCTCGTGTTCTTTCTCCAACTGCTGAATCTCCTTTTCCAGACGTGTGGTCTCACGGTCCAGCGAGCGGATCTCATTGCGGGTCTTTTCTAGAACCTTGGTACGCTCCTTGAGTTTGGCGGTTATGATATTGAGATTGCTCACCTGACTGGATATGTTGGACTCGGTACTGGTAAGTATCTTTTCCTGACGGGCTATCTGCTCCTCAATCTCTGCCCGTTCCTTGCGCATCTTCTCAATGACGGAATTGGTCTGTCCCTCCATTATCAGGGGGATAGAGAGCAGTAACAGCAGTATGACGTTCTTTCTTATCATAATCCTAGATTATCCAACAACTCTTCAAGTGTAACCTGTTTCATGCGGCGGGTTACCTGGGTACGGTCCGGCCAGTTCTTCTTTTCGGTCGTGACCGATGACATCTTGGCCGATACCTTCAGGTCCAGACTGGATACTTTTACCTGGAAGTTCAGTCCCAACGGGTATTTCCATTTACCGGAAACGGCGGTGAAATCAGAATAATCCACGCGGAAACTGTATCCGCCTCCTGATTTTGTCAGGGCGTCCAGACGGTCATCGCCTCTTGTTATGAACTCATATCCGCACTCTATGTCTTTGATGTGGACGGTGCCGTCATCATCGGTCCTGTCAACTCTCAAACGGGTGGCGGCATCGGCCTGATTGGCACTGCCGGGTGAAAATATGCGGTTCCAGAGAAAGGCCTGCACAACCTCAAAGTCAAGCCCCAGTTCATTACGGTAGGGAATATCGGCGTAATGGCATACGGAGTAAAGGTTATGGAACTTGTCCATGACTACTACCATCTCCGGAAGGAATTCTATACGTGCAATCTCTACCAGACCCAGCATGCTGGCGCTTATCTGGATGCTGCGGCCACGGCGCATCCTTAACTGTCCGCTCACTTTAGTGCCGTCCAGGTTCAATGCAAGACTTGCCTGCAACTCCTGTACGGGAGGATCTTCAAGCAAGGCATGGACAAGACGTACGCTCTCCTGCTCCTGCTGTTTCTGTTTCTTGAGTGCCGATTGTGAACGGCAACCGGCCAGAAGCAGAACGGTCAGCAAAACGGGCAATATGTAAATGAGCCTTTTCATTCCAGATATCTTTGCTGTTTTATTTTCTGATCCAGAGTTGCCGATGTGCTGTTGAACTGGACAGCCTTGTGCCAGTTCTCAAGAGCCTTCTCCTTCTCGCCGCACATGTACAGCACGTCGCCGTAGTGCTCGTAGATCTCGGGATTGTCAGTGTCCAGATACCTGAGTGCCTTCTCAAGATAAACCAGCGCATCGCTGTAACGTTTCATCTTGAACAGGATCCATGCGTAAGTATCAAGATAGGTCGCATTGAGCGGTTCAGCCTCAAGTGTTCTGGCGCTCATATCAAGCGCTCTCTTAAGGTCTCTGCCCTCGACCGAAAGATAGTAGGCGTAGTTGTTCAGTACGTTTATGTTGTCGGGATCGTAGATGAGAGTCGAATCATAATCGGCATACATCTTCTCCTTGTCGCCGAGCGTATGGTAATAGTCTCCTCTCAGGTTGTAGATCTTGGCATGGTCAATGTCTGTCTTTACGTTCTTAAGACCTTTGGCCAGGATATCCAGTGATTCCTCATTCTGTCCCATCCAGAAATAGGCTATGGATTTCTGTATGTAAGCCTCGGCAAGTTCAGGTTCGTGGGCCGATACCACATCGCAGAAATTCATGACCACATCGAGCAGTGAACGGCAACGGATCCTGTCCATGGCACTTTCCGCCTGCTCAATCATATCCCTGGTGGTGTTCATGAGCAATTCGATTATCTCAGCCGGTTTCTCTGCCTCATAATAGGCGGAGTCCAGTTCACCCATTTGGAGATAGCAGACAAAGCGCTGGAACTTGAGGTCATCGGCCACATCCTCAAGACGGCCGTAACGCTCTATGGCGCGGAGTTCCTTCTCGTAGTCTCCTATATCGTCATAAAGACTGGCCAACGTCATCAGGACATCGGTCCTGCCGGGGAAACGGCGGGATATCTCCTCATACTGTCCGATGGCCTCCATTGGACGGTTCATCCTGAGGTAACTCAGGGCCAGCAGACGCCTGTACCAGTAGTTACCCGGCTCCAGACTGACTGCACGCATAAGCAGGTCATGGGCCGTGCCGCTGTATTTTTCCTGCAAAGCCCTGTCGCGCATGGACATGTAGTATTGCGCCAGGCTGTAACAGGTGGCGGCCGATGCGGTATCATAGTTCATGCTGTGGGCCAGAAGGTCCATTGCGGCATCATACTGGTTCTCGTTATACAACCTGATTCCTTCCCTGAAGAAATGGTCGGCTGCATATGAGTCAAGCTGCGACTGGGGTATGGGATCCGTTGATGCATGACGTGCCGAGCCGCAGGATACGGTTGCGGCTAAGGCAAGAACAGATATGATTGTGACAATACCCCTTTTCATCGGCTGAACAAATCCTTATACTCCGCTGTGTCCGAATCCGCCGGCACCGCGCTCGGTCTCGTCAAGTGTCTCCACCTGGATCCACTCTGCCTGCTCATGACGGGCAATGATCATCTGTGCTATGCGCTCTCCGTCATTTACGACAAAATCATCCTGTGAAAGGTTTATGAGGATTACTCCTATTTCGCCGCGGTAATCGGCATCGATGGTACCGGGGGTATTGAGTACCGTTATGCCCTTCTTGATGGCCAGACCGCTGCGGGGACGGACCTGAGCCTCGAATCCTGCAGGCAGGGAGATGAACAGTCCTGTGGGAATAAGACGGCGCTCCATAGGTTTCATTACTACGGGCTCGTCAAGATTTGCCCTGAGATCCACACCTGCTGACTGCGCTGTCGCATACTCGGGAAGGGGATGATGCGAACGGTTGATAATCTTTACCTTCATACTTTCAAAGGGTTTTGGTTTTGCACAGCGAAAATAACAAATATACCGCCAACTAAAGCAGAAATAATCTGAAAAACCACTAATTTTGAAACAAAGAGATACTGACAATGGATTGGCAAAGACTTATTTCGTCAAAGCGTTTGGGAATGGAAGGCATAGAGTCGGCCCATAAGGATGACCGCTCCGCATTCCTCAGGGATTATGACCGACTCATTTTCTCTGCTCCTTTCCGCAGGTTGCAGAACAAGACCCAGGTGTTCCCCCTGCCGGGAAGCGTTTTCGTGCACAACCGTCTTACCCATAGTCTTGAGGTTTCATGCGTAGGCCGCTCGCTGGGCAACAACGTATCCCGCGGCATCATTCAGAAACACCCCGAGCTGGCTTGCAGCAACATAACCGAGATAGGCAACATAGTATCGGCCGCATGTCTGGCGCATGACATGGGCAATCCTCCTTTCGGCCATTCTGGAGAGAAGGCAATCTCAGCCTATTTCACCGAAGGAAAGGGACAGTCCCTGCTGGAACAGTTCAAGAAAAACCCAGGTCAGTGGACCGATATCATAAACTTTGAGGGTAACGCCAATGCATTCCGTCTGCTGGCACATCAGTTCATCGGCCGCCGCAAGGGAGGTTTCGCAATGACCTATTCCACGCTGGCATCGATAGTAAAATATCCGTACTCATCAATACTTGCCAACGGCAAGCATAAGTTCGGCTTCTTTGAGAGCGAGGCACCGATATTCGCCCAAATAGCCGATGAATTGGGCATTATCCGCCTCTCCGAACCCGGTCAGCCTCTCAAATACGTACGCTATCCGCTGGTATGGCTGGTTGAGGCCGCCGATGATATCTGCTACCTTCTGATGGACCTGGAGGATGCCCACAAGCTCAAGCTATTGTCAACTGAGCAGACCATCAGTCTGATGATGGATTTCCTTGAGCCCTCCGAGCAGGAGCACGCCAAGAGCATCATAGCAATGGTGACCGATGTAAACGAGAAGGTGTCATATCTGCGCTCCAAACTGGTGGGAGTACTGGTCGATGAGTGCACTCAGGTGTTCCTGGAGAACGAGCAGGCAATATTGGACGGCACGTTCAGCGAGTCACTGATAAAGCATATCAGTCCCACGCCAAGAGAGGCCTACCGCAAATGCGCAGAACTGTCGGTCCAGAAGATATACCGTTCACGTGACGTACTGGAAGTTGAACTGGCCGGTTTCCGCATAATAAGCACCCTGCTTGACCTTATGGTGGAGGCGGTCCTGAACCCTGAACGCGAATACTCCAAACTGCTTATCGGCCGCGTATCGAGCCAGTATGACATCAACGCGACAGATATCTACAACCGCATACTTGCAGTTCTGGATTACATAAGCGGTATGACCGATGTCTATGCTCTGGACATCTACCGCAAAATCAACGGAAACAGTCTTCCTGCAGTTTAGCACAATAGGGTCAGACCCCTTTGTGTCACGAAAATGACACAAAGGGGTCTGACCCTATTGTGCTAGCGGTGAGCTTCGTTGAAGAGGCGCAGACGCTCCTCAAGGATGGGGAACTGGTCGTCGCGGATGTTCGATGCGCAGCCGCGTATACCCTGACGGGTGCTGCCGGTCGATGAGAGCACGATTCCGCTTATTCCAAAGTAAAGAAGTTCATGCAGAAGCTGGCCTCCCTCCATGGGTGTGCCATCCGGCAGGTCGTATCCGAACGTAAAGAAGAATCCGTCACTTACAGGCTCCTCCAGATCCTTGTCATAAGTAATGTTGAATCCGTTGCGCAAAAGGGCGGCCTTTATCTTCTCTGTGCGGCGTGCATACTCGCGGATATCTTCGCGGAACCGGTACTCACCGTCGCATGCGGCCTTGAGCATGGCGGCCATTGCGCACTGAACGGAGTGGGTTACGCCCGATGACATTGCGTAAAGCATATCATAAGCGTAGACAGCACCAAAACGTGATATGTTGTAACGCTTCTGCAAGGTCTCAAAGTGACGCTCATAGAGTTTGTCCGATATGCATGCAACTGCTATGCGCTCGCCGGCGTAGCTGAATATCTTACTGCCGCTGAGCATCATGATGTAGTTGTCGGTATAGTGCGATACGCTGATCTGGTAGGGTGCCTTGAAAGGAATGCCCAGACCTTCACGACGGAAGTCCATGGTCATGTAGGCAAGGTCCTCCAGAATGATGGTATCATACTTTGTGGCCAATTCACCGATGGTTTTGATCTCACTTTCGGTAAGGCACATCCAGCTGGGGTTGTTGGGGTTGGAGTAGACTATGCAGCATATGTTGCCCTGCTTGAGGTAACTCTCCAACTTGGGTCCCAACTTCTCTGCACGGAAATCGGCCACGTCAAACTGGGCGGTCTTGACACCCATTACCTGGGCCTGCATCTTCTGTACGGGGAATCCGGGATCGATGTAGAGGATTGTATCCTTCTTGGGGTCAACCTGTGAGCACAGAAGGAATGCGGCGAATGTACCCTGCATTGCTCCGCATGTTGGGGTGCAGTGACCGGGCTGTATATCGGTGTTTATGAAAGCCTTGACAAAACGCGCTGCCTGCTCCTTGAGTTCGGGGATACCTTCAATGTTAGGATACTTTGAAGCCACTCCGCGGTCCAGAGCCTCTTTCTGTGCCTTGACGCCTACGGCCGATGGCGGTATGCCGGGAACACCCATCTCAAAATGGATGAACTCCTGACCTGTCACCTTCTCGGCGTTCAGTTCACATGCCAGCACCTGGCGGATGGAGGCCTTGTTGAGGTCTGTTACCTCTATACTCTTAAGATAATCGTCTATTACGTTTGCAGGAATCAGCGTTTTCATCGGTCTCTTATTCACAGTTACGGCCAATTTCAAGGGCCTTTATGTTCATGTCTACTATTGCATCACCCTTGGCACCGAAAATGGTGCGTACGCTCTGGCAGAGTTTGTCAAAACTGATGCTCTTGAGGGCTTTTGAAGCGGCGCCCAGCAGAATCATATTGACAGCCTTGGGCATCTTGTGCTCCTTGCCAAGTTCGTCGGTATCAATCAGGATCACGTTTCCAAGTTCCTTGAGCTCTGCGATTATTGCGTTCTGATCGGGATAATTGCCTATGTTTACAAAGGGATTGGATGATGTGATTACCCAACCGTCCTTGCTCAGGTAGTGCTTGTAACGCAGGGCCTCCATGGGTTCCATGGCTATGATGATATCGGCCTGACCAAGTGAGATAAGGTCACTGGCAATGGGTTTGTCGCTTATGCGCAGGTTGGACTGTACGTCACCGCCGCGCTGGCTCATTCCGTGAACCTCGGCCTGCTTGATATAGAGGTCCTCCTCAAGGGCGGCCTGACCTATGACTGTTGCGATTGAGAGGATGCCTTGTCCTCCTACGCCTGCAAGTATGATATCTGTCTTCATTTCTGTGCTGCTTTTGCTTTTGCCTTACGGGCAAGTGTCTGTATGCATTCACGGCGCGGTATGATAACCGACAGGCCGCGATACTCAATCTCCTCACGCAGTGTGCGTGTAATCTCCTCCATGTTCTGGGGCAGCGGGACGACAACCTTCAGATGATCGGGGTCAACGCCGATTCCGCGGCAGATAGCCTCGAATTTGTTGGTACCGGCACTGTCCTGTCCGCCGGTCATACCGGTGGTAAGGTTATCGGAGATTATGATCGTAATGGGAGCGTTCTCGTTTACTGCATCCAGCAGACCGGTCATACCGGAGTGGGTGAATGTGCTGTCACCGATGATGGCAACTGCGGGGAACACGCCTGCATCGGCGGCACCCTTGGCCATGGTGATGCTGGCACCCATATCCACTGTGCTGTCCAGTGCCTGGAAAGGAGGCAGGGCACCCAGAGTGTAGCAACCTATGTCGCCGAACACCTTGGCATCCTTGTAGTCCTTGAGCACAATGTTGATGGCCTCGTAAACACTGCGGTGACCGCAACCCTGACAGAGGGCGGGCGGACGTGCCACAACGTTCTTTGCTACCTCGGGATGCGGCAGCGGAGCCAGACCCAGAGCGGCCTTTACGATATCGGGGTTAAGTTCTCCCTGACGGGGCAATTCACCGGTCAAACGGCCGATAATCCTGCAGTCAGAGGGAAGAATACCTGCAACCTGCTCCTCGACGAACGGCTGTCCGTCCTCAATGACCATGATTGAGTCACACTGCTCGGCAAGAGTGCGTATGGTCTCGGCTGGTATGGGGTATTGAGATATCTTAAGTACGGGGAAGGGAATACCTTCAGGATAGCACTCGGACAGATAGTTGAATGCGTTACCGCAGGCAATGGCACCCATCTTGAAGCGCTTGGCCTGAGCCTTGAAACTGTTGAAAGGAGACTCTACCGACAGACGCATGATCTGGGGCTGACGCTCCAGCAGAGATGCATAGCGGCGCTTGGCGATGGCGGGAAGCAGAACCCAGTCACGTACTCCGCTTACAGGGCTGAGTGCATTCTGAGCACGTTTTTCCTTGAGAGAAACCACTGCACGTGAGTGGGCCAGACGGGTCACGGTACGCATCAGAACCGGCAGTTTGAGAGACTCTGACAGGTCATAGGCATATGACATCATATCATAAGCCTCCTGCTGTGATGAGGGCTCAAGAACCGGTATCAGGGCGAACTTGCCGTAGAAACGGGTATCCTGCTCATCCTGTGACGAGTGCATTGACGGGTCATCGGCCACAAGAACTATCAGACCGCCGTTCACTCCGGTTATGGAGGAGTTTACGAACGGATCGGCCGCTACGTTCATACCGACGTGTTTCATGCATACCAGGGCGCGTTTTCCGGCAAATGACATACCCAGAGCTGCCTCCATGGCCGTCTTCTCATTGGTACACCAGCGATTGTGTATCTTTTCATCAGGGTTCTTCTTGCAGTAACCCTGAATGTATTCAGTGATCTCAGTAGAGGGAGTGCCGGGATAAGCGTAAACACCGCTCAGTCCGGCATCAATGGCTCCCTGTGCAATGGCTTCATCGCCAAGTAACAGTTTCTTCATTATTTATTGTCAGTATTATGCTTCTTCAACCTTCAGGGGCTCATCCTGGGCTCCCTTGATATCGCAGTAGAAAGCTGCCTCAGTTGCCTGTATATAGGGGATAAGCCACAGATAGCCGATGCAAAGTGTCAATATACCCAGCAGGATCCAACCTATGAAGCTGAGTCCCAGGAGGAAGTATTTCCACTTGTAACCACTCATAAGCGTGCGGCTACGTCGCATAGTGTCTATTATGTCAAGTTCGGGATTGTCAAGGATGATAAGATTGATCTGGGAATACATCAAGGCGATGATAATAGCGTATACTAAGGCTGCGATTGAGAAAATTATGGTAGTAACCGCATTATGAGCCAATAAGATTATAAGGAACAGGATTAGCATTGCCGGAATAATCATAAGAGCTATCAGCAAACCGCTAACGAAAGAAACCAGAACAATGTGCCAGTAATGCTTGCCGAAACCAAGTCTGAAGTAGTTGCCGATAATGTCATTATCCGATCCCTTGCTTTGAACAAGCAATCTGTATGTGTTGATGACACCTACAGCCAGAGGAGTTAAGAATAAAACGTTTATTACTAACTGAAGAAGTGAAATCAGCGGGCTGCCACCTGCGGCCTCTGCCATTGCACTGTAGTCCATATCGCGGACTGCATCAATATAATCCAATATGTTACCACCTCCGGCAAAACTTAGAGAAGAACTGATAGCGCCAGTGATAACAGCTACAACAAGGGTTGCCAAAGCGGCCTTACCGAAATTACCATGGAGAGCATCTAATGCCTCATCTTTGAGTTGAGAAATTCTTTTCATAATCTATAAATTAAGTTAGTTAGGCTTATTTTTTGTCTTCGGCATCCATGAGTGATGTAGATGCGCGTACGGTTACCTCGCGGTTGTAGCAACTGAACATCTTGTCAATCTTTTCCTGCTCCTTAACCTTAGTAAACAGGCTGACAATGGGAACGATAACCAGACCTGCTACCATTGAGAGTACACCTGCATTGATGGGTGAACTGAAGAACGGGCTGATGAATGTTGTCTTGGTGAATGTGCCGTACATACAGCCGCACATTATTGCTACGCCTACAATGAAGCTGGCCCAAACAGAAGCCTTGGTTGTCTTTTTCCAATAGAGTCCATAGAGGAACGGAGACAGGAAGGCACCTGCCAGAGCACCCCAGGATATACCCATGAGCTGAGCTATGAAGGTAACTGAGCTTTTGGCCTGGATTATGGCAAGGACTGATGATACTGCAATGAAGAATACCACCAGCAGACGTATTGAGAGCAGCTGTGATTTCTCACTCATGCTCTTGCCGCCCTTTGCCATAGCCGGTTTGATGATGTCAAGCGTAAGGGTTGAGCCCGATGTCAGAACCAGCGATGAAAGCGTGGACATTGATGCTGAAAGCACCAGGATGATAACCACACCGATCATCAGGTCGGGCAGAGTCTGGAGCATTGAAGGAACAATGCTGTCATATATAGGTGTTCCGTTGGGTGCGAAATCGATGACACCGCCGTACAGACGTCCGAATCCACCGAGGAAATAGCAGCCGCCAGCCACGATGATGGCAAAGAAGGTAGATATGAATGTACCCTTGCGGATAGCGGCCTCGTCGCGGATGGCGTAGAACTTACCTACCATCTGAGGCAGACCCCATGTGCCCAGAGATGTGAGCAGCACAACACCAAGAAGATAAATGGGTTGAGGGCCAAAGAACGAAACAAAGGCGCCGTTAAGTGCTGGAGCGGCCTCGCTGGGAATCTGTGACATTTTCTCGATTGCTGCGGTGAATCCGCCGTTTCCGTTAAGCACAGAGAGTATAACGGCAACTATACCTATCAGCATTATCATACCCTGTATGAAGTCATTCACGGCGGTAGCCATGTAACCTCCTACTAGCACGTAGATACCGGTCAGGACAGCCATACCAAGAACGCACCATCCGTAGTCAATATTGAATGCCATTCCAAACAGACGTGACAGACCATTGTACAAAGATGCGGTATAAGGAATAAGGAATACGAATACAATAACTGATGCAGCTACCTTCAGAGCCTCTGAATTGAAGCGCTGTCCAAAGAAATCAGGCATGGTTGCGCTCTGCAGATACTGGGTCATAAGACGGGTGCGGCGGCCCAGGATACGCCATGCAAGCAGTGAACCTATAAGGGCGTTGCCAAGACCTATCCATGTGGCGGACAGACCGTATTTCCAACCGAACTGACCGGCATATCCTACGAATATTACGGCCGAAAAGTATGATGTTCCGAATGCAAAAGCGGTAAGCCATGAGCCAACCTTACGGTCACCAAGAACAAACCCCTGTACATTGTTTGCGGTTTTACGGCAGTAGATTCCGACGCCGATCATTACGGCAAAGAACAATATCAGAATGAGAATCTTGAGAAACATGATGGTATGGTTTAATGGTTAATATTCCGGTATTTATTCCCAACCCTGGATAAGGGTGAGACCTTTTTCAGTGGCAACACGCTCCGCAACTTCAAGACTTGCCGGACGTATTATCAGTACCAGCTTGCCGTCTTTGTGGAAGGTGTAGAGATAACTGATTGAACAACCACCCGATGTCAGTGCATCGATTGCATCGGCAAAAGCGGCGGTATCGGGTTCCACCTGGATGGCCAGTACCTCGTTCAGGTTAACCAGGTTACCCTTGGCCGAAAGCAGACGGGCTGCTTTTATCTGATCTGAAGTGATAAGGCGCAGTATGCCGTACTCGGTAGTATCGGCTACTGATGCTGCCTGGATCTCTATGTTCTGGTCCTTGAGAGCGGTCAGGATGTCGCTGAGTTTGCCGCGCTGGTTCTCAAGAAAAATTGAAATCTGCTTGATAGTCTTCATAATCTCCTTTATTAATGGTTATGACGCAAATCATTTACTCTCTTGGCTTTGCCGTCTGACTGCGGGATTACGCCCTTGCCTACAAGTTTTACTCTGGGTGTTAACAGGATCTCATCCTTAAGGCGGCGTGTAATCTCCTTGGTAAGGTTCTGGAGCATGCCGAAATCATCGGTTGCCTGTGCAAGTTCAGCCTCGATGGTCATCTCGTCGTTGTCTCCTACGGTCTCGATGGTGATCAGGTAGTCGCTGGCCAGCTCGGGGAACTGCATCAGGATCTTCTCTATCTGGATAGGATAGATGTTTACGCCCTTGACAATCATCATGTCATCCGAACGACCCTGGAAACGTGCCAGACGTACGTGAGTACGGCCGCAGGGGCAGTCACCCGGCAGGATGCGTGTAAGGTCGCGTGTGCGGTAGCGGAACAGCGGCATGGCCTCACGGTTCAGTGTGGTCAGTACCAGTTCACCGAGTTCACCCTCCGGAACGGGCTCCAGAGTCTCGGGATCCAGTATCTCAACGATATAATTGTCTTCCCATATGTGCATTCCGTTCTGCTCCTGGCACTCGATTGCCACGCCGGGACCACACATCTCGCTCATACCGAAGTTGTTGTATGCCTTTGCGCCCCAAATCTCCTCAATACGTTTGCGCTGTGCCTCGGAGTGGGGCTCGGCGCCGATGATAAGGGTATGGACTGTAGTGTTACGCGGGTCGATGCCCTCCTCCTGGAAAGCGGCGGCCAGACGGGTTGCGTAACTGGGGATGCAGTGCAGTGCTGTGGTGCCGAAGTCTGTGATGAACTTTACGTGGCGCTTGCTGTTACCTGCACCTGCGGGAACGGTAAGTGCGCCCAGACGCTCTGCTGCATACTGAATGCCCAGACCGCCGGTGAACATTCCGTAACCGGAAGTGTTCTGTATGATGTCGGTATTCCTGAGACCTATGCAGTACATGGAACGTGCCATAGCATCGGCCCACTCGTCAAGGTCTTTCTGTGAATGCAGGATTACTGTGGGATTGCCGGTGGTACCGCTAGAAGAGTGAAGGCGGACTACTTTCTCCAGGGGAACTGACTTGATTCCGAAAGGATAGGTGGCACGGAGGTCATTCTTTGTGGTGAAGGGGAATCTCTTGATATCCTCAACAGACTTGATACTTTCCGGGGTTATGCCCAGTTCCTTGAATTTGGGAGCATAGAATTCGCTTCCCATTGCAATCTCGACGGTTTTCTTGAGACGCTCCACCTGCAGCTTCTCAAGCTGTTTGCGGGGCATTGTCTCAATCTCCTCATTCCAGTATTTACCGTTCATATTTGTATAATTATGCGTTAACTCGTTAGTTTGGTTTGCAAATTTATAAAATTCAAATGAGTTGTTCAACTTTTTGACCTTTAGCAATAACAAATGTAGCTGCAGATTTTACTTGTGTTTCAACACCTGCAATTTCACCAGTTGCTTGCGAGGCATTGTCTCAATCTCCTCATTCCAGTATTTGCTGTTCATATTTGTATATTTATACGTTGTTTTCTTTTTTGCGTTGCAAATTTATAAAATTCTGGTCACTTTATCAAGATTTGGTCTGTGAGTATGCAAGAGCATACGTTTTAATCTGTTTGAGCATTGATAACAGTCCATTGCTGCGGGTAGGCGAAAGGTGCTGGGTTAGCCCAATGGCATCAATGAAATGCACGTCACTTTCCAGGATTTCATGTGGTGTGTGGTCAGAGAGGACACGAATAAGCAGTGCTATAAGCCCTTTGGTAATGATTGCATCGCTGTCTGCCTCAAAGTGTACAAGTCCGTCCTGCATATACGCATGCAGCCATACACGGCTCTGGCATCCGTCAATCAGATTATCCTCGGTTTTGTATGCAGGATCCAACGGAGGTTGTTCATTGCCCAGGTCTATGATCATCTGGTATTTGTCCATCCAGTCGTCAAAGGCGCTGAATTCCTCAATAACCTCTTCCTGAAGTTCGTCTATTGTCATGGTTTTTCGTTGTATATTACCTCAATAAGCGTCTTGCCGACAGCCTCCAGTACTTTTTTGTCAATATTGTCAATATTGTCCTTGGTGGTATGCCATGTAGGTCCGAAAGAACTCTCCTTGCAGTTTGGAAGGTAAGGTACGATGTCTATGGACGGTATGCGTGCAATCCTGTTTATGTAATAGTGGTCATCGGTCACGTAACCTCCGTCGACAGGCAGGAACAGTGAGCCGTAACCCAGTTTGGCGGCAGCTCCCCAGACCTTGTCGACCACATGCTTGCCGAACATGATTGAATAACCTTCACGGCAGAATGACGCTCCCTTGCCGCCCACCATGTCCAGAAGTATGGCGTAACGTGCGCGGTAACCCTCAGCGTGCGGATTCCTGGCCCAGTATTGAGTGCCAAGTCCCCACCATCTTTCAGAGTCATTACCCTGATAACTGTCACCCGGTCCCCAATCCTCGGCATCCAGGAATATGCAGTCTACTCCTATTTCAGGAGCCTGCTTTTTCATCAGGCGGGCTATCTCAAGTATCACGGCCACGCCGCTGGCTCCGTCGTTGGCGGCATCAACCGGTTTGGTCCAGTTGGCCGGATCGGGGTCGTTGTCGGCCCAAGGACGGCTGTCCCAGTGTGAACAGAGAATCACACGGGCGGTGCTTTCGGGATTGAAACTGCCAATGATGTTGGTACATTTCAGAGTGTTGCCGTCAAATGTCTTGGCATCATAGTTCTGAAAATATACCTTGTCGGCTCCAAGGAAGGAGAGTTTCGCTCCAAGCCAGATTCCGCAATCGTCATGCGCCTTGGTATTGGGCACACGCGGTCCGAAATCTGTCTGTGCCTTTATGTAGTTGTAGGCACTGTCGGCGCAGAATTCAGGTGTTTCAACCTTGGCCTGCAGGGTTGTAGACGATGCCTTGCGCCCTCCGCAGGAGATGGCCACAAAGAGCAACGTCAGTATAATGGCGGAATTCT
Source organism: uncultured Bacteroidaceae bacterium (assembly GCA_905234745.1). Lineage (GTDB taxonomy): Bacteria > Bacteroidota > Bacteroidia > Bacteroidales > Bacteroidaceae > Colenecus. Next base: position 33,017 of record CAJOJD010000009.1, on the reverse strand, counting down.
TCATATTATCTGTTGAGTTTCCAGGTTGCACCGTCCTTGGTATCCTTGATCTCGAATCCCAGAGCGGTCAGTTCGTTGCGTATCTTGTCACTTGTGGCCCAGTCTTTGTTGGCCTTGGCAATGGCACGCTGTTCGAGCAGCATGTCCACAACCTTGCCGAATGCCTCTTCCCGACCGCTTCCGCCGCCTTCTTCGGCCTTGATTCCAAGGATATCGAACAGGAATGTATCAAACAGGCTCTTAAGTTCGGCTATATCGGCCGCAGTGAGTTTGGCATTGCCGTCAACCGCCTGGTTGATTATCTTGGCGGCATCAAACAGATGGCTGATTACAATCGGGGTGTTCAGGTCATCGTCCATAGCCTCATAGCACTTGCCCTTGAACTCCTTGACGCTTACCGTACTCTCGGCTGAGGGCTGTATGCGGTCAATGGCGTTGTATGCCTCCATCAGGCGGGACATGGCCTTCTCGGCAGCCTGCAGGGCGTCGTTACTGAAGTCAACCGTACCGCGGTAGTGGGCCATCAGTATGAAGAACCTTATGGTCATGGGGCTGTAGGCCTGCTTCAGATTGGGGTTCTGACCGGTAAAGAACTCGTTCAGGGTAATGAAGTTGCCCAGTGACTTGCCCATTTTCTGGCCGTTGATGGTAATCATGTTGTTGTGCATCCAATAGTGTACAATGTCATGACCCTGGCTGGCAACCGCCTGTGCAATCTCGCACTCGTGATGCGGGAAGATCAGGTCCATGCCGCCTCCGTGTATGTCAAAGCGCTCACCCAGATACTTGCGGCCCATGGCGGTGCACTCACAGTGCCAACCGGGGAATCCGTCGCTCCAGGGTGACGGCCAGCGCATAATGTGCTCGGGCTGGGCTTTCTTCCAGAGGGCAAAGTCAGCAGGATTGTGTTTCTCCTCCTGACCGTCAAGTTCACGGGTCGTATTCAGGACATCATCCAGGTTACGACCTGAAAGTATGCCGTAGTGATGGTCCTTGTTATACTTGTTCACGTCAAAGTAGATGCTGCCCTGGCTCTCATAAGCGTAGCCGTTGTCCAGTATCTGCTTTACCAGCTCAATCTGCTCTATGATATGACCCGATGCATGCGGCTCGATGCTGGGCGGCAGAACGTTAAGCATTTCCATTGCCTTGTGATAGCGCAGGGTGTAGTACTGGACAACCTCCATGGGCTCCAGCTGCTCAAGACGTGCCTTCTTTGCAATCTTGTCCTCGCCCTCATCGGCATCGTGCTCCAGATGGCCTACGTCGGTTATGTTACGTACATAGCGAACCTTGTAGCCAAGGTGCTGCAGGTAACGGAAAAGGATATCGAATGTGATAGCGGGGCGTGCGTGACCCAGATGCGGGTCACCATATACTGTAGGACCGCACACGTACATACCTACGTGCGGCGGGTTCAATGCTTCAAACAACTCTTTTTTCCGAGTCAGGGTGTTGTAGATGGTCAGTTTGTTTTCCATATCATTTTGTTATTGTTTCTTCAATCAGTTTGAGGAGCCGCTCTACGGCATTCTCCTCGGGAATATTTTTCTCTATGCACTCCTTGCCGCGATACAGACTGATTTTTCCGCGGCCTGCGCCCACGTAGCCGAAATCGGCATCGGCCATCTCGCCCGGTCCGTTCACGATACAGCCCATAATGGCTATCTTGACGCCTTTAAGATGTCCGGTGGCGGCTTTTATGCGTGCTATTGTCTCTTCAAGATTATAAAGTGTCCGTCCGCAGCCCGGACAAGATATGTACTCCGGTTTGCTGAAACGGATACGTGCTCCCTGCAGTATGGCCTCCTCGGTTGATTTGATCTGAGCGGCGGTCATATTGGGATTCGTAAGCTTCAGGTCCTTAGCCTTGCCGTCAATAAGCAGTGCGCCGGCATCCATAGCGGCGTGCAACTGGAAATCTTCGAGCGAAGAGTCATTATAAGACAATCCAAGTACGCCATTCTCAATTTTGGCCGATGCACGCACCTGCGCGCTTGTTGCCGCATAATCAACGAGTTTGCGGGCTACAGGAATCTCACGTTCGGGTGCTTCGGACAGCGAAACACGGATGGTGTCGCCTATGCCCTCGGCCAACAGTGCGCCTATGCCGATTGCGCTCTTTATGCGTCCGTCCTCACCCTCACCGGCCTCGGTCACTCCCAGATGTAAGGGGAATGCCATACCTTCAAGGTCCATCTGCTTTACAAGCAGGCGAACGGTTTCAATCATGACAACCGTGTTGCTGGCCTTGATTGATATGACCACGTTCATGAAGTCCTGGTCAACGCAAATGCGCAGGAACTCCATGCAGCTCTCAACCATACCGGCCGGGGTGTTGCCGTAACGGCTCATGATGCGGTCCGACAGGGAGCCGTGGTTTACACCTATGCGTATGGCGGTTCCATGCTCACGGCATATATCCAGGAACGGTATGAAACGGTCACGTATGCGCTGAATCTCCTGTGCGTACTCCTGATCGGTGTACTCCAGCTGTTTGAACGTACGTGCAGGATCCACATAGTTGCCGGGGTTGATGCGCACCTTCTCAACATAGCGTGCGGCCACATCGGCCACGGCGGGGTTGAAGTGGACATCGGCCACAAGCGGGGTATTGTACCCGCGGGCGGTAAGACCTTCACGTATAAGCCGCATGTTCTCCGCCTCGCGTGTGCCCTGGGTGGTCATGCGCACCAGCTCGCCGCCGGCCTGGATGATACGTATGGCCTGCTCTATGCAGCCCTCGGTATCCATGGTCGCGGTGGTGGTCATGGACTGCAGGCGTATGGGGTTGTCACCACCTATGGAGGTATTGCCCACACGTACGCTAACGGATTTCCTGCGGTTGTATACGGCCATTATCAGTTGGTCTTGTAGTTGTATTTTACCTGACTCAGCTCGGCGTTGGCCTTCTCAATCTTCTCCTTGAGACCCTCCTTGTGAGCGGCCAGACGTGCAGCGAGCTCGCTGTCGGCTACAGCCAGGATCTGGGCGGCCAGTATGGCTGCGTTCTGTGCGCCGTTCACGCCTACGGTTGCTACGGGTATTCCGGGGGGCATCTGGATGATTGAGAGCATGGCATCCAGACCGTCAAGCATACCCTTGATGGGAACACCAATCACGGGAACGTTGGTGTTGGCGGCAATCACGCCGGGCAGGGCGGCTGCCATACCGGCTGCGGCAATGATTACCTTGATGCCGCGTGCCTGTGCGCCCTTGGCAAATTCCTCGACAGCTGCCGGTGTGCGGTGAGCTGACAGTGCGTTCATCTCAAACGGAACCTGGATGCTGTCCAGAAAGGCAGCGGCCTTTTCCATAACAGGCAGATCTGATGTACTGCCCATGATAATGCTTACTACTGGTTTCATATTTTTACTTTGGCTTTGGCGTTGGCTTTGGCTTTAACTTTTTCTCATTCTTGCTACCGGAATGCCAATTTGTTCGCGGTACTTTGCCACCGTGCGCCGTGCCACCTTGAAACCGCGCCTGGCCAGCATATCGGACAACTGCTCATCGGTAAGCGGGTTGCCCGGGTCCTCTGCATCGGTTGCCTCACGCAGCAGACGGTGTATCTCCTTGACCGATACCTCCTCACCACTGCTGGTCTTTACACCGTCGGTAAAGAAGGCCTTGAGCGGGAATGTGCCGAACGGGGTCTGCACATACTTGCCGCTGGTTACGCGTGATATGGTCGATATGTCATATCCGGTCTTCTCGGCCACATCCTTAAGTATCATGGGACGGAGCAGGGTCTCGTCACCATCCTGAAAGAATGGGCGCTGCAGGTCAATGATAGCCTGCATGGTGCGGGTCATGGTCTGCTCACGCTGACGGAGCGCTTGGATGAATCCGCGGGCAGAGTCCAGTTTACTTTTTATATAGACTGCGGCTGCCTTCTGGCTGCTTGTACCTTCCTTAATCTGATTATCCAGCATATCGGAGTACTCACGGCTCACGTGCAGTTGGGGTATGTTGCCGTTGTTGAGCGTAAAATGGATATCATCGTCATAATTGTCCAGCAGGAAATCTGGTACAATATGCTGGCGGCTGTGTCCTACTGTCTCTCCAAGTGAACTGCCCGGACGCGGGTTAAGTTTTACAAGCTCAGAAATCACTGCATCAGTCTGCTCCTTGCTCAGTTCCAGACGGGCCGATATCTTGTCCCAGCGCTTGTGGGTGAACTCATCGAACATGGATGAGATTATCTTTTCCTGGAGTTCCTTGTCCGGGGAATCCGGTTTGCGGCGTATCTGTATGAGCAGGCACTCCTGCAGGTTACGTGCACCTATTCCGGCGGGATCAAACTCCTGAATGACCTTAAGAACCTGCTCAATCTCTTGGACTGATGCATCGGTGTCGTGGTAGAAAGCCAGGTCATCTGAAATGGCCTGAAGGTCTTTGTCCAATAAACCGTCATTGTCAATTGAGCCTATGATGTAGAGCGCAATCTTCATCTCACGCTCGGTCAGGTCCTGCTCACGCAACTGCTCGTAGAGTATGTCGTAGAATGAGCGTGTATCGGCCAAGGGGATTTCGGCAACCTGGCCTCCGCCTCCCTGAGGGCGGTCATACCAGTCATCATCATCGTCACCCCAGTCATCACCGTTGTTGTCCGATGAGTTTGAATACTCATTGTTTTCGTATTCCAGGTCATTATCCTGAGTACCCTCATCACTATCGGCGGCCGATAATTCAGCCGGACCGTCCTCAAGGGCGGGGTTGTCACCCAGTTCGGCACGTACATGCTCCTCAAGTTCCAGAGTTGAGAGCGCAAGCAGACGGGCCTCCAGCACCTGTTGGGGTGATAGGGTCTGTATCTGGGTCTGCGTCTGGACCTGAGTCTGTATGTTGCTTAAACCGGGCATCTATGATATCAATAATGGAAACTGCTACCGCCAATGAACTCGCGTACCAGTGATGTAGGCGGCAGGTTCTGGCTGGGAATGGTACGGAACAGCTTGAGGAAATCCTTAAGCTGCTGGGCCTTTGCGTACTCGGGAGCGTTCTCGGGAACCTCGTCCAGAAGAGGCAGCACCATATCCTTGATGACTGCAATCTCAAAGATCATAGCCGAGTTGAACATGGCGTCGGCATTCTCCTGATAGGGGAATATCCATTTCTCCTCACCGGCACGGACCGATGCCCATCGGCCGATGGTATCCTGTGCAGAGTAGCTGCGGTACTTGTGGTCACGAGTTATGCGGCGCAACAGGCGGTTATCGGTGGTGGGAATATAGTTGTGCTGGTCAATGCGTATGCAGGTCAGGGCCGATACGTATATCAGGAAACGGCTGTCAGCCGGGATATCGGGCATAAGGTCCGGGTTAAGGGCATGGATACCCTCAATGAGCAGGATGTCATTGTCACCCAGACTCATCTCCGGGTCGGTGAACTCACGAACGCCACCCTTCTTGAAATTGAATCTGGGCGGCTGTATGGTCTTGCCTGCCAGCAGGTCTTTGAGCTGCTCGTTGAAGAACGGCAGGTCAATTGCGTAGAGTGACTCAAAGTCATGCTCGCCGTTCTCATCCAACGGGGTATGGTCACGGTCCAGGAAATAGTCATCCAGAGAGAGCACCTTGGGGGTAAGTCCGTGGGCCATGAGCTGAACCATAAGGCGCTTGCTGAATGTGGTCTTGCCCGATGATGACGGACCTGACACCATAATCAGTTTCAGTCCCTTGCCCTCATTGCGGCGTTCCACAATCTGATCGGCAATATGTACAATCTTCTGTGACTGCAGGGCCTCTGCAACGTTGATTATCATGTTGGTCTGGCCCTTGGCAACAGCCTGATTGAGCTTGCCCAGAGTTGAGAATCCCAGAATGCGCATCCAGTCATGATGCTCCTTGAATATCTCGAACATCTTGTCCTGACGGATCAGGGGCTCAAGCTGGTCAGGGTTATGCTTGTCGGGCAGGCGTACCAGTACTCCTCCGGACATGGGCTCCAGTCCAAACACCTTCAGACAACCGGTGTTGGGAGGCAGTACTCCAAAGAACCAGTCAGGCAGATCCTCCAGTGTATAGTAACTTGTGTAGATGGCGCCTATGCTGCGCAGCAGACGCACATTGTCCTTGCGGCCGGCCTGCTCCATGATATCGGCCACATCCTTGGTATGGGCTGAATGCTTAATGAACGGAATGTTGCGTCCTATGATGCTGCCCATGCGCTCGCTTATGCTGGTGACATCTTCATCGGTCAGGTCACGGCCAATCTCCACCGGGCAGTAGAAACCTTTTGAAATGGCGTTCGATACCCTAATCCTACCTCCGGGATAGAGTTCCGAAACGGCTTTATACAGAACGAATACAAGTCCGAGCAGATAAGAGCGTGCACCAATACTGGTGGTAGCATCCAGAAACTCCACGTCACACTCCTCATAAACCTTAGCATCAAGGTCCATGACTTTACCGTTGGCGCAAACGCACATGGGTGAACTCTTGAGGGTAATCCCGAATCTTTCAAACACCTGAGCGAAGGTGATTCCGGGCTCAAAACTCTCGGTTTTCTTGTTATTAATGCAGTAGATTTCCATACCTATAGTATTTGAAATCTCAAAATTACTGCATTTTTCGTTATTCTTAAAGCCAAAATACACTATCTTCGCACAAAATTTCTTGGAAACAGGTATTTAATTAAATAAAAGGCAATGAAAAAACTGAATGTTTTGATGGCTCTTGCAGCCGTGACAGTACTCGCTTCATGCGGTGGTACAGGTACTGGTAAAGTGACTATGAACGATGTAAAGGACACTATCTCTTATTCAATCGGCATGGGCCGCGCTATCCGTGTCTATAAGGATCAGCTTCCCTATGATATCGTTGACTCTGTAACAATCAAGGAATTCGTAAAGGGTTTCATGGATGCTGCAAAGGATCCTGATAACAGTGCAAAACTGGCTTACGCTCTTGGTTATGAGATTGGTTGCCAGGAGATGACCCAGGCTTTCATCGGCCTGAGCGAGAATCTTTTCGGTGCAGGTGAGGAGTTCAACAAGAGCAACTACATAAGCGGTTTCCGTGACGGTATGCTCGAGGATTGGCACATCATGACCTTTGATGAGGCCGATGAGACATCAAACCGTCTGTATGAGTATCTGTCACAGAGGCAGTTTGACAAGATTAAGGATGACAACGCCGCTTATCTTGAGAAGAAGGCTAAGGAGGAAAACGTAGTTAAGACAGCCAGCGGTCTTCTGTATGAGGTTATCAAGCTTGGTAACGGTGGTCCCAAGCCTACTGCAACAAGCGATGTTGAGGTTCGTTACCGCGGTGAGCTCATTGACGGTACAGTATTTGATGAGGCTACCACTCCTATCACACTCAATCTGGGTGGTGTAATCAAGGGTTGGACCGAGGGTCTTCAGCTCATGAGCGTAGGTGACAAGTACAGATTCTATATCCCCTACAACCTGGGTTACGGAAACCAGGGTGCCGGCAGCGACATCAAGCCTTATTCAACTCTTATCTTTGAGGTTGAGCTTGTAAACATCAAGTAAAAGAATCTTATAAAACAGCGGGAGGGGGCATATTTCATGCTCCCTCCTGTTTTTTGTCATTTTGTAAGCAGAAAAATGACAACCTAATAAATAATTGTCTATTTTTGGGTCACTTTATTACGCGATAACCATTTGATGCTTACAATATGAACGCAAAAAAACCAAATCCGGCAGCAGACCGTATGGATGCTCTTGACAGAAAAATCCTTGGTATCATTTCGCAGAACGCCCGTATTCCGTTCCGTGATGTCGCACTCCAGTGCGGTGTTTCACGTGCAGCCATTCACCAGCGTGTACAAAAGATGTTTGATGACGGCGTCATTACCGGTTCGGGTTATCATGTAAACCCCCGCAGCATAGGTTACAACACATGTACTTATGTGGGCCTTACCCTTGAGAAGGGTTCCATGTACCATCAGGTGGTTGCCGAGTTGGATCAGATTCCTGAGGTAGTGGAGAGCCATTTCACCACAGGCCGTTACACCATGATGATCAAGCTTTATGCCCGTGACAACTCACACCTTATGGAGTTGATAAACGGCCGCATCCAGGAGATAAAGGGTGTAACTGCAACAGAGACTCTCATATCTTTGGATGAGAGCATCAAGAAGGAAATTCCAATAGAATGAATAAGGCCGAACAGCTTGAATCCGGACTCCGCAGACTGGACTCCGGCACGGATGTGTTGGGCTTTCACTCTCCGGTTATAGGTATAAGCGGTAATTTCAGGGACGGGGACTGCACTCTGGCCCAGGCATACTATCTGTCCGTGGTGGAGGCCGGCGGTACTCCCGTAGTAATACCGTCTTATGATGACGAAAAAGCACTTGTCTCAGTTCTGGACACTCTGGATGGCATAGTACTCTCCGGAGGAGCCGATATCGACCCCGATTATCTTGGCGAAGAACCGTTGGAAGGTGTCTCCATCAACCCTCGTCGCGACAACCAGGAACTCATGCTGGTACGTCTTGCAGTGGCCCGTCAGATACCTGTACTTGGTATTTGCCGCGGAATACAGGTTCTTGCAGCCGCTCTTGGAGGCAAGCTGTATCAGGACATAAAGAGCCAGCATGACCGTGAGTGCATAGAACACAGCCAGACCATAGCCCGCGGATTGCCTTCACATGAGGTCCGTCTGGAAAAGGATTCGCTGCTCTATTCTTTCTTTGGCAAGGAGACTCTTGCCGTCAATTCATTCCACCATCAGGCCGTGAAGGAGGTTCCGGCCGGATTCCGTGTCACCGCAGTGGCTCCCGACGGTATCATTGAGGGTATGGAATCAACATCTTTCCGTCCCATACTGGGAGTTCAGTGGCATCCGGAGTGTTTCCTGCTGGAGAAAGACCTCACCATGATGCCCATATTCAAGTGGCTCATTGATAAGGCTTCTCTGTATCGCCGTGCCAAGGAACTGCACGGCAAGACCATTATACTGGACAGCCATTGCGACAGCCCCATGATGTTTGATGAGGGCGCCCATTTCTGTGACCGCAATCCTGAGATGCTGGTTGACCTTCATAAGATGACTCTGGGCCGTCAGGATGCCAGTTTCATGGTGGCCTATCTTAAGCAGGAAGAGCGTGATGCTGAGTCACTTAAGGCTGCCGTAAAGAAGGCTGACCGACTGCTCACGCTTATTGAAGACCGCATTGGTGAATGCAACGGTCATGCAGCCATAGCCACTACTCCCGATGAGCTGTGGCAGAACAAGTTCAAGGGCATAAAATCCGTTGTCAAGGGTATAGAGAACGGTTATGCTGTTGGTCTTGACATTGATAACGTGGACCGTTTCCGTAGCCGTGGAGTGGCTTACATGACGCTCTGCCATAACGGTGACAACGATATATGTGATTCGCATAAGGGAAACCATGAGCATAACGGCCTTTCCCGTTTTGGCCGTGAGGTGGTAGCCCGCATGAACAAGGTGGGTATGATGGTTGACCTGTCACATGCATCCGAGAAGAGTTTCTGGGATGCCCTGGAGTGCAGCACCAAACCTATCATATGTTCACACTCTTCAAGCCGTGCCCTCTGTGACCATACCCGTAACCTGACCGATGAGCAGATGCGTGCCCTTGCTGCCAGCGGTGGAGTTGCACAGGTCTGCATGTACAGCGGTTTCCTCAAGAAAGAGGAAGATGCCACCGTAGAGGATGCAGTGCGTCATATCATGCATATGATAGACGTAATGGGTATAAATCACGTGGGAATAGGTTCCGATTTTGACGGAGGCGGAGGAGTGCCCGGTCTGGAGGATGCCTCCTGGTTTGTATCGCTTACGGAAAGACTGATGGCTCAGGGTCTCAGTGATGAGGACCTTTCACTCATCTGGGGTCGTAACTTCCTCAGTGTCTGGAGTGCTAACATCGGCGTCTGAGGCGGCTTTTGACTGGTTCTTCTGAGCCTTGGCGTTTGCCCTGATCTGACGGTATTTTTCCTTGTTCTTTTCACGGCGTTCCTTGCGCTCAGTGCGTTTGCGCTCCTTTTTCTTCTTCTCGGACTCTATCTGCTGGGCCTTCTTTTCGAGACGATCCACATTCTTCTTGTGGGTATTCACCTCAAGTTTCTTGGCTTTCTCTTTCTGCAGCTGGTCTGGTTTCTGCTCTGTAAGAGGATACTCGTTTACGTACCAGAGATCGGTCTCGTGAGTCCAGTCCTGCTTGAGAACCCAACTTCTTTTTATGTACCAGACACTCTCGGCGTGACGTTTCTCCTCATACTCTCCGGTATCCCATTTGCCGTTGCCGTTTACATCGTCAAACATGGATACATAGTATGTGGCGGGTTTGAGCAGGAAGAAATCAACGCTTCCGTTTTCAAGTTTTCCTGTCCTGATTACCTTACCCGATGTTTCGTGCAGTCTTACGGTATAACCAGGTTTGGGATTGGCCACATTAACGGTGAGAGTACTGTACATGTTCAGGGGGCTGAACTTGAGTGTGGTCTCGATCCGGTTATTGTGGAGTCCGTACAGACCTTGTATGCATGCAGAGTCTATGGTGAGCTTGAATGTCTGGTCGGGCAGCCATTCACCGTAGATGTAGTAGCGCAGTATGTTCAGTGAGTCTTGCTCTATCTCATAGGGAACCTCATTCCAGACGGTATCGGCTTTCTGATAAAGGTGGATTGCCGTATCGGACAGTAATGTGACGGGTTCCTTGAAATCATATCTGCCGAAACCTGCCGTATTCAGTTTGCTTTCCAGGAACGTTGTCTTGGGTTCAAGCAGTTTGGCTATGCCGATGGAATCACCGTTGCGTTCCAGACGGCGCAGTTGCTTGTCACGCTCTTTCTGCTGCTCCTCGGCCTTGCGTGCCTGCTCCTTGAGTATCTGCTTGTGGCTTTTCTTGGGGACAAGACGCAATGTGTCTGTTCTGGGAGAGAGCATGTTGGCGGTATCAGTAGCCAGATATGTTATGCTGAAACTCAGGGTGTCGTTGTAATAGACGGTGGTATCCTTCATCCAGAACGTAAGCGTGTCATAACGCTCGCTGTGCTGAAGTATATAATCGGTCGATTCGTCAAAGTTCAGTCCCTTTATCTCGGGCATGGAGTCCAGCGGGAGGGCGAACCGGAGAGTGAATTTCTCGTGAGTATTACGCTCGGCCGCACTCATGTACTGCTGTGTGGGAGCAGGGGTGAATGCCAGCAGAGTGATGTCATTGGGAAGATACTGCGTATACTGGACGGTGTATGTGGTATCAACCTGTCCGTTGTCATTGAAAACGGTATCTTCACGGAAACGGAGTTCGGATGTGGGAACAATAACCGAATCCATCCAGGCAATCCTCTCGTTACGCTGTGAGTAACTGAAAGTCTGGTCCATATCTGTTACGGCATAGATCCTGTATGTGCCCGGTGCTATACCACGTATTGTGAAATGACCGTTTGCATCGGTACGTGATACCCGTTCAAACGGTTTGGTAGTGAATGCCGAGTCAGACAGGTCGCTGTGCAGACCTACGGTCATTCCCTTGACCGGCTCCAGATCCTCGGCGCTGAGTATGTAGCCCGATACCTCTAGAGTGTCAATTGACTCGCCTGTACTGAAACGGAAACAGAAGTCACCCAGGGGGTTGCCCTCGTTGTTGTCTACGATTCCATCGGCAAAATCAATGGAGTAGGTGGTATTGGATTTCAGTGAATCAAAAAGCTCAACCTGAATCTTCTTGCCGGTAACCTTTATCTCGGGCTGCTCGGTCTGAGGAGGTGATATGACCACCTTTTCATTGGCGTTCTCCAACTTGATGAACTCGTTGAAATCAATGGTCACCTTGCGGGTGTTGACCCCTGTGGCACCGTTTTTGGGATGGCTGTTTGTAATTCTGGGTGGAGTCTCATCAAACGGTCCTCCATCAGGATTACCTACAGCCGCACAACCTGACAATGCGGCAAGGGCCAGAATAGCCAATGCCGCATTGTATATAGTACGGGTTATGTCGCTAAAGCGATGATTCAATCCTTGAACTTTTTGAAGATAACGCAGGAGTTGTGTCCGCCGAAACCGAAAGTGTTGGACAGTCCGGCACGTACCTCTCTCTTCTGCGCCTTGTTGAAGGTAAAGTTCATACGGTAGTCAATCTGCTCATCCTCATCGCCCTCCTCGTGGTTGATGGTGGGCGGGATCATGTCGTTCTTGACGGCCAGCACGGTGGCAATAGCCTCAATCACGCCGGCTCCGCCGAGCAGATGTCCTGTCATGGATTTGGTTGAACTCAGGTTCATGTCGTAGACATGGTCTCCGAACACAGCCTTGATGGCCTTGCATTCTGCGATGTCACCCAGAGGAGTGGAAGTTCCGTGCATATTGATGTAGTCAATATCCTCAGGTTTCATTCCGGCATCCTCAAGTGCCTCCTGCATTACACGTATTGCACCGTTGCCCTCGGGCTCGGGAGCTGTCATGTGGTATGCATCGGCGGTGGCACCCCATCCTGCAACCTCGGCGTAAATCTTTGCGCCGCGTGCCACAGCATGCTCGTATTCCTCAAGGATGAGTATTCCGCCTCCCTCGCCCAGTACGAATCCGTCACGGCTGGCGCTCATGGGGCGTGATGCCGTCTCGGGTGAATCGTTACGGGTAGAGAGTGCATGCATGACTCCGAATCCGGTTACGCCGCAGTCACCAAGTGCTGCCTCGGCTCCACCTGTCACGATTACGTTGGCTTTACCCAAACGTATCATGTTGACAGCATCAATGATGGCGTGGGTGCTCGATGCGCAGGCCGATGATGTTGCGTAGTTGGGTCCTTTAAGCTTGAACATGATTGAAACCAGTCCGGAAGCAATGGAGCCAAGAATGCGGGGAACAAAGAACGGGGTTACCTTGAGTTCCTGTCCAAGTTTCTTCTGTTCATGGATGGTATCTACGCCCTCCTCGAAGGAGTCCACGCCGCCGATACCGAAGCCCAGGATCACACCGATGCGGTTCAGATTCTCCTTTTCAAGGTCAAGAGCTGAATCCTTCATGGCCTGGACAGCCGATGCAATGGCAAAATGACTGTACTTGTCAAGTTTGCGTGCCTCCTTGCGGTCCATGTACTCCGAGATGTCAAAGTTCTTGACCTGACATCCGAATTTGACCTTGGTCAGTATGGCGTTTGTGTCAAAATTGGTAATAAGACCGGCACCGCTTACTCCCTTGATAGCGTTATCCCAGAATTCGGGGATAGAATTACCAAGAGGGTTGACGGTCCCGAGTCCGGTTACGACAACTCTTTTAAGATCCATCTTATGTGGAAGAAGATAGTTACTTACTTTGTAGCTGCTGCGCTGATGAGCTCGATAGCCTCACCTACGGTTGTGATCTTTTCTGCCTGATCGTCAGGAATTGAAATGCCGAACTCCTTCTCGAACTCCATGATGAGCTCAACGGTATCCAGAGAATCTGCACCCAGATCGGCTGCGAAACTTGCCTCAGGAGTAACTTCTGAAGGCTCAACACCCAGTTTGTCAACGATAATGTTCTGAACTCTGGCTGCAATCTGTGAATCTGCCATAATTGTGAAATTTAAGAGTTAAATTAATAATAAAAATGAATTTGGCTGCAAAGAAACCCATTTTCAGTAAGCGTCACAAATAAAGAAAAGCCAAAAGGAAAGCTCTATGCACAAACGCGCATAATGTGTGTAATGCATATTGGCGGTCAATGGTTGCCTATTCAGAAAAATACCGCTATTTTTGCATCGTCTTTAAGAACTCACTTGAATCATGACATTCAGCCAGGAAAGTTTTGGGGTTTTTGAACGCTCCATAGCGGACTATCACAAGAAAGATAATGTGGATACTCCTATAGCAAATCCGTATGAGGAGAAGAGCATAGAATTCTATCTCTATCTCAAGAACTGGATTGATACCGTTCAGTGGCATCTGGAGGACATTATCCGTGACCCGCAGATAGACCCCGTCAAGGCGCTGGCAATCAAACGTAGGATTGACCGTTCAAATCAGGACCGCACTGATCTGGTAGAGTTAATAGACAGTTATTTCCTGGAGAAATTCAGTAAGGTCAAGACCCTTCCTGATGCAACAATCAATACCGAAAGTCCCGCATGGGCCGTTGACCGCCTTTCAATCCTGGCACTCAAGATCTATCACATGAGGATAGAGGCCGAGCGTACCGACACACCGGCTGCCCAGCAGCAGCGCTGCCGCGAAAAGCTGGCCGTTCTTTTGGAGCAGAAAAAAGACCTTTCTGGAGCAATCGACATGCTTCTTGACGATATGGCTGCAGGCCGCAAGTACATGAAAGTCTACAAGCAGATGAAAATGTACAACGACCCCTCACTAAACCCTGTTCTCTACGGACAGAATGGCTCAAAATAAGACACCCAAATACAAGAACGTTTTCGTTAAGCCAGACGAACAGAGGGAGTTTACTCACTCTGTCGTGGCGAGAAAAGGTCGGATGAAATCCAACATCCTGCTTATACGCTTCTCCGCAATAGGAGACGTGGCAATGACCGTTCCTGTTATCCATTCACTTGCAACCGCCTATCCCGACAAGCATTTCACTATGCTTTCAAACGTGCGTTTTGCACCGTTCTTTGCCGGAATGCCCGCGAACGTAAGTTTCATGGGAGTGGACCTGAAGAAGGATTATCATGGTTTCGGTGCAATGCTCAAACTGTTCTTCCAGCTGCGCAGGAAACATTTTGATGCTGTGGCCGATCTTCACGGGGTACTGCGTACAACGGCGCTTTCTGTCTTTTACCGTCTGTTCTTTACCAGGGTAAGCCGTATAGACAAGGACCGCAAGTCACGCAAACGCCTTACCCGCCAGAAGAACAAGGACCTTACTCCGCGTCTCACTTCATTTGACCGTTACCGCATGGTACTTGAGAAACTGGGCTTTGGTTTTGACCTTAAGTTCCGTTCCATATTCGGCGATGGAAAGGCCGATTTGTCATCGGTCAAGGGGATTGTAGGAGATAAAGACTGTACCTGGGTGGGAATAGCTCCCTTTGCGGCACATAAGGGTAAGATATATCCGTTATACCTCATGGAGGAGGTTGTTTCCCAGATAGACAGCGCATGCCTGTGCCGTCAGTTCGTGTTTGCCTACGGAAAGGAGCGCTCGCTTGTTGAGGAGTGGGCTCAGAAATACCGCTCGGTGGAGATTATCGATACCCGTCTGGGACTGGAGGGAGAACTTGTTCTGATAAGCAACATGGAGGTGATGCTTGCCATGGATTCTTCAAACATGCATCTGGCTTCAATCACCGCCACTCCTGTAGTTTCTGTTTGGGGTGCCACTCATCCTGCTGCAGGATTCATGGGCTGGGGTCAGAATCCTGATGACTGCATACAGCTTGACCTGCCTTGCCGTCCATGCTCAATCTACGGCAAAAAGGAATGCATCTATGGCGATCACCGCTGCCTTACGGGCATCGATCCAGACTCAGTTTTCGCTAAAGTGAAAAAGTACCTTTGAGTGGGGCAAATTGGGGACGGTTCTTTTTTTGCCCTTTTTCGAGGGCAAAAAAAGAACCGTCCCCAATTTGCCCCACTTTAGAGGTAGAGCGGGAACTCGGGTCCCATGTTGAAGAGCAGGTCCACCGCGCTCAAATTACCGATGAATCCGTACTTTTGTTTGAATACCTGCCAGTAGGGGCGGGGTTCTGCCAGTCCCATTTTTCCTGGCTCAACCATTGCGCGCAGGTCAAGAGCGTTTTGGTCCTTTTGCCCGTATGATCCGGTCAGTTTAATGTCTTTACCGATGCCTGCCAGTTTCAGTATAAGCTGAGTCAGTTCTGTGTTGAAGTCAATCAGGAACTCATACTTCTTTTCATAGAACGGGCGGAAATCATACTGATAATACATAAAGAACGGGCTGTTCATGTAGGCCGATTCAAGCGCGTTCCAATGCTGGTGACGCCACTCCCCGTGATCGCTTATACGGACGTCCTTCATCAGTTGCTTGGGCGAGTCCGATTTTACCACCGGAATGGTAAGTGCCTGCTTACCGGCGGCCGTTGCTATGATGCAGCGGTTGCGGTATGTCTGCTTGCAGTAGTTGTCGTACTGCTCAATAAGAACATCACCGCCACTGTTGATGGCGGTGAAGAAACTTACCGGCGGCAGATATGCCGAACTAAGCAGGACGGATTGCATCAATTGTACTTCTTGACTGAGCGGAACAGACGGTTCCAGCGGATCTTTCCCTTCTGGCCCCACTTCTTGTCCTGGTCAAGCGAGAGCCATATGAATACCGGACGGCCAACGATGTGATCCTCGGGTACAAAACCCCAGAAGCGCGAATCGGCACTGTTCTGGCGGTTGTCGCCCATCATCCAGTAGTAGTCCATCCTGAAGGTGTAACTGTCGGCCTTCTGACCGTTTATGAGGATTGTGCCGTCACGTTCTACCTTGAGGTCGTTACCTTCATACACCTTTATGATACGCTCGTAGAAAGGCAGGTTTTCAAGGTCAATCTGAACCGTTTCACCCTTGGCGGGAATCCATATAGGTCCGTAATTGTCTATAGTCCACTTGGTGTTCTTGTTCTGCGGGAAGAGCCATTCGGACTCCTCGACTGAGCACTCATAATGTTTGATTTCACCGACAATTCCGGTCTGACCGGCCAGAATTTCCCTGGCTTGCTCAGTAAGCGGTATGATGTGTGTTCCGGGTTTGTTGTCCTTGGGTTCCAGGTCTTGAAGATTCAAGCCTATCTTTTCTCTGAGTGATTCAGGTATTGGTCTCTGCAAGGTGACGATGTAGTTTGTCTGGACTGCATCGGGCTGCTTGTTCTGTACACCGTCCAGATATATTATTCCGTCCCTGATCTCAAGAGTCTGGCCGGGCAGTCCGACACAGCGTTTTACGTAGTTTTCGCGACGGTCAACCGGTCGGGTTATTATCTTTCCGAACACCTGTTCGTTCTGAAGCAACTCCTGACGTCCCACCTTGTAATAGAAATCATAGACGTGACGCTGCTCAAGAGTAGAGAGGCTGTCTATATCTATCTCCTTGCAACGGCTCTTTCCCAACGGATAGACTATCATGCCGTAGTAATCGGCACTTGACCATTTGGGATGGGTTACCAACGTATCACCCGACGGGTAGTTGAAGACGACAATGTCATTCAGCTTTATCCTGCCGAATCCCTTGATTCGCTCATAAGGCCACTGGGGTTTGTCAAAGTAACTCTTGCCGCCACCCGGGAACGTGTTCTGGGTGAGAGGCATTGTGAGCGGTGTCATGGGCTTGCGGGGACCGTATGCCACCTTGCTTACATAGAGATGGTCTCCTATGAGCAGTGACTTTTCAAGTGACGAAGAGGGTATGGCGTAGTTCTGGAAAAGATACAGATTGACGAAATAGACTGCGACAAGCGCAAATACTATGGCATCAATCCAACCCATTATCTGATAGAGGGTCTTGTTCTTAAGCTGTTTCCACCAGTCCCATTTGATGATTCTGGTGGTGCAGGCGTCAACCAGGAAAGGAATGACTATGATTCCTATCCAGCTCCTGACCCATATCAGGAACAGGATGTATAGAGCCAGATAAATTCCGGCCTTTATCCATTGTTTCCTGCTGATTTCACCAAACTTCTTCATATCGGCCCTGGTTTATGAAAGTGAGTTCATCAGGTCATCCATGCAGAGGAAACCCTTCTTGTCAACGGTGAATTCGGCAGCCAGGACAGCTCCGAGTGCCAGACCGCTGCGGTCCTTTGCAAAGTGGATGATCTTTATGAAATCGGCGCTTGAATCATAAGTTATCTCGTGGATTCCGGCAATCTCGCCTTCACGGATGGAGTCGATCCGAACGTCCGACGGGTTGTAATCGGTTGATCCGGTCACGGTTCCGTCGGCATTGAGAACTGTTCCCTTTGACCAGCCGGTCTTGCGGTCCAACTGTGAGATGATACCCTCGGCCAGAGTGATTGCTGTGCCGCTGGGTGCATCAAGTTTGTGGATATGATGCGTCTCGGACATGCGGACCTCATACATGGGATAGCCGTTCATGAGTTTGGCAAGGTAGCTGTTGACCTTTGAGAACAGAGCCACACCGATGCTGAAGTTGCTTGACCAGAACAGGGTATTGGCACCGTCCTTGCAGAGATCCTTCATCTCCTGCCTGTGATCCTCCATCCATCCGGTACTGCCGCTTACTACCTTGACTCCGGCTTTGAAGCATTTCTGTACATTGCCGTATGCCTGTGTGGGTGCTGTGAACTCAATAGCGACATCGGCATTCCTGAACTCAGGGCTGTCAAAATCCTGAGGATTGTCAATGTCAATCTTACATACCACCTCATGACCGCGGGACAGAGCAATCTTCTCTATCTCATGGCCCATCTTGCCATATCCTATTAAAGCTATCTTCATGTTAAGGGTTTCTTAGAACATGCTCTCGGTATTCTCCTGAACGTGCTGGAGAATGCTGTTGAACTTGTTGTCGAGTGTAGTTGCCGTCAGAGTCTTCCAAGTTGCGTACTGGTCGGCATTGAGAGCCTTCTTGTAACGTTTGTCAAACTTTGCTATGATCTGGTCATAGGTCTTTTTTGCTGTTGCTGTGTCAAACTGAACGTTGGTGGGAGTTGTCTGTGCACCCATCATGTTTCCACGTCCGCGGAAACCGCCGTTCTGCATCATCTGGAACTCTCTGACTGACATCTGAAGGTTGCGGCAGATCTCCTCAAACTCCTGTGAGTAGAGCTTGATCATCTTGTCGAACTGCTTCTCGGTAAGGTCCAGACGACCTGCAACATCCTGTATCTTGGCGTCGGCGATAGAGTCAGACTCAAGTTCGTAGAATGGTTTCTCCATTCCGCCCATGGGACCACCCATCGGACGACCACCCATCGGACGGCCACCACCCATGGGACGTCCGCCCATAGGCTGTGCTGATGCTATGACTGCAACAAGGCAGGCTGCGATTGTGAAAAGTAATTTCTTCATAGTTTCGTGTTAAAAATATTTGGTAGTAAAAGCTTTATAGCAAAGATACTCTTTCCAGTTATGCGCCGGAAAGAGTATCTCTAATATGTTTTGTCTAAAGATTAGAGCTTCGGTCCAGCAGCGACGAGAGCCTTACCAGCCTCGTTGCCTTCGTACTTCTTGAAGTTCTTGATGAAGCGGCCAGCCAGATCCTTAGCCTTCTCCTCCCACTCAGAAGCGTTAGCGTAAGTGTCGCGAGGATCAAGGATTGCAGGATTTACGTTAGGCAGAGCTGTGGGAACCTCAAAGTCAAAGTACGGGATCTTCTTGGTCTGAGCCTTCAGGATGCTGCCATCCAGAATAGCGTCGATGATACCACGTGTATCAGGAATTGAGATACGCTTGCCAGTTCCGTTCCAACCTGTGTTAACCAGGTAAGCCTTGGCACCGCTCTTCTCCATCTTCTTAACCAGCTCCTCGGCATACTTTGTAGGATGCAGCTCAAGGAATGCCTGGCCGAAGCAAGCTGAGAATGTGGGAGTGGGCTCGGTGATACCGCGCTCTGTACCAGCCAGCTTAGCGGTGAAACCTGACAGGAAGTAGTACTTGGTCTGCTCGGGAGTCAGGATTGATACGGGAGGCAGTACGCCGAATGCATCGGCTGACAGGAAGATAACGTTCTTTGCGTCAGGACCTGCACTCTTGCCGTTTACCTTCTGGGCGATCTTGTCGATGTGGTCGATAGGATATGATACGCGGGTGTTCTCGGTAACGCTCTTATCAGCGAAATCAATCTTACCGTTCTTGTCAACGGTTACGTTCTCCAGCAGAGCGTTGCGCTTGATGGCACCGTAGATGTCGGGCTCGTTCTCCTTGCTCAGGTTGATAACCTTAG
The DNA here is from genome assembly GCA_905234745.1 of uncultured Bacteroidaceae bacterium. Classification (GTDB taxonomy): domain Bacteria; phylum Bacteroidota; class Bacteroidia; order Bacteroidales; family Bacteroidaceae; genus Colenecus. Next base: position 13,231 of record CAJOJD010000009.1, on the reverse strand, counting down.
CGTAGCAGCCGCCCTCCAGGTTGAATACGCCCTCATCGTCCCATCCGTGCTCGTCATCACCGATGAGCAGACGCTTAGGGGTGGTCTTACCTGTACCTGACAGACCAAAGAATATAGCGGTGTTCTTACCCTGCATATCAGTGTTGGCTGAGCAGTGCATTGAAGCGATACCCTGCAGAGGCAGATAGTAGTTCTGCATTGAGAACATACCCTTCTTCATCTCACCACCGTACCAGGTGTTGATGATAACCTGCTGACGTGACTTTGTGTTGAAGGCAACACATGTATCTGAATTCAGGCCGAGTTCCTTGTAGTTCTCAACCTTAGCCTTGCTTGCGTTGAAGATAACGAAGTTGGGCTGGAACTTCTCCAGTTCCTCAGCTGAGGGCTGGATGAACATGTTCTTGATGAAATGAGCCTGCCATGCAACCTCAACGATGAAGCGAACGGCAAGACGGGTAGCCTCGTTAGCGCCGCAGAAAGCGTCAACTACATAAAGCTCCTTGTTTGAAAGCTCCTTGATGGCAATCTCCTTAACCTTTGCCCAAACCTCCTCACTCATGGGGTGGTTATCGTTCTTGTACTCTTCAGAAGTCCACCATACATTGTTGTGACTCTCGTCGTTGTCAACGATGTACTTGTCCTTAGGAGAACGACCGGTGAAAACGCCAGTCATTACATTAACTGCGCCAAGCTCAGTCTCCTGACCCTTGTCATAACCAGTCAGGCCAGCCTTTGTCTCCTCCTTGAAGAGGAACTCATACGAAGGATTGTGTGCAATCACGGTTGAACCGTTGATACCGTACACGCTTAAATCGATTTTTGCCATTGTTTTATGTGTTTGATTGTTACTAAACTCTCAATTTTATAGCCGGTTCCAAAGGGCTTATTCAAAGCACCCTTGTAAACCGGCTACAAAAGTAACTCCTTTTTAAGGGAAAGAGAAATCCGGAAAGCCTTTTTGCTCTATCTAAAGTATTATTTAATATTTGATAACAAAAGTGTTTACTGCAATTGCCAAAATCTCCATTTTTGTAGATGTAAATAATCCTGTTTGCGCTCTTGTTTGTGACAAACGGAAAAACACTTTTTTGAAAAACATTAATTTTTGGTATTAATTTTACTATCTTTGCGATAAAATACAATGAACTTGAACGTTTATTGAAGAAAGCGGGTTGCAGATTGTGTGATGATAATGGGAGACATCCCACTTGGTTTAGTCCCATAACAGGACGGTATTTCCAAACCAGTCACCATAAATCGGAGGAAGTGAAACCTGGAACTCTGAAGAGTATACTAAAAGATGCAGGATTAAAATGATCAGCGATGAAAACAGTAAAAGTAACAATAGAAAGAGGTGTTAAGGGCGATTATTCGGCTTATATCTCAAGCAACAATTGTGAATTTGGTTGCATAGGTGAGGGTAAGACAGCACGTGAAACCGAAGAGGATTTTATGGCTGGTGTAGAGGATTTGAAACGAGTCTATGAGAAAGAAGGCAAAACGTTTCCTGACGTTAAGTTTGTATTTCAGTATGATGTGGCTTCTTTCCTGAATTACTACTCATATGCGTTCTCCCTGGCTGGATTGGAGCGTATTACCGGTATCAATCAACGTCAGTTGAGTCATTACGTTACAGGTGTTAGACATCCGTCAAAACGTACAGCAGGTAGGATTGAAAAATCCATGAAGGCTTTTGCTTCTGAAATTGCGGAGCTCAATCTGGTATAAAAAAAGGCGGTCTCGATGACCGCCTTTTTTGACACAAAGGGGTCTGACCCCAATGTGTCATTTCTCGCCGAAGCAAAGGTCACCGGCATCGCCCAGGCCCGGAATGATGTAGGCGTGGCTGTTCAGCTCGGGATCGACTGCTGCGCACCAGAGTGTGGTGATGTCCTGCGGGAACATCTTGCAGACATAGTCAACACCTGCCTGGGCTGCAATTACTGAGCACAGATGGATGCGGGCGGGAGTTCCCTTGAGCAGCAGTGCGCGGTATGCCAGATACATACTGTTACCGGTAGCCAGCATCGGGTCAACCAGAATCAGCGTCTTGCCGTCAAGATTGGGTGATGCCATATACTCGATGTGTACGTCAAAATTCACCTCATCCAGATACTTACGGTAGGCCGATACGAATGCGTTCTCGCAGTGGTCGAAATAGTTGTGGAAACCCTGGTGCAGAGGAAGTCCGGCACGGAACACTGTACCCAAAACGATATCCTCTTCCGGAACATTGATGGTCGATACTCCAAGCGGGGTCTGGACATCCTTTGTCACATAATTGAGCTTCTTGCTCACCTCAAGAGCCATGATCTCACCTATACGCTCCAGGTTGCGGCGGAAACGCATCTGGTCCTTCTGAATGTTGACATCGCGAATCTCGGCGATGAACTGGTTCAGGATGCTGTTTTGCTTGTTAAAATCAATAACTTCCATATTGTTTTTATCTTATTAAAGTACTTTTTTGACGCGCCAAAATCCAACAAATGTACATATTTCGGAACAAAAACAATCATTCTTATGATTAAAATGGGTATCTTCAAACCCCGAAAATTATTAACAACTACATAATACATTATGAGAATTAAGAATCTGACTCTTCTCCTGATTGCCACTGCAATCACAGGAGTTACCAGCGCCCAGCAGGGTGCATGGTGGCAGCAGGCCCCGTCAACAGTTGTCAATCCCGACAACACCGTGACTGTCAACTATCGTAACGCCAACGCCAAGTCCGTAAAGGTTTGGACCCAGTTCAGCGAGAACGTTGAAATGACCAAAGGTGCAAACGGCGTATGGACCGCAACCATCGGACCCGCAGAGCCCGATATCTATCCCTATCATTTTGAGGTGGACGGAATCAGCGTAATGGACCCCCAGTGCGCCGAGTGGTTCCCCAACGAGACCTTCAAGAACAGCCTTCTGGATATGCGCGGTGACAAACTGAGCGCACTCAAGGATGTCCCCCACGGCAGCGTGGATTACCTGAACTACTGGTCACCCGGACTGAACATGTTCATCCCGGTAATCGTTTACACCCCGCCTTTCTATGACGATCCCAAGAACAAGGACAAGCACTACCCCGTAATGTACCTCATAAGCGGCACCACTGATACAGAGGAGGTTTACTTCAAGGTTGGAAAGATGAACCTTATCCTTGACAACCTGATTGCCGAGGGCAAGGCCAAGGAGATGATCCTGGTTCTCCCTTACGGAAACGCTACACTGCTCAAGACCGAGCGTCAGCCCCAGCAGCAGGGCGGCCGCGGCGGTATGGGCGGCATGGGTGGTGGCTTCGGCATGGGCGGAGGCTACAACTTCAATGCCGATTTCACTGATGTTTTGATGCCTTTCGTAGAGAGCAACTACCGCACCATCAATGATGCCGATCATCGCGGTATCGGCGGTTTCTCACGCGGCGGCAACCAGGGCCTTTCAATAGGACTGGCCAATCTGGACAAGTTCACATATCTGTGCTCATACAGCTCATTCACCGGCGCACGCGACAGTCAGTTTGAGGATTCAGAGGCCTTCAACAACAAGGTTCATCTGTTCTGGCTGGGCATCGGCACCGATGATTTCCTTTATGGAAACTCAAAGGACCTGATGCAGATGCTTGACCGTCACAACATCAAGAACGTAAAGGTATTTACACATGATAAGTTCGGTCACACCTGGATGAACGCCCGCTACTGGCTGGAGAAGTCATTCCCGCTGCTGTTCCAGGATCAGGCCGTTATAGATGCAGCCGTTGCCGAGAGCATGAGTCTTGAGGAGGCCGAGAAGGTACGCCTGGAGAAGCTGGGTGGCGCAGAGCCCTCACGTCTTACCGGATCACTCATGACAAGTCTGTTCCCCGCAGGCGTAAAGTCACCCGAGTACAATGCAGACGGCACAGTTACATTCCGTTGCCAGGCCGCCGATGCGCAGAAGGTTGAGCTTGACTGCCAGATGTGCGGCCGCAAGCCCATGGAGAAGGATGACCGCGGCGTATGGAGCATAACCGTAACTCCTCCCGCACCGGATATCTACCCGTACTCATTCATTATTGACGGCACACAGACCGCCGATCCCAACAACATGCACCTGTTCCCCAATGAGAACTTCAAGAACAGCCTGGTTGACGTACGTGGTGCCGAGCCCAGCGTACAGGACATTCAGGATGTACCTCATGGCAAGGTTGCATACCGTTACTACTTCTCAAAGGCTTGCGGTATAGAGCGTCCCATGTGCGTTTACACTCCCGCAGGTTATGATCCCAACGGCACGGAGAAACTCCCCGTTCTCTATCTGATACACGGTATGACCGATACCTACGAGACATGGTTCAAGGTTGGTCAGATGAACAACATCCTGGACAACATGATAGCCAAGGGTGAGGCCAAGCGCATGATAGTTGTAATGCCTTATGCAAACCCCTATCCCGAGATGATCGCACAGGGCAAGGCCGAGGCTTATGACCCCATGGACACCAAGCTCACCACCAAGGAGTTCATCGAGGAGGTAATACCTTTCATCGAGTCAAATTACAACGTAATCAAGAATGCCGATAACCGCGCCATCGCCGGATTCTCACTCGGAGGCCGTCAGACACTGGCTGCAGGATTCGGAAATCCCGACAAGTTCCACTACGTGGCTGCTTTCGCACCGGCCATCGGCATGCAGGATCCCCAGGAGTATGAGACCAACTTCAAGAACGGCACATACGCTCCTGTCAAGAAACTCAAGAAACAGCTCAAGTTCATGTTCATCGGCACAGGCAAGGAGGACGGACTTATCACAGCGTCAGAGGGTCTTGACAAGTATCTGACCGACGGCGGACTCAAGCACACCTTCTACAACCCGGACGGTGGCCACACCTGGATGAACTGCCGTGACTATCTGGAACTGACCGTTAAAGAACTGTTCAAATAATGAAACGCTCACTTTTTCTTTCAACATTGTTGCTGGCCGCTCTGCCCCTGTTGGCACAGCAGTCAAGAGTGAACATACAGTATGACCCTCAGCGCACCGAGCCTGAGGGCATACTTCCTTATAACTGCCGTGTACTCTCACCCGAGGTGCATGATGACCACACGGTGACATTCCGCGTAAACGCCCCGAATGCCAAGACCGTTCAGCTTACCGGCTCAATGTTCGTAGGCAACAACCGTCAGCGTCCAAACTTTACCAAGGGCGATAACGGTGTTTGGGAACTGACTATCGGCCCTTTGGCTCCTGAGATTTACCTGTACTACATCATCATTGACGGAGTGCAGAACATCGATGCAAACAACCAGTTTACCGGACATGCGGCAATGCCTTCATTCAGCATGCTCTTTGTGCATGGTGACGAGCCCGCATGGTATGATCCCAAACCCGATGTACCGCACGGTGCATGGACAACCCATTACTACTACTCGAACGTAACCAACGGACTGCGTGACCTGATTGTGTATACTCCGGCAAACTACAACCCCAAGAAAAAGTACCCGGTACTCTATCTCATGGGCGGTTCGGGTGACCTTACCGAGACCTGGATCATGCACGGACGCGCCAACTGGATTCTGGACAACGTGATTGCCGAGGGTAAGGCAAAGGAGATGATCGTGGTATTCCCCAACGACCAGATGGTAACCCGCAGCCATCCGCAGCATACCGAACTGGCGTTCCCTATGATTGAGAGGGACCTGATTGACAACATCATCCCGTTCGTGGAGTCACACTACAGCTGCATCAAGGACAAGCACGCCCGCGCACTGAGCGGCCTGTCAATGGGTGGCCGTATGACCCAGTACGTAGCTCTGCGCAATCTTGACGTGTTCGGATCGGCCGGTATACTTAGTGCCGCAATAGAACTCGACGAGACTCCCGCCATCAAGGAGCCCGATGTCAACAAGAAGATTGACTACCTCTTTGTGGGAGGCGGTCAGTACGAGACCGGTATGATGGGCCGTCACACCACTCTGCACAACCAGCTGGACGAGCTTGGAGTCAAGTATGAGTATGACGATGACGCTCCCGGAGCCCATGACCTGGTAACATGGCGCCATCTGCTCTACTACCACTTCCTTCCCGGACTGTGGCGTAACAACTACAAGTGGAAATGACACATTGGGGTCAGACCCCTTTGTGTCATTTGCGTGTCATCCAAACCTCCATATTGCCGTTGCCCCGATGGGCCCAGGCATAGTAGGGTATGAGACGCAATTTGACCTCACGGGCGCGGCTTGCGTTGCCCGTGAAGTTGTCATATGCGGTAGTTTCAAGAGCGTTCATCTCATAATCACGGCCCTCGACATTGAGTTTGGTAGGCACTACCTGGAACTGTGAGTTCACAGGAAGCGCAGTGCTCAAGACGTTGAAGTCGTTATCGGCCCACTCGGCGCAATAGACCAGAGGTCCACGCTCGACTGCAATCTTGCCGCGATCCTCGGTGACCTGGCGGTGAGCCATTACGATACGGGGCTCCATATCAAAGTGGATGGTAACCTTGTCGCCCTTCTTCCATTTGCGGTCTATTCCGAAATAGCCGTTTTCAAGTGTGGCCGATACAGGCTCGCCGTTTACCTTCACGGTGTAATTTAGCGCCTTTCCATCGGCATATCTGTACAGATCGGTGGGAACAACCTCGTTGCGAACCCAGCCCGGAATACGGATGTTCAGGCAGAACTGTCCCGGAGTCTTGTCAACGGTGATGTTTATGTCACCGTTCCAGGGATAACCGGTTTCCTGAGTGAGCTGCAGATTCTTGCCTGCAACCTTGGTGGTAAGGGTGTTAGACATGAACAGGTTGACGAATACCTTGCTGTCTTTTACTGCATAGACATAACCCGGTACCGAAGGTATGAATCGGCAAATGTTGCTGGGGCAGCAGGCACAGCCGAACCAGGCCTGACGCTGATGCTGTCCGTGACTCTCAAGCGGGTTCGGATAGAAGAAACCGCCTCCGTCAAGACTCACGCCGCTTATCACACCATTGTAAAGGGCGCGCTCCAGTACATCCATATATTTGGCATCACCGTGAAGCAGGAACAGACGGTAATTTGTATAGACATTGGCAATTGCGGCACAGGTTTCGCAGTAACCGTTCATGTTGGGCAGGTCATAGTTCTGGGTGAATCCCTCAATGCCTCCTGTTGAGCCGATGCCTCCGGTCAGGTACATCTTCTTGCCCACCATGTTTTCCCAGATGCGGTCGATGGCATCGATGTAGGACTTATCACCCGTGAGTGCGGCCACATCGGCCATACCCGAATACATGTAACCGGCACGTACGGCGTGACCTACGGCTTCATCCTGCTCAATTACGGGCTTGTGTGACTGGTCATATGTATCCTTGCGGGCGGTCTTGCCCTTGTTGTCAAGGAATAGTTTAGCCTCATCGAGATACTTCTTGTCACCCGTTACAAGGTATAGTTTGGCAAGTGCCATCTCGGCAATCTGGTGTCCGGGAACAATCACTTTCTGGCCTTCGCCGTAACCGATCTCACGGCATACGCAGTCTGCATATTTGATTGCAATATCCAGGAACTTGCGGCTCCCGGTTGCCTGATAGTGGGCGATTGCGCCCTCAACCATGTGCCCCAGGTTGTAGAGCTCGTGGCTTCCACCCTCCTCGTTTGACCAGCGTGTAGGGCCGGACCAGTCATGCGGATGGGCCGGGTTCATGGTGCGGGCGGTATAAAGATAACCGTCGGGCTCCTGTGCCGCAGCCACTATGTCAAGCACGCTGTCTATGTATGCCTCCAGTTTCTTGTCGGGATAGGTCTGGAGCAGGTAACTTGCACCCTCTATGGTCTTATAGACATCGGTATCATCAAACGGGAACTGCGTTGGGCGGTAGTTGCTGCTGTTGTCACCACGTGCTGTCTCGGCCATTTTGGCGGCGGCATGCTCAAAGTTTGTGTATCGGTCAGTCTCCTCACATTTGCTGAAAGCCAGAGGAATGGTCACCTCGCGGCTTTGGCGGATGCGGTCGCCCCAGAATGTCTCGGGTGCTACCTTGACCGATGTGAACGGTACGTTATTGATGGGATAACTCGGTTTGTTCTCTTTTGCAGCGGTAAAGCATAGTCCTATTGCAATGGCTGCCAATGGAATCGTGATTTTAAAGATAGTTCTCATACTCAGCATTTCATTTCTTGCAAACTTAAGCAAAAAAGCAGTATCTTCGCGGCCGAATAGGTTGAAAACCTGTTTGCCTCTGTAGTTCAATGGATAGAACGGAAGTTTCCTAAACTTTAAATTTGGGTTCGATTCCCAGCGGAGGTACAAAAAAAGGCGGTCTCGATGACCGCCTTTTTTATTACGCAGGTGCGTTTGTTTTATTTCACTTCCCAGATGTCATTGGTCTCAAGGAGCTCGGCGAAGTTGTGGTACTTCTTGGCGGCCTTGACTTCCTCAATCTGTGCCGTTACTGCGTCGTCGTAGGTGGGAGCCTCAACGTCGCGGATAACGCCAAGTGCTATGGGGAATCCGTCGCCGTCACCCATCAGGGCGAGCTTGAGCTGCAGGGTGTTGTCCTGGCAGTGGGCATCGTGTACAAGGATATCCTTGAGTGTGATGCCGTTCTCGCCAATCTTTACGACCTTAAGGCCGAAACCTTCCTGAACGAGTCCGAACTCATTTTTCTCGCCGAATACCAGGGGCTCGCCGTGCTTTACATAGATGGCGTTCTTGGCGCGACCCTCCTTGTTGTAAACTGCATCGTGGGTTCCGTTGTTGAAGATGACGCAGTTCTGCAGGATCTCGCAGACCGATGCACCCTTGTGGTTGTAAGCGGCCTTGAGGATATCGACAGTACCGGGAGCATCGGTGGCAACGGCGCGGGCAAAGAAGTGACCGCGTGCTCCGAAGCAGAGCTCTGCAGGACGGAACGGATCCTCAACTGTGCCGTAAGGGCTTGACTTGCTCACGAAACCACGGGGTGAGGTAGGTGAGTACTGACCCTTGGTAAGACCGTAGATACGGTTGTTGAGCAGGATCATGTTCAGGTTTATGTTACGGCGGTTGGCGTGTATGAAGTGGTTACCGCCGATAGCCAGACCGTCACCGTCACCTGATACCTGCCAAACGGTCAGGTCAGGATTTGCTACCTTGCAACCAGTAGCGATTGCTGCAGCATGTTGCCATGTAGTGGGGCAGACGGCTTGAGCAACCGATACCTGAAATGACTGCGGTATTGTATGGAGCTACTCCGATTTCGGCCATAGCCTTGTGCAGTGAAGCCAGGAAGAAGTGGTCACCGCAACCGGGGCACCAACGTGGCTGCCCTTTCTTGAAATCTTGTGCTGTATATTCCATAGTGCTGTGTGTTTACTTGTTAAGGATTTCGTTGAAGGCATTGACGAGCTCGTTTACAACGAACGGCTGGCCTTTAACCTGATTGAACTGATACGGAACGAATCCGTCAACCTTCATGCGAAGGAATGCGGCAAGCTGACCCATGTTCTGCTCGGCCACAACCACCTTCTTATACTTCTTGAGTACCTGAGCGGCGTTCTTGGGCAGCGGGTTGATGAACTTGAAGTGTGCGTGGGCAACCTTCTTGCCCTGAGCGCGGAGCTCGTCCATAGCGGCACGCAGATGTCCGTATGTACCACCGAATCCTACTATCAGCAGGTCAGCATCATCGGCATCACCTATAACCTCCAGATCAGGAACCTGGATGTTGTTGATCTTCTGCTGGCGCAGACGTGTCATCAGGTCGTGGTTCTCAGGATTGGTGCTGATGGCGCCGGTCTGGCTGTCTTTCTCCAGACCACCCAGGATGTGTGTGAATCCCTCACGACCGGGAACAGCCCAGTAACGTGTACCGTTCTCGGCACGCATATACGGAGTCCATTTGCCCTTGAGTTCCTCAGGAACATAAGGAGGGTTGATTGCGGGATAATCGGCCAGGTTGGGCAGCTTGAATGCGGCCGATCCGTTGGCAACGAATGCATCGGTCAACAGAACAACCGGAGTCATGTGCTCCAGAGCCATCTTACTTGCCTGATAGGCTGCATCGAAGCAGTCAACGGGAGATGTGGCTGCGATAACCGGCATGGGGCTCTCACCGTTACGGCCAAAGAGAACCTGCAGAAGGTCTGTCTGCTCTGACTTGGTGGGAAGTCCTGTTGCGGGACCGCCGCGCTGAACATCCAGAACAACCAGCGGAAGTTCCATGATGACAGCCAGGTTCATGGCTTCTGACTTAAGGCAGATACCGGGACCTGAAGTTGAAGTCACTGCCAGAGCACCTGCGAATGATGCACCTACGGCCGATGAACAGCCGGCAATCTCATCCTCGCACTGAACGGTGGTAACACCTAGTGACTTGTGCTTGGAGAGCTCATGCAGGACATCGGTAGCGGGAGTGATAGGATATGAACCCAGGTAGAGCTTGAGTCCTGCCTTCTCGGCAGCGGCGATGAAACCGTATGCGGTAGCCTTGTTACCGGTGATATCCATATAACGGCCGGGTTCCTTCTGCTTTGACTCTATGCGGTAAACGTTCATTGCACTGCTGTGAGTGTTATGACCATAATCATAACCGGCCTGGATAACCTTGATGTTGGCCTCGGCCAGCTCAGGTTTCTTGGCGAACTTGTCACGCAGATAGTTGAACGCAATCTCTATATCACGGCTGAACAGCCAGCAAACCAGACCCAGAGCGAACATGTTACGGCATTTGAGAACTGCCTTGGCGTCCATTCCGGTATCGGCAAGAGCATCCTTTACCATCTGGGTAAGGGGGCAGGCGATCACACGGTCGGGATCAACGCCCAGTTCTGCCAGAGGATCCTCTGTCTGGAAAGCAGCCTTCTCAAGGTCTGACTTCTTGAAAGCGTCAGTATCAATTATGATTGTGGCGTTGGGCTTGGCGTACTTGAGCTGTGTCTTGAGAGCGGCAGCGTTCATTGCTACCAGAACATCACACTGATCACCGGGAGTATAAACCTTGCCTGCGCCGATATGAACCTGGAAACCCGAAACACCGGTAAGTGAGCCTTGCGGGGCGCGGATATCGGCAGGATAGTCGGGGAAAGTACTGATACTGTTTCCGACCGTAGCCGAAACAGTGGAGAAGATGTTGCCGGCCAACTGCATTCCGTCACCGGAGTCACCAGAGAAGCGGACAACAACCTGATCCAATTCTTTAACTGTCATAACTTTGGTATAGTGTTTATTGTTTATGCATATCAAACGGACGCAAAATTACAAGAATATTCCGTTTATTATTCGTTTTTAAACCTATTTAGTATACAGATTGTATACTATTTTTAAATATACCGCATATATGCAATAAAATATGCGGGAATTATACATAAAAAAAGTAAGCCCGTAATTTCGGACTTACTTTTATCTCAATTTTCAGATTACAATCAGAAACGCATGCCGCCCATACCGCCGGAACCAAAGTTCACGGTTGCGGAGTGCTCGGCCTTGACCGGTGTGCCGTCCTGATCGGCCGGAATCCAGTCGGGCATGATCATTACGGTACGCAGAGCCTGCTGGTCCAATGCGAATATCTCAACGCCGTTAACTACCGCATGATTGCTTACCGTAGGATTTATGATAGCGCCGTCTGTATCAATCGTGAAAGATACGGTTGCGCGGCCGTTGATCTTCTGGCTCTTAAGGTTCTCGGGATAGAGAGTGTTGGAGCGTATGAACTGCTGCATGGCCTGATTGCCTCCCAGATATTTGGCTTGCGGCCTCTGAGGTCCCTGCGGCTGTCCGCCCGGCTGGCCTCCACCCGGGAAACCACCACCNNNNTCCGCCACCGAATCCTCCGCCGAATCCGCCCATTCCACCGTTATTATTCTGAGATTCCTCAATCTGCTGGGGTGTGGGCTGCGGGTCTATTCTCATGGGAACTCCCATACTCAATACAATCTGCATTGAATCAATGTATTGAGTGTAGTTGGGGAAATGGAGTTCCGATTTGAGCAGGGTACGGTACCACTTCTTTGCATTAAGCAGAGCAATGGTATCATTGTCCATGCGCCATTTGGCAAGACAGAACGTTCCGAGCCAAGCCTGTGCGTTCAGGACCTGCTCATCCTTGGTGCTTACCTCTTCTACTTTAGGATATGACTCAAGCATCTGTATGCCGCCGTCTACATATGATGATTCCTTCTTGTATTTTCCGTATTCAAAATAGAAACGGGCCAGCATTATGGTAGCGCGGTTATCGCCGCCTCTTACGGCTTTCTTGAGCCACTTTACACCCTGTGAGAAGTATGCGTCATTGGACTGCTGGCGAACCCAGAAGATGAACAGATAATTACCCAGATTATACTGTGCATCGACATAGTTCTGATTGGCTGCAGTCTCCAGAAGTTTAAGGCCTATCTCAATACTGGGCTTTACGTACTTGCCCGACATACACTCTACGGCAAGCAGGTTCATTGATTCCAGATCACCCTTGATTACGCCTTTCTTGTAATTCTCAATCACCTGTTTCATTCCCTGATTGGTGATTTCAATCTTGTCCATCTCGGCTTTTATGGAGTCTGTATTGACGCTTTGGGCAAAAGCCGGCATAAAGAAGAATGCCGATATGATTGCCGTAATAAGAGTTTTTCTCATCTGCATTTTGAATTAGGTAGATACAAATATCGGCATTTCGCAGAAATGTAAAAGTATTTTAAAGAAAAAAATAACCGGAGTCCGATTATCGGACCCCGGTCATATAAATAGGATTAAGTCTTATGCCTTTTCTGCAGCAACCTCCTCCTTCTCTTTCTTGGTCTTCTTCATAACCAGGTAAGCTGTAGGAGCAGCTACGAACAGTGATGAGCATGTGCCGAATACAACACCCAGGATCATTGCGAATGCAAAGCTGCGGATGCTGTCACCGCCCAGGAAGAAGATAGCCAACAGCACGATCAATGTACTTACTGATGTGTTGATGGTACGAGCCAGAGTGGTGTTCAGGGCATCGTCAAACAACTGCTTGCGGTTACGCTTGGTGTAGAGACCGGAAAACTCACGGATACGGTCGAATATAACCACCTTATCGTTGATGGAGTAACCGATAGCGGTCAGCACGGCACCAATGAATGTCTGGTCAATCTCAAGTGAGAACGGCATCCAGCCCCAGCAGATTGAATACATACCTATAATAATAAGTGTATCGAAGCAGAGGGCGAAGATAGCGCCTACTGAGTAAGCCACGTTGCGGAAACGGATCAGGATGTACAGGAAGATGGCGATCAGGGCCAGGATCACTGAGATGATAGCACCGCGTGTGATATCCTCG
>CAJOJD010000008.1:15857-47839 GCA_905234745.1 uncultured Bacteroidaceae bacterium | reverse complement strand
TTTCTCATTAACCTCACGTGCACGGCCGTCGATAACGGTTCCGCCGTAGGTCCAGGGGCCTAAGGGATTGTCACCGTAAGCGTATGCCAGAGTGTAGTTTGATGAAGGCAGGCCGAATTCGCCCTCCAGCGTGAATCGGCTGTAAATGAATATGTACTTGTCCTTGATCTTACGTATTGACGATGCCTCAAAGAACTTGAATTCACCGTCCATGTATCGGCCGGGAACCATATCCTCTACGATCTTGGTGCCGGGCTTTACGGTAGCCATGGTGGCGGGGTCCAGCTCGGCTGCATATGAGCGCTCAAAGCCCCAGTAGCCGTATATCTTACCATCGTCATCAACAAATACAGCAGGGTCAAACGCAAGTACACCGTCAGTCACATTGGGGTTATTCTTGCTCCAGTTGCAGACCTCAAAGGGACCGTCCGGGCGGGAACTCTTGCAGACCATTCCGTTGCGACCGCCCGCCTGATTGTTGGGATATAGATAGTAGGTCTTGGTACCGTCGGGGGCGGTTACTAGAGTTACATCGGGGGCATACAGGACATCGGCCAAACCTGTACGGCTCAGCTGCTCGCCGTTTGCATTCTTGCTCACCTTCAGAATCTCGCCGTCGTAACGCCAATGGATCAGGTCATTCACCGATGCCGACCATACCACCAGCTCACGTCCGCAATAGCCTGAAATCATGCTGTCGTGTGAACCATATATATAAACGCGGTACTGACCCGGATTGTCCGGATCCTCAAAAACATAAGGTTCGCCGTCAGGGATATGCTCCCACAAGGGCAGGTAAGGGTTTCCTACTGTCATAAGTTCATTCTCCCGGTTATCGGACTGTCCGCCACAAGACATCGTAAGGCATGCAACGATCATTGCAACCCACGATAGTCCTATATTACGTTTTGTCATATTGATTTGTATGCTGATTTGAGCCAAAGATACACAAAAAAGTACCAATGGGGTCAGACCCCAATGGTACATTTTTCAAAAAAGATGCCAATGGGGTCTGACCCCAATGGTATCACTTATGCTCAGTGTAATATTGGTAGGCGGCTTTCAAGTTTTCGCGAACGCACTTGCTGCTGATAGTCGCGCCCGATACACAATCAACCGTAGCGTAATCCTTGAACTTGACATCCCTGAACTTGGGAAGCATGTATTTCTTGACATTGTCAAAGAAACGCGGAGTCTCACGGTTAGGCAAGGCCTCCACATTGACTATCTTAGCCTTCTTGATAACCACCTTAATGGGGGTCGTTCCATGGTAACCTCTGGCATTGCAGATCGTCTCGGTATTAATGGTATAAATCTTACCATTCTTCTGCATCACACCGTCATCAAAATCCTTACCACCGCACGCAGCAAATAAAGCCAGCGCAGCAACAACAATTATCTTCTTCATTTATTCTTTTTTTGAAGGCAGACAGAATAGAATAAGGAATATAAATCCTGTAATTGAGGTTATTGCTGATAGAATGAACGCAAAAGCATCGGAATAACGGGCTGTAGAGCCGTCCATATTAGAAAGGCCGATGTCTGCAAGCACCAGGAATGTAACGATGCATAGTGCGATAGGAATCAGCAGGAACCATGGTGATATACCTGCATCGCGCAGTCGGCGCACAGATACCGTCAGTGACGGCATGAACATCACTAACCAGAACACTCCCAAAAGGATGAATAATGTGTGAAACAGTCCTTCGGCAACAGGATGATTGGTTGTATTGCCAAACAAAAAGGCATATGCAGCCAATATGCAAACCGATACAAACGTAATGGCCAATACAATGAAAGTCCACGTCCAATACTCCCTACGGCCTGATCTCCCGCCAAATAGGAAGTATTTTCCAAAGGTTTGCTTTATTGAATCCCACATGCTAAATGACACAATGACACAAAGGGGTCTGACCCCTTTGTGCTATTTTACTGAGAGCTTGTAGATGACTGTGTGCTGGTACTTCTCACCCGGACGCAGAGTTGTGCTGGGGAAGAACTCGTGGTTAGGTGAGTCGGGATACATCTGTGACTCCAGTGCGATAGCGGTGCGGGCACCGGTATAGACCTGAAGTCCCGGATGGTTGTTCCAAACTTCCAGGAAACGACCTGACTTGGGAGAGTAGAGAGTGGCAACCTGCTCAACCTTGCCCTGCTCGTTATGAATCAGGCAGAAGTTGTTGTCATAGTTGCGTACCATACCCTCGGGAACCTGTCCGCCAAATCCGCCGAATCCGCCACGGCCACCCTGTCCGGGCTGGGGAGCATACTGACGGTCACCAATGCGTACCGGCTTCTGGAAATCATAAGGAGATCCGTCAACCATACCCAGGTCACCGGTCGGGATGTTGCTGCGGTCAGTCTCAGTGATGAATGCAGCGTTGATATAAAGCTCGTGATCCATGATGTCACCGTTACCTACACCGTCCAGATTGAAATAGGTGTGGTTTGAAAGGTTGACTACAGTAGCCTTATCGGTTGTTGCCTCATAGCTGATCTGCAGGCCACCGTCCTTGGTGATAGAGTAGGTCAGAGTAGTGGTCAGTGTGCCGGGGAATCCATCCAGACCATCGGGCAAAACACATGAAAGGACCAGCTTGTTCTTCTTGGCCTTTACGACCTTCCATGCAGTGTGGTCAAAGCCTTTTGCACCGCCGTGAAGAGTGTGCTGTCCGCTGTTCTTGGTTATGTTGTACTCAACACCGTCCAGAGTGAACTTGCCGTTTGCGATACGGTTTGCATAACGACCCAGAGCCGGACCTACCATACCCATGTTGTAGCGCATGTACTGATGGATGTCATCATAGTGCGTTACCAGATTGGCGTACTCACCGTTCTTGTCGGGTGCGTAGAGACCTACCACAAAACCGCCGTAGTTGATGATCTGTGCGGCAACCTTACCCTTCTGAATAGTGTAAAGAGCAACTTTCTGACCGTCAATGATGGTGTCATAAGGAGCCTTGTCTATAAGCGGGAACTTGGGCTTTGCAGCCATTGAAGGGATGCAGCATGCAATTGCAACTGCGAATGCCATAACTGTTTTTGTAAACTTTTTCATATCAGCATTAATTGTTTTTAGTCTTTCAAGTGATAGCAAAGATAGTCTATTTTCAGTACTTTTGCAATCCCAATCAAAAGAAGAGATGATAAGAAAATATTTATCATATTTTTTGTCATTCATCGTGCTCTCAGGCCTCTTGTCTGGATGCGGAGCCACGGGTAAAGCCGTTTCGGAGGATAGCGGACAGCAGCCTCAGATACTTATATTATCGGGCACAATCAGTTATGACTCCGTAAAGGCTGCGTACGATATGACTGTCGCTAGCCGTCAGCGCACGGACGGGGTCCTTAATCTGGAACCGGATCCCATAAGTGAGTCCGATGCCAAAGACCTTAATTATGTCCAACTGGGCAGGAAAGGCCGTGTTCTGAGCATTCATAAGATGGACAACCCTCTTGTACAGCAGATAGAGTACAGAAACGGTGAAACGATGGGCCGTATGACTGTCCGTCTTAAGGAAGCGGTCTATTATATGAGGATACAGCTGAACCCGTCGGCTAGAGAGATTCTTTTCCGCAACGGCAGTGATGAAATAATGAAATTGGATTTAAGATAGATGCTAAAAAGAATACTGTATGTCGTGGCAGCCGTATTGCTTGTGGCTGTACCATGTCGGGCCCAATTCAAACTTGACACTATCACTTATGCCGGCGACAGCCAGTATTATACCGATATAGTGTTTCTGGGCGATGGCTTTACCTATTCCGAACTGTCCAAGTTCGTAAAGAACGTAAAGGAACACACCGAATATTTTCTCAAGAAAGAGCCGTGGAATCATTACAGGGAGATGTTCAATGTTTTTTGCATCCAGACAGCTTCAAATGTGAGCGGCGCAGGAATGACTCCCGATGCTCCTATAGACAATTTCTACAAAACCACCTTCGGTTGTTCCGGAGTTGACCGTATGCCCTGGCCAACCGATATGAATAAGGTCTTTGAGGTCCTTGGCAGCACCAAGCCTGATTATGACCTGGTAATAATGCTGGTCAATTCCACCAAGTACGGAGGGGCCGGTAACGAATACTACAAAATGATGTGCCTGTCACTTGATGGTTCATCCTATGAGACCATCTGTCATGAAGCCGGTCACTCATTTGCCGGATTGGCCGATGAATACTGGTATGACAGGACCGAAGAGAGCCCTAACGATGCACGAAAGATCAATCCCGTAAAATGGCAGAGATGGATTGGGTATTCGGGCGTATCTACATATGCGTTTGAGAATACCGAAGGCTGGTACAGACCTCATCAGCAGTGCCTGATGCGTTATCTTGACAGGGATTATTGTCCTGTATGCCGTGAAGCGATTGTCGAAAAGATTCATGAGACGGGCAAGTTCGTCAAGTCATACTCTCCATATCTGGAATCAAAGTACGGTAAGGTTCATGTCGAGGGAGATACCGTGTTTTCATTGGACCTTGTCAAACTATATCCCAACACTCTCAGGACTGAATGGTATCTTGACGATATAAAGGTTGCAAAGAACACGGACAGTTACCTGTTTAAGGCCGATATCCATCCTGAGGGCAGTCACATTCTTAAAGTAACGGTCGAGGATACCACTTCATTGGTTCGCACGGCAAACCACAGTACGGTTCACTTGACCACTGTCAAATGGAGAATATCCAATGAAATATCTTCCGGTATCAGAATAATTGAGTCCCAAGAGTACGAATACTCTGTGGGACCCTTGCCTTTTACCGATGAACTGACATTCTCCCGGAAACAGACGTCCAAGGATCCAGTCCGCATGGAACTCTTCTCCCTGCAGGGAACCCAGGTTGCAAAAGGGGTATTCCCGGGCGATGCTCCGGCAAGTCTGTCTACCGGTAATCTACCCCCAGGCATCTACATCCTGAGAGTCTATATCGGTGATGATCTTGTATACTCCAATAAAATACAAAAGTGAGCCAAGCGGCTCACTTTTTGTATTTGACAGCTGCTTCCTCAATCGGTAAGCACTGTTTGTAATTCTCAATGTAGGCGTTGAAACCTGCCACATCCTCGGGCGTGGGAGCGACCGATGTGCCTGTATCGCCGGCAAATACCTGATCATCAAGGAACTCAGCCAATGACTGCTTCTTCTTGTTATTGATAAGGTACGATGCCAGGATTGCCATACCCCAGGGACCGCCTTCACCTGCAGTCTTCATGCAGGAGATAGGTGAGTTCAGTGCAGCACCAAGAATCCTCTGGCCTACGCCCGGAGTGGTAAACAGACCTCCGTGACCGGTTATGCGGTCAACCTTGATCTTCTCCTCGTTGAACAGGATGTCGTTACCGACCTTGAGTACACCTATTGCACCGCTTATTATAGCGCGCATAAAGTTGGCCAGGTTGAACTTGTCGTTAGCGGAACGTACAAACAGCGGACGTCCGTCGGCAAATCCGGTAACAGGCTCACCTGATACGTAGTTGTAGCTCATTATGCCGCCGCAGTCAGGATTACCCTTAAGTGCCACGTTAAAGAGGTTGGTAAAGAGCTTGCCCATATCAACGGGAATACCCATTATCTCCTCAAACTCCTTGAACAGGTTAACCCAGGCGTTCAGGTCACTGGTGCAGTTGTTGCAGTGAACCATAGCCACGGGGCTGCCATCAGGAGTAGTAACGATATCAATAACCTCATGCGGTTTCTTGAGGTCATGCTCCAGAACAATCATGGAGAATGATGATGTTCCGGCCGATACGTTACCGGTGCGCGGACGAACTGCGTTGGTGGCAACCATACCTGTGCCTGCATCGCCCTCAGGGGGACAGATGGGAGCACCGGGCTTTAGATGACCGGTGATATCCAGCTTGCGTGCGCCGGCCTCGGTCAGCACACCTGCATCCTGACCTGCATCAAGTGACTTGGGCAGGATGTCAAGCAACTTCCAGGGATAACCCTTGGTGGCAATGAGTTTGTCAAACTTCTCAACCATGGTGGCATTGTAAGTCTTGGTTGCGGGATCAACGGGAATCATACCCGATGCGTCACCCACACCCAGAACTCTCTTGCCTGTGAGCTGCCAGTGGATGAATCCTGCCAGAGTGGTCAGGAAATCAATATCCTTTACGTGCGGCTCATTGTCCAGGATAGCCTGATACAGATGTGATATGCTCCAGCGCAGAGGTACGTTGAACACGAACAGGTCAGACAACTCGGCGGCTGCCTTGGCGGTGTTGGTGTTACGCCATGTGCGGAACGGAACCAGTATGTCGCCATGCTTGTCAAACGGCATATATCCGTGCATCATGGCACTTATGCCTATTGCTGCCAGGTTCTCAATCTCTACCTCGTACTGCTTGAGCACGTTCTTGCGCAGGTCAGCGTAGCAGTCCTGCAGACCGAACCAGATGCTCTCCACGCTGTATGTCCACAGCCCGTTTACAAGCTGATTCTCCCAGGTATGACTACCCTGGGCAATCGGCTTGTATTCGGGATCTATGAGCACAGCCTTGATACGGGTCGAACCAAACTCGATACCGAGAATGGCCTGTCCTTTTTCAATAACTGATTTGGGATCGTATGCCATAATTACTTGAGTGCTTTATTGAGCATGTAATAAACCTCGTTGTTTCTGAGCTGCTGCTTGAAACCGCTTATGGTGGTGTTCTTGTCGATTCCGATGTACTCTATACCGCACATCTCGGCAAAATCCTCCCAATACTCGGCAGTGATATCGTATGAGAAAGCACTGTGGTGTGTGCCACCTGCCAGTATCCATGCGCCTGCGCCAATCTCAAATGTGGGCTGCGGAACCCAGAGGGCCGATGCAACCGGCAGTTTGGGCATCGGTTTGGGCTCGATGCACTCAACCTCGCTGGTGATAAGACGGAAACGGTTACCCAGGTCAACAACGGTTGCCTTGATACCGCGGCCGGTCTTGGATGTAAATACCAGACGTGCGGTCTGCTGCTTGCGGATACCTATGCCAAGGAAGTGAACCTCCAGCTTGGGCTTGCCGGTAGCAATCAGCGGGCAGATCTCCAGCATGTGGCTCTGCAGGCTTGAGGTGCAGTCGGCGGCAAAGTTAAGGGTGTAATCCTCCAGGAATGAGCAGCCCTTGGGCATACCCTGGTTCATAACCCAGAGAGTACGCTGCAGGCAGGCAGTCTTCCAGTCACCCTCGGCACCGAAACCGTAACCCTCCTGCATCAGACGCTGTGATGCCAGGCCCGGAATCTGGTCGAATCCGCAGAAATCAGGGGCGTCGATATCGGCATCACCCAGATCGTCAAAGTTGGTGGTGAAAGCGGTAGCGTTCTCATCCTTGAGCACGCGACGCAGAGCTATCTCAGCCTTGGCTGCATTATGTACCTTCTCCCAGTATACCTTCTCGCCGCTCTCATCAATCTTGATGGTGTAGAGCTTCTTGTACTCCTCAACCAGGGCGTCAGCCTCGGCATCGGTAACCTTCTTGAAGTAATCCATCAGTGATGATACGGGGTAGTAATCTACATGGTAACCCATGCGCTGCTCAAACTCAACGCGGTCACCATCGGTAACGGCCACGTTGTTCATGTTCATACCGAACATAAGGCAGCGTACGTTATGTGCATCGGCACGGCCGGCAGCAGCGCGGGCCCATACGGCAATCTGCTTCTGAGCCTCAACGCTCTTCCAGTGACCTACAACAACCTTGCGGGCTACACGCATACGGGTGCATATGTGACCGAACTCGATATCGCCGTGGGCGCTCTGGTTCAGGTTCATAAAGTCCATATCGATGGTGTCCCAAGGAATATCGGTGTTGTACTGTGTGTGGAAGTGGAGCAGAGGCTTCTCAAGAGCCTGCAGACCCTTGATCCACATCTTGGCGGGGCTGAATGTGTGCATCCAGGTGATGATACCTATGCACTTGCTGTCATTGTTGGCAGCCTTCATTACGGCCTCAACCTCGTTGCTGCTGTTGGCAGTACCTTTATATACTATCTTGACGGGGATGTTTCCGCTCTTGTTCAGACCTTCAACCATCTCCTTTGAGTGACCGTCCACTGCAACTACTGCATCGCCTCCGTAAAGGAGCTGAGCACCTGTCACCCACCATATCTCGTTATTTTCAAACATAGTGTTTACTGTTTTAAGTTATTTCTTTTTCTGTCCGTAGTAAGCATTCGGTCCGTGTTTACGGCTGTAATGCTTCTCAATCAGGAGCTTGTTCATTGACGGTACGTGATCCACAACGTCAAGCGTGTTGAGGTGCAGGGTCGATGCAATGAATCCCATCTTGGCCACCTCCTCAAGGACAACAGCGTTGTGAACGGCATTGTCGGGATCTGTACCCCATGCAAACGGACCGTGATTCTTTACCAGAACGGCTGGCGTGTCATCGGGATTCATTCCCTTGAAACGCTCTACGATCACGTTTCCGGTCTCCTTCTCGTATTCGCCAAACACCTCGGCCTTCTTCATGTCCCTGGTGCAAGGAATGTCATCGTGGAAATAATCCGCGTGAGTGGTTCCGATGTTGGGGATGTCACGACCGGCCTGTGCCCAAGCTGTAGCATAAGAGGAATGAGTGTGAACCACGCCTCCTATATTCGGGAACGCTCTGTAAAGCACCAGGTGAGTAGGGGTGTCCGATGAAGGATTGAGGTCTCCCTCAACAACCTTACCGGTTTCGAGGGAGACAACAACCATATCACTTGCCTTCATTGTGTCATAGCTTACGCCGCTGGGCTTGATTACCACAAGACCCTTCTCGCGGTCAATGCCTGATACGTTACCCCAGGTGAAAATCACCAGGCCGTGCTTGACAAGGTCAAGGTTGGCTTTGAAAACCTTCTCTTTAAGTTCTTCGAGCATGATATTACCAGAGGAAGATATAGAGGATAGCCAGAATTACGATAACGCCGAGAGCGCCCCAATTGAAGGTCTTGTCGGTCTTGAAGAGCTCAAGGTCGATACCTACAGCCTTAGCATCCTGAACCTTATCCTTTGCATTTGAACGCAGGTAAAGACCAAGAACAGCCAGAATAGCTGCAAGGAAGAACAGAGCCTCGAATCCCCATCCGCGCAGAACAGAATTGATTACGCCGTAAATAGCGAAAATCAGGCAAACTGCAGCGCAGATAAAGAGAATCTGTGACCACTTCATCTGAGCGTCAATGGTGTGCTGGTCAAGCTTATCGGCCTCAACGATTCTGCTCTTGTTGAAGAGTGACATCGGGATAAAGATGGCAACCAGAACCATGAACACATAACCCATACGGAGCATGAACGGAGTATTGGGCATGATGAACTTGAACAGGATTGAGAATGCGAATGTACCGATAGCGGCTACAACGGCTGCGGGACCTGAAGCGCGCTTCCAGAGCAGACCCAGACCAAAGATGACTACGATACCGGGATATACGAATCCTGAGTACTCCTGAATGAACTGGAATGCCTGGTCCATACTTCCAAGGATAGGATATACGCTGCAGAGAGCTATGATCAGGGCGCATACAGAAGTGATACGACCTACGTTTACAAGGTTCTTCTCAGAAGCATCCTTCTTGAAGTACTGCTTGTAGATATCCATTGTGAAGATGGTTGATGTTGAGTTGAACATCGAAGCCAGGGATGAAATAACGGCTGCACTCAGAGCTGCGAATGACAGACCCTTGATGAATACCGGAGTGAAGTTGCGGATCAGGAAAGGATAAGCATCGTCAGATACTGAAATGCCACCTGCCAGCTGAGCGAACATCTCGGGCTGCTGAGTCTTGATGTAGAATGCGCAAACGCCGGGGATACATACGATGAACGGGATCAAGATCTTGAGGAATGCGGCAAATACCATACCCTTCTTGGCCTCGTCCAGACTCTTTGCGGCAAGACCCTTCTGGATGATGTACTGGTTGAAGCCCCAGTAACCCAGGTTGGTCAGCCACAGGGCACCTACGATAACGGCGATACCCGGAATGTCAAAGTATGCATCGGGAGTCTTGGCCTGGTTCACAACCAGATTGAAGTGAGAGTCTCCCGGCAGTGATTTGAGTTTGTGGTAAACCTCTCCAAGAGCGGCCATTGCGCCACCGTTCAGATCCAGCTTGTCAGCGATAACGTCCAGAGCTGCATAAGCGGTGATAAGACCACCACCTACCAGGAAGGTAACCTGCATAACATCAGTCCATGCTACTGATGACAGACCGCCGTAGATTGAATATACACCGGCGATGATGTACAGCAACAGAATGATGATAAGACGTACGGGAATCTCGGTTGAGCCGATCAGGAGAGCGCATCCGCGCAGACCCAGGATCTGCTCAATAGCCAGAGCACCCAGCCATGCGACAGAAGTCAGGTTTACGAATACATAGAGGAAGAGCCAGAAGATTGAGAATGCCAGACCAGTGCCCGGATTGTAACGCTCGCGAAGGAACTGCGGGATGGTGAATATCTTCTTCTCAATCATGACGGGGAGCAGGAACTTACCTACAACGATAAGTGTGGCTGCTGCCATCAACTCGTAAGCGGCGATTGCAATACCTGATGCGAATGCGGTACCGGACATGCCGATAAACTGCTCGGCACTGATGTTTGCGGCGATCAGTGAAGCACCTACTGCCCACCATGTCAGGGTGTTACCTGCCAGGAAGTAGTCCTTTGAGTCTTTTTCTTTACCGTCTTTACTGCGGGACAGGAAGAATCCCAGGAAAATCAGAATTGCCAGATAGGCAACGAATACTACATAGTCAATCGGCTTGAAACCGTTGTTTGACAATGCACCGATAATGTCTGTATTGTTCATTTGTTATTAATTAGTTAGTTGATTTTTCGTGATTATTCTACGCCGAACTGGTAGATGCAGTGGCTGTAGTACTCCTGGCCGGGAACGAGCTCTGCGCTGTACCATCCGGGCAGATTTGACTTGTTGGGGCTGTCGGGGAACTTCTGTGTCTCCAGGCAGCAACCTGTACGCTGCTCCATTTTGTTACCCTGCTTGTCCAGACCTGAACCATCCAGGAAGTTACCTGAGTAGAACTGGATACCGGGCTCGTTGGTGTAAACCTCTACGTAGATACCGGTAATGGGGCTGTACAGCTTGGCGGCGCACTTGGTGTCATCACCCTTGGTGTTGAGCACCCAGTTGTGGTCATAACCGTTACCGTTCTTAAGCTGGATATAGTCGTAGTTGTTAATCTCCTTGCCAATGGCCTTGCCCTTGGTGAAGTCCATGGGGGTACCTGCAACCGGCAGAATCTCACCTGTGGTCATGTAAGTGCTGTCGCAGGGAGTGAAGTTGTCGGCATTAAGTGTAAGGATGTGGTTGGTTACAGGAATTGAGTGGTCACCGTTCAGGTTGAAGTAGCTGTGGTTGGTCATGTTGACCACGGTCTTCTTGTCGGTGGTAGCCTTCCATACAATGTCAATGGCATTCTTGTCATTGAGAGTATAGGTGGCGGTGGCAACTACGTTACCCGGGAAACCTGCCTCACCGTCGGCTGAGTTCATAACCAGGGTGATGCTGTTCTTCTTAACCTCCTTGACGTCCCATACCAGATTCTGCCAACCCAGCGGGATGGTGATGTCGCAACCTCCGTGCAGGCAGTGACCGAAGTTGTTCTGAGGCAACTGATAGGTTACGCCGTCCAGAGTGATACGACCCTGGTTGATACGGTTTGCATAACGGCCTACTGTAGATCCGAAGTCGCTGGCCAGAGTAGTGTAGTCCTTGATGTTGCCAAAGCCGATTACGGCATCCTGCATCTTGCCGTTTTTGTCAGGAACCATGATGGCCACGATACGGGCGCCGAAGTTGGTAACCCAAACCTCACAACCGTTCTTGTTGCTCAGTTTGTACAGGTCAGTCTGCTTGCCTGTAAATTCCATCTGGAAGTCAGCCTTGTTCAGGACAGGGGCCTCCTTCTGTGAGCAGGCTGTCAGTGCCAACATGCCTGCCATCAGAGCGATAAAACTTGATTTTTTCATTTGTTTGTTTATTTAGTTGATTGTTAGATTATTGCAGTTTTCTTGAACCGTCGCCTATGGTCACGTCGTATACATCGGGTATGATTCCGAACTTACGGGCATACTCGCGTTTTGCCTTCGATATGAACTTTTCGTAAACGGTATCTCGTACCAGGTTGATGGTGCAGCCGCCGAATCCTCCGCCCATGACACGGCTTCCGGTTACACCGCATTTCTGGGCGGTTTCCACCAGGAAATCCAGTTCAGGGCAACTTACCGTATAGTCGCGGCTCAGCCCCCAATGGGTCTCATACATCTTACGGCCTACGGTTTCGTAGTCATTCTCCTCGAGAGCCTTGCAGACAGCCATTACGCGTTCTTTCTCGTCAAGTACGTAACGGGCGCGACGGTAATCGTCACCGGTAAGATCTTTTTTTACGGCATCCAGCATCTGGTAGTTGGCGTCACGCAGAGTCTCAACACCTCCGAACTCACGGTTCATCAGTGCAACGGCCTTCTCGCAGCTCTCGCGGCGTTCGTTATACTCATTACCCAGGGAATGCTTCACCATTGAGTTGATCAGTACCAGCTTGTAACCGTCGGGTTCAAACGGGAAATACTCGTACTCCAGTGAACGGCAGTCCAGACGGATCAGACAGCCCTGTCTTCCGAAAACCGATGCGAACTGGTCCATGATGCCGCACTTTACGCCGCAGTAGTTATGCTCGGTTGCCTGACCTATCTTGGCCAGCTCGAACCTGTCGACCCTGCCGTCGGCAAACATGGTGTTGAGGGCAAAGGCGAAAACGCTCTCAAGTGCGGCCGATGAGGACATGCCCGCACCGAGTGGGACATCGCCGGTTATTGCGGCATTGAAACCTCCCACAGCCACTCCGTGCTTTTCGAGCTCCTTGCATACGCCGAAAATGTAACACGCCCAATGTTCCTCGGGTTTTGAGGTGTCATCGAGCGTGAATTCAACATACGGGTGTTCCTTCTGGTCCAGAGCCAGCAGACACACTTTGCGTGATCCGTTGCGGTATATTTCAATGGCAACGCCTTTGT
Source organism: uncultured Bacteroidaceae bacterium (assembly GCA_905234745.1). Taxonomy (GTDB): domain Bacteria; phylum Bacteroidota; class Bacteroidia; order Bacteroidales; family Bacteroidaceae; genus Colenecus. Next base: position 34,832 of record CAJOJD010000008.1, on the reverse strand, counting down.
CAACGGCCCCCGGGAACACAAAACCTCCGTTATAGTCGGTGTGTTCGCCAATCAGGTTTATGCGGCCTGGCGAGAAGTAAAGGTCTCCGCTTGTGCCGAATTGCCGGCGGAACCTGTTTCTAAGGGTGGTTGTATCCATACAGGGGGATTATTCCACTCCGAAACGATAGATTGTTGTCTGTGAGTAAACCTCTCCCGGATTCAGAACCGTGGTGGGGAAATACGGATGGTTGGGGCTGTCGGGGAAATGCTCAGCCTCAAAGCATATTGCACAGCGCTTGGGCAGTGTAGATCCGTGGGCGCAGGTGCTGCCGCTGCAGTAGTTGCCTGTGTAGCACTGCACGCCGGGCTCGGTGGTGTAGCACTCCAGGGTACGGCCGCTTGCGGGATCAACGCACTTGACGGCAAAACTCAGTTCACCAGGCTCGCGCTTGTTGAGAACCCAGCAATGGTCATAGCCGTTGCCGTTCTTGGTCTGCTGGCCCTGCTCAATGCGCTCGCCCACCTTGTGCGGGGTGCGGAAATCAAACGGGGTGCCCTCAACCTTGTCAATGGTTCCCAGAGGAATTGCGGTATTGTCAATCGGAATATAATGATCGGCGTTGATTGTCATGTCGTAGTCAAGGACAGTAAGCGGATTCTTCTTCATGCCGTTCAGTGTAAAGTAGGCATGCTGTGTCAGACAAACCACTGTCTTCTTGTCGGTCGTTGCCTCATACTCGATGGCCAGTTCGTTGTCATCGGTAAGACGATAGGTCACGTTGACGTCAAGATTGCCGGGGAATCCCTCCTCGCCGTCCTTGCAAAGGTAGTGCAGCTTGATGGTCTGGGCATCGGTCTGCTCGGCGTCAAAAACGCGTTTGTGGAAACCGGTGGGACCTCCGTGAAGGCTGTTGGGATCGTTGTTGATGGCCAGTGTGTACTGCTTGCCGTCCAGTGTGAACTTGCCGTTGGCAATGCGGTTGCCGTATCGGCCGATAAGAACGCTCAGGAATGTCTCCTCGCTGTCCATTACATGCTGGATGCTGTCGTGTCCCCATACAACGCTTTCCATCTTGCCGTTGCGGTCGGGCATCATGATGGCGCACAGGGCACCTGCAAAGTTCGTGACTGCTATCTCGGCTCCTCTCTTGTTGCGGAGTATGTAAAGATCTGTTTTCTTACCCTGGACTGTTGCCTGAAAATCCTCTCTCTTGAGGCCGGCCAGATTGTCTTTAACAAAGAAATCGCTCATATAGTATGATTGGCTTAATTGGTTATTAAAAATTATAACACGCAAATTAAGCCAATTTCAGATACTATTCCAAGCGATTCAGGTGAAAATTTCAGCCCTGTATGTAGAAATCCGGCATGGTGAGCAGGTCGGCAACCACGAATGTGCTTCCGCCTACGAAAATCAGGTCTTCGGCCGATGCCTCCCTCTGTGCTGTACTTACCGCCTGTTCCACCGTGCGGAACACTCTGCCTGTAAGTCCGGCCTGACGTGCCAGATCCCTGAGCGTACTGGCATCGAGAGCCCTCTGAACCGATGCCTGGGTAAAGTAGTAGCGTGCATTCTTGGGCATCAGCGCCAGGACATCGGTCACGTCCTTGTCATTTACCATGCCCATCACAATGCGCAACTGTCCGAACCCCGGTTTTGAGGAAATCTCTTCAAGATGCTGTGCAATGTATTTCAGGCCGTGGCTGTTATGTCCGGTGTCGCAGATAATGTCCGGTTTTTTGCCTACTCTCTGCCAACGTCCGCGAAGTCCTGTCATGCGGCAGACATCCTTGAATCCCTTTCTGACGGCTGCCTCGGATATGCTGAACTTATGTCGCTTCAACTCCTCGACGGCTGTCAGAATGGTGTTGGCATTCTTCTCCTGACACATTCCTGCCAGTCCGCTTTCAAGAGCGGGTAGGGCTGCGGTCTCGTAAACGACCTTGGACGGATTTATGTATTTATGCGAAATAATCTTACAATTATCCTGGGCAAAGATGATTTTTGCACCTACCTCCTCGGCCTTGCGCTCAAACACGCCGCGGGTAATGTCGTCATGCTCTCCGATAACTACAGGAACGTTTTTCTTGATGATACCGGCTTTCTCAAAGGCAATCTGCTGTATCGTTTCGCCAAGGAATTTCATGTGGTCATAACCTATGTTGGTGATGACCGACAGGACCGGTTTGATTATGTTGGTGCAGTCCATGCGGCCTCCCAGGCCTGTTTCGATCACGGCGACATCGACCTCCTGCTCGGCAAACCAGCTGAAAGCCATTGCGGTCGTGACCTCAAAGAATGAGGGATGGAGCGGCTCCAGGAACTCGCGGTTCTTCTCTATGAAACTGACCACGAAATCGGGGCTTACCGGCTTTCCGTTTACCCTTATACGTTCGCGGAAATCGGTAAGGTGCGGTGATGTGTACAGTCCGGTCTTCAGGCCCGATGCCTGCAGTATGGCGGCCAGGGTGTGTGAAACGCTGCCCTTGCCGTTGGTGCCGGCTATGTGGATGGTCTTGAAAAGTTTGTGGGGGCATCCCAGGTGGCGGTCTATCGTCACCGTGTTGTAAAGGCCTTCTTTAAATGCCTCCTGGCCTACGTTTTGGAAAAGGGGTGTCTGTGTGTAGAGATACTCTACAGCTTCCTGATAAGTCATCAGTGTATATTAATCAAAATAACTACGGAACTTGCGGAAAAGTTTCTCCTTGATTGAAGGCGTGGGCTGGAAATGGTCCGATGTCTGGAACTTTTCCATGGCTGCCTTCTCTTCTTTGGACAGTGTTTCCGGTATGTATACGCTTACGTTTACGATCATGTCGCCGCGACGGCTGGAGTTGAGTTCGGGCAGACCTTTGCCGCGCAGACGCAGCATCTTGCCGGGCTGTGTGCCGGGTTCTATCTTGAGCTTGACGGCGCCGTCCAGTGTGGGAATCTCGATGGCTCCGCCCAATGCTGCCTGCGGTACCGTGAGCAGCAGGTTGTATACCAGGTCATTCTCGTCACGTACCAGATCCTTGTGGGGAACCTCCTCAATCAGTACAAGCAGATTGCCGTTGTAGCCGTTGTGCTTGCCGGCATTGCCCTTGCCCTCGACAGAGAGCTGCATGCCTTCGGCAACACCAGCCGGTATGTTGATTTCAACTATCTCTTCACCGTAAACAACGCCGTCACCGCTGCAGTGCGGGCAACGGTCCTTGATGATCTTGCCTTCACCTCCGCAACGCGGGCATACGGTCTGTGTCTGTACCATGCCGAAGAAACTCTGCTGGGTACGCATGACCACACCCGAACCGTGGCAGTCGGGACATGTCTCGGCGGCCGATCCGTCCTTGGCGCCGGTGCCCTTGCAGTGCTGACAGGGAACCAGTTTCTTGAGTTTGAACTTCTTGGTTACGCCGGTGTTTATCTCCTCAAGTGTCAGTGCCACCTTAACCCTCAGGTCCGATCCTCTGGACTTGCGTTCTCCGCTGCGGCCTCGTGTACGGCTGCTCCCGAATCCGCCGAATCCGCCGAATCCTCCGCCTCCGAATATATCACCGAACATGGAGAATATGTCGTCCATGGACATACCGGCACCGCTGAATCCGCCTCCGCCACCGAATCCGCCGGCTCCGCTCAGTCCGTCAAATCCGAACTGGTCGTATTTGGCGCGCTTGTCGGGGTCGCTCAGGACGCTGTATGCCTCGGCTGCCTCCTTGAACTTCTCCTCGGCCTCTTTGTCGCCCGGGTTCTTGTCAGGGTGGTACTGGATGGCTTTCTTGCGGTAAGCCTTCTTTATCTCATCGGCGGTTGCGGTCTTGGGGACCTCAAGCACCTCGTAGTAGTCTCTCTTTGCCATATTGTTATTCTCCTACGGCCACCTTTGCGTGGCGCAGTACTTTGTCGTTAAGTTTGTATCCGTCAATAGCGCAGTCCAGAACCTTGCCCTTCAGGTCCTCGCTGGGGGCCGGAATCATGGCTATCGCTTCATGGAAATCCGTATCGAAAGGCTCGTTCTTGGGCGAAATCTTCTGCAGGCCTTTCTGCTCCAGAATGTGCATCAGTTTATTGTAGATAAGTTCCACACCCTCCTTGAGAGCTGTGTAATCCTCGGATTTTGAGGAGTTGGCTATGGCTCTTTCAAGGTCATCAATGACAGGAAGTATGTCGGTCACTACGCCTGCGCTGCCGTTCAGGATTATGTCTGCCTTCTCCTTCATGGTGCGCTTGCGGTAGTTGTCAAACTCAGCCATCTGACGCAGCAGACGGTCCTTGAGGTCTGCAATCTCGGCCTCACTCTTGGCCAGTTTCTCTTCGACGGTCTCCCCGGCAGCCTCCTCTGTAGTTTCCTGAGGTGCCTCCTGCTCCTGGGACTTCTCGTTCAGAACTTCCTTTTCCTGGTTGTTCTCGGATTGGAAATTTTCTGACATTTTATGTTTGTTTCGTTTGCTCATTTCAATCTTTCCTTCATTAACACCTTATATGCAACAAACATTGTGCCACGGCAGTTAGCGGTGACACAGTGGCACATTAAAAAATCATAAACTTATTTCATTGATTCGGCTCCGAAACAGAAGGGAAGGATGGCGTCCGTTCCGCCTTCTATCACCATCGTACCTTCAGTTCCGTACAGAATGAACCTGATGGGGCGTCCTCCGCGCTGTTCGGTCTCGGCCAGCACCTGTCGGCATGCACCGCAGGGTGTGATGGGCTGTGCTGTATAACCTTTGTCATTACGAGCTGCAATGGCCAATGCCGTGACTGCCTTGCCAGGGTGGGCGTGACCTGCTGCGAACAGGGCGGTCCTTTCGGCGCAGAGCCCCGAGGGATATGCCGCATTCTCCTGATTGCTGCCGGTTACTACTGTCCCGTCGTCCAGCAGCAACGCTGCACCTACTTTGAATCCCGAATAGGGTGACCAGCTTCCTGCTGTGGCCTCCTGGGCTGCCTTTACCAGCATAAGGTCCTGACTGTTCAGTTCATCCTGATCCAAAACACTCCACTCAATGGTGCGGCTAAGTTTCTTCATAATCCAAAGGTTAACAATCCGACCGCTAAATTACTTATTTTTCCGGCATATTTCACTAACTTCGCGTAACCATCTGTACAGTAATGAAAATACTCCGTTTAGCCACACTTGCAATGCCGTTGCTGCTGGTTTCGTGTTCCGTTATGCAACCGGTTGCCACGACTCCTTCGCAGCCCCAGTCAAAGGATGCGTTCTCCAACTACATCGCTCAATACGGAAGTATGGCTGTCGATCAGATGAAGAAATACGGAATACCCGCCAGTATCACTCTTGCCCAGGGCCTTTTGGAGTCCGATGCGGGACGCAGCACGCTTGCTGTAAAATGCAACAACCATTTCGGAATAAAATGTCATAACGACTGGACCGGCAAGAAGATGTATCATGATGATGACGCGCGTCAGGAGTGTTTCCGTTGTTATTCCAGTGCCGATGATTCATTCCGCGACCATTCGCTGTTCCTTGTAAACGGAGCACGCTACCAGTCCCTGTTCAAACTGGGTCCTACTGATTACAAAGGGTGGGCTAAAGGTTTGAAGGCGGCAGGTTACGCGACCAGTCCCACATATGCCGACAAGCTTATTGAACTGATTGAGCGTTATGGCCTTGACCGTTATGACAGCAACGGCGGTGTCCGCCTCAAGCCAGGACAGTTGCCGCATCAGCCGCTGATCGTAAACGGTCAACGCTGCGTTCGCCTTCGCGAGGGTGAGACCCTCAAGGACATTGCCCGCGAATACGGTATGCAGCTTAGCCTGCTGCGTCGTTTCAATGAGGCCGAGCGTAAGTTCGTGCCGCCCGCCGGAACACTTGTCTTCCTGGAAAGAAAAAAGTCCCGTGCCGATCGTGAGCACAGGACTTATGTGGTAAAGAAAGGTGACAGCCTCTGGTCAATCTCCCAACAGTTCGGAGTCAAGATGAAACCGCTTGCAAAACGTAACCGTCTGTCTGACGAGAACCCTCTGACTATTGGTATGACCCTGCTTCTCCGTTGATTTATTCAATCTGTTGGGTTGCTTTTGCTATGGCCTTCTCAAGGTCTGCGCGGCTCATCGTACCGTCCAGGCAGATGAAGGTGAACGCGTCATACTCGGCTGCCGTCATTATGAACTGGGTTACGGTCTTTTCGTTGCCGGTGGTATAGATCCGCACCACTTCACCCTTGTCCTTTATCTCCATCAGCATCTCAAAGTCATACCTCTTGATGAACTTGTTGACGTCCGATTTGATCTCGGCGCAAAGATCGGGGTCCTCGCAGTCAAGCAGATACATGGAATTCAGGTTCTTGATGATTGACCCCAGGTCCATCGAACTGCCCTCACCCAGGTCCATGTTGGGAACCTTACCCATGAGCTTGAACATGGATGAAGAGATGTACACTGCACTGACATTGTCATTGTCGGAATACTTGTTGTATATTCCCTTGCCGTCCTGTGCCCAGGCACCGGCTGTGAGCAGAAACAATGCTGCTACTAATGCTGCTATTCTTTTCATCTTAGTGCGTTTATCGTTTTATCAATAACCGGTTCGGCTGCATCGGCAATATCCATACCGGTGTTCATTTTCTCTGAAATAAAACCAAATACCTGTTCCATCTGGATGTAAGCCATATTGGGATCGTCAAAGGTATCCTTGGGGGTAGGGATGGAATCCTGGAATGAAAGTCGCATGCCGATAGTGATTATGGCTACTGCAGCTGCGGGGTAGGATATCATTCTCAGTATCTTACGGTATCTCTTGTGCGATACGCGAGTCTCCCTGGTCTCTTGTACATCTTCTTCTTTGTCTGCCATCTCCAGGGCACGTGCCGTAACGGCTATGTCGTGCTTGAGTGAGGAGGGCACCTTGATGCTTTCGTCGGATGCTATCCGATCCAGATCAACAATACTCAGATTTTCTATGTCTTCCAATCGTTTCATATCTGGCTCCTTAATGACTTGCGGGCGTTGCTTAAAAGTACCCTCAAAGTCAGGTTTGACATTCCTGTTCTCTGTTCTATCTCGTCATATGACATCTCCTCAAGTACATACATCTTCATCACGTCACGTTGGCGGGCGGGCAGCCGTTCTATTGCGGCAAGTACCCTTTCAAGTTTCTCGCGGGCGTCATAGTCTTCATCGACGGTGCGGGTTTCGGCTATGTCCGGCCCGGGTTCCATGCTCTGCACTTTCTGCTCTTTGCGGAGCTTGTCTATGCAGAGGTTTTTCATGAGTGTCGTACAGTAGGCCTTGAAGTTGAGCACCGTATCCAGCTGGTCACGGCTGTTCCACAGTTTTATGAATAGGTCCTGTACGGCATCCTCGGCATCGGTCTGAGATTCCAGAATATAGTACGCCACCCTGTAGAGTCCGTCGCTCAAAGACTTGAATGATTCTGTCAGGACTTCTGGTGTCATCTGTTTTCTTGACCGTTTCCGACATAATGACGCAACAACCCCGAAAGTGTTAATGCGTCAATTGAAAAATTTTGAATAAAAAGATGGAAATTATAGGATTTCGTGCTCCTCCTTCATGTCAATCTCATTTCCCTTAAGGTCTATGAACCTGTAAGAAAGGAACGGGAGATTCTGGTCGGGGAGCAGATTTATTCCGAATCCGTAACGGAACTGCCACCTCATCTTGATTGAGAACAGGCCTCTTGTAAGGTATGCGTACACATACGGATGGACAAACAGCGTGAAGTTGCTCATCTTCATCTGGTTCTTCAGGCAGCTTACCTTGTTCTCAAGCTGATCGGTAAACAGGATTGAAGGTCTGATGGTTCCTGTGCCGAAACAGGTGGGGCAGGTCTCGTCAACAGGCACGTCCATTACCGGGCGTACTCTCTGGCGGGTAATCTGCATCAGACCGAATTTGCTCAAAGGAAGTATGTTGTGCTTGGCGCGGTCGCGTTCCATGTTCTGGCACATGCGCTCGTAGAGCTTCTGGCGGTCTTCGGCCAATGCCATATCGATGAAATCAACCACTATTATTCCGCCCATATCGCGCAGACGTAACTGGCGGGCCAGTTCATCGGCGGCTCCAAGGTTGACCTCAAGGGCGTTCTCCTCCTGGGTGCCGGCCTTTACGCGGTGGCCGCTGTTCACATCGACCACATGAAGGGCTTCGGTATGCTCAATGATAAGGTATGCCCCGCTCTTGTATGAGACAATCCTTCCGAATGATGATTTGATCTGCTTGGTGATTGCAAAGTTGTCAAATATGGGCAGTTCCCCTTTGTAGAGCTTGACAATCTTTGTCTTCTCGGGGTCTATCAGTGAAACGTAATCACGTATCTCCTGATAGGTTTTCTCGTCATTTACGTGAATGGACTCGTATGACGAGTTCAGCATGTCGCGCAGGATGGCTATCGTGCGGCTGGTCTCCTCGAATATAAGTTCGGGAGCCTTCTCGACCTTCATTGCCCTGGTAAGGCTGTCCTCCCAGCGCTGGTAGAGTATGGAGAGCTCGTTGTCAAGTTCAGCCACACGCTTGCCCTCGGCCACCGTGCGTACTATGACGCCGCAGTTCTTGGGCTTGATGCTGTGAATGAGCTGCTTGAGTCGGGCGCGCTCCTCGTTTGACTTGATCTTGGATGAAACTGATACCTTGTCGCCGAACGGGATAAGTACCAGGAACCGGCCGGCAAATGAAATCTCGCCGGTAAGTCGCGGACCCTTTGTGGAAATGGGCTCCTTGGTTACCTGGACGATTATCTCGTCACCCTGCTCAAGTGCAGTGCTTATGTTGCCCTGCTTCTCATCAAACGATACGGCCTGGGCCTTGCTGAACGGCGCAAGTTTCTTGCGGTTTGCCCTGACCTGCTTGATGTATTTCTTCAATGACATGAACTGGGGGCCCAGATCCTGGTAGTGCAGGAAAGCCTCCTTCTCGGACCCTACATCAACAAAGCATGCGTTCAGTCCGGGCATAAGCTTCTTGACACGTCCCAGATAGAGATTGCCTACCGCAAAGGTTACCTCCTGGGCATCTTTCTGATACTCAACAAGGTTGTGATCCTCGGTTATGGCTATCTGTATGCTGTCGGGCTGGACGTTGACTGTCAGTTCGCTTGTCATCGTTATTTTGGTTGTATTACGTCGTTATAAAGCAAAGAACAAACCTGGCGAAAACATTTTGCGGCAAGTTTGTTCTTTGAAGTTTGTTCCACAGACGGGCTTATTTGCTCTTATGTCTGTTCTTTCTCAGTCTTTTTTTACGCTTATGCGTAGACATCTTATGTCTTTTTTTCTTTTTACCGCTTGGCATAACTGTGATTATTATTTGAAGTTAACTATTACTTTCTAACTGCGAGGGCGAAAGTCTTGGCCGGCTTGAAAGCGGGAATCTTGTGCTCAGGAACGGTAATGGTAGTATTCTTGAGGATGTCACGGGCAGCCTTTGCGGCTCTCTTCTTGGTGATGAAGCTACCGAAACCTCTCAGATAAACGTTCTCATCGTTTTCGAGTGAATCCTTAACAACTTCCATGAAACCTTCTACGCATGCCAGAACGTCGGTCTTGTCAATGCCGGTCTTCTTGGCGATCTCGCTAACAACTTCTGCTTTTGTCATATTCTCAATTATTTAAGTCTAAAATGTCGCTTTTTGTTTTCGAGTTGCAAATGTAGTTCTTTTTGGTGATACAGAAAACATTTCATCCTAATTTGTTCTAAAAAAATCTTTTGTATATTTGCATTGAAATATTAATACCTAATTATTATGTCAGTTAACAAAGTAATTTTGATTGGAAATGTGGGTAAGGATCCGGATGTAAGGTATCTGGACAACCATGTTTGTGTAGCTAATCTTACCCTGGCCACGACAGAACGTGGCTATACGGCCCAGAACGGCACTCAGGTGCCAGACCGTACTGAATGGCACAACCTCGTATTCTGGAGAGGTTTGGCAGAGACCGTTGAGAAATACGTTCACAAAGGCGACAAGCTCTACATTGAAGGCAGCATCCGCAACCGCAGTTATGATGACCAGAACGGCGTAAAGCGTTATGTTACCGAGATTTTCGTAGACTCCATGGAGATGCTTACGCGTCCCCAGGCCAAGACCGATGCGGCTCAGCCGGCTCAGCCCGCAAATCCGCAGCCGGCATCCGGAGATACCGGTATGCCGTTCTAACTTAAAACGTCAGCCTTATAGAACCCTATTCGATTCTGACAGTGGGAGCGGTTGTCTCAGGGACGATCGGCTTCCATACTCCTACGGCGGGGTCCGTCATCGCTATGGTGACGGCCCTGCTTCTTTTGGTTCTCTCGGGGTTTGTATCGGCATCCGAGACATCGTTCTTCTCGTTGTCTCCCGAGGAACTTAAAGAGATATCCGACAATGATTCTCCCCGTCACCGCAGAGCAGCCTCGCTGCTTTCGGATTCGGAACGTCTTCTGGCAACGATCCTTACAGCCAACAATCTGGTGAATGTGGCTCTGATCCTGCTCATGGACCTTGCCCTGTCGCAGATGCTGGTGTTCGGGGCCGAATGGGTGGAGTTCCTGATCCTTACCGTGATACTGACATTCATCCTGCTTCTTTTCGGTGAGATCATCCCCAAACTCTACTCTGCCCACAACTCGCTTTCGTTCAGTCTCAGGGCTGCGCCGATGCTCTCCGTACTGACGGTGCTGCTCCGTCCGGTGTCATCGCTCCTGATGCGTTCCAAGGTCTTGTCGGACCGTGTGCAGTCTAAGAAAAATATCAACATTTCGGTCGATCAGCTGGAGCATGCGCTGGAGCTTACCGACCAGGAGGACATACAGGATGAACACCAGCTCCTTGAGGGTGTGATCCGTTTCGGTGATGAGACCGTCGTGGATATAATGACGTCCAGGATTGACATGATAATGCTGGATATCAAAGCAGGTTACGGGGAGGTTATCCGCTGCATCCGGGAGAACTTCTATTCGCGTGTTCCGGTCTATTCGGGAACATCGGACAACATTAAGGGAATTCTTTACATCAAGGACCTTCTGCCGTATCTGGAGAAAGGTGAAGGTTTCCGTTGGCAGTCGCTAATACGTCCTGCGTTTTTTGTCCCCGAAACACGCAAGATCGATGACCTTCTGCACGATTTCCAGACAGGCCGTATCCACATGGCCATAGTGGTCGACGAGTTCGGCGGGACATCGGGTCTGGTTACGCTCGAGGATGTCATCGAGGAGATTCTCGGCGAGATAAACGATGAGTTTGACGATGATTCCGTAAGCTACCGCAAGACAGGTCCCGATACATATGTTTTTGAGGGAAAGACCCTGCTTTCCGATTTCTTCCGCATAGTAGGCCTTGATGAGGATGATTATTCCCAGTTCGTGGGCGAGGCCGATACCTTGGCCGGTTTCCTTCTGGAACTCAAGGGCGATTTCCCCAAAAAGGACGAGGAACTTGTTTGTAAAGACCTGATCCTTAAAGTGATGGAAAAGAAAGAACGCCGTCTGTCAGGCATTAGGGTAACCGTCCGTCACTCCGACAGGCACGACCGCGAAGAATAATTTTTTTCACAATTTTTAATTTTTTGTCCATGTGCACGCGCGTGTGTACATGTTATTTAGTATCTTTGCCAAAATAATCATTCCGCTTTATAGCAGGCTAAAACAAAAAAAACCAATACATCCTTATGAAAAAAAGCAAAAGATCATTGGCTTTATGCGGTATTATAGCTGCGTTCTGCCTTGGTTCATGTCTGCAGTTTACTGATGAACTTAATCTTGATAAGGAAATCAGTCTGGACATGCAGATAGGTCCCGGTGGCCTTTCCATTCCTTTGGGCAGCCTTGACACGCTGTATCTTGATTCTCTGATCAAGGTCGATGGCGACAATTCAATTCTGGATACTCTCGAGGGAGGTCTGTTCGGATTCTCAATGAAGGATTCAATAAGCAAGGTAAAAATCGGTATTGATCCTGTTATCATCAATATTGATCCTCCTCAGATCGATCCCCTTTCAACGGAGTTTGACAATCCTTCAGTAAATGACGTTGAGATTAAGAAAAGAGTGAACTCCACCACGCTGGATATCGCTCAGATTGATCTGTCAAAGATGAAATTGCCTACATTTGAGAAGGGAACCACCGTAGGTCCGTATAACGTTCCCGGCATCAGCATGGCTATTCCTACGATTGAGGTGCCGGTTTCCACACAGTCCATGAGCTGCAACTTTACCTATGAGTTCCCCGAAGAGGTCAAGAAACTCAACAAGGTATGGTTCGGTGAGACAAAGGGCTCAAAGAACGGTCAGAAACTTGTCCTTGACGTTGACCTTAGCGGTATTTATGAGGTGTTGAACAATCCTGAGATCAAAGTCAAAAACCTTAACATATCATTCCCCGACAATTTTGAAATCGCCAAGGATCCGGACCTGTCAGCCTATATCCCTGACAATTGCGTTACCGTAACCGGAAGCGTTTTCAGCATTGCCATGAATGAAGATGTCATCAGTGGAGTGGGATCGGACCATAAACTGCCTATCACATTCTTTGTCAAGAATGCTGATTTCTCAGATTACAGTTATGAGATAGATTTCCATGACAACATTCAGTATAGCCTGTTGCTTACCATTGACGGAGTTGCCGGCAATACCGCAAAGAACTTCCAGGTAAGTGTAAATCTGGCTGCAAGTCTCCAGATGGCCGATATCGAGGCTGTGACAACCAGCCGTAACGTCGATATTGACGAGGAGACCATCTCTTCAAACTGCGCAGTTACCAATCTGGACGGTATATCCAGAGTAAATGAGATAATGTTTGATCCTGAAAAGAGCAAACTGTTCATATCCATCACTGATCTGGAGATGGATCCGTTCGCTCTCAATTCCTCTACCAGCAAACTCTACCTCCGTTTCCCCTCCAATTATGAGTTTGACTATGATTATTGCGAGGATGAAAACGGAAATGAGGCCGGAACATGGAACGGCAACCGTCTGACTCTTGATGCCACCAAGGCAATGGGACATACCGTCAGCATCAAGGTCAAGAAGCTTAATGTCAATCAGGTTGTTGATCCGGAGACCGCATCGATAGAGATATCGACAGAGGTTACCTATTCGGGTAAGGTTGTCGTGGCCCAGAATGATGATGTCAATCTGGCTGCCATCGATGCCATAAATGAAATGAACCGTAAGATTGAGGTTGCAGTCTGGGGTAAATTCGTGGTTGATGATTACGAAATCGAGACCGGCGAGATGAGAACCGAGTTCAAGGATTCCACGGAGATTTCAATCAATGAGCAGGTAGACAAGACTCTTATAATGCTCCAGCGCATCGATCTTGTTAATCCGGCCGGCATGAACATGAACCTGAGGTTTGAGGGCGTTCCCCAGACAGTCGAGGAACTGACATTCTCCAGATTTACCGTTGAGTTCCCGGAATTCATCAAGATTGCCTATAACGGTAATGACTCACGTATCAACGTAAAGGGCAACAGACTGGTTATAAACGGTGTCCTTGATGAGGAACTTCACTCTCAGGAAGGATTCAGCGTTTCTGGTCTTGTCATAACCGGATTGTCGTTTGATGATCCCCTGTGGCTTGACGACGGCCAGTTGGTTCTTGACAACCAGAAGGTGCGCATCAGCGGTGCCGTAACGGTTAATGACCAGAAGATCCAGGGTGATCAGCTAAGCGTGATCACTGTTTATCCGAGCGTAAGTTTTGATCCCATCGAGGTCAAGTCAGTATACGGAAAGGTAGATCCCAAGATAGATCCTGTTCATGAGGAGGTTTCCCTGGATATGGGCGATGCCGATTTCTTCCAGAATGAGAACAATACTCTTCAGTTGAGTGATCCTATGATTACCATCAATCTGAACAGTACGGTTACAATACCTATTGACCTTGACCTGAGTATCTCGTCACTGAATGCCAACGGCGGTTATATTGCCAAGAATATAGCTCCCGATATGGGTATCATCCATCTTCCCAAGTGTGATACTACGGCAACAAGCCGCAAGACCACTCTTGTAATCTACAAGAAGGACAAACCGGTGTCTGTATCGGACGATACCATATTTGTACGTATGAGCCGTCTGTCTGAACTCATGCAGAAGATACCTGACAAGATCGTGTTCAATCTTGAAGTGACAACCGATACCACCGTCAACCATTACATAGACCTGACACGTGAACTCAGCGTCTCCGGTGACTACAACGTCTCCGTACCTCTTGAGTTTGATAACCTGTACATAGAGTACTCGGATACCATAGCAGAACTTGGTAAGAGTCTTGAGGATATAGGCGACAAGATTGAGGCAACCGAGATGCAGCTTCTTGCCGACATTGAGAGCACTATACCTCTGGGTATAACACTTACCGCCAAGGCTTATGACAAGTATTGGAATGAGTTGAGCAGTATCAGGATTGATTCCTGCGTCGTCGCAGCCGGTAGTGATACCATCACCAAGTCTACAATGGTTCTTGATGTTGATGTCAAGAAGGGTGGTCTTGAGAGGCTTGAATCTATCGTATTCACTGCAGCCTGCCAGTCGGCCGAGGGCAGTTCGAGCATACGTAAGGGCCAGTGGCTGTGGATCAAGAAGATGCGCTTCAAACTGCCTCAAGGTTTGAAGGTTGACCTTACGGACAGTATGAAAGATGACAAGAAGAAGTAATAACCCTCAATAGAAGAAACGATTATGAAAAAGCATATAATTAAGAAGTCTCTTTTGACAGCATCAATGATGCTGCTGACGGTTGTTGCATCTGCACAGAGCGCAAGCTCCGGTTACTTCCTTGAGGGCTTTAACCAGCGTTATCAGCTTAACCCTGCATTCGCTCCGGATCGTCCAGTCTTCCTTGCCGTTCCGGCAATCAGTAATCTTCAGGTCGAAGTGAACAGCACGGTCGGTCTGGCCAACTTCCTGTATGAGTCAACTTCCAAACCCGGCATGCTGACCACATTCATGAGCCCGGACATCGATGCCAAGACGTTCCTGGACGCCATGCCCGATGCCGCTCAGTTTACTGTCGGCCTTAATATGGACCTGTTCGCCATCGGTGCCGGCGGAAAGCGCGGATTCACCACCTTCAATGTCAAGATGAAGAACAGCGAGAGAGTTAGTCTGCCCAAGGAGTTGTTCCGCTTCATGAAGGCTAGCTTTGCCAGTGACAATTATCTGATTGAGAACATCAATATCAACGCCACTACCTATTTGGAGGCATCACTTACCCATTCACACAAGATAGGTGATAACCTGACCGTGGGTCTGGGACTAAAGTTCCTTGAGGGTGCTGAATACCTTGATGTAACCATAAATGAGATCGATGTCCAGCTGAGTGAGGAAGAGTGGCTTGCCAGATCAAACGGTACCATCAAGGCTTCCGTTCCCGGCGCACAGTACAAACTGGATCCCGAGACTCAGACCTTTGACGGTATGGAAGGCTTCAAATTCAGCATGCCAGGCAGCCACGGCTTTGCCGTAGACTTGGGTGCCGAGTATGATTTCAAGGGCCTTGTTGACGGACTTAAGGTTTCTGCCGCAATCACCGATCTTGGATTTATCGGTTGGGCGAATATGAATACCTTCGCAACCAACAACAATGAGTATGTAAGGTTCGGAGGATTCAACAACTATGATGTGAACGGTGACAACAGCGATGAGACCATGGATCAGATATCCGATGATTTCAATGACATGGTCAAGCTGTATCAGAGCGGTACCACTAATCAGAAGGAGCGTGTTGCCCTTGAGTCTACATTGAGACTGGGTGCCGAGTATAACCTTCCGTTCGCCAAGTGGATATCAGTAGGTGAGTTGCTGACTTACCGCACAGGCGCATATCCGTATGGCGGTTCACGCACTTCACTCACTTTGTCTCCCTGCGGTTGGATAGACCTGTCCGGAAACTATGCAATAACCTCATACGGTTCAACGATGGGTCTGTTGCTAAACTTCCATCCCACGGGATTCAATTTCTTTGTGGCTGTTGACCGTCTCAAAGCCGAGCTCAACCCACAGTTCATACCTCTGCATGATTGCGGAGTCAACTTCAGTTTAGGTTTGAATCTTGCTATAGGACGTAAACGCGACAAGATTAAGGATGAGTGATATACGCGTCTTTGAGATAATTCTCAAAGGCATGGCTATAGGATTTCTGGCAGCAGCCCCGACTGGACCGTCGGGGGTGCTTGTCATACAGAGAACACTTAACAAGGGCCGGTGGAAAGGATTTCTAACCGGCCTTGGAGTGTCAATAAGTGATGCCATCTACATCATGATCACCATGATGTGCCTCTCGTTGGTTCTGGGTTATCTGGAGGATCCTACGATAGCGCTGGTGGTCAAACTGTTGGGATGTGCCCTGCTGCTGGTGTTCGGCATCACAACCGTAAGGAATAACCCTCTTGCGGCATCAAAAGAGGTAAAGGTCAAAAAGGATTCTTTGTGGCAGATCATGATCACAGGAACCCTGGTGGCCATAGTAAATCCTCTGGTGGTCTTTTTCTACATGGGACTGTTTGCATTCTTCTCGCTTCCGGTCGATGATTTCAGTACCGCGGTCAAGATGCAGACATACCTGTTTGTCCTTATGGGCGATGTTTGTTGGTGGCTTACCCTTTCAACCCTGATAAACAAGCTTCGCAACCGCTTTGACCTGCGTGGTCTTTGGATAATAAACAGGGTTCTGGGAAGCATACTGATAGTGGCCGCGGTGGCGTGGTGCACTTCAATACTTTTGAAACTGTAAGATGTTTGTTCAGAAAGAACTGAGAGAGAAGAATATAGCCGAATACCTGCTCTACATGTGGCAGGTAGAGGATATGATACGTGCTGCAGGTCTTGACAGCGACCGGCTTTATGATGCCGTCATCAAGGCCAGCGGACGCAACGATGAGGAGTGCCGTGAGTGGAAACAGTGGTATGATGACCTGATTGAGATGATGCGCACCGAGGGTAAGACCTCGCAGGGCCATCTTCAGATCAATGAGAACGTACTCATTCTTCTGGAGGATCTCCATCAGCGCCTGCTTGACTCACACAAACAGCCTGAGTACAAGGACCTGTACTACAAGGCTCTTCCGTTCATCGTCGAGTTCCGTGCCAAGAACCACAGTACTGAAAACGCCGAGTTGCGCGACTGCTTCAATATGCTGTACGGAGTATGGCTGCTCCGTGTGCAGGGTAAGGAGGTAAGCGCGTCAACCGCACAGGCCGTTTCGGCCGTATCGGCTTTCCTTGGAAAGCTGGCTGTGCTTTACCGCGAGGATAAGGAGGGCACGCTTGAAATTGAGTAACAGATTATGATTGAGGAAATTAATAGACGTAGAACATTTGCGATAGTATCGCACCCTGATGCCGGTAAGACAACACTTACCGAGAAATTCCTGCTGTTCGGAGGCCAGATTCAGGTTGCCGGCGCCGTCAAGTCCAACAAGATACGCAAGACAGCGACATCGGACTGGATGGATATAGAGAAACAGCGTGGAATCTCGGTAACCACATCGGTCATGGAATTTGATTATGAAGGTTACAAGATAAACATTCTGGATACTCCGGGTCACCAGGATTTTGCCGAGGACACGTTCCGTACCCTGACAGCCGTTGACAGTGTCATCATCGTGATTGACAGCGCCAAGGGCGTTGAGTTGCAGACCCGCCGCCTCATGGAGGTGTGCCGTATGCGCAAGACTCCGGTGATCGTATTCGTCAACAAGCTGGACCGTGAGGGTAATGACCCCTTTGACCTGCTTGATGAACTTGAGGAGGAACTCCAGATACATGTACGCCCGCTTAGCTGGCCTATTGAGAAGGGTGCCCGCTTCAAGGGTGTGTATAACATATACGAGCAGAAACTTGACCTTTTCACTCCCGATAAGCAGAAGGTTACCGAGAAGGTTGAGGTGGATATAAACAGCACGGACCTTGAGGCTCACGTGGGTGAGCGTGAGGCTGCCAAGCTGCGTTCCGACCTGGAACTGATAGACGGCGTTTACGAGCCGTTTGACCGTAGCCAGTACCTGAGCGGTGAACTTGCACCCGTATTCTTTGGCTCGGCCCTGAACAACTTTGGCGTTCAGGAACTGCTCAATTGCTTCGTGCAGATTGCACCCAGCCCGCGTCCCACACAGGCATTGGAGCGTATGGTTGAGCCCGAGGACGGCAAGTTCACGGGATTCATATTCAAGATCACTGCCAATATCGACCCCAACCACCGTTCATCGGTTGCGTTCTGCAAGGTCTGCTCCGGTAAGTTCCAGCGTAACGAGCCTTACTATCATGTAAGGTTGGACAAGACTTTCCGTTTCTCTTCACCTACGCAGTTCATGGCGCAGCGCAAGAGCACCATCGAGGAGGCTTGGCCGGGCGATATCATCGGCCTTCCGGATACCGGAAACTTCAAGATCGGTGATACTCTCACCCAGGGAGAGAAACTTCACTTCAAGGGCCTGCCCAGTTTCTCGCCCGAGATGTTCAAGTATATTGAGAACGCCGATCCCATGCGCGCCAAGCAGCTTGCCAAGGGCATTGACCAGTTGATGGGTGAGGGCGTGGCCCAGATGTTCGTAAGCCAGTTCAACGGCCGCAAGCTTATCGGCACGGTCGGTCAGCTTCAGTTTGAGGTTATCCAGTACCGTCTGGAGCACGAATACAACGCCCTGTGCCGTTGGGAGCCTGCAAGCCTGTACAAGGCCTGCTGGATAGAGAGTGACGATGAGGCTGAGCTTGAGGCGTTCAAGAAGCGCAAGTACCAGTTCATGGCTACCGATATGGAGGGTCGTGACGTGTTCCTGGCCGACAGCGGCTATGTGCTGCAGATGGCCCAGATAGATTTCAAGCATATAAAGTTCCACTTTACAAGCGAGTTCTGATGAAAGAGTATGTCGAGGATGTAAAAAAGGCTGTAGAGGTAATGCGTAATGGCGGCATAATCCTCTATCCCACGGATACCATCTGGGGTATAGGGTGTGATGCATCCAACAGTGTTGCCGTGCGCCGTATCTTCGAGCTCAAGCGCCGTTCGGACAGCAAGTCCATGCTGTCGCTGATAGATTCCGATGCCAAGTTGGG
>CAJOJD010000008.1:0-15849 GCA_905234745.1 uncultured Bacteroidaceae bacterium | reverse complement strand
CCCGATATCCCTGATGTCGCATATGACCTGATGGATCTGGCCGAGAAGCCGCTCACCATCATCTATGACAATGTACGTCATATGGCACCTGAACTGATTGCCGATGACGGCAGCGCGGGTATTCGCGTTACCAGGGAGGAGTTCTCTAAGGAGCTTTGCCGCCGAATGGGTGGGGCAGTGGTGTCCACATCGGCCAATATCAGCGGCCAGCCTTCGCCTGCCAACTTCAGCGAGATATCTGATGAGATCCGCAAAGGAGTGGATTATATTGTAGAATACCGTCAGGCTGAACAGACGCGTTCGGTTGCATCGGGCATAATCAAGCTCGGCTCGGGCGGATTGGTAAAAGTAATAAGAGAGTAATGGAAAAAACTAATGAGGAAATAGAGCGTCAGACCGAGTCCCTGCTCAACAGGTTCAACCTGTGGCGTAAGGACCATATCAGCGAGCGTCAGTTCATACTGCTGCTCAGCCTGGTTGTGGGCGTGTTTACGGCATTTGCCGCATTGATTCTCAAATACCTTATTTCTGTCATACACGGTTTTATCTCCGGACATCTGTTTATCAGTCAGGAGAACTACAGCCTTCTCCTTTATCCGGTTATCGGCATACTGTTGTCCGGCCTGTTCATCCGATACATAGTACGTGATGACATAGGACACGGCGTTACCAAGATCCTCTATGCGCTCTCCAAGAAGAACGGACGCATCAAGCCTCACAACATGTACTCATCGGTCATAGCCAGTGCCATCACCATCGGTATGGGTGGATCGGTCGGTGCCGAGTCTCCTATTGTGCTTACCGGATCGGCCATCGGCTCCAATATTGGACGCATGTTCAAGATGGAGCACCGTACGCTGATGCTGCTGGTGGGCTGCGGCTCTGCAGGTGCCATTGCCGGTATCTTCAAGGCGCCTATAGCAGGTCTGGTGTTCGTGCTTGAGGTGCTGATGTTTGACCTTAGCATGGGCTCGCTGCTGCCGTTGCTCGTGTCATCAGTGACCGCCGCTACGATATCATACGTCTTTACCGGAACCGATTCCATGTTCCACTTTGTGTCGGAGCACGGATTCGACCTCAGCCGCATACCGCACGCTCTGCTTCTGGGTGTTGCCTGCGGCCTGGTTTCGCTCTATTTCTCGCAAACCATGCACTGGTTCGAGACCTGGTTCAAGAAGTTTGCCAATCCCTGGGTGAAATTCGTCATCGGAGCCGCCGTACTGAGCGTACTCATATTCCTTTTCCCGTCACTTTTCGGTGAGGGTTATGATACTATCGGCATGCTTCTCAATGTGAACGAGAACCCTGAGAAAGTAATGGAGGGCTCCCTGTTCTACGGGGGTAACATATTGCTGTATCTGGGACTGGTGGTGCTCATGAAGGTATTTGCGTCGACTGCCACAAATGCGGGAGGCGGCTGCGGCGGTATATTCGCACCCAGCCTGTTCCTGGGCTGTCTCACCGGATTCATTTACGGCACGATAATTAACAACCTTTCGCCCGGGGCCGATATCTCTGTCCAGAACTTTGCGTTGCTGGGCATGGCCGGACTGATGTCGGGAGTAATGTTCGCCCCGCTCACAGGTGTGTTCCTGATTGCCGAACTCACCGGCGGCTACTCCATGTTCCTGCCGCTTATGATGGTTTCCATAATGTCATACCTCACCATCAAACTTTTCCAGCCGCACTCCATCTATTCAATGCGTCTGGCCCAGAAGGGTGAGCTCATGACCCATCATAAGGATCAGTCAGTGCTTCTGCTCATGAGCATGGATAATCTGATTGAGAAAGAGTTCCTGCGTGTCAAGCCCGATATGGACCTTGGCCAGCTGGTCAACATAATAGCCCGTTCCAAGCGCAATCTGTTCCCCGTGGTCGATGACAACGACTGCCTGGTAGGTGTGGTCAATATGGAGAGCATCCGCAACATCATGTTCCGTCAGGAACTGTATCACAGGTTCAATGTCCAGAAACTCATGGAACTTCCGCCCGCGCGCTTATCGGTCAAAGACCCCATGGAAACGGTCATGAAGAAGTTTGATGAGACCGGAGCGTGGACCCTGCCGGTCGAGGACGAGGAGGGCCATTATCTGGGATTCGTATCCAAGTCCAAGATTTTCAACTCATACCGTAACGTATTGCTGGAACTCTCCGAAGAGTAAATCAAAATGAATAAGAAAGATCTCAGAATAGTATTCATGGGCACTCCCGAGTTCGCGGAGTTCACCCTGCGCCGCCTTGTCGGGGACGGTTATAATATAATAGGTGTCGTAACCATGCCCGATAAACCCATGGGCCGTCACGGCAGCGTGCTTCAGAGCAGTCCCGTCAAGAAGTATGCAGTGGAGCAGGGCATACCAGTCCTGCAGCCCGAGAAACTCAAGGATCCCGCCTTCATAGAGCAGCTCACAGCCCTCAAGGCCGATCTCCAGATTGTGGTCGCCTTCCGTATGCTGCCTGAGATTGTCTGGAACATGCCCCGTCTGGGAACCTTCAACCTGCACGGCTCACTGCTGCCGCAGTACCGCGGAGCCGCTCCCATCAACTGGGCGATAATAAACGGTGACAAGGAGACCGGTGTAACCACGTTCTTCCTCAAGCACGAAATCGATACAGGCGATATAATCTATCAGGAGCGCATTCCGATATTGTCCGATGACAATGCCGGCACCATGCATGACAAACTGATGGAACTCGGAGCAGACCTGACTGTCAGGACCCTCGATGATATCATTGCAGGCAAAGTCAGGCAGATTCCCCAGGACCAGATCCCTGCCGATGAAATCCGCCCCGCACCCAAGATCTTCAAAGAGACCTGCCGCATAGACTGGAACCAGCCAACCCAAAAGGTATACGACTTTATCCGGGGCCTCTCCCCATATCCCGCCGCATGGACCGTACTACGCTCTTCCGATGGTCGTGAGCAGGATTTCAAGATCTATTCAGCCACTCCCGTATCGGCCGATACCTTAATGAAACCCGGTACCATCCGTTGTGACGGAAAACGCGTTCTTGAGGTCTTTACTGCTGACGGGGCGATTCGTCTGGATGAGGTCCAGGCTGCCGGAAAAAAACGTATGCCGGTGTGCTCGTTTTTGTGTGGAAATGACCTTTCGGACGGCTGTTTTTTCGCCTAGGAAGTGTTAAAAATGACATTTTGTTTGTGAATTAAGAAAAATTCACATTATCTTTGCCCCAACAATAACACAATTATCAACTAAAACGAACTGCCTATAGACTGAACTTTACTCCTACAAACCAAGTAAAGAAGAAGTAATGCAGAATTTAAATCAGCTCACCGACGACCAGTTGGTAGCTCTGTACTCAGACGGAAACACAAAGGCGTTCGATACCCTTTTATCACGTTATCAGGACAAGTTGTATTCGTACATCAATTTTGTTGTACGCAATCGCGATTTGGCCAATGACATCTTCCAGGATACATTCGTAAAAGCAATAGTAACCCTTCAGAAAGGAAACTATACCAGTACCGGCAAGTTCGGTGCCTGGCTGACCCGTATAGCTCATAACCTTATCATCGACTATTTCCGTCAGGATAAGAATGAGAATACCGTTAGCAACGACGCTCAGGAGTATGACCTGCTCAACGACGCCAGCCTTGCCGAGGCCAATGTCGAGGATTCAATGATCAACGAGCAGACACTGCGTGATGTACGTCGTCTTGTCGATGCTCTGCCCGACAATCAGCGTGAGGTAGTTTTCATGCGCTACTATCAGGACCTCAGCTTCAAGGAGATAGCCGATATCACCGGCGTTTCCATCAATACTGCGCTGGGACGTATGCGTTATGCCCTCATCAACATCCGCAAGATGTCGATGGACAACGGCATCGCTTTGTCGCTTGCAGTATAACCAGCCGCGGTTCCGGAAGTTTTTTTTAAAAAATCTTCCACCTTTACATACTATTTTTCAGAGGTTTGCGTTTTATAGGTGAACAAAATAAAGGACGCCTATGGATCAGACCTCTACTACTTCTTCTTATCTTTCTGAAAACCTTATCCGCGCAGCCGTCAAGAGCGGTTCTTATGGTGAGCCTGCGCAAAAGACGCTTGATTTTCTCCGCAATTTTGCGGCAGAGATGTGTAAAGTCGCATAATATTGACTACTTTTGTGTCGGAATCCGGGTTGGGTTCCGATTCTTGATTTAGAACTATGAGCACAATTGTAGCCCCCTCGCTCCTGTCGGCCGATTTCGGCGACCTGCGTAAGGACCTTGAGATGATCAACCGCAGCCAGGCGGATATGCTCCATCTTGATATCATGGACGGAGTTTTCGTACCGAACATATCGTTCGGTTTTCCTGTTTTGAAATATGTGGCCAAGTACTGCACCAAGCCCCTTGACCTCCATCTTATGATAGTGGAGCCCGAGAAGTTCATGGACCGCTTCCAGGAACTCGGTGTAGCTACATACAACGTCCATTTTGAGGCATGCCGTCATCTCAACCGCACCATATTCGAGATTAAGAACCGTGGCATGAAAGCTGCAGTAACCCTGAATCCGTCCACACCCGTATGCATGCTGAACGATGTGATACGTGATGTCGATATGGTGCTGCTCATGACCGTCAATCCCGGTTTCGGTGGTCAGAAATTCATCGAGCACTCAATCGAGAAGGTCAAGGAGTTGCGCCAACTCATAAATGAGACAGGCTCCAAGGCTCTCATTGAGGTCGATGGCGGTGTAACCTTTGAGACAGCCCCGCGTCTGGTTAAGGCCGGCGTCGATGTGCTGGTATCGGGCAACACCATATTCTCCTCGCCAGATCCGGAACAGGCAATCATAGAACTCAAGAAACTCTAGGATAGTAAGTGAAACTTTCGGACTGGCCCTCTTTAAGGCTGGTCATTCCCCTTATAGCAGGGATATACATATCGGATACCATTGAGAACACCCGGGCAGAGGTGCCGGTCTGGTATATCCTTGCCGCAACCGTACTGATAGTATTATTATCATTGATATTCAGCGACAGACATCCCCGTATATCGGGATTTTGCCTGTCGCTTTCATTTGTCCTTACAGGGGCGGCCTCTTATCTGATTCAGATGCACCGGGTCAGGGCGGAGTGGCCCCCGCATTATGCCGTCTATCATGGAGTGCTCAACTCCTATCCGCTTGAGCGTGAACGCAGTTACCGCCTCGAAGTCGCTTTGAAGGACAGCCTCTACAGCGGTCACAATATATATCTTTATCTTCCCAAGGACAGTGTGGTGCCCACTCTTGAGCCGGGCTTCAGGATAGAGTTTGACGGTAAGGTCAACAAACCCTCCAGTGAGGGCGCGGGATTTGACTATGAGTCATATCTTTTGAGCCATGGAATCTCCGGTACGCTTCGTGTCCAGTCCAAGGACTGGCGCTTCTTTCCGCCCGATGGTTCCGAAGGACTTCAAATCCGGGCCGTCCGGTTCCGTCGCGAGGTAATCCGCAAATATCAGGAGTGGGGGCTCCGTGGCAATGCCCTTGCGGTGGCATCGGCCGTATCGTTGGGCGAAAAGCGCGCCCTTAGCGATGACCTGCGTGAAGTCTATTCCACATCCGGCGTAAGTCATGTCCTGGCGGTTTCGGGCCTGCACGTGGGTATAATGTGCTGGTTCCTCTATCTGTTGTTTCCGGCGTTCCTGTTCCGAAGGGCCGAGTGGCTGCGGCAGTTACTGGTCATGGCCATATTATGGGCCTATGCGTACGCCATCGGGCTTCCGGTCTCAATAACCCGGACTCTCGTCATGTTCTCCATCGTGGCATTGTGCCGGGCGGCCGAGAGGGAGACATCGGCCCTCAATTCGCTGGGCATAGCAGCGGCCATAATGCTTACGTTCCACCCGTCGTCGCTTTTTGACATGAGCTTCCAACTCTCTTTCAGCGCCGTCTTCTTCATAGTCGTCCTGACACCGATACTGCTTGAGATATATGAACCGCGCAATCCCGTCGGCCTGTATGTCTGGCGTGTCATGACACTCTCTTTATCTGCTCAGATAGGTACCGCGCCTATAATCATGTATCATTTTTCAGGTTTCTCCACATACGTGATGCTGGCTAACCTTGTTGTCGTGCCGGTAATGTTTGTCATAGTGTCGCTCTCAATGTCGCTTTGGATAACGGGGTGGTTTCCTGCCATAAGAGGCCTCCTGGTTCCCGTACTCACCTGGCTTATTGATGCCATGACCTCCTTGCTGTCTTTTATTGCTTCATTGCCATATTCTCAGATAGAACTCTCAATCAGCCGTGGCTGGGTCATTTTTGTTTTTTATGCGGTCGTCATCCTTATCTGTCTTTGGTATCGGGAGAAACGCTCTCACCGTCTGGTTCAGGCTCTTGCCTGTATCGCATTCGCCGGCATATTGGCGGCCGTCCAAAACTTTGTGATTTGAATCATATTGAGTACCTTTGCAGTGCTATGATAAAAAACATGTTATCCGGCATTGACGTAGCCGAGTTCCGCGTCTGGATGGGGTGGGCTGACCGTTACGTTATTTTGACCCACATGGGTCCTGACGGCGATGCCATCGGCTCGTCTTTGGCCCTTTACCGTTATCTCAAGAGCAAGGGCAAGGAGGTCGTGGTTATGGTGCCTGACTCTGCCCCGGATTTCCTTACATGGTTGCCTGGATCCGAGGATATTAAGGTTTTTACCGATGACCCCGACGTCAATGAGGACCTGGTGTATAAGGCCGATGTCTTGTGCTGCCTTGATTTCAATGTGGTAGGCCGCATCGGCAAGATAGCAGCCAGCTTCCTCTATTCCAAGGCCAAGAAATTCCTGCTTGACCATCATCCCTTTCCTGGTGCCAACTTCACTGTCACTTTGTCTCACCCGGAGGCCTCATCTACATCTGAACTTGTCTTCCATCTCATATGCGCCTTGGGTGATTTCAATGCCATAGACAAGGAGATGGCCCAGTGTATCTATACCGGAATCATGACCGATACCGGTGCTCTTTCATATAACAGCAACAACAGCAACCTGTTCCAGGTTGTGGCACATTTGCTTGAAAAGGGTGTTGACAAGGATGAGATCTACCGTCTGGTTTATAACAACTATTCTGAGTCACGCCTTCGTTTGCAGGGATTTGTGCTCAATAACAAGATGCAGGTGTTCCCTGAAAGCTCCACATCACTCATAACGCTGACTGACAAGGAACTCAAGAAATACAAATACAAGAAAGGTGACACAGAGGGGTTCGTCAATATGCCTCTTCAGATCAACGGAGTGCTTATGAGCGCTTTCTTCCGTGAGGATAAGGAGCAGGGGCTCATCAAACTGTCGTTCCGTTCCGTGGGCTCCGTGCCTTGCAACCGTTTCAGCAGTGATTTCTTTAATGGAGGTGGCCATCAGAATGCTGCTGGAGGTGAATTCCGCGGAACTCTCGATGAAGCAGTAGAACGTTTACACAAAGGACTCCAGGAGTGGTCAGACTCTCAGGAGGATTGTATAAGACAACTATTCAGAAAATGAAGAAAATAATATTCGCATTGTTGGGCATTGCCGCCGTATCGTCATTGTTCCTGTCCTGCAAAGATGATGAGGAGACCTATGCCGAGCAGAAGGAGCGTGAGGCCAAGCAGGTCCGTGCATGGTTGGATTCACATAATATCGATCCTATCTCAGTGGCCGATTTCCTTAAAGACACCATAACCAATAATCCGGAAACAGGTCCTGACAAGACCCGTAATGAGTATGTCTTCTTTGAGGACAACGGTGTTTACATGCAGATAGTCCGCCGGGGTGACGGCCGCCTCATCGAATCTGATGAGACATGGTATATGAATGCCCGGTATGTCGAGGTATATCTTGGAAACAGTGATACCCTGACTATGAACCTCTATCAGCAGGATCCCGATGTCTTCTACGTCAAACGCACCGGTGGCAACTATACGGCTTCATTCAAGAGCGGAATCATGGCATCGGCCTACGGAACGACCGTTCCCAGTGCCTGGATCATGACAATGCCTTACATAAAACCGGGCCTGCTCAATGGTAGTTCCGCTGCAAAGGTCCGTATAATAGCACCCCACAATCAGGGTACTCAGAATGCTGCAAGCAGCGTTTATCCCACATTCTACGAAATCATAATAACAACTCAAAAATGGCAATGGTAAAATCCATCTCCGGTATTCGCGGAGAGATAGGAGGCCCGGCCGGTAATGGCCTGACTCCCCTTGATATAGTTAAGTTTGTATCGGCTTACGCCACATGGGTACGTGAAGGCAATCCTTCCGCAAGCCGTATAGTAGTCGGCCGTGACGCCCGTCTCTCAGGCGAGATGGTACGTGAGGTCGTTTGCGGTACACTTTTAGGAATGGGTTTTGATGTGACAGACATAGGTCTTGCCACAACTCCTACCACAGAACTTGCCGTGACATGGCTTAAGGCCGATGGAGGTATCATCCTCACAGCCAGTCATAATCCGCGTCATTGGAATGCCCTCAAGCTTCTCAACCGCGAAGGAGAGTTCCTCTCTGCCGCCGATGGCAACCGTGTTCTCGAACTGGCCGATAAGGAGCAGTTCGTATATGCCGATGTTGACCACCTGGGCCATTACTCCACCGACAACACAATGAACCGTCGCCATATCGAGTCAGTCCTTGCACTTGACCTGGTAGATGTAGAGGCTATCCGCAAGGCCGGTTTCAAGGTTGCCATAGATTGTGTCAACTCAGTTGGTGGCGTAATCCTGCCCGAACTGCTTGATGCTCTCGGTGTAAAGAGCGTTGATAAACTCTACTGCGAACCAACCGGCGATTTCCAGCATAATCCCGAGCCGCTTGAAAAGAATCTGGGTGACATAATGAACCTCATGAAGAAGGGCGGCCGCGATGTAGCTTTCGTCGTAGATCCCGATGTTGACCGTCTGGCCTTCATTGATGAGAACGGATCCATGTACGGCGAGGAGTATACCCTTGTAACCGTTGCTGATTATGTTCTCAAACATACACCCGGAAATACGGTTTCCAATCTGAGCTCAACCCGCGCTCTGCGTGACGTTACCCGTCAGTATGGCGGTCAGTATAATGCGGCAGCAGTAGGTGAGGTCAATGTAACTACCAAGATGAAAGAGACCGGAGCCGTCATCGGAGGTGAAGGAAACGGCGGAGTCATCTATCCTGCTCTCCATTACGGACGTGACGCTCTCGTAGGTATCGCTCTTTTCCTCAGTCACCTGGCTCATGAAGGCAAGACTGTCAGTGAACTGCGCAAAACCTATCCTCCTTACTTCATTGCAAAGAACCGTATAGACCTCAAGCCCGGTACCGATGTCGATGCCATACTTGCCAAAGTCAAAGGCATCTATGCAAAGGAGGAGATTAACGATATTGACGGAGTCAAGATTGACTTCCCCGACAAGTGGGTGCATCTTCGCAAGAGCAACACCGAGCCCATCATCCGCGTCTATTCCGAGGCCTCCACGATGGAAGCTGCCAACGCCATAGGTGAGGACGTCATGAAAGTCATCAACTCAATGATCTGACACCTTGGCCGGTATATACATACATATACCGTTTTGTGCCAAGCGCTGTATATACTGCGGCTTCTTCTCGACTGTGCGTCAGGAAGAAGCCGCACGTTATGTAAATGCCCTCTGTCTGGAGTTGGAACAGCGCCGTGATTACCTCCAGGGCACTCCCGTCACAACCGTTTATTTCGGAGGCGGAACCCCGTCGCGTCTTACCCCGCAGCAGATTGGCAGGGTGATAGACTGCATCCGCGACCTTTTCGGCACCGATAATCTCATTGAACTCACTGTAGAGTGTAATCCCGATGATATCACGCAAGACTACATAACCGCATTGCGTTCATCGGGAGTTAACCGCATCAGTATGGGCGTTCAGACCTTTAATGATGACCTACTCCGTTTTCTCGGTCGCCGT
This sequence comes from uncultured Bacteroidaceae bacterium, assembly GCA_905234745.1. Taxonomy (GTDB): domain Bacteria; phylum Bacteroidota; class Bacteroidia; order Bacteroidales; family Bacteroidaceae; genus Colenecus. The sequence goes on along the minus strand of CAJOJD010000008.1, from coordinate 5,961 downwards.
CACAGTGCAAAACAGGCCATAGATGCAGTTGGCATCTGTCATGATTCCGGCATAGAAAACATCAGTATAGATCTCATGTACGGTCTTCCCGGTCAGACGCCTCAAATCCAGCAACAAGACCTGCAGATTGCTACAGACCTGCCGGTCAAGCACATCTCCTCCTACTGCCTCTCCTATGAGGAGGGCTCCCCGCTGTATAATTTGCAAAAGCAAAACCGCATAACCCCGGCCGATGATGACACCTGCGCCGCAATGTATGACCGGATGTGCACCCATCTCAGCAGTGCTGGCTTTGAGCATTATGAAATCTCAAACTTCTGCCGTCCCGGTTTCCACTCCCGCCACAACAGCAGTTACTGGGACGGAACCCCCTATCTAGGAGTAGGAGCCGGAGCCCATTCCTACAACGGTATGTCACGTCAGTGGAACCCCAATAACCTGGATGCCTACATGGCTGCAATAGAGAACAGAACCCCGCAGTATGATATAGAGACCCTAACCCCGACCGATCTCTACAACGAGAAGCTGATGCTCTCCCTAAGAACCGCCCAAGGGCTCAACCTCCAAACCCTAACCATCCCGGATCGCCTATCTGTTTTGCAAAGTGCAGAAAGCCTTATCTCCCAAGGCTTATTGTCGCATGAAAACAATCACCTCACCATCCCCGAGTCCCATTTCTTCATCAGCGACACCATCATCTCCACTTTATTCAAAACATGATAAGGTTTCCCTGTGAGCGGAACTTAAGGGGTATTGGCAGGAAAAACCATAGACGCCCATGTCTCTGTGAACCGACGAACGAAGAGAGAGTAGAGGATGCTAGCTTACTCTACCGAACGAGGAGGAGGTCAAAAACGTAGTTTTCAATGGGAGGGGCCCGCTCCAAAGGAGTGGGAGGGATAGCGCGAAGCGCGTAGTTTTTACGTCAATACCCCTTAAGTTCCCCATGAAATTTTTGGAATTCTTCATATTATTAAATAAATTTGCGAGCCTTTGAAATAGAAGGCCTTACCTAATTGATAAATCAATATTACTAATATGAAGAATTATAAAACAGAAGACATCCGGAACATCGCCATACTTGGCGGAGCCGGATCAGGAAAAACCACTCTCACCGAGAGCATCCTTTTTGAGGCAGGCGTAATCAAGCGCCGTGGTTCAGTAAACTCCAAGAACACCGTCAGTGATACAGCTGCAGTAGAGCTTGAGTACGGCTATTCAGTCTATTCAACAGTATTTGCAGTCGAGATGTTCGGCAAGAAGTTCAACTTCTTCGATTGCCCGGGCTCCGATGACTTCTCAGGTCAGGCTGTAACCGCCCTCAACATCTGTGACTCCGCCATTCTCGTAGTAAACGGTTCACGTGGCGTTGACGTTGGCCTTATCAACAGCTATCGTCTCGTCAAGAAACTGAATAAGCCCGCATTCTTCGTAATCAACCATGTTGACAGCGACAAGTGCGAGTATGACAACGTAGTTGAGCAGATCCGTTCAACCTTCGGTACCACTTGCGTACCCATCCAGTTCCCCGAGCAGGCTGGTCCCGCTTTCAAGAGCGTAATCGATGTTCTTCTCAACCAGAAGCTCACATTCGTCGACGGTTCACCCGTTAAGGCCGAGGACGTTCCCGCTGCAGTAGCCGATAAGGCACAGACTGCCGAGAATGATGAGGAACTCATGGAGAAGTTCTTTGATCAGGGTGAGCTCTCAATCGATGAGATCCGTGCCGGTTTCCGCAAGGGTATCGAGTCATGCGGTCTGTTCCCCATCGTATGCACTGCCGCAGCTCCCAACATCGGTGTCAGCCGTCTCGTTGAGTTCCTGGGTAATGTAGCTCCGTCACCCCTGCAGGGCAAGGAGATTAAGGATACCAAGGGCGATGTTGTTAAGCTTGATGCTTCAGGTACATCACTCTTCTTCTTCAAGACAACCATCGAGCCCCATATCGGAGCCGTTTCATATTTCAAGGTAATGTGCGGCAAGGCCCATGAGGGTCAGGATATGATCAATGCCGACCGTGGTTCCAAGGAGCGTGTCGCTCAGATCTTCGTAAGCCAGGGCAACAACCGTGTCCAGGTTCCTGAGCTGCTCCCCGGTGATATAGGCTGCACAGTAAAACTTAAGGATGTTCGTACCGGCAATACTCTCAATGAGGGTGCTGACCGTTCATTCAACTTCATCAAGTATCCTAACTCCAAGTATTCACGTGCCATCAAGCCCGTAAACGAGGCCGATATGGAGAAGATGATGACCATCGTGAACCGTATGCGTGAGGAGGATCCCACACTCGTTATCGAGCAGTCCAAGGAGCTCCGTCAGGTTATCCTCTCCGGTCAGGGTGAGTTCCATCTCCGTACCTTCAAGTGGTGCATTGAGAACAATGATAAGATGATGATCAACTTTGAGGAGCCCAAGATTCCTTATCGTGAGACCATCACCAAGGCAGCCCGTGCTGATTATCGTCACAAGAAACAGTCAGGTGGTGCCGGTCAGTTCGGTGAGGTTCACCTCATCGTTGAGCCTTATGTTGACGGCAAGCCCATGCCCGATATGTTCAAGTTCGGCAATCAGGAGTTCAAGATGACCGTCAAGGGCGTTGAGGAATATCCGCTGGAGTGGGGCGGTAAGCTCGTTTATGTAAACAGTATCGTCGGTGGTTCTATCGATGCACGCTTTATGCCCGCTATCCTTAAGGGTATCATGCAGCGCATGGAGCAGGGTCCGCTTACCGGTTCATATGCACGCGATGTACGCGTTATCGTTTACGATGGTAAGATGCACCCCGTTGATTCAAATGAAATCTCCTTCCTGCTCGCAGGCCGTAACGCCTTCAGCGCAGCCTTCAAGGAGGCCGGTCCTAAGATCCTTGAGCCTGTTTATGATGTTGAGGTACTTGTACCTGCCGAGTACATGGGTGATGTAATGAGTGATCTCCAGGGTCGTCGCGGTATGATCATGGGTATGGAGAGCGAGGGTAACTATCAGGTTCTCCGCGCTAAGGTACCTCTCAAGGAAATGTCTACCTATTCAACCTCTCTCAGTTCTATCACCGGAGGTAGCGGTTCATTCGTAATGAGCTTCAGCAGTTACGAGCTAGTTCCTACCGATGTTCAGGACAAACTCATCAAGGAGTTCGAGGCACAGCAGAAAGAAGAGGAATAATAACGATAGTTGTTATTTTGATAACTTCAAAAGGCGGAATTACCACAATTCCGCCTTTTTTATCTAAAAATTGCACAAAAAATTAAGTTAATTGTTTGCATTTCCCAAAACCTCGTTATATTTGCCCATATGAAAAAGTCAATAGTTTGGATATTAAGCGCTGTAATGTGCGTCTCCTTCGTCTTTCTGCTCTTCCTGCAGTTCAGATATATAAAGGAGGTGACCGATATGCGTCATCAGCAGTTTGACATGTCTGTAAAGCGCAGTCTCTTTGAGGTTGCCCACCAGCTTGAACTGGCCGAGGCCGAAAGGTATCTCGAGGAGGATCTTCAGGAGATGGAGCGTAACTCCACTTTCGGAAATTTCTCTATAGATGGTTTCTACAGCCAGACATTCTCCTTCCAGAATGGAGCATTCTCATTCAGTCAGACAATCCAGCCGCCTGCCCAGACTCCTTCCCAGACTCCAAATTCATCCACTCAGACTCCGTCTATTGAGCCTGCTGAGCCTACAATGCCTTCGTTGCAGGTGCCTCGTCCTCAATCTGATGCCGGAAATGGAGTGTATGAGCGTTCAAGAGCTTTGCAGCAGCGTCAGTTAGAGCATTATCTGGCCAACAAGTCTCTTGTTGATGAGGTTATCTACAATATGCTCATTAATTCCAGCACCCGTCCTATAACTCAGCGTATTGATAATAACACATTGTTACACAAACTGACGGACCAGTTTGAGATGAACGGAATCGATATACCTTTTCATTATATTCTCGCCACCAGTACAGGTCGTGTAATATACCGAAGCAGTAGTGATGTCGATCCCAACTCCTTTAACAATCACAGCAGCTATTCACAGGCAGTATTCCACAGCGATAACCCCATCCAAATGGGCATTATCCGTGTCACCTTCCCCACACTTGATGATTACATAGACAAGTCCGTGGGCTTCATGCTGCCGTCCCTTATCTTCATCGCCATCCTTATGGTAACATTTGCGTTTACCCTGTTTGTAATAACACGTCAGCGCAAGATAACCGAGATGAAGAATGACTTCGTCAACAATATGACCCACGAGTTCAAGACTCCCATATCAACCATCTCACTTGCAGCCCAGATGCTGAATGACCAGGCGGTTGCCAAATCGCCCCAGATGTTCAAGCATATATCGGGCGTAATCAACGATGAGACCAAACGTCTCCGTTTCCAGGTAGAGAAAGTGCTCCAGATGTCCATGTTCGAGCGTCAGAGCAACACCATGAAACTTAAGGAGATGGATGTCGATGAACTCATCAACGGAGTTGTCAACACCTTCAAGCTCAAGGTTGAGAATATCGGCGGCACCATCGATGCCCAGTTTGAGACCGAGGATCCCTTCGGAATGGTTGATGAGATGCATTTCACCAATGTCATCTTCAACCTCATGGATAACGCCGTAAAATACAAGAGGGCCGATGTTCCATTGCACCTTGAGGTCCGCACCTGGAATGAGCCGGGCAAACTCATGGTATCAGTGTCCGATAACGGAATAGGTATCAAACGTGACGACCTTAAGAAGATATTTGACCGATTCTACCGTGTTCATACCGGTAACCGTCACGACGTCAAAGGCTTCGGTCTTGGTCTGGCATACGTAAAGAAAGTGATAGTAAACCATAAGGGAACTATCAAGGCCGAGAGTGAACTCGGTGCCGGAACCAAGTTCATCATATCATTACCCCAAAAGAACGAATAACCCAAAATAATAAAGATTATGGAAGACAAACTGAACATCCTGTTATGCGAGGACGATGAGAACCTGGGTATGCTCCTTCGTGAGTACCTTCAGGCCAAAGGTTACAATGCAGAACTGTGTCCCGATGGTGATGCCGGCTACAAGGCTTTCATCAAGAGTAAGTATGACATCTGCGTATTCGATGTCATGATGCCTAAGAAAGACGGATTCACCCTTGCCAAGGAGATCCGCGCCATCAACTCCGATGTGCCCATCATGTTCCTTACCGCCAAGAACCTCAAGGATGATATCTTCGAGGGCTTTAAGATCGGTGCCGATGATTACATCACCAAACCCTTCAGCATGGAAGAGCTCACTCTCCGTATGGAGGCTATCCTGCGTCGCGTACATGGCAAGAAGAACCGTGAGGTTACCGTTTACCAGATAGGTAAGTTCACCTTCGACGCCAAGAAGCAGATCCTCTCCATTGGTGAAAAGTCAACCAAGCTTACCACCAAGGAGTCTGAACTTCTCAACCTCCTTTGCGCTCATCAGAACGAGATCCTTCAGCGTGACTTCGCATTAAAGTCAATCTGGATTGATGACAACTACTTCAATGCACGTAGCATGGATGTATACATCACCAAGCTTCGCAAGCACCTCAAGGACGATGATTCCGTTGAGATCATCAACATCCACGGCAAGGGCTACAAACTGATAGTTCCCGAAGCCGAGTAATCCCGCGCACGCGTATAATAAAGAGGTGTGACCGTCAGGCCGCACCTCTTTTTGTTTCGGGGACGGTTCTTTTTGTGCTCTTAAAAAGGGCACAAAAAGAACCGTCCCCTTTAAGCCCCCCTCAGGTTCAAGCCTATTATTCTCAGCAAGTTATAATTATTAACAAAATATTCGGAAAAATATTTGCCGATTTGTTTGGTGGGAATCCCCAGAAGCACTACCTTTGCATCCGCTTTCCGAAAGGAACAGCACAAACAAGACGATCTTTGATACGATTTCATACAGACAAGTAGTACGACGGGCGTGCTCTTTAAGAGAGTATGTCCAAGGGTAATACGAACCGTCAATTTATTT
>CAJOJD010000007.1:50360-129511 GCA_905234745.1 uncultured Bacteroidaceae bacterium | reverse complement strand
GTATTGAAACGAACGGTACGGCACGGGTAAAGTCAAAGAGTGAAAGCTCATCGGGCATGGGCAGATCAACATTCTGTCCGTTACGCAGAACGGTTACCTTCTTTGCCTTGGCTATGGCGCGGTACATGTCACCGTCAAATTCACGGGTAGCCTTGCCGTCGGTTGCAATGATTACGTCACCGTCACGGAAACCCAATGACTCGGCATGCTCGTTGAACTCCATTCCGTGCTTGAGTCCCTGTGCGGGAATGTAACTGTCACCCCACTTGCACAGTACCATAGAGTAGATGAAGAAGGCCAGTATCAGGTTGAACAGCACACCGCCAACCATGATGAGCAGACGCTGCCATGACGGCTTTGTGCGGAACTCCCAGGGCTTGGGCTCCTGCTGCATCGAGGCTACATCCATTGACTCGTCAATCATTCCGGCTATCTTGCAGTAACCGCCAAACGGTACCCAGCCCACACCGAACTCGGTGTTCTCGGGTGAACGGCGCCAGTCATCCTCCGGAAGTGAATCAATGTCTATGGGTTTGTAGGTTATCTCTTCCTTTCCTTCATAATTGAAGTGTTTCTCCTGCTCATAACTCTCAGGTACGTTGGGAGCAAAGAACTTGACACGGATCCTGCCGTTAACGCGCTTGATACGGAAAAGTGAGAAACGGGGGTTGAAGAATGCGTAGAATTTCTCCACTCTTACGCCAAACAGACGTGAGAACAGAAAATGTCCGAATTCATGGAATACGACAAGAATGGTAAGGGAAAGGACAAGTTGGATAAAACGGATCCAGAAAGTAGACATATCGTTATGGTTTTATTAGTCTTTAATCAGTGACGCCGCAACCTCACGGGCCAGGGCATCGGTTTCAATATACTCATCAAGCGTTGAACTCTTGCGGAACTCCACACGCTCCATTGTTTCGGCTATCACATCACTCATTTCCAGGAAACCTATACGGTCGTGCAGGAAGGCTGCTACGCAGACCTCATTGGCCGCATTCAGGATACAGGGCATATTGCCGCCGCGCTCTATTGCCTTGTAGGCCAATGCCAGATTGCGGAAACGCTCGGTATCCGGCTCCTCGAATGTCAGCGTGCCAAGTGTGGTGAAATCAACCCTTGGGAAATCAGCATTCAGACGGCGCGGATATGAGAACGCATACTGTATGGGCAGACGCATGTCGGGAGCACCCAGCTGAGCCTTGACGGCACCGTCGGCAAACTGCACCATGGAGTGTATTACCGACTGCGGGTGTACCACCACCTGTATCTTGCTGTAAGGAACGCCAAAGAGCCACTTGGCCTCAATCACCTCAAAGCCCTTGTTCATCATGGTGGCTGAGTCTATGGTGATCTTGGCTCCCATATCCCAGTTGGGATGTTTCAGGGCCTGTGCCTTGGTTACGGTCTTGAGCTGGTCCATACCCAGAATGCGGAAGGGGCCGCCGCTTGCGGTAAGCAGTATCTTTTCGACCGGATTCATAGTCTCGCCGCTCAGGCACTGGAATATGGCTGAATGCTCGGAGTCAACAGGCAGTATGGGGGTCTTGTACTGCAAGGCAAGCGATGTGATGAGCTCACCTGCAACCACCATTGTCTCCTTGTTGGCCAGAGCTATGGTCTTGCCTGCCTTTATGGCCTCAATTGTGGGACACAGGCCTGCAAATCCGACCATCGATGCCAGAACGATATCTATCGGACCGGCTGTGACAATCTGGTTGATTGCATCGGCCCCGGCATAAACCTTTACGGGTTGGCCGGAAAGTGCCTCCTTGAGTTTGCTGTTCATTCGCTATCACCACCGCCTCGGGTTTAAACTTGAGAGCCTGCTCAATAAGCAGATCAACGCTGTTATTGGCAGTCAAAGCATAAACCTCATATTCATCGGGATGGGAGGCAATGACGTCAAGCGCCTGCTTCCCTATTGAGCCTGTTGAACCTAATATGGCTATCTGTTTCACTGGAACAATATATATTTTTCGGGATCAAGGGGCTGGCCCTGATACCACAATTCAAAATGTAGGTGTGAACCCTGCATGGAACGGTCTGTCCCGCGGCCCACAAGTGCTACCACATCACCCTGCTTTACACGGTCACCGGTTTTCTTGAGCAGTGACTCGCAATGCTTGTAAACCGATATGAGTTCACCCGGATGGACTATGCAGATGGTATAACCGTTGTCCGATGTGTATGTGGCCATAAGCACCGTACCATCCAGAACCGATACCACGCTCTGGTTGGGGCTGGCAGCTATATCCACGCCCAGATGCTGCTCAAGGGCTTCGTAGCTCTGCGTTACCAGACCGGCGGTAGGACGGAACATGCTGATGCTGCTTACATCGGTCACCGGCTGGGACTGAGTTGTGATGTTGTAACGCTCGGCCTCCTCATACTGACGCATGAAAGACTCTTCACGCTCAGAGCGCTCCATAAGCAACTCACTGCGTACGCGAGCCAATGAATCTATCGAGTAAACCGTATCAAGAGAAACAGTTCCGGCAATTATATCCTGCAGGTTGGTAATGTATTTGTTCTGCAGTTCAAACACCTGCTCAAGGGAGTCAATACGCAATGCCTCGTTCACGATAGCCTGACGTATGCGGTAATCCTCAAGTGTGGTGCCTTTCTGTTTGGGCAGGCGCTGGAATATCTCTATACCGCCCCATGCGCCCAGTCCGGCCACAACGATTACGGCAAGTGTCAGGATAAAGTGCGATATCTTCATCCTGAATACCCGGCGCTGTTCATCCTCATTCACTACGGTGAGTCTGTACAGATAGACAAATCTGCGGAACAGGCTTTTACGGCCCACCTCTTTGCGTTTCTGTCGGATACTCTTCATAATCTGTTATAGTTCTGCAAGCCCCTCGGGGAGGTTATACTTTAATGTTCTGTTCTTGCGGTCCACCTTGGTGATCCATTCAGGGTTGGCCGGTATGATTCGCTCACGCTCTCCGTAACGCACCTGGAACAGGATGTTGGGAGTACTGTCATCGACGGCATTGACCGTACCGAGCAATCCCGCTTTTGAATCAATCACCTTCCAGTCAAGGAACGAGCTCCACGTAGGCTCCTCGTCTTCATTCTCTGCCAGATACTTGAGTGGGATATAAACCGTCACGCCCATAAACCGGCTCGTAGACTCCACGGAGTCATAACCTTCAAACTTGACCAGGATGGTGGTGCTGCTCTTGGGGCGTATGGATTCCAGAAAGAACGGAACCAAAATGCCGTCGAGCGAGCATACCAGGCAGTCAATATTATCGGTCCAGCAAAGCGATGCGGGTACGGTGACAGCCATCTCGCCGCCTACTCCGTGCGGCTTGACTATCTGCCCTATTCTCTGTACCTCGCCCTGCTCTATCATATCAATCCTCTCTTGTTATCTTGGCGCCAAGTGCATTAAGACGGCCGTCGATATTCTGATAACCGCGGTCTATCTGGCCGATGTTATCAATGCGGCTGGTGCCCTTTGCAGACATAGCGGCAATGAGCAGCGCAATACCGGCACGTATATCGGGCGATGACATACGGCGGGCGGTCAGCGGGAACTGACGACGCGGTGCGGGTCACACAGTATCACCTGAGCGCCCATATCGATGAGCTTGTCCACAAAGAACAGGCGGCTCTCAAACATCTTCTGATGTATGAGTACGCTGCCCTTGGCCTGGGTTGCAGTTACCAGCAGCACGCTCAGAAGGTCCGGGGTAAGTCCCGGCCAGGGGGCATCGGCCAATGTCATTATTGAGCCGTCTATGAACGAATCTATCTGGTAGTGCTCCTGTGCAGGGATGTATATGTCATCACCACGCTGCTCCATCATTATTCCCAGACGGGCAAAACTCTCGGGAATGATTCCCAGATTCTGGTACGATACGTCCTTGATGGTTATCTCGCTCTGGGTCATGGCGGCCATGCCAATGAAACTGCCCACCTCGATCATATCGGGCAATACCTTATGGCTAGTCCCATGAAGTTCCTTGACGCCGGTTATGGTCAACAGATTACTGCCTATTCCGTCTATCCTGGCGCCCATGCGTACCAGCATTCGGCATAACTGCTGAACGTAGGGCTCGCAGGCGGCATTGTAGATGGTCGTTACGCCATCGGCCAGAACTGCGGCCATGATTATGTTGGCGGTACCTGTTACCGATGCCTCGTCAAGCAGCATGTAGGTGCCCTTAAGATGATCGGCCTTGAGTTCAAAGTATCCGCGCTCCTCGTTGAGAACGAATGTGGCGCCCAGTGCCTGGAATCCCTTGATATGGGTATCCACACGGCGGCGGCCAATTTTGTCACCTCCGGGCTTGCTCACTGTAGCGTGTCCAAGACGGGCCAACAGCGGTCCAAGAAGCATGACCGATCCGCGCAGTCCGGCGCTTTTGGCCACGAAGTCCATGCTCTCGGCATAACTGCGGTCAATGTTATCGGCCTTGAATGTCCAGCAACCGGGAGCGGTGTTCTGTACCTTGACACCCAGATTTGCCAGCATGTCTATCAGATTCCTGACATCAAGGATATCAGGCACGTTCTGTACCGTCACCTCATCGGCACAAAGAATCTGCAGGACCTCGTTCTTGGCGCCCTGCGGACAGATGGTCCCCTTAAGTCTGTGACCTCCCTCTACAAGAAATGACGGCATAGCGTAATATCAATATCTGCGTTTGTTCTTTTTCTTTCCGTGTTGACCCTGACGCTGCTGCGGCGGAGCCTGTGCGAACTGTACGTCCAGGTCACCATCCTGAAGGCGGATGCGTCCGTGTGAGAAGTAGTCAATATCGGCGGCAATGCGCTCATCGCTGACCAGCTCCTTGTTCCAGGTCATAAGGTCCTTTTTCATCTGCACGGCAAGCAGGCGTACCAACTGGCTACGCTCAGGACCCTCGGGCATATCGACGGCAACCTTAATCAATGACGGGACGATATGACCGTAATGACGGTAGCGTATGTCGCCGGCCGGATAGTCTATATGATCCGGTTTCTGCTGGGTCTTCTCAAGACGGGTTATCTCAAACGGATAGTCTATATCCAGTTTGTAGTCCGACATGAATGCCAGATGATCCCACAGCTTGCCCTGGAAATCGGGCACGTCACGCAATGTGGGGAACATGCTGCCCATGATGTTGATGATGGTGTTGGCGCAATGCTGACGCTCCGCACGGTCGGGGATTGTCACAGCGTACTCAACCATCTCCTGTACGGCACGTCCGTACTCGGGCATCGGCATCTTTTCTCGTTGGGTATTGTAGTTCATCAAACCAGTTTTTTAGGTTTAACAGCAATAAAATCTTTCAAATAATAGGGCTCAAAGTAAGCCACGTCACGGAACTCTTCCCTGTTGAACGACTGCTCGGCCAGCGGGAACATCCAGCGTGCCTCAGGGTTTACATCGTCCAGGAAATGTGCGTTGGGATGATTTATGGTCTCGCGGCACTTGGCGGCGCCGTTGCCCATGAACCATACGGGATGCTTGTCCAGGAATTCCTTGTAGGTATCGGCATCGACTATATCGGCACGGATCTCACGGACCTCGTTGAGTGCGCGGTCATAGATGGCGCTGTAGACTTCCATTCGGCGGGCATCGATCATGGGACACAACAATGCGTCATCGGGCAGTTCCAAACTTAAGAGCGGTTGCACGCAAAGCAGTTTGAGGGTTGAGACCGATATCAACTTAATGCCACGACCGTAACAAACGCCTTTGGCCATTGATACACCTATGCGCAGTCCTGTATATGAACCCGGCCCCTCACTGACTGCTACGGCATCCAGTTTAAGACCACGGCTATCAATAAGTGACAAAGCCTCATCGACCAATACTCCAAGGGACACGGCATTGTTATGACCTTCACGGTCAGCCTTGTCAAAGACCAACTGGCCCTCATCGCTCACCGCTACCGAACAGCCATCGGTAGCTGACTCTATGTGCATTATCACACTCATCCCTTCTTATCTACGTATTAATTTGCGAAGTTAAGGATATTTTTCCAAAGGAAAAGGCCGTATCGGGGTCTAATTTCCGCCCCGATACGGCCTTTAGCCGGTTTGATAACTCTTTTTAGGATTTACTTGCCGAAATAGCGCTTGTAAAGTGCCTCGAATCCCTTACCGTGACGGGCCTCATCCTTGGCCATCTCATGAACGGTATCATGAATTGCATCCCAGTTCTGGGCCTTGGCGGTCTTGGCAATTGCCAGCTTACCCTCGCATGCTCCGTGCTCGGCTTTCATACGTTTCTCCAGGTTGGTCTTGGTGTCCCATACAACCTCACCCAGAAGCTCGGCAAACTTGGCGGCATGCTCGGCCTCCTCAAAGGCGTAGCGCTTGAATGCCTCGGCCACCTCGGGGTAGCCCTCGCGGTCGGCCTGACGGCTCATGGCAAGATACATGCCCACCTCCGAGCATTCGCCGTTAAACTGCATACGCAGGTCATTTACCATCTCGGCCGATCCAACCTGGCCGTCACCAAGAATATGCTCGCAGGCAAACTGCAGGGACTCACCGTCCTCTACAACCTCCTTGAATTTCTCTCTGGGTGCTTTACACTGTGGGCAGCGCTCGGGTGCCTCGTCTCCTTCATGTACGTATCCGCATACGGTGCAGATGAATTTCTTTTTCATAATCCTTTTGTCTTAATTGGTTTGTTTTGTTGATGCTTAGTTTGCAAATATAACTAATTTTGCATCACCAAAAAATTTCAAGGAAAATGATTCAGTCAATGACAGGTTACGGCAAGGCTACTGCCGAAGTAGGAAACCGTAAGGTGATAGTTGAAATAAAGTCGCTTAACAGCAAGGCGATGGATATATCGACCAAGATTATTCCCGCTTACCGCGACAAGGAACTTGACATTCGCTCACGCATTACCGCCGCACTGGAGCGCGGCAAGGTGGATTTTGCGCTTTATATTGATTCGGCCAACCAGACAGGTGCTCAGACCATCAACGCAGCCATATTCAACAACTACCTGCAGCAGATAGAATCAATTGCAGCCCAGACTGATTATAAGGTTCCTGAGGACATAATCACTACCGTTCTGCGCATGCCTGAGGTTATAAGCAGCAACCAGCAGGACGAGGTAAGCGACGAGGAGTGGACAGCTGTATCAAAGGCTGTTGACAGTGCGATTGCAGCACTCGTTGAGTACCGTAAGGCCGAGGGCGTAGCGCTTGAGAAGAAGTTCCGCGAGAAAATTTCCAACATATCGGCCCTGCTTAAGTCTGTCGAGCCCTACGAACAGGAGCGCGTTGCCAAGATAAAGGAACGCATCCGTACCGCCATGCAGAATACCGTAGGCAGCAATTATGATGAGAACCGCTTTGAGCAGGAAATGATATTCTACATAGAGAAGCTGGATATTAGTGAGGAGAAACAGCGTCTTACCAACCATTTGGACTACTTCATCAAGACTCTTGAGGAGGGTCACGGACAGGGCAAGAAACTGGGATTCATCGCTCAGGAGATGGGACGCGAGATCAACACCCTGGGAAGCAAGAGCAACCAGGCCGAGATGCAGAACATCGTGGTCCGCATGAAAGACGAGTTGGAGCAGATAAAGGAACAGGTACTCAACGTAATGTGATTATGCGCGGCAAGTGTCTCATATTCTCAGCCCCTTCAGGCTCAGGCAAATCCACTATCGTTCAGTGGCTTCTGCAGCATCCCGAACTCAAGATGGTGTTCTCCATATCGGCCACCAGCCGTGCCCCGCGCGGTACCGAGAAAAACGGAGTGGAGTATTTTTTCCTTACAGCCGATGAGTTCCGCACCCGCATTGCAAAGGGTGATTTCCTGGAGTATGAGGAGGTCTATCCGGGTTGTTTTTACGGTACCCTTAAGGAGCAGGTCGAAAAGCGCCTGAATGAGGGCATGAACGTAGTGTTTGACGTGGATGTCGTAGGTGGCTGCAACATCAAGAAATGCTATGGAGACGAGGCCCTGTCCATGTTCATACAGCCGCCCTCGATTGAGGAGCTGGAACGCCGCCTCAAACTGCGCGGAACAGACTCCGAAGAGATGATTGCCAAGCGTGTGGCCAAAGCCGGCTACGAACTCACTTTCGCCCCCAGGTTTGATGTCGTGATCGTGAACGACCGCCTTGAGGAGGCTCAGCAGAAAGCACTTTCAACAATCAAGTCATTCCTTAATGTCTAAGCCCATCAGGACAGCATTGTTCGGAGGTACATTCAACCCTCTCCACAATGGTCATCTGGCTATTGTCCGTAGCGTGCTGGAACAGGGACTGGCCGATGAGGTCTGGATGCTTATCACCCCCTGCAATCCCTGGAAAAAGGATCAGGACCTGCCCGATGACCGTCTGCGTTATGATATGGTTGCCCGGGCCGTCAAGGATATGGAGCACGTGTCTGCATCGGACTACGAGTTCAATCTGCCCAAGCCCTCTTACACAGCAAACACACTGCGTCATATAAGTGCCGATTACCCCGAGCGCGAATTCATACTCACCATAGGCGCCGACAACTGGGTCAAGTTCAGCAACTGGCGTGAATCGGACTACATACTCAGCAATTACCGCATAATAGTCTATCCGCGCAAGGGCTATCAGATAGACAGTGTACCGGAAAATGTATTAATTCTGGACTGCCCACTTGTGGATATTTCATCCACCCAAATCCGTCAAATGATAAAAAATGGGGAACCCATTGACGAATTGGTTCCCGAACACAATAGGGTCTGACCCCTTTGTGTCATTTTGGAAAAACGACACAAAGGGGTCAGACCCTATTGTGTTCGATAAGAGCTACTGCGTGAGCGGAGATGCCCTCTTCGCGGCCGGTAAAGCCCAGTTTCTCGGTTGTGGTGGCTTTGATTGAGAGGCGGTCGGGGTCGATGCCCATTACCTGTGCCATGACGCGCTGCATATCGGGAATATGCGGATTCAGTTTTGGACGCTCGGCACAGACGGTGGCGTCTATGTTTACCACCTGCCAGCCTTTTGATGCAAGAAGGTCTACAGTACGTTTAAGCAGGATCTTGCTGTCAATGTCCTTGTACTGCATATCGGTATCCGGGAAGTTGTAGCCTATGTCACGCAGGGTTGCGGCACCCAGCAGGGCATCGCATACGGCATGGATAAGCACATCGGCATCAGAGTGGCCCAGCAGACCAAGGGTATGCTCAATTTTGATTCCGCCGATCCAGAGGTCACGGCCCTCAACCAGGCGGTGGACGTCAAATCCGTATCCTACGCGTATGTTTGTCATCTTCCGAATATCTGCTTAATGCCGTCCATATCAAACGACAGGGTGAAACGCAATGTCTGGTCCAGAGGATTGCTCTGGGCGGTTGAAATCAGGTATGCTGCATCCAGTGAGAATACATTCATATGGAAACCGGCACCTACGGTAAAGTATTTGCGGTTACCCTTGTACTCGTTCTCATAGTGATAACCTCCGCGCAGGAAGAACTGGTCATTGTAATTGTACTCGGCACCTACGCCCCAGTAAATCTCGCGCAACTCCTCCTCAAAACCTCCGGGAGCATCGTGGAATGACTTGAATATACCTGCTATAGGTGACAGTTCATTGTAACCGGTCTCGGCTACCCATCCGTTGTACTCGGATATGTACTCCATATAGTCACGGGCATCGGAAGCAACCTCAGGATGCCAGTCCTGCATATACTGTGCATATGTAGGCTTGGTGGGTACCATCAGTTTGTTGGCATCGGCCGATATTGCAAATGAGTTATACTCGTCAATAGGCACGGTAAGTGAAGCGCCGATACGCAGATTGGTGGGTATGAACTCGTTGGTCTGGCCGCCGTCATAAGATATCTTGCTGCCTATGTTCGAGGCATTGATTCCAAGTCCCAGCAGACAGTCCCTGCGGCCTACGCCGATATAGTTCTGATAGAACATGGAGATATCGGCCGAGAATGCCTTACCCGGGAACACGTCATCGTCATAGTTGTACTGCAGGTCCGAATAGATGAACCTCATACCTACGGCTGCCGACAGGTTCTGGGAGAGCTTGCGGGAATAATCAAAGTCTATTGCCATCTCATAGGGATGTATGGCGAAATTGCCGATGGTCTGTCCGCCGTCAACCGACACGAACACCTCACCCAATGAGAAGTATGTCAGTGAACCGCTCAATGCCGAGTTGTCATCAAGCTTGTAATAGCCGGTAAGATTGGCCAGGTCAATGTCGCTGACCAGTTTACGGAGCCAAGGGGTATAGCAGAGCGATACGCCTGCCTGACTGTTTGTGAACGGATATTTTGAGGGGTTCCAGTATTGGCTGTTGTTATCCATGTAAGGATCGGTGGCGCAACCCACATCACCCATGGCACCTGCACGGGAGTCAGGAGCGATTGAAAGCGATGTCACGCCGGTATATACCGGGTTGAACATCTCCTTCTGGGCGTGAAGTGTCTGGACTGACATTATCAGTCCTGCCGCCATCAACAATCTTGTTATCTTATTTTTCATCATAATATTAACTCCAAAACAGGGCTTTTATTGTATTACGGGCTCACTATGACCATCTTACATGTGGCCGATGAACTTGCGCCTCCATCAGTTCCGACCGATGCCCGCACGATGTACAGACCCGCACGCAATCTGTGGCCGGCACTGCTATGCAGGTTCCAGTCTATGACGGTGACGCCTGAGCCGGAATCATCCCTCTGGGTGGTCATCCACTGCAGCGTTCCGTCAGAACTCAAAACCTGGATGGTGAAACTGGCATTCTGGCCCGGACGGTCATGCGTTATGACAAAGGCGGTCCTTTCACGTGCCGGACTGTCTGTTACATCTATCGAGAACTTGGGCTTAAGGTCATTCACCACCTTGAATCCAAGATAAACGGTCGTAGAGTTATTCATGACATCCCATGCGCGGAGCATCAGCTCATGCTTGCCCTCGGGCAGTTCCGGAATGGTAAACTTGACTCGGCCGCTGGTAAAATCTCCTGCAGTCTGCTCAAAGTCTCCGTTCAGGACCCATGTCCAGTTGGGATTGTTGTCGATTATAAGCAGTATGTCATGTCCCAGTCCGTTGCCGGAGGTGTTGAGTCCCGAGTTGTCAAACAAGTCTGCGACAAGCATGGGAGTTGCATTCACGCTTGCTCCGTACTGGAAGGTAGGGGTATTGAGATACAGCCTTATAACCGGACCTATGGAGTCATTGGCCAGTCCGTCGGCTGTTCCGCCCACCTTGAAGTTTTCATATTCGCCGTTGGCATTGCGGCCGTCATTGCCGGCAGCAAAGAGTATTATCTGACCGCTCTGGTTAGAGTAGTTGATATCCATGGGAACGGGGAACGTGAAACTGAATTCACCGTTCTTTACGGAGTCTGTACCGGAATAGAGAACACGGTCACGGTAAGAGAAAGTAAACGGAACCTCGGCCGTCTTAAGATTGTTACGGCAGGTTATGACACGCTCGCTGTCATATACGGTACTTGTAAGCAGTCCTCTGTAATCAGTTACGCGTTCACCGTTACATTCAATATGACCTTTCACCGTTATGACGGAACCGGCCTTGGCTGTATCCGCAGGCTGGTCATCGGAATCATTGAAACCATCCACCACCGCTTTGAGTTCCGCTACGGCAAGACGTAATGCAGGGTCACCAAGAAGCACAAAATGGATTTTGTTCTCAGTGCGGTCATTCTCACCTGTGCCAGATGTCACAAGTTCGTTCTTGGCCAGGCGCAATGCGTCACCGAGAGTATTCATACGGCCGCTGGCCGAACGGGTGACCACATATTTGCTGAAACTGCGGTTTATGGTTCCGTTCAGACTGGCAAATACGGTCCTGGTTGTGGCAAGCATACCTATGGCACCGCCTTCGGTATTGCATATCAGGTTCATACCCATGCTCTCCTGGGGAGAATCAAACGGAGCAATGTCACATGATGCCGTTATCCAGAAAGGCAGGTGTTTGGACTTGAGTCTGCCCATATCGGCCTTGCTCATTACGAGTTCGTGCGACAGCACCTCGGTACTTCCGTGTCCGGAGTAGTTCACAATGAGCGCGCCCTCCTCCAACTGTTCCATAAGCAGCTTACGGATTGAAGGATAGCCGTTATATGACGCCGTAACTTCCATCTGATAGGCATCCCAATATACTTTACGGACATCAATGGCCGGATTCACGCTACTGTAAATGCCTGCCACCTTATCGGCATCATTCATATGGATATTGTCGTCACCGTCATCGCCCAACACAAGTATCCTGTTGCACCATGCGCCAGCATATGTACCGGACATATACTCAATGATCCGGTCCACCTTCTCTCTTGCCTGTGAAGCATTTATAACCGGCAGGCGGCCTACTCCCAGATCAACCTTCTCAGTGAGCAGCGACTTACCCTCGGAATCATCCAGGAGTCCGAAATAGTCCTCCATCACGTATGATGCGGTATGACTCAACGACTCGTATGATTCGTAACAGAGCAGGTAATCATCCGGATCCTGACCTGCCCAGTCAGAAACATGCATGCGGTTGTCCCAGGCTCCGTTACCCATCAGCATCAGATACTTCGGGGCCGATGTCTCATCACTGCGGTCATACAGCATCTTCATGAAACGGCGTATGGCGGTAGCATCAGGTGTACCCGATGAGAACTCGTTGTATATCATATCGGCACGAACCACGGCCACCGAGAGGCTGTCAATAGCCCTGTGAGCCGCAGCCAGACGCTCTGCAGCTGCAGTCAGTCTGTCCGATGCAGGAACCACTATGACCATATCAACCGGACCAAGTCCGTGAAGGTTCTGATTCCTGACCTCACCCACTTTCACAGGCTCCGGGAAACTGCCTTTGACGTTCACCGCAACCAGGATATCATCGGCGCCGTATGAGGCTGCAAGAGTGGTGGTAACACCGTCTGCATAAACGGAAGGTACGATACAGCCCGTTCCATCGGCCGACAGTTTCCATACCTGGACATCGGCATTTGAACCAGATATGCTGAAACTGGCTCCATCCGCCTGACTGTCCACACGGAACACCGTGCTTGAGCCGTACAGAGCCAACTTGCGCAGATAATTGATACGGATATAATCCAGATGGCCCGATTCGCCCGACGCACGGTCATGTACCAGGCGTATGGTGTTGTGTTCCGCAAACTGTCCGCGGCTTACGAATGATTTCTCGGCAACCGCCGCTATCTCCGACGTACCAATGTTCAGAACAGCGGCATCCGTTCCGTTCACATTGACCGTAACCTTAGTCGTTTTGGCCGATGAGGATGAGAAAGCCACCCTGACGCCCACGCTGTCACTTGCCAGACCCTCCAGGTCAAACTTGTATGATTTGGAGTTGCCGTTGGCATAATCATAACGTTCAAACATGCGTCGGCCGGAACGGTACCAGCTGAACTCATCCGGGTCATAAACCGTATAGTCGGGATAGGTATCAATCAATAAACCCGGAACGGTATCGGCATCCAGAACTGCGAACGATGTGCTTATGGAATCCGTACGGTCTGTCAGGAAATAGTAGCCCCAGTCGGAGTATGTATTGACCTCATGCTCATATCCCTGAGCAGTCTTTTTCCAACTTACGGGACCCTGACCGTAAAAGAGCATGTAACCGTCACCTCTCCACAGGGGCTGCTCCGGCAGGTCATCGGTCAGGTCCTGAATGTCAGTTTCAGGCAGCACTGCACCGCCGTAACCAAAGAGGCGGACCTTTGACGGATCGCTGAAACCCATGGCACGAAGCGAACTGTTCGTAAGCTTGTATATGCCTGATTCTGCAATCTTTATCTTGATCCATTTGCCGTTTGATAGGGCCGAGTTGTATGTGTAACGTTCAGCCGGAAGCGGCTTATTCAACGAAGCCTTTGACGGGGCCGGTTTGGAACTGACAACGGATTTGTATGAGAGTATGGCGTAATACCCGCCGTCACGTTTGATTATGGGAAGGAATCCTGCATCAAATGTGGCACTCCCGTGCGATACTCCGACACTGGTTTCCATTACCGGCCATGACGGAATGTCATCGGGCCTCAGGTTCCATCGCTTCAGATCTTCTATGCCAATCCTTGACAGCTCAGGATACTCTATTGCAGCCTGATAGTCGGAATCCTGCCAGCAGCCCTCCAGATCGATTCCAAAACCGCTCCAGGGACGTACCGAATCCTGTCTCATGGATGTCCAGTCCACATCCACAAAACGTGATTTCTGCGCGTGCATACCTGCGCCCGCGCACAAAAGCATAATCAGGATTAAGGCCGACTTTCTGTTCAAGTCTATCTTATATGAAAATCCAATACGTTCTTATCCTCAAGGAATCCCTGCAAATGCTGTCCTATACTGACAGGACCTACTCCGACCGGAGTTCCGGTGAAAATCAGGTCGCCGGTCTTAAGGGTACAGAAACCGCTCACATACTCAATTATCCTTGCAACGGGAAATATCATATCGGCCGTATG
The DNA here is from genome assembly GCA_905234745.1 of uncultured Bacteroidaceae bacterium. Classification (GTDB taxonomy): domain Bacteria; phylum Bacteroidota; class Bacteroidia; order Bacteroidales; family Bacteroidaceae; genus Colenecus. The sequence goes on along the minus strand of CAJOJD010000007.1, from coordinate 115,103 downwards.
CCCTTCTTGAACGGTATTGCCGTCTATATCAAGGCGGAAATGCAGATTCTGCAGGTCTCCTATCTTATCCTTCGGAATCCAGTCACCCACAACAGCCGATTGGTCAAAACCCTTGCAAAGCTCCCACGGCAACCCTTTCCGGCGGAAATCATTCTGCATATCGCGTGCCGTGAAATCTATGCCCAAGGTAACAGCATCTATGTAGCGGTCAGCGAACCTTGCGCTGATGCTCTTGCCCAGACGGTTTATCCTCACCACAAGCTCCGTCTCGTAATCCACACGGCCCAAATGATCAGGCAGGAAAAACGGACGGCGGTTCCTTAGGATCGCAGAGTCCGGCTTCATGAAAATGACCGGATTCTCCGGAGTTAATAACGTTTCCCCCAGTTCTTTATTGTGCCTGGAGTAGTTCATTCCGACGCAGATGATTTTCATAATTGGCCTGTTAATTGGCACAAAGTTACTAATTTTAAAGCTTCGCTTTGAATATAGGCTTCGCCTCGGGATAAAAACGAGTAAACTCTTTTTTCTCCTCTCGGCTTGCACTATATTTGTCATCACTATGGGAAAGAATAGCAATAACGATTGGAAAGAGAGGCTCGGAGTGATGTACTCCACCAACCCTGATTTCAACTATCAGACCGACAGTGAGCCCGAGCAGGAGTTACTGCCGCCACAGCAACAGAAACTGCGTCTCAGGATGGAAAAGAACGGCCGCGGAGGCAAAACCGTGACCGTCATAAGCGGATTCCAGGGCCCGCAGGCCGATATGGAGACACTGGCCCGCACCCTCAAGACATTCTGCGGTTGCGGAGGATCGGCCAAGGACGGCGAGATAATAATCCAGGGCGATTTCCGCGAGAAACTCAAGGCCAAACTGCTCTCTCTGGGATATACCCAGACAAAATCATTTCAAGATGACACAAAGGGGTCTGACCCTTCTGTGTTATGGAGAAATCTTGAATGAATTATTCTGATTTCAGAGTGAATCTGCGGAAAGCAGTTACGGTGAGGTCCTTATCCAGAGCCTTCAGGTACTCGGCAACGGTCTTCTTCTCGTCAACGATGTACTTCTGGTTCAAAAGGCAGCTCTCATCGTAGAACTTCTTCATACGACCCTCAGCAATACGCTCAATCATGTTCTCGGGCTTGCCCTCCTCGCGTGCCTTGTCGGCAGCGATTTCCTTCTCGCGGGCTACGATGTCGGCGGGAACCTCCTCGGGCTTTACAGCGATAGGATTCTGAGCCTGCAGAGCGATCTCGTGAACGTACTCCTTGTCTGATACCTCCTTGTTGAAGGCAACCAGGCAGCAGAGGAAGTTCTTACCCTGGTGGTTGTAAGAAGCGATCTCGGGAGCCTCAAGGTAGTTGTAACCATCAAGCTCGAGCTTCTCACCTACGATACCTGTGCGCTCCAGAACGATATCAGCTACGGTCTTGCCATCCATAGGCAGAGCCTTAACCTCGTCAAGAGACTTGGCCTTAGCGGCAACAGCGGCATCCAGGATGCTCTGAGTCAGAGCAATGAAATCCTTGTTGTTGGCAACAAAGTCGGTCTCGCACTTAAGAGCTATGATAGCGCCGAAGTTACCGTCAACCTTTACCAGTACGCAACCCTCGGAAGCCTCACGGTCAGAACGCTTTGCAGCAACTGCCAGACCCTTCTTGCGGATTATCTCAATAGCCTTCTCAAAATCGCCTTCAGCCTCGGTGAGAGCCTTCTTGCAATCTGACATACCGGCACCGGTCTTGGTGCGCAGGGCTTTAATATCATCAAGTGTTACAGCCATTTTTCTTTAGTTTTTAGCGTTAAAAATTAAGCTTCAGCCTCCTTCTTGTCATCCTTGGGAGCAGCAGCCTTGCGGGTGCGCTTGGGCTTTGCGGGAGCCTCCTCGGCGGGAGCCTCGGCAGGAGCCTCAGCAGCAGCGGGAGCTTCCTCGGCAGCAGCCTCAGCGGCGGGAGCCTCATCAAGAGTCTCTTCCTTCTTGGCTACCTTGCGGATACGCTCGCGACGGGGCTTCTCAGCCTTCTCACCAGCCTCTTCATCAGCGGCCTCGTCACCCTTCTCAGCCTTACGCTCAGCAAGACCCTCAGCGATAGCATCGCAGCAAGCGGTCAGGATAGCGTCAACTGACTTGGTAGCGTCATCGTTTGCAGGAATGACGTAGTCAATATTTGAAGGATCACTATTGGTATCAACGATAGCGAATACGGGGATACCCAGACGGTTGGCCTCACGTACGGCGATGTTCTCCTTGAGAACGTCAATTACGAACAGAGCAGCCGGCAGACGTGACAGGTCGGCGATAGAACCAAGGTTCTTCTCCAGCTTGGCGCGCTGACGTGTGATCTGGAGGATCTCACGCTTTGAAAGGTTTGAATATGTACCGTCCTGAGTCAGCTTGTCGATAGTGGCCATCTTCTTCACAGCCTTGCGGATTGTGGGGAAGTTTGTGAGCATACCACCGGGCCAGCGCTCAATAACGTAAGGCATACCAACGGTTGATACCTTCTGTGCAACAAGCTCCTTGAGCTGTTTCTTGGTACCAACGAAGAGGATCTTCTTTCCGTCGCGAGCCATGCGCTTGAGAACCTCAGCAGCCTGATCGATAGCGGCTACAGTCTGGTTAAGATCGATGATATGAATGCCATTGCGCTCCATGAAGATATAAGGAGCCATAGCGGGATTCCATTTGCGGCGCAGGTGGCCGAAGTGGCAACCAGCTTCGAGAAGCTGTTCAAAATTTGTTCTTGACATAAATAGTTTGTTAGTTTGTTTACATTCTTTTTTAACAACCATCGGGTAGCTGTCCCTTAAGCGGCAGATCCCGACAGTTTAGATACTAAACACAGATTCGGCGTATTAACGCTTACTGAACTGGAATCTGCGACGTGCCTTGGGCTGACCGGGCTTCTTACGCTCAACAGAGCGGGCATCACGGGTCAGGAAGCCTTCTGAACGAAGAGCCTTCTTGTCATCAGGATTGATCTTAACAAGAGCGCGGGCAATTGCAAGACGCAGGGCATTGGCCTGGCCATTGTAACCGCCACCGTCCAGGTTCACCTTGATATCATACTTCTCAGCAACATCAAGTTTCTTGAGGGGCTGGAGAACTACGTACTGAAGCAGTGATGACGGGAAGTATACTGCGAGATCTCTCTTGTTGATGGTAATCTTACCTGTACCTTCTGAAACGAAGACACGTGCCACGGCGCTTTTACGACGGCCTATTGCATTGATTACTTCCATTCTCTTTCAAATTAACTAAGTGAATTGATATCGATTGCCTTGGGCTGCTGTGCCTCATGCTTGTGCTCTGTACCTGCATAAACATAGAGGTTGTCAATGAGCTTGTCACCAAGCTTTGTCTTGGGAAGCATACCCTTAACAACTTTCTTCATAAGTCTCTCAGCACCGTTGGGCTTAGCCATCAACTGTGCAGGTGTGGTCTCACGCTGACCACCGGGATAACCGGTGTAACGCAGATAAACCCTGTCAGTCCATTTCTTACCGGTCAGGACAACCTTATCGGCATTGAGAACGATGACATTGTCGCCGCAGTCTACGTGCGGAGTGAAATTAGTCTTATACTTACCGCGGAGCAGCTTGGCAACCTTCACGGCGAAGCGGCCCAGGACCTGGTCCTTGGCGTCAACCACGACCCATTCCTTATTTACGGTAGCCTTGTTGGCCGAAACAGTCTTGTAACTTAAAGTATCCATTCTAAACTTTAAATCAATAATTAAACATTCATTACTCTACGCAACCTCTCCGTCTCCCGACGTCATGGAAACTCCCTAAACGCTTGAATTCAGCAGTTACGCTATACCGCAGAACCCGTACTCGGGGGTTTAACACGCTAATAACTAACCCTTTATGCAAGGGTTGATAATAATCGGCTCGCAAAATTACACTTTTTCAATGAAATAGCGCACAAAACGTTTGAGTTTTTTTCGTTTTTCAACCTCATAACGCTCCGCACCCACCAACCTTAGGGAAACAGAACGCAGGTACGGCCATTTCTCTCCCTAAGGTGCGCCACAAATACGAAAGAACGCGGAACACCCACCCACCTTAGGGAAGCACAACGCAGGTACAGCCTTTTTCCTCCCTAACATATACAGAGCTGTAAGATTCTGCTTAAGTTTGTAACTGCAATTAAAAATGGTTGGACATGAGGAAATACATATTTCTGCTGAGTTTTCTGATTTCTTATGCTATGACGGCGCGGGAGAGCCGGAGTTTAGACGCCGGTTGGGAGTTTGTGCTGAGTGAGGCTACTGTTGATCAACTGGCCGGTGTGGAGGGATGGCGCACGGTGGATGTGCCGCATGACCGGAGCATTGAGGGGGAGTTTGACAGGAGTAATCCCAGCGGACAGGGCGGTGCATATCTTCCTACTGGTATAGGCTGGTACCGCAAGACCATAAAGGCTGATATCGGGGCCGATGAGCGTTTGTTCCTTGAGTTTGACGGTGTGATGGCATGCAGCAGCGTATATGTGGACGGCCAGTTGGCGGGATACCGGCCCAACGGATATGTGGGATTTACATATGATATCACTGATCTTGTTACTCCTGGTAAGGAGGCCACAATTGCCGTGCGTGTGGACAATTCAGTCCAACCTGCATCACGCTGGTACACGGGCAGCGGAATAAACCGCCACGTACGCTTGGTAAGCAAAAATGTCTGCCACATAACCGCAAACGGAGCGTTTGCATCATATAATGACGGTAAGATTTACATAAAGACCAACATATCGAACACATACAATAAAGATATAAAGGTAAGCCTTCAATATATCCTTAAGGGTGCTGACGGCAAGACAGTAACCCGAGGTAACAGTTCTGCAGTCCAGATAGGAGCCGGCTTACAGACAGAGATTAGCGGAAGCATAGATATAAAGAATCCTCATCTCTGGTCAATAGATGACCCCTATCTGTATACGCTTGAGGTATCGGTCATGGATGGCCGCAAGGAACTGGATAAAGAGACCGTGACTACCGGTCTGCGCACCATACGCTTTGACAATGAAAAAGGCTTTTTCCTGAACGGACAGAATATAAAGATGTACGGCGTATGCCTGCATTCCGATGCAGGGGCATTGGGAACCGCCGTACCGGCATCGGTTTGGGAGTACCGTCTGCAGCAGTTACGCAAACTTGGAGTGAACGCCATAAGGATGGCCCACAACCCGGCCGATCCGGCATTCATGGATCTTTGCGACCGCATAGGATTCCTGTTCATGGCCGAATCATTCGACACCTGGAACTCACCCAAGAACCACGCCGAAAAGGGTTACAACCTCTATTTTGGCGAATGGTGGGAGCGTGATACCCGAGCCATGGTAGAGCAGGCGCGCAACCATCCCTGCGTTGTGATTTACAGCATAGGCAATGAGATCCGTGACAACCTGAACAATGAGCAGGGTTTTGACAAGTACCGCAAGCAGCAGGATCTGGTTCACTCCTTGGACAATACCCGTCCGGTAACCATGGCCCTGTTCCGCCCCAACTCATCGGGAGTATACCGCAACGGATTTGCCGAGATGATGGATGTGGTAGGCCAGAACTACCGTGTGGATGAACTCAAGGCCTATCATGAGGCACACCCCGAGAAAGCAATCATAGGCACCGAGAATACTCATGACGTACAGTCGTGGCTGATGCTGCGTGACGATCCTTCACTGTGCGGCCAGTTCCTCTGGGCCGGCATCGACTATCTTGGCGAGGCCGCCTGGCCCCAGGTTATGTGGAGTACCGCCCTGCTGGATGTGACGGGAGCAGTCAAACCTACCGGCCTGCAGCGCGGCAGCTGGTGGATGAAAGAGCCGATGGTGGCTTTTGCCCGCCACGCCGACAACAACGGCGCGGGTGCACTGATATCGGACTGGACACCGGCCGATATGGATACTTATGACCAGGCGGCCATTGAGGTCTATTCCAACTGTCAGGAGGTGGAGCTCTTTGTCAACGGCGAGTCACAGGGTCGCAAGGCCATGCCCGACAATGCCCGCCCTGCCCTGTTCAACATCAACTTCAATCCCGGCAGGATTGAGGCCGTAGGATACAACGACGGAACTGAGATGGCCCGATACACATCCGTTACGGCCGATGAGCCCACACGTATCAACATTGAACCGGCAGGAAGCCGTGCCGGAACAGGCTTTGACGATGTGGAGATACTATCCGTTCAGATTACCGACAGTAACGGTACCATATGTCCCAACAGCGACTGCAGCATTGAACTGAAAGTGGAAGGTGCGGAACTGATAGGGGTCGATAATGCCGATGTCCTGGCACATGAAACCAGTCATAAGAGTGCGGTATTCAGCACATATCAGGGACGCATGACTGCATACATCCGCCATACATCGGCCACCGGTAAGGTAACAGTAACGGCGACTGACTGTTCGTCGGCCGCCGCACTAAAGGGATCTATAACTTTCTAATTACTTGAGGGCTGCCTTGACCTCAGTGATCATGTTCTTGTGAGCCTCATCCTCCTCGGTCAGGGTTGAGGTGAGAACAATCTCACCGGCTTTGTCCTTGGTTGAGAATGAGCCGCTGTAAAGAACTATGCTGTTAAAGTAGAGAGTGGCCTCCAGATATATCTTGTAATCACCTGCAGGAACCTCCTTGCCGTCGGCATCCTTGAAATCCCAAGTGTAAGTCTGGATTCCGCTCTGTGAGGGTGTTGCACCGGTTACGGCATCAATCTGCTCGTCGGTCATCTCCTCAGCCTTGGCGTTCTTGACCCATGTGGGAGTGCAGGTGGGACGGAAGGTGTAACCGCGGCGGCCGCCACGGCCCTTTGATGTAAATGAAGTTACGGTAAGGGTGCGGACAACCTGGCCCTCTGAGTTCTCAACCCAGACAGCCCACTGGTTGGAGCCTGCTCCTGACTGTTTCTGATAGTTGAATGAGAGTTCTACTGAACCGGCTTTCCTGGAACGCTGAGCCGTTGCAGGCATGGCAATGATGACAGCCAATACTGTCAAAAGGATGATTCTGATCTTCATATAAAAACAAATTTGGTTATCTTGCTGACTGCGAAGATAACCAAATTGTTTTAAAACAACTACTCTCCTACCGAAGCAGATAATGGAGACAGCGAACTCAAGTTCAGACTTGGGAACCCTCCCGTCCACTTTGATGTTTCAGTTGTGTCTTCTTGAACTTCCTGCAAATTGGAAGCCGTAGTATTTTTCCAGTCCTTCATATATAAATATTGTTTTCACGTTTTATTGTCCTTTTCAGCACTATAGGCGATGCTTCAAGGACAAAGATATGAAAACAAATGGAAATAAGTGTTAAAATCTGAAAAATTTTTATTCCAATCCGCAAAAAGGTGACGGCATACGCTTTGTATACCCCTGTGCGTGGAATGTTGCAATTATCGTTCCGTTCTGATCCTTAACCTGAACCTGGGCTGCCGGAATCTTGGGATGGCGGCTGGTAAAATGGCCCTCGGCCGTAAGGACATCGCCCAGTTTGGCCGATACGTGATAATATATGGTGGAGTTGATGGCAAACGCCATGTTCTCGCCCTGATTCACAAGTGCTGCGAATACCAGGTCCGCAAGAGTGAACAGCGCTCCGCCCTGGCAGATGTTTCCGGCATTCATATGGTGCTCGGTAACAGTCATGGTAGCCTTTGCCGTTCCGGGCTTGACTTCGACAAGATCAATGCCTATGTACTTGGCGAACTTGTCGCCCTCATTCAGAAAGTCTTTAAGTGTCATGTTGTAAGGTGTTATTCTGCTGCAAAAGTATTCAAAAATATGATGGCATCTATCAGTTCCTGCTGCGGAAAATCCATGGGAACAATACCAACGGGGGCCTTGTGGGTATCCAGATATTCCAGCAGTCGGGCATTGGTGGTCCGGGCGTTCTTCTTTATGTTGGTGCTGACGCCGGTACCCGTATATCCCGATGCATGATTTATGCACCAGACGGTTTCATCGGTCTTGGTAAAAATCCCCAGCAGATGCTCCATCATTCTCCACTTGACATCAAGATAGGCGTCACTGTCACTGTTTCCGGACGTATAACAGTCCTGAGCCCATAACGTTGCGGTTTCACTGCCCGCAGATACCAACTGTGCCCCTTGGAACATCCCGTTTCCCGGCCAGCCACGCGTAACGCACCCGGGAACTGCGGTTCCTGCCGACGGTTCGTTCCTGTGGATAAAGAGTATGCGTCCGCGTATATCGGCCACAGTCATGTCGGGTTTGAAAACAGCGAGCATATTGTCGGGGATGGATTTGCGGATCTGCTCCATTGTCATATCCACCGCCTTCCGGCCTCCGCCGGCGCTGTTGGTCATCACGATACAGAATTCCGTGGGGTTTTCTTCAATCTTATGTTTCAGGATCAACAGGGATTCGTCAAACGTTATGTGACAACTGGCCGGTCCGTGATATATCCTGAGTCTGTCACCATCCAACTTGGGGCGCAGGTCAAAGAAACGTATTCCGGCATCCCACTGCTCCGCCAGATCCATTGATTGGGTTCGTGCGTAATGACGCATCGGGAACCATACGCCCGCAGTCCCGGAATCATGCGTGCCGGGAATTGAGACCCTGCAGACCCGTACCGTGTCGGGCAGCCCCGTCATCCAGTTCTCATTTGCCGCCTGGACACAGACGGCAAACACCATCATAAGACCAATGACGGGGATTCTTTTCATCAAACAGGATAAATCAGTTGTTATTTGATAGTCTTGCGGACAAGATCAAGCAGTTTCTTTGAAGGAACCGGCTCATCCTTGAGAGGAATCAGATACCAGTCAACTGTCCATGTAAGGCTCTCGCCCGGAGCGAGTTTCCTGTACTCGCCCTGACTCTCCAGCTCAATGTAGGTCTTGCCCTGATTCACATAGACCTGAATCTCGGCCTCATCGGGAGCCGGCTGTGACGGTGTAATGTCATCAAACTTCTTGATCATCAGCAGACCGTCGGCGGCATAGGCCAGCCAACCTTTACCGTCAGCGTTTATCTTACGGTTCTGGTTTGCCTGCTCGAACGAATACCATGATGCACCTGCCTCACCCTTGAACGGAATCAGTCCGGCGGGGGTAATACCCTCAACGGGAGCGTCAAAGAATATCAGTCCGCTTTCATCGGCCACGACACGTGAGATCTCCCATGGAGCCACCTGGCGTTCAGCATCACCTTTATTTACTATGGTATATGACACCCTGATGTACTTTCCTTTTGGGTCAGGAGTATATTGTTTCTGAATCTGGAACGGCAGTTTGCGTGCAACCTGGCTGGTCAGCAGCAGTGACTTTGAACTCTTGGAAGCATCGGTCTCATCGGTATAGGCGCCTCTGTCAAACTCCGTTACGGGCGGCCAGTTCCACTCCTTCTGGGGGCTGGTCCAGAACGTACTGCCATACTGGTTGGCCATCCTTAACTGGGAAAGCATCTCCTTGTCATCATACTTATATGACATGATTTTACCGCCCTCCTTGGCACTGACGGTCATTGTCACATTACCGGCTTTGATGGTAAAGCCATCATCAACTGAGCCCTGTACTGTCTGCGCACTTGCAGCACCTGATATCACGACAGCCATCAAAGCTGCCAGAAACTTATAAGTTCTCATATAGCAATTGTTTTGTAGTAACTGCAAAGATAAAAATCTTTGAAAAGAATCCGTTGGGTTACTGCGCGAATAAAAGATTATCTTTGCAGCCGTTTTAGGACAAGGCACTAATGGAAAGGTTCAAAAAGGTTGTAAAACAGGCTGTACCAAGGGCAATGAAGACGATTTGGTGGATATTCAAGATTACCGCCATCGTATCTTTCGTAATGCTGCTGCTCAAATATACCGGCATACTGACTTGGATTGCCGCCGCAGTAAGTCCCGTATTCCAGATATTCGGACTGCCCGGTGACGCTTCACTGGCGTACGTCAGCGGTTACTTCATCAACGTCTATTCGTGCATTGCCGTAGTATCCACCCTGGACCTTACTGTCCGCCAAATCACCATTCTGGGTACAATGACGCTGGCTGCGCATGCTATGGTCGTAGAGTGTGCGGTACAGAAAAAGACCGGTACTAACATCACGTATACAGTTATACTGCGTACGCTGGGCTCCATCGCATTGGGTATCATCATGAACCAACTGCTGCCTGGCAAGCCTGTATTTGACTCAACCGCAGTCAATCTTTCAGACATACCCTTCTTTAATATAAAGGAGGAGTTCTGGCCCATGTTCGTGGTCTGGTTCAAGGGACTGCTCAAACTCGCCCTATGGATGACCGTACTCATCACGCTGCTCAACATCATTCAGCGCGTGTTCTATGAGTATGGCATCATGACATACATATCAAAGTTCTTCAGTCCGCTGCTCACTCTTTTCGGCCTTCCCAAGGAAACATCATTCCTTTGGATCGTGGCAAACGTGGTAGGATTGTCTTACGGATCGGCCGCAATCATGGATGAGATGGAGCGCGGCAAGATTTCGGACCGCAGCATCATGGAACTCAACACCCACATTGGCATATCGCACAGCAATCTTGAGGACCTGATGCTCTTTGCAGCCATGGGAGGCCAGTGGTACTGGATGCTCCTGTTCCGCTGGGCAATGGTCACTCTCCTGGTCTGGTCCCTCCGCCTCTATTTCCGCCTCACCTCCCGCTAACACACCGCTTCCCCGACCTTAGGGAGCCATATCGCACGTAGAGCCATTTTCATCCCTAACGTCACCGCTAAATACGCTTTCCCGCGGGCTACCCCCTCACCTTAGGGAGTTAGAACGCAGGTGGAAGCGATTTCTTCCCTAAGGTGAGCAGGAAATATGCAAAATCAGGGGCTCCCCCCTCACCTTAGGGAGCAAAATGGGTTTACGCGAGCTAAAGTTCCCTAAGGTCGAAGGTGGCAAAAAAAGAACGCTCCAACCATGTGGTCAGAGCGTTTTTAAATAAATCGGAGCGAAGCGACCAAGTCCCCTCCGGGGATTTAGGGGGTATAGACAAGGCCCTGTAATACCGTTTTTTAGAACTCCGCGGAACGTGGAGTTCTAGGAAAGGGTATTACATCCCTGATATTCTGCATTCCTGTTACGAAGAGTATCAGACGCTCAAAGCCAAGGCCGAAACCGGCGTGCGGGCATGAACCCCAGCGGCGGGTATCAAGATACCACCACAGATGTGTCATATCCATCTTACGGCGGTTGATCTCACCCATCAGTCTGTCATAGTCTGCCTCACGTACTGAACCGCCGATGATCTCACCAATCTGCGGGAAGAGGACATCGGTACCCTGCATGGTTGATGCGGGTGCCTTAACGCCATGATAACCTATTGAACCGCCATCAGGAGTAGCTTCATTCTGCTTCATGTAGAATGACTTGATGGCTGTAGGATAGTCAGTCATGATAACGGGCTTGCGGAAGTGCTCCTCAACCAGGTAGCGCTCGTGCTCACTGGCCAGGTCATCGCCCCAGTTGCAGGGGAACTCAAACTTCCTGCCATTCTTGATTGCATCCTGAAGGATATTGATACCCTCAGTATATGTAAGACGTACAAAGCTCTCTTTGAGTACGCTCTGCAGACGCTCCAGCAGAGTCTTGTCAATCATGTTGTTCAGGAACTCCAGGTCATCCTGGCAGTGGTCAAGTGCCCAGCGTACGCAGTACTTGATAAAATCCTCCTCAAGGTCCATCAGCTCCTCCTGATCCAGGAAAGCAATCTCGGGCTCAATCATCCAGAACTCGGCAAGGTGGCGCGGAGTATTGGAGTTCTCGGCACGGAAGGTAGGACCGAAAGTATAGATGGCTCCAAGAGCGGTTGCACCAAGCTCACCCTCCAGCTGACCGCTTACGGTAAGTGAAGTCTGCTGACCAAAGAAATCATCATCGTAAATAATCTTGCCCTGGTCATCCTTCTTGAGGTCGTAGAGGTTCTTGGTGGTTACCTGGAACATGTTACCTGCACCCTCGCAGTCACTTGCAGTGATAAGCGGAGTATGGAAATAGAAGAATCCATGCTCGTGGAAGTAGGTATGGATGGCCATGGCCATGTTGTGACGGATACGCATCACGGCACCGAAAGTGTTGGTGCGCAGACGCATATGAGCGTGCTGACGCATGTACTCGAATGTCTGACCCTTTTTCTGCATGGGATAGTCATCACCGCACAGACCCAGGACCTCAATCTCCTTGGCCTGGACCTCGACGGCCTGACCGGAGCCGATGCTCTCGACCATGGTACCCTTTACGCTCAGGCAGGCACCGGTGGTGATTTGCTTCATCAGCTCGTCGCTGAACTTTTCAAGGTCAGCCACAATCTGAACATTCTTGATTGTCGAGCCGTCATTGAGGGCAATGAAGTTTACGCTCTTGCTTCCACGCTTTGTTCTCACCCAACCCTTGACGAGCACCTCCTGACCGAAATCGGTACGCTTAAGGAGGTCGACAATCCTTGTTCTCTTTGTATCCATTGTTTCAGATTTAATTCGTGATTAATTATTCGTAAGCACCCATACGGAGCATGTTGACCTCCTTCTCGGTGAGGAAACGCCAATCGCCGCGACGCAGACGCTTCTTGGTAAGACCGGCAAACTGAACGCGGTCAAGCTTGGTTACGCGGTAACCCAGAGCATCGAACATACGACGAACCACGCGGTTGCGGCCTGAGTGGATCTCAATACCTACCTGGGTCTTGTCATCGTTTACGTAGCTTACCTCATCGGCACGTACGATATCGCCCTCTTCCTCGCCGATGTTGACACCGTCAAGAAGCTTCTGCAGATCCTCGGCGCTGACAGCGCGGTCCAGACGTGCATGATAGATCTTCTTCTTGAGGAACTTGGGGTGTGTCAGGCGGCTTGCCATCTCACCGTCATTGGTAAGAAGCAGAACACCTGTCGTATTGCGGTCAAGACGGCCTACGGGATATACACGCTCCTTGCAGGCACCCTTGATATAATCCATAACTGTCTTGCGCTCCTGGGGATCATCAACTGTGGTAACGCAATCCTTTGGCTTGTTGAGCAGAATGTAGATCTTGCGCTCTATGCTTACCAGCTGGTCGTGGAACAGCACGTTGTCTCCGCGATGTACCTTGGTACCCAGCTCGGTAACGGTCTGGCCGTTAACCTTAACTACACCAGCCTGGATGAATTCATCGGCCTCACGACGTGAGCATACACCGGCATTTGCCAGGTACTTGTTCAAACGTATCTCCTCCTCGGGATCGTGAATGACATCCTGATACTCTATGCGCTTGCGGTTGTCCTGACGCTTCTGCATGGGCTTGCGAAAACCTCCCTGCTGGCCGTAACCACCCTGGCGCTGACCGTAACCACCCTGGCGCTGGCCATAACCGCCCTGACGCTGCTGATATCCGCCCTGACGCTGGCCGTAGCCACCCTGGCGCTGATAGCCGCCCTGACGCTGGTAACCGCCGCCGTCATTTACCTCACCGTTCTGGCCCTGGACGCGCTCCCTGTAGAAACGGGGCTGGCCCTCCTCGCCGTTATTGTTATACGGACGGTTCTGTCCGTAACGCTGCTGTCCGTACTGCGGACGATTATTGTTGTAACCACGGTTCTGGTAGCCGCCATACTGCTGACGCTGACCATACTGCTGGCGGGGACGATCCTGATTGTAGCCCTGTTCACCATCCTGGCGCTGAGGACGCTCAACTCTTGAATATTGGGGACGATTGTTGTTGTACTCAACCCTCACAAAACGGGGGCGACCTTCGCGACGGTTAGCATTCTGGTTGTTGTCATCCGAATTACCGTTAAATCTGTTGAAGCTGTTCTCCTGTTCTTCCTGATTCCCGCTCTCGTCGTAGAATCTGTTTCCATTTTCTGTTTCCATCATAATTGTAATTGTTGTTAGGGTGAAGCCATCACGGCTTCGTCAATGATTTAGATTTCTGAAATAATTATCACACGCCGAAATAGTTGCCAGGCGTTATGGCTTTAAGTTCATTTTTAATATTATCGTTAACGTTAAGTCCGTCAATAAATTCGCTAATGGACTGCTGAGTCACCTGACTGTTGGTACGGGTCAGGGCCTTGAGTGCCTCATAAGGATGAGGATAGCCCTCACGGCGCAGGATTGTCTGGATGGCCTCGGCAACTACGCTCCAGCATCCGTCCAGATCGGCAGCAATCTTATGCTCGTTAATGAGCAGTTTGCCAAGTCCCTTGAGTGAACTTGCTATTGCAATCATCTGATGGCCGAAAGGAACACCCACGTTACGGATAACGGTAGAGTCTGTCAGGTCACGCTGCAAACGTGATACCGGCAACTTGCGTGCCAGATGCTCCAGAATGGCGTTTGCCATACCCAGGTTTCCCTCGGCATTCTCAAAGTCTATGGGATTGACCTTGTGAGGCATTGCGCTTGAGCCAACCTCACCGGCCTTGATCTGCTGCTTGAAGTACTCCATAGATATGTACTGCCAGAAGTCGCGGTTCATATCTATCTGGATGGTGTTCATACGCTTCATTGCATCGAACAGGGCAGCCAGATTGTCATAGTTGGAGATCTGTGTGGTATATTCCTCACGGACCAGTCCGAGCTTATCGGCCAGGAACCCCGCGCCGAATGCCTTCCAGTCAATGTCGGGATAAGCTACATGATGAGCGTTGAAGTTACCGGTGGCACCGCCGAACTTTGCTGACAGGGGAACTGCCTTGAGCTGCTTGAGCTGCTCGCGCATACGGTAGGCGAATACCTCGATCTCCTTGCCCAGACGTGTGGGTGAAGCGGGCTGTCCGTGGGTACGGGCCAGCATGGGAACATCCTTCCAACGCTGTGCATACTCCTCCAGTTTGTCAATGAGTGACTGGATTGCGGGGTAATACACGTTCTCCAGAGCCTCCTTGATTGACAGGGGTACTGAAGTGTTGTTTATATCCTGTGATGTAAGTCCGAAATGTATGAACTCCTTATATGGAACCAACTCAGGCACGAGGTCAAACTTCTCCTTGAGGAAGTATTCGACGGCCTTTACGTCATGGTTGGTAACTTTCTCTATTTCCTTGATGTGAGCGGCGTCCTCCTCATTGAAGTTCTGCCAGATCTGGCGGAGTCCGTCCAGGGATGCGCGTGAAACACCTGCCAGCTGCGGGAGCCGGAATTCACAAAGTGCAGTAAAGTACTCGATCTCAACCCTTACTCTGTACTTTATAAGGGCAAACTCGGAAAAGTACGATGCAAGTTCCTGTGTTTTGCCGTGGTAACGTCCATCTATCGGTGACACGGCGGTTAGTACGTCTAAATTCACTTTAAATACAAACTTCTAATTAATCCTCTTTCAAATTATTTTTGGGTATCACTCAATCTGCTTCTCAGCAGCGCTGCAAAATTAGTAAGAAATTCATAATTTTGCATCTCAAAACAGTCATAAATATAATAAAAATATGTCACAGACCGTAACCAAGAAAATCAGTGAGAGCAAGGGAGCACGTTGGGCAGCCCTTATTATAGTTTCATTTACCATGATGTGGGGCTACTTCCTTACCGATGCCCTTTCACCCCTCATGACCATGCTCGAGGAGCAGATGGGCTGGACCAGCCTTGAGTTCGGACAGTTCAACTGGGCCTACTGCTGGTTCAACGTATTCCTGTTCATGCTCATATTCGGCGGCATCATACTGGACAAGATGGGTGTCAGGTTTACGGGTATCGTAACCTGCATACTGATGTTTGCCGGTGCTCTCATCAAATATTACGCAGTCAATTACATATCTCCCGGTGCCGAGGCCGGAACCGTTTTCGGTATGCGCACACAGGTGTTCGTAGCCTGCCTTGGTTATGCAATATTCGCCGTTGGTACCGAGAACTGCGGTATCACCGTTTCCAAGGTAATAACAAAATGGTTTGCAGGTAAGGAACTTGCCCTTGCAATGGGTGTACAGGTAGCCGTTGCCCGTCTGGGTACTGCCGCCGCTCTGGTATTCAGCCCCATGATCGTTAAGCACTTCTCTCTTTCAGCCCCGTTGCTGTTCTCTGCAATCCTGCTGTGCATAGGCTTCCTGGCATATCTGGTATTCTGCCGCATGGACAAGAAGTTTGACGCCGAGGTTGCACAGGCACAGACCGAGCCCGATGACGTATTTAAGGTAAAAGACCTGAAGCTTATCATCACCAACCGCGGGTTCTGGCTCATTGCACTGCTTTGCCTCATGTTCTACTCGGCAGTATTCCCGTTCATGAAATACGCCGCCTCACTTATGGAGAACAAATACGGCGTAAGCACCACACTGGCAGGTATCATACCCAGTCTGATTCCTTTCGGCAACCTTATCATGACCCCGCTCTTCGGCGGTATCTACGATAAGAAAGGCAAGGGTGCAACCATCATGATCATAGGTTCACTGCTGCTCATTCTGGTACACGTGCTGTTTGCACTGCCTCTGCTCAACTACTGGTGGTTCGCAGCCTTCATCATGATTATCCTGGGTGTGGCATTCTCACTCGTTCCGTCAGCCATGTGGCCCAGCGTTCCCAAGATCATCCCGCAGAAACTGGTAGGTTCTGCCTACGCCCTGATTTTCTGGGTTCAGAACATCGGCCTTGGATTCGTTCCGCTGCTCATCGGCGGCATCCTTGACAAGTACTGCAAAGCAGGTACACGTCTGGTAAACGGAGCTGAGGTTACACAGTACAACTACACTCTTCCCATGATCATTTTCGCCCTGTTCGGTATTGTGGCACTGCTGCTTGCAATGCGCCTCAAGGCAGTTGACAAGAAGGAGGGTTACGGACTGGAGGAGCCCAACATCAAAGCATAACGACCATCCCGGATGGAGAAGAAAAGGGAGAGATTTGACAGCCACGTCGGGATGATCCTGGCAATGGCCGGTTCGGCCGTAGGTTTGGGTAACCTGTGGCGTTTCCCGTTCCTGGCCGCACAGAACGGCGGCGGAGCATTCATATTTGTCTATCTGATCCTGCTTCTGACCATCTGTATTCCCGTACTGATGACAGAAATCACGCTGGGGCGCAAATGCCGCACCAACGTGACCCGCGTATACGACAACCTGGGCGCTCCCCGCTGGCGCTGGGCTGGTTTCATCACTTTGCTCACCCCCATCGTAATTATGGCTTTCTACACAGTGGTGGGCGGCTGGTCGGTAAAGTATCTGGTTCAGGCGTGCACGTTCAGTTTCTCTGATCCCGGCGCCGATTATTCAGGTGCTTTCGGAGGGTTCATCAGTTCCACATGGGAGCCGCTGGTATATACCATCATATTCCTGGTCATAACGGCTGCAGCCAATTTCGGTGGCGTAAAGAACGGTATCGAGAGATTCTCCAAGCCCATGATGACTGTGCTGTCAGTCACAATCATACTGGTGGCAATCCGCTCACTCACACTGCCGGGGGCATCGGAGGGTACCAAGTATCTGCTCATACCGGATTTCAGCAAGATTGACGGCAAGGTGCTCATTACGGCATTGGGACAGGCATTCATGTCACTGAGCATCGGCATTGGCATCCTGCTTACCTACGGCTCATACGTCAAGACGAAAGAGGACGTAGCAATGACTGCCATAACAACCGGTCTGATTGATACCCTGTTTGCCATCATTGCAGGTCTGGCCATAATCCCTGCGGTATATGCCATTGCCTTCATGAACGGCACCGCTCCGGCCGTGAACGCAGGTCCGGGACTTGTGTTCATCACCCTGCCGGGAGTATTCGCCTCAATGCCGGGCGGAAGCATAATAGCCATATTGTTCTTCCTGTCGCTGCTGCTGGCAGCAGTGACATCGGCCATATCGATGCTTGAGGTGATTGTACGCTATTTCATTGAGGAGTGGAAACAGAGCCGGAATGCCGCCGTGGTAACCAGCATGATTCTGGTAATAGTGCTTGGCTGCATCTGCTCCCTGTCACAAGGCACACTCGCCGGAATCAAACTGTTCGGCAACAACATATTTGATTTCTTTGATGTGATTTCGTCCGATGTACTTATAACCGTGGGCAGTCTCATCATGGTGCTATTTGCCGGCTGGCACATAAAAAAGGCCGATTTCCTGGACGAACTTACCGGCCACGACACATCAAGCACCCCACGCTGGATATTCAGTTTCGTCTATTTCATGGTACGTTGGGTCGCTCCGCTGATCATCATCGTGATCATGCTCAGCATGACACAATAGGGTCAGACCCCTTTGTGTCATAAAGGCTCTTTCAGCATGGCCGGATTCGTATAGAATTCCTTGAGCAGTCTGAGCGCGCTTACAAAATAGAAACCGTCACAGAAACGTTCATCGGTCACTATCTGGAATGGCATACGTTTGCCAATGGTCACCTGGCCGTCTTCCACAACCGGAACCATCGCTTCCTTTCCCATAGCAAAGAACAGACCGGTATTACCGAAATCATACAGATGATGGAAAATTGAAGGTCCCTTTATGGACTTGAGATTCGTCACAAAGGCCGATGTATGGAACGGACTTACATTTATGACGGACATGGGCAGAATGCCATGCTTGTCCAGGGTCTTTATCAGCCATATAAGAAAGGCTATAACCATGTTGGGCGTGAAGGTAATCAGCCTGGCCAGTTTATCGGTACCGTTCTCTGCCTCCAGATTATTGTTGGATGAAATTGCGGCATTGACCTTGTCGCGTACCTGTGATATCGTTTCCTGTCCGGTAAAATCCAGTTTTACCGTAGTTTCGGCAGCATCGGCCGTCATGCCTTTCTTTACCACGAATGACACATTGATGGCATTACGTGAGTAAATGCGTCCGTTCATGATGAAACGGTTAAGGCGGGGATAACGTGCAATTATACGCACAATACCGGCTATGATGATATGCATGTAGTTATAAGTACCGTTACCCTGAGCCAATTCGTCCTTTATGAAACTGTCCATCGGCTCGCACGGCAGATCAATGCCGGTAAAATTCTGTGAGTCATGACGGTGCCGCATTATATGCGGAATGATACGCTGAATGGGATCTATGTCCCTGACCTTCTTACCGTCGGGTCTGAATCCAAACATAGTTATTATCTGAAGCCCCTCCGCAGGTAATGCAGAGGGGTTTTATGTGTTGAACTTAGGTTGTTGTCAGTCTTGTGTGGCAGCCTCAATCTTCTTGAGCATGGCAAACATTATGACTGCTGCAATTATGCAGAGTGCCATAAGGATTGTCCAGTTCAGCCAGAGAGGAACATTGTCCCACAGCATTGACGGGATTGAGCTCAGGTAGTTACCTATGGCGGTAGCGGCGAACCAGCAACCCATCATAAGACCCTTGTACTTGGGAGGAGCCACCTTGCTCACGAATGATATACCCATAGGTGAAAGCAGCAACTCGGCGAATGTCAATACCAGATAGGTGCTGATAAGGTATGTGGGTACAACGGGATCCGGTGATACGGCTCCGTTAAGACTTGAAGGTGTAGGCTGTCCGGCCGATGCAAGCAACATGACTGCATATCCCACAGCTGCAACAAACATACCCAGACCTATCTTCTTGGGGGCCGATGGCTCCTTGCCCTTCTTGGCCAAGGCACCGAACAATGCCATTGAAACCGGAGTCAGGGCAACTACAAAGAACGGGTTGAACTGCTGGAACTCCTGAGGCAGGATGGAACGGGGATCTTCCATGCCTCTGTAGAGCAGATATGCACCGCACCAAAGGGCAAGTGTAACTACGGCGCAAATGGTCTTGGCTTTGGATGTCTCTGACTGGAAAGCACCGAACAGAGTGTAGATTGATGCTGCAATCAGTGCAAGAGCCCAGATGTTGAAACCGACCTTGAGCGGACCTGTTACGAACGGCTGTGTGTAGTCACGTGCAAAATATGTCAGTGAAGAACCGTTCTGATGGAATGCCATCCAGAAGAATATAACCACTGCGAATACCAGGACAAGGGCGATGATGCGGTCTCTGGTCTGCTTGGGGGTAAGCTCGACTGCTGCGGCAGCATCGGATGATGATGCCTGACCGGCCTTGACATCGGCATGCTTGAACCATGAACGGCAACCCAGGTAGATTGCAATTGAGAATATCAGTGATACGCAGGCAACGCCGAATCCCAGATTGTAGGCAACCGACAGGTTGTCGATGTAGTACTGGCAGAATTCCGTGATACTCTTGCCGGCACCACCGCTCATTGAATCGGCATAACTCTGCATGATCTGCAGGTTTGACATGTCACCGCCCAGGATCTGGTTGGCGATTGCGGGGGCATCG
Organism: uncultured Bacteroidaceae bacterium; assembly: GCA_905234745.1. GTDB lineage: Bacteria > Bacteroidota > Bacteroidia > Bacteroidales > Bacteroidaceae > Colenecus. Next base: position 94,915 of record CAJOJD010000007.1, on the reverse strand, counting down.
GACTTATAGAAAAGACCGGCTGAACCGAGTTTCCAGTTAGTCAGTGCGGTGGCTGCGGTAGGAGCGAACATGGCGCCTACGTTGATAGCCATATAGAACAGGCTGAATGCGGAGTCTCTCTTGGCCGAGTACTTGGGGTCATCATAGAGGTTGCCCACAAGCACCTGCAGGTTACCCTTGAAGAGTCCTGTTCCCGATGCGATGAGCACAAGGGCCAGAATCATAAGGATAAGGCCGAATGTCGTTGCCGGAGTGGGTATTGCAAGGCACAGATATCCGATGAACATTACGCTTACACCGGTAACCACGCACTTTCCGAAACCGATCTTATCGGCCAGGATACCACCGACTACGGGCATGAAATAAACAACGGCAAGGAAAGTTGCATACAACTGTCCGGCTGTACTTGCCGAGAATCCGAACTTAGCCTGCAGATAAAGCAGGAAAATGGCTAACATTGTGTAGTAGCCGAACCTTTCGCCTGTGTTGGCAAGAGCCAGGGCAAACAGGCCTTTTGGTTGTCCCTTAAACATTGTACTATCTTTTATGTTGTTAATTATCAGTTACTTTCTTTCTTGGTCGGTGTTGCGAGGGCCGCAGAAGGGCCGCAATCGCTGATGACGCTCTCTTTTACGGCAGGCCGCACGATTAACGATGGTCTCTATAATAAAGAACAGCAAAGAGACGGCAGCCATATATAAAGGGGTTATAATCACTGCTTTTATAAGGTCATAGCCCATATAACCGTAATAATGGGTGTGGGCATAGAATTTACAACCGAGATATACCACGGATAGTATAGACATAAGCGCAAAGCTATACAGGTATGCGCGTGAGAATGTGACTTGCCTGTTGGTGGCCCCCAACATAATAGGCAGTATTACCGGCAGCGACATGGCGCTTATTACGTAGAATGTGGACGGCTCTTTAATGCCGTCATGTTCTATGCTGGTTATGGGTATGATTGGCAATAAAGGACCCACTATAAAAAGCAGCCAAAGCGGATATGCCAGGCAGCCAGGGCGCTCAGGTTTTGACAGCCATCTGAACAATTCATTGTCTCTATCCATTATTTCCTTTTTATTATATCTATAAGTTCGGCTATCTGACGATCTTTCTCCTGCAACATATCGACAAGCTGACGACAATCGGCAGTACCGCCGCCTAACTGGTATTTCTGTATGTTGTCCCCCTCATCATTGACTTGAAGAATGTGGGCTCCCATTTCATAATGCCGGACCATAGTACCGTGCCCAAGCAATAGCCAATCGGCCGACAGCTCAGGAAATAAGTTAAGCAGGGCGCAAATAGTCTCTACGTCTATGCCACGTTGGCCATTCAGCTTGTTTGACAGCGTGCCTTCATTTACGTTCAGCATGCCAGCCAGCGTGCGGACTGTGTATCTGTTTTCTTTCAAAAACTGCTTTATACGGTTGCAGACAGCCGATTCCATTACTTTTGATACTTGTTTTTATACGTGTCGGACTATTTAGATTTTGTACAAATAAGCATCTTTTTGAATAATTTATCTTTCGTTGCGAATTACTAATTATTCAAATAGAATTATATTTGCGACAGACTAACCTAAAGTTCAATATCCGTTCAAAGTTTGAACTATGAATACTGACCTGCAAAGATACACAAAGGACAACATAGACACAAGAAGTTTGCCCGAAATCTGGGAAACTCTCTCGGAACCTGTGCGTATTGATTTCCGCGATGATTTGATAAAGCGGCTCAATATAGCTGCCAATACATTTTACTACTGGGTTAAGGGTTCGCACAAGCCTCAACACATGGAGGTTAAGCGCACGATCGTAAAATCCCTTGAAAAAGTTGCCGGCATACACACTCACGCTTACACTTTATTTCCATAAAATACTTACGATTATGAAACTGACTAAATTCGGACGAAGGACATTTGCGCTTATTGCGCTGGCGCTTATCATCATGGCGCTTATTATTGGAGCCGTGGCAATCTTTACTGGCTCATGGCATCTTAACATGGCATCCAACAAGGTTTACAATGTGTTTTACATGGCCGTATGCCTACCTGTGGGTATTGGTGTAGCCATGAAACTTAAGGACTATATGTAATCAGGAGTGGGCTTATGTTGGACGTTAATTACAAGCATCAGATGGGCGAGGTGTCCATCACACAGAAGCAGGGTGAAAAATTTATCGATTTCACCATCGGTATATATGAGTGTAACGCGCTGGCCGCGTTTGTTCACACCGCTGTGGATAAAGAGGGCAAAAGAGAGTATGCCAACCTTTATTCTTTCTTGGCTGACAAGCAACATGCAGGAAATACGCAAGTTGGTAGAAAAATGGAGGCCGTATTGTATGGCACAAACTGAGACTTTGTCAGGTGCCTGCAAGCGAGCTCCATATTGTTAAAGCATTGGCGCATTGACTATGGGTAAGACTGGGGCTTGCGAGGAGTGTCAGGTATGTGTGAACAGCTCCTATTGTATCAACGGCGTGTATTGTCATAAGCTAAAACGATATGTTCAGTATGAGACTACTCCGCCTTGTGAAGAAGATAATCAAATTCAATTAACCAACAATAAGCAATAATGAAAGCAATAGAAAAATTGATTGGCAAAAGGGTTATAGTACGCTGTAACCGTGCCGGAGTGTTTTATGGGACACTGAGCGAGAAAGAAGGTCAGGAGGTGGAACTGAAAGACTGCCGTAGGATATGGTATTGGGATGGAGCGGCCAGCCTGAGCCAACTTGCTGCAGAAGGTACAACCGCACCATCAAACTGCAAGTTTACCGTGAGCGTAGAGTCTATCATACTAACGGAGGCTATTGAGATCATCCCATGTACAGATAAGGCTATTAAGAGTATTGAAGCTGTGAGAGAATGGAAGCGTTAGAATCTGAAATAAAGAGGTTCTTGGCAATTTCGGACGGTTCCGGTGACGGTTCCGGTGACGGTTCCGGTGACGGTTCCGGTGACGGTTCCGGTTCCGGTTCCGGTTCCGGTTCCGGTTCCGGTTCCGGTTCCGGTTCCGGTTCCGGTTACGGTTACGGTTCCGGTTACGGTTCCGGTTCCGGTGACGGTTCCGGTGACGGTTCCGGTTACGGTTACGGTTACGGTGACGGTATCTCTATGTACAATGGTCAGAAGGTCTATTACATTGATGGTGTACCGACTCTTATAGACAGCGTACACCGCACATACGTCCGCGGCCAGATACTGAATAGTGACCATACCCTTACACCGTGTTACGTTGCAAGGGTTGGTAACAGCTTTGCACACGGAGATACGCTGCATAAGGCTCACGCTGACGCCCAAAAGAAGGAACTGCAGAATATGCCTGTTGAGAAGAGGATTGAACGCTTTATTGCAGAGCATCAGGATACGAACAAGAAATATCCTGCACAGGACCTGTTTGACTGGCATGGTGTTCTTACTGGCTCTTGCACTATGGGCCGCCGGCAGTTCTGTCAAGATCACGGCATTAACGTGGAGACTGACAGCTTTACGGTTAAGGAGTTTATAGAACTCACATTACATTCTTATGGCAGCAGTGCAATTGAGCAGCTTGCAGACACACTGGAAATGCAGACACAGATGGAATGTATGGGTACAAAACCGCAATCAAACGATTCTTAAATACTTGTTTGAAGGATACCTAATCATGTCCTTTTTATGAATTTAACCACCAGCCTTTGTCTGCTGTGAAGCACGCAAAGGCTCCCCTTGGAAGGTTGGCTGAGCCTGGTTGAAAGCACCACACCGCTAACGTGGCATACGCGATGAGCGTATCGGGGGTTCGAATCCCTCACCTTCCGCAAAAGAACAAATATATGCTACATTACATTGACTTATTCTGCGGTGCCGGTGGCACCACCACAGGTGTTGAACAGGCGCACTTTGATAACATCAAGTGTGCCGATGTGATTGCGTGTGTCAATCATGATCCGCACGCTATAGCAAGTCACTTGGCAAACCATCCGCACGCCAAACACTTTACGGAAGATATACGGACGCTTGATGTAGCTCCGCTGGACAAGCTGTGCCGTAAAGTACGTAAGGCTCATCCGCATGATTATATAGTGCTGTGGGCTTCGCTGGAATGTACCAACTTTAGCCGTGCAAAGGGAGGGCAGCCACGTGACGCTGACAGCCGGACGCTGGCTGAGCATCTGTTCCGCTACATTGAGGCTATCAAGCCTGATTTTATCCAGATAGAGAACGTGGAGGAGTTTATGTGCTGGGGTGACCTGGACAGCAAGGGCCGTCCTGTAAGCAAAGACAGGGGCCGCTGCTACCTAAAGTGGATAAAGGATGTCAAGAAATACGGCTATGACTTTGAGTATCGTCTGCTTAATGCGGCTGATTTTGGTGCATATACAAGCCGCAGACGATACTTTGGTTTGTTTGCCAAGCATGGACTACCTATAGCGTTTCCGCATCAGACCTACGCCAAGAATGGTGATGAGGGTGGGCTGTTCCAGCAGTACCGCAAATGGAAACCGGTACGTGAGGTGTTGGACCTGGATGATGAGGGTGAGAGCATATTTGGCCGCAAGAAACCTTTATGCGAAAAGACGCTTGAACGCATTTTTGCAGGGCTGGTAAAGTTCGTGGCTGGAGGTAAGGCACAATATAGCACATGGCTGCTGAAATACAACAGCACCAACAAGCAAGGACACCATAATGCACCTTCAATTGACGAGCCCTGCCCTACCGTGGCGTGTCAAAACAGGCTGGGTGTTGTCAAGTGTCATTTTCTGTCTCTTTATTACGGAGGAAAGGAACATAACATATCTGTTGAAGGACCGAGTGCTACTATTACGACACAGGACCATCATTCTTTTGTGTCGGTTCATTATGGCAACGGCTATAACAGAAGTATAAGTGAACCAGCTCCGACACTTACATGTAAGGACCGCGTGGAGCTTATTACCAGCAGGTTCATTGATAACCAGTATGGAAACGGCACTCCCTCGAGCATAGAAAGCCCGGGAACTACTATCTCCACTACGCCTAAGCAGCAGCTTGTCACAGTTAAGCCGTGGATCATGGATACCAGTTTCAACAATACCGCAAAGAGTATTGATGAGCCGATGCCGGTCATCACCGCTAACCGAAAGTGGCACTATCTGATGAATCCGCAGTTTGCATCGGCAGGAGGTTCTATTGACAAGCCGTGCTTTACATTGATTGCCAGGATGGATAAGATGCCGCCGTATCTGATGAGTGCAGAAAGCGGAGATTTGGCCATTGTAGTATATGATACGGACAGCCCTATGACACGCAAGATAAAGGAGTTTATGGCGGCATACGGTATTGTGGATATTAAGATGCGGATGCTCAAGATTGACGAACTGAAACGGATACAGGGCTTTCCTACTGATTACGTTCTTGTGGGGAGCCAGGCGGAGCAGAAAAAGTTTATTGGCAACGCTGTTGAGGTGGGCATGAGCCGTGCGCTTTGCGAGGCTCTGTACCAAGGGTTAAACAAGACAAGAGTTGCAATGTAACATTATGGACCTGAACGATATAAAGACCGAACTGGAGGAGATTAAGAAGCTGACGCTGCTGGGCGCAAAGAATGTGCTCAACGTGAATGATGTGGCGCTGCTGCTGGGCTATAAGCCTAAGACGGTGCGCAACATGGTGGATGAGATTCCGCATTACAGGAACGGCCATGGTATTTGGTTCAAGAAGGAGGATATTGAGGCGTGGCAGCTGAAAGTAAAACATAACGTGATAGCAATTAAGTAACATATATGGCATCATCATATTTCAGTCACGATAGTAATGCACGTAACAGCAAGAAACTGCTGCGGCTGCGTCAGGCTTACGGCGCTGCCGGTTACGGCGTGTATTTCATGCTGCTGGAGAGATTACGCGAGGAGGGAGGTTATACAAGTGACAGGGACTATGACATGATTGCGTATGATCTGCGTGAGGATAAGGATCTGATTCGTGCCGTGGTGGAGGATTTTGGATTGTTTGAGATTAGCCATGACGGGAGCCAGTTTAGCTCTAAGGGTTTTATAGAGCGTATGGAGCTGCGTGAGATTAGGTCCCTGGCTGGACGTAAGGGTGCTTCGGGCCGGTGGGGTTCTTTTCTTTCCGATGATGGCAAAAAAGAAAAGAAATTGAAAAGAGAAAGTAAAAAAAGTGATGGCAAAAATGATGAAAATATGAAAAATGACGCTGACAAAAACCCTGCTCAAAATGGCAAAGAATGGCAAAATGATAGCAAAAGCGATAGTTTGCCTATGGCATTAAATAAAATAAAAGTAAAGAGAAAAGAAATTAAAAATAAAGAAAAGAAAAGTTGTGTGGTGTTTACACTACACGACACAGAGCTTGAAATTCCATTCAAGAGACAGCCTGACGGCAAACCGGATTGGACGCTGGAGGTTGCTACGTATGCGGCTTTTCAGTTACACATGCAGCATGCAGCGGCCGAGACGGACAGGCTGATTGCATATAACCAGATACACAACGCAGCGGCGGCCGGCTGGAACGCAGAACAATGGTTTGCTGCTGCGCGTATGTGGCAATCCAGCAGTAAGAACCAGCAACCTGACGCGCGCTGGGATGATACGGTGTGGGCTACGTTTGTTGAGGCTTTGTATGTAAAGCTGGCCGCCAAGCAGGAATACGGTCTGATGTATGAGCTGCTGGATGATTACTGCACGGCCGGCTGGATTGATGAGGAGGATAAGAAGGCTTATGTGCTGCCTACTACTAAGGGTATCCATGAGTGGATGGAGCGTAACCTGGATGATATTATTGATGATGCAAGGGCTTTGCTCAGGGATAAGCAATGCAAGAATTTGTGTTATAGCGTTAAAGGTGAGTGATATGGACTATCTGGAAGAAACAGACATTACCCTGCCTCCGCTGTTTTATGCTGCCGTTGCGGCCAGCGGTTTTACAATTGAGCAGATTAAGAGCAGTTCACGGCATGAGCCGCTGCCGTTTGTCAGGTATATGTTATTTGCCGTGCTGTATGAGGATTACCATTGGAGCACGCCTAAGATTGGACGTGCGCTGAACCGCGATCATGCATCGGTCCTGACTGGGATTAAGAAGTATCATGAGATTATTGATGGTAACTCACGTGGCTATCAGGTGGAGCATGTTATTAACGAAAACTTTCACAGCCTTATTATGGTACCGAACAGAGAGAAGCGTATTAGAGGTTTTATGAATGAGATACGGAAACTGACAAGCGACCTGCCGCAGGGTAAGCGTAACGCTATCAGCAATAAGTTGGACCATATCAGTCTGGAGCTTAAAAAGGACAGGCCGCAGAACAGGGTTAAACGTAACAGGATTGGGGTGGCAAGATGATTACGATGCAGCGCATATCGGACCAGGTGCCACGTACAGCTCCGCTGCTGCGTGTCTATAAAAACTACTGCACACTGAACGCTGCGGCTATGCGGCTGCTTGGCGTGGGCGGCGGACGCAGGCGATATGCTGAGATTACCGTGTCGGAGGAGCCTGACCGACAGGCGTGGATATGCGGTACCGATAATGTTGCCGACTACAGGATCACGAACAAGAGCAAGCGCACCGGACGGATATGTTCTGTAGAGCTGAGCTGTCGTTTGTGTGAGCTGCTGGGCGGCTACGGGACGTATCAGATTAGCGCCACAAGGCAGTATTATGATGTGAACAAGGATAAGTTTTATTATGCGATAAAAAACAAATAGCGATATGGGAGAGAAGAAACAGAAATTATACCTGAGTTTGCCTATTACCGGACGTGAGGCAGAGGAGAGACGCGCCTACGCTGCCGAGATAATTGACTTTATAGCGCATACCATGCCCTGGTATGAAGTTGTCAATCCACTGGATAACAAACTGGATTATGACGTGCACTGGAGTAAACACATGAAAGTTGACATACAGATGCTCCTGGAGTGTGATGCAATATATATGTGTACAGACTGGCAGTGGTCTCACGGTTGCAAGCTGGAGCACGACATTGCCACAAGCTGCGGCCTTGACGTACACTATCATGACATACAGTGGTATGCACCGGTAAAACGCAAATAAACAAGATTATGAATAAACCGAAGTTTATTATCGGCATTGATCCTGACGTTAAGAAAAGCGGATTTGCGGTGCTCGATGTCAATGCAAAAGAAATAGTTCAGGTTGAGGCATTGTCTTTTCCAGATTTGATATTGATGCTTAACCGCATCTATATTGATAATAGATTAGAATTTGGCCAACCGAAGGTTTCTGGTGTGCAAATTGTCATTGAGGACTCTGACGATACTACAAACTGGCATTTACCTGCAGGAGTAAATACTCGCGCTGCTGCAGCTATTGGTCATAATGTAGGCTTATGTCATGCGACCCAACGCCATATCCAAGAGTGGGCCATAAATCTTGGTTTTGATGTAAAATTAACCAAGCCACTTAAAAAGGAATGGATGGGCCGTGACGGCAAGATTACTCAGGAGGAGATTATGCAGTTTATTCCTGGACTACCCAAGAAGATGAACCAGGAGTGCAGGGATGCTGCTTTGCTGGCTTGGAATGAGGCTGGGCTGCCTATACGTATTCCGGCGAGCTTTTATCAGAAGAGATTCAGTATGGAGAATCTTAAAAATGATGCCTTGAAGGAGTTCAAGGAAAAAAACTAAAAAAGAAGGAGAGTTTCTGTTGAGGGCAGGTTTGAGAAAAACCAAGTAAAACTATTATAAAGGCAATGAAGAAACTATGAACAGGAAAATAATGAAGGGCAATGCGGAGTTCAGGCGGCAGCCGTTAACCGGTGAAGCGCTGGCTGACACCATTAAGAATTGCAAGACTACTGAGATTGACATTGACAAGGTTGACTTGGACAGGGCGCTGGAGATTGCAGACTTATTGTGCCCTGAGCATAATGGTATTGTCAAGCCGATGCCATTTAGTGTCATTGCAAATGATACAGTTGATACGCTTAATCTGGTTCTGCAGTATTCGGCTTTATATACATTTCCTGTGGTGGAGCTTATTGACTTTCTTAAGGGTGAGATTGATGATGACCCAGAGCTGGAACCGCATACGGCTATTGAGATTTGTGCCGGTATGGGGTGGATTGGCCGTGGGCTTGGGATTCCTATAACAGACAGCCGTATCCAGGAACGCGATGATGTGCGCAGCAGCTATCTGGCCAATCGTGCGGTACCGATACAATATCCCGATGATGTAGAGTGTCTTGATGCTGTAAGTGCTGTCAAAAAGTATGCTCCGGAGTTTGTGATTGGCTCTTATGTGACAAGGCTATATGGGCTGGGCTCTCTGAAGCAAGGCAGTTCTTTTGGTGTTGATGCTCCCTGGCTGGTTAATAACTGCCGTCGATTCTATCATATAGGGAACGATGACGTGCATTACGGTGATCCAATCATGAAACGTCCTCATCAGAGGCTTAAGTTTGACTGGCTGGTTACACGCGGCAATCCGGAGCATGCGCGGATTTATGTATGGGAAAAATAAGCAGTGGTAAGTTATGACACAGACAGAGATTGTAGAAAGATTCTTCTCTATGGAAAGGGAACTAAGAGAACTGTCAGGTAAATTAATAGCGAAAGGCATGACGGTTGAGGAAATCAAGAAGGCAACAGAGAAAGATATAAAAGATTTCTCCGATTTTGCCTATAATAATAGTGGTGCAATATACAACGCAATTAAAGAAAACCTTATAGAACGATTAAAGAACGATGCGATAAAACCCATTGATGCATTATTCATATATCTTATGGTTACGAATTTTACTCCTATAAATTCCCTCCAATCCGACCATCTTAGTCACTCAGTGACCAAGACTAATGGCCAAGTTCTTGCTAATTCTGCAAAAAGTAGCAAGGATTTACAAGAACCTGTAAACGAGGAACTGGAGAAAGAAATAAATGCATTTCTTGCAGGATGGAGTGAAGATGATGAATACGGTAGTGCCGTTAAACCAGATTGCTATTGTGCCGGACTTGAAGACATTAAGGATATTGCCCGTCATTTCGCACAATGGCAGAAAGAGCAGATGATGAAAAATGCTATTAATGCAATGGAACCACCTTAGTCTTGGTGGATTTGCTTGGTCTCAAACCGGACTCGGTTTTGGAGACAAGTGCAAACTAATAATCATTAAGGAGTGAGATATGAGACAAATTAAGTTTCGCGCCAAGCGCATGGATAGCAATGAGTGGTTATTTGGCTCATTGTTTGTTGACAAGAAAGGACAGTGCTATATAAAAGAGCCGAATGGTAAACTTTACTTCATTGAGGATAAAGATACCATCGGTCAGTTTACGGGACTCAAAGACAAGAATGGAAAAGACATCTATGAGGGTGACATTGTGAAGCATCCTTATATCGACCCGATATTCCGTGTTCTTGTGGAAGGTAAAAACGGGGACGGGGTTGCATCCGAGATTGTCTTTCACGATGGGGCCTTTGTTGTAAAGCACGATATTGATGACTTTATATACCTTGACGCATTTGTCAGAAAAAATAAAGTTGAGGTTATCGGAAACATTATAGACAATCCAGAACTCTTAAAGAAGTGAGCTATGAAAGCGAAAGACATAATGCCGGGAGATTTATTCCGCGTAAACAAAGACGTCTGTATCAAGAAGGGAACCATAGTAAGAGTTGTCTCTGTTGATACGACTAATAAATTCCCAGAAAAAGGGTTAGAAGGTAGTGCTGGTTGTGTTGATATTACCGACTGTATTAATAACGGTGGTGTGTGGGTCGCATTCCTTGATCCTATTCCTCTTACCGCAGAGATATTGAATAAAAATGGGTTTATTGCAACACCATTAATCGATTTAGGAATAGAGTATTGTTCAGAAGTGTATAAATTGAACGTAGTGTGTCGGAGAAACGATGAAGGGTGGACTATATATGCAAATCACTTCGGCTTTGACAAAAAGGACTTATATGTTCACGAACTCCAACACGCATTAAGATTGTGCGGAATTGATAAAACTATTGAGATAATATGAGCAAATATAAAACGTACATACAAAACCTATATGCTAATGGCTACAACAAAGAGCAGATAGCAAAGGCTCTTGACATAGACATCAGCGAGGTTGAGGAAACAATGAAAACTTGGAATTTATGAGTAAAGAGAAAGTAATTATACCAAGCACTAAACTCAAATGCGATAAGTGCGGAGAGTATTTTGACGATGGTGAAGGCGGTATGTGCATACCCTATGATACCGATGGTTCAGAGATTGAAGAATGTGCATTAGAAGAGGGGTGGATTGAGAAAGATGGCAAGCACTATTGTCCTAAATGTAAAACAATATGACCAGAGCAGAAGAACAGGCGTTGAAGGCTTATCCGATAAAGATTGCTGCGAGAGAAGGCTATGACGAAAATCTCAGGGAACGTAAGGGCTTTATTAAAGGTTACAACCGAGCCGAGAAAGACTTAATGGAGAAGGCAAAGCAATGGTTTACGGAATACATACCATCCCAGAAATTGCAACTATGGTGGTGTGATTTTGAATTATTTATAGCAGAGAATTGATATGAAAGTAGTGCTAACATTTGAAGTTGATGACGCATTATACGATATTCCGGATGATAAGTTATGTGCAATCATCATTGGCGGATATAAGCGTTTTGACAGCATTAAATTAACCAAAATAACAAGAAATGGAAATTAAAAAGTATTTGCCTATCAGGATTCATAGCATTGACTATGGAATAGGCTATTGGTGGGGTAAGAGAATGTTTTTCAGCAAACTTGTTATTGTTCCTGTATGCAAGCATTACCACCGAACACAGACATTGGAAGGTAAGGCTATTGAGCCGAGATATGTAAGAAGTTGGGATGATAACAACTATATTACCTACGGAAAAGAATAGTTGGTATGACACCCGAAGAATATATCAAAGCCTACACAAGAGGTTGTAGCAACGAGTTGGTTCATGGCGGTTATCACGAATGGCTGACAACTGAGAACGCCCTTGCAGCAGTTGAGTTGGCAAGGAAGGAAACAAGAGATAGGTTGTTGTATATGCTCAATACAAGTATTGACAATGCACATTTCTTTGAGCAGTTGGATAACTACATTGATGAACTTGAAAATAACAAGGAGTGAAATATGAGTGACAAAGAAAAATTAGAAAAAGTAGTCAAACTTGCTGATGCAATGTACTATGCAGCGCAGAATATGACTACTGATGCTTCGAGACTACGCAAGGCTATGGAAGAGTATCACCAGTTTATCATTCATGACTATTGCAAGAAAGAACCTGCAAGCGAGGACTTGGAGAAATGTGTTGTTGAACAGATGGAGACAGATGGCGATGTGGATGATTTCGTTCGCAGAGGTATAGACGATATTGCAAGTAAGTATGCACAACTTGGCGCACAATGGCAGAAAGAGCAGATGATGAAAAATGCTATTAATGCCCATGTTAATATGGAATGGAACCACCTTAGTCTTGGTGGATTTGCTTGGTCTCAAACCGGACTCGGTTTTGGAGACAAGTGCAAACTAATAATCATTAAGGAGTGAGATATGACAAAAGAAGAAGCAATAAAATATCTTCAGCAGCTTTACCCTAATGGTGGTCACTGCTGGCTTGATGAACAGCGTATAGAGGCTATTGGCATAGCCATAAACGCTTTACGAGAAGAGCCTGCAAGCAAGGATGAGCAGAACCCTGCTGATAAGGATGAGTTATTTGATCATAGATACACGCAACATTTGGTAGAAAGCCAACGTCAAAAATCTATGATTCAGTGGAAAGGTGACAACTTAAAAGAGGTTATTGACTTTACAGGTAAAGACAGAAACTTTGATAAGTGGTTTAAGTCTTTTGAAGAATATGAGCAATATGTGCAAAAGCATAATGGCATCTTTAAGTTATTCAATGCAGATGGAAGTCATTATGAGATTCCTGTAGGTGCTTGGATAGTAAAAACGCCAGATGGTTACAATGTAGCATCCAAGGCCATTTTTAGGAAGAAATCTGCTTGGAGTGAAAGCGATGAAGAAATGCTTAAGTTTTGGAATCTATATTATGAGCATAAGGTAGGCGATATGCCAAATAAAGATGTTGTAGAAACCTTAGAAAATTTTAATAGTTGGCTCAGAACCCTCAAAGAAAGATACACTTGATACAATAACGGATAGAAATATGGCAAAGTATGATATATGGACAGCAGGGCATCAAGCACAAGGTAGCAGTAGTAAGGCACATTTACTTGCTTGTGGTGTAGAAGCAGAAACATTTGTTGCAGCCGTACGAAGATGGTATAATGCGTTAGCGGAGGTTTCTGATGTTGAACGTATGTATGGAAGACTTACTATTGATGATGGACGAGCAAGATTGTGGGGATGTGAGTTGTTTGACAATTATTACGATGCAAGAAAAAGTTTCGGATAACGCACCTCAATTTAAGTGCCAACGATGCGGAGCGTGTTGCAAGCTGGTTGGGCTTAGTGTTATACCTGAGATCAAGGCGCTGGCACAAGAAGGTGGTGATGCTTGCCGTTACCTGACGTCTGATAACCTTTGCTCCATTTATGAAGAGCGTCCAATATACTGCCAGGTGGATGGTTCGTATGAACAGCTTATAAAACAGACTGGCAAGACGCGGGAGGAATGGTACGGAGAGAACTATAAATCCTGTACCTATCTGCGTGGTTTATTGGGTATGGAGGAACCCCAAAAGATTAGTGGTGTGGGCTAAGATAGACAGCTGGTGTGGGCGTGGGCTTGTTTATTTGCGTAGATTGAAGGTGATATGTCAATGGTTGTCATTACAATAAACAGGGACAATGTACTGGAGGGCGTCAGGGAGGAGGTCTCCAGGGTGGCTGCATCGGCCTATGATGGTGAGGGGCAGTCGCTGTATGATGCTATCATGGTGTATGAGCGTGATGAGAGCACGTTGGAGCGTCTGTTTGATGATGCTCTGTCGCACTTGACGGAACGCAGCAGGGATATTCTGAACCAGTACACAAAGACATCAGATACCGTGCGTGTGCTGGAGTATTACCTGCCTGACTTTAGTGACGGCCTTATGGATATGGTTGAGGCCGATGTCAAGCGGTATATGGTGCAGCATATCACAGCTCAATGGCTGATTGAAAAGCAGTATAAGCGTGCTGAGGAGTATGTGGCTCATGCCAACGCGGTGCTGGATGAGACTATTGAACATCTTAAGATCAGGAAACCTGTAAGCGACAGGATAGGACTATGACCATTACTATCATTATAGAGGAGCTGCTTAAGGATATACGTGAGCGCAGCCACTTGGACGTGCAGGGTATGGAGCCTGACGTTCAGTACCGCACGGAGGCCGGCAGCGATAAGAACGAGCAGCTTAAACGCGAGATTGTGATTGTGAGCTCGGCGCTGACACGTATGCTGAAGCGGCACCTGGTGGATAGTGATTCACAGGAAGCTGATAACACTCTTGACGGGCGCGTGGGCTCCCAGCTTGAATGGGAACTTGACATGAGCGAGCGCCGTGCCAGCAATAAGGCGCAGCCGCTTACTGACGCTTGCCATGATTATATGGTGCATTATACGCTGGCACGTTATTACAAGTCTGTTAATGCCGGTGAGCTGAGTAATACGCACAGCTTGCAGACAGCCGATGCAGCCAGGGAGATAGAAGGTCTGTTATACAGCAAAACACCACCTAAATATGAGCCAGCAGGAGGAGAATAAAGAGCGTACCATCAAGATACGCAAACAGGGTATCTATAATGATATTGACTCTCTGACATACAAGTATGCTGAGGTATCGAGTGTGCCCAGTCCGCAGCAGCGTGATGCAATGAGCAGTGACGCCAAGGAAAGCCTTGACGGCCACCTTATGGCGCGTAACGTGGAGTTTCGTGAGGCACAGGTGCGTAAGATGCTCAGGCGTTTTATTAAGGCCGAGGAGGTGACGGTTATTGCCGATGATGAGCTGCAGGCTAATGATTACATAGAGTATCACCTGATTGTCCCTGCAATCCTTAAGGATGAGCTGCTTAAATCCGTGGTTACTTATATCCACCGATACCTGGTGTATGGTGCCTTGTATGACTGGTATGCCGCCGGTATGGGCAGTAATCAGAGCGCGGTGTATGCCGCCGAGCTGGACACGCTGGAGGCAGAAATTAACAACACCATGATTCCAGACACTATCATTATTCCTCCGCTAAATCCGTGGGGCAGACCAAGAAATCCGCGTTGATATGGCACGACCAAAGAATGACGGCAAAGGCCGATTAGGTGGGCGCGTAAAGGGTACGCCTAATAAGGTCACCAGCGAGGTTAAGAACGCGCTGGCTCCTATTGTCATGGCATACGTCAGCGGCGAGGGTATCGGCAAGCAGAAAGCCAAACTGGCCGATGACCTGGATGCAATAAAAGATCCAGCGGACCGAGCTAAGATAATGAAGGACCTGATACCTTATGTGATACCTAAACTGAGTGCCATAGAGCATAAGGACGCTATACCTGTTCAGACGTACCGCGAGGAGCTGGAGGAGATGCGTGAGGAAATAGGTTGAGATACTATAATAGTTTAATGTAGTTTGCCGCTGGTGTGGGCTAAAATAGACTGCTCTTAGGAGTGGTCTTTTTTTATTTTGGGGTGGTTTATAAACTCAAATTACATTACAATGCTTACAATGGCAATAGCGCCTGCTATAGTAGCGGCTATCATAAGTGGCGTGTCGAGTCTGGCCAGTACCGGCATCGCAGCAAGAAAATCCAAACAACAGGCTGATGCAGCACGCCAAGCCTATAACCAGGAGACCGAGGCTCAACGCCGTAAGATTGAGAACTGGTATAACATACGCAGCAATCAGGACTATACAAGACGTGCCGATGTGCAGGCTGCGCTTACCAAACAGCGCGAGCTGATTAACGAGCGTTACAATCAGTCACGCGCCACTAACATAGTGGCTGGTGGCAGTGAGGCTGCGCTGGCCGCCGAAAAGGAGGCGGCTAACAGGGCTATGGGTGAAACCATTGCCGATATTGCTGCTGCAGGTGCCGCTAATCAGGATAAGATTGACCAGATGTATCTGGGTATGGACAACGGCATGTCTCAGAACATAGCTAATGCCGGATACCAGCAGAATATGCAGCAGGCACAGCAGACAGCACAGGCTGGCAGCCAGGCTTCGGCTGCTGCCGTACAGATGGGTGGCTCTCTTGTGGATGCGCTGAAAGACAAGGAATGGTCTGATATATTCAAAAAGAAGAATTAACCTAACACTCACGCATCATGCCGTCAACAAATTCACAGCAGACAATGGAACTCCAGAACGAGCTGGAGGAGCAGGAGCGCATAAGGCGCGAGGAGCAGGAACGGCTGGTCGCTCAGGCCGCAGCACAAGCGGAACTGGAGAGACAGCAGGCCGAACAGCTACAACAGCAGCAGGCCGCTGGTTCTATACCGGGTGCTCCTACTGCACCCGAGAACCCTAACGGAGCACCTGCCACTACTCAGCCAACAAATACACCTGACGCTGATACCGATGCGGATGAAGGCACCGGTGACGGAGGTGTTGAGGTGAAGAGGACCGTATCTACTGCTATGCAGCAGCAGAACGCAAATATGGAGAGGGCTGCCGAGGATGCTTTTAATGCCAACAAGGAGAATGACACCAACTATCAGAACTTTCTGGGCCGGATAGTGGAAGGTTATCAGAATGACCTCAGAGAGGCCAAGAAAGAGGCTGAACTGCAAAAGCAGATTGACACCAATAAGAGTGTGTTTGCAGGTGTGACGGAGTTTGCCAGTTCGCTGGTTAACCTTATAGGTACCAGCCGCGGTGCCGTCAACCAGCAGCCCAAGACATTTACTCAGGACTGGATGCGTGAGGCAGACCAGCACCGACTGCAGGAGCGTGAACGGCTGGACCGTATGCGTGAGAAACTGCGCCAGCAGCAAATGGCCGGTGAAAACGCCAAATACCAGTTTACCAAGGAGCAGATTGCCGAGCAGCTGAAACTGCTCCAGTCTAAAGGCTCCAATGCCATTGCTTTGGCACAGCAGCAGAAAGCTGAGGAAGATGAGGCGTATGAGCGCGGTCGTAATGGTGTTGCTGACGAGCTGGCGGCCAAAAGGATTGAGGCTCAGCTGCGCGGACAGGATGTTGAGTTGGCAGGTATAGCGCAGCGTGACCGTGCTAATGAGACCAGGTTCCAGATAGAAATGCTAAAGCAGGGCCTTGTCCCTGACGGTAATGGAGGGTTCAGTTATGATCCAGCCACGGCAGCCAAGAAAATGGGCGCGCAGGCCCTTGAAATACCTGCTTATGGTGACCGCAACGCAGTGGTGATGTATATACACCCCAACAGCCTTAAAAACACCCTTCTGTCTTATGCCAAGGATGCAAAGGTAAAGAAGGAATTAAAGGCTGGAGGATTTGACCTGGATGCTATCGTTAACCAGTTAAAAGGTTCTAAAGGCGACCTGTTTGCAGAAGGTAAGCTGACAGGTACCGACCTGGGTACTCAGATACAGACAGCTATCATGTACTCCCCCACTCTTGTTGATGCCTTGCGCAGAGTTTCCATAAACGCTTATGACGTGGGTGAACAGCCTGTTCAGGAGCAGCCGCAGCAACAGCCTGCGTGGGCTGGTGACGGTTATACACCGATGTTCCAGCGTCCGACAACACAATATCCTACTGGCGCACCAGCGCCGGCACCCCAGCAGACTGGTGACACAGACTGGGACAAGAAATACAAATAATTCACTCTTGACGATATGACAGACAAGCAGTATTACATAACCATTCCAGGCAGCAGCAAGATTGCGACTTGGGATGAGGAGCGTTATGAACGTAACAAAGATGAGTTATTCAAGGATCATCCTGATGCCAAGGTAGCAACCGTATCACCTGTAAACCCTGATGATGACATCAATGACACTGATAGTTTCCAGCTGTCATTGAACGGTGTGCCTGCTGGCTCAGGTTTATGGTCCGGCGAGAAGCTGAAACGTAACAGCGCTCAGCTGCTGCAGGACCATCCTGACGTTCAGATAAACCGCGTGCAGCCTGTCAACTACTGGGGTGACAAACTCACAGATACATATAACCGCATTGAGGCCCTTAACAAGGAGTATAATGGACTGGGAGCCGATAAGGATATACCCAAGACACCCAGACTTACTGATGCGGCAAGCATACAGCGCATGAACGAGCAGGCCAACTCACCTGAGCGTAAGCGTAAGCGTGAGATTAAGGATGAGCTTAAACAGCTGTATGCCGAGAAGGAGAACAATCCTGTCTATAAGGAATACTGGAAGTCGGTGAACGCATCGCTGGATGAGGATTACACACATATTGATGATGCGCTGAAACAGCTTAAGGCCGACAATCCCGAAGCAGAGCGTGATTACAACTATGCTCGATATACAGGTAATGGTATGGGCAGCGGTGCTGTCAATCCTTATGTTGGAAAGAGTGATAAGGACTATAACAGCGCAAGGGAAAGCCTTGTCGCTGCAAGGCTCATGCTGGAGGATGCCAAGAAAACCGCCAGTGCCCCTACCCGATACGCAGACAAGACCGGCTTTTGGCGTGCCGTGGCCGATGGTGCACCAGACGCTGTTTCTATTGCCAGGCTGACAAAGGCGGGACTTAACATGCACCTTATTGACGCGATCAAGAAGATACAGGATAAAGCCGGTGAGCAGGCCAACATAATGCAGATGGCTGAGAGTGGTGCCATTGATAACCTGGACTACCTTAATGTAGGTGAGAAAGAGCTTGTCAAGGCGTTTGCCAAGAAAGCCGAGGTTGAAGGCGCACAGAGCGAGAAGATAGGCAATGAGTCACGCAGTCGTATTTCACGCCGTTATCAGGCAGGACAGAGCACAGCACAGTCACTTGGCTTTATGGCCGACTTCCTTATGTACGGAGGTTTTGGTGAGGCTGTGGCAGAGAAGGCCGCAGGCCGTCTTGTTGAGGGTGCAGCACGTGGCACACTGAAAAAACTGGGAGCCGAAACGCTGTCCGGTACCATAAAGGCTATGGCCATGACACCTGTAATGCCGTCATCCTATGCCATGCTGCAGGATAACATGCTCCGTTTCAATGATAAGGGCGGTGTTGATTTGTCAGGTAAGGCTATTGCCAAGGCTATCGGTGATGTTGTGATAGAGAACGTGTCAGAGACCGTGGGCAGCAAGCCGATGGACCTTATTGGTTTGCCGCTGAACAAAGTTAAATTCCCCAACTGGGCCAAGGCATTACGCAACTCTCCTGTGGCAGCCACGATGAAACAGGCTGGTTACAACGGTTTCTTTGAGGAGATTGTGGAGGAATGGACCGGAAACGCGCTGCGTGTGGTTACAGGTGTTGATAAGGATGCGCTAAAGGATTTTGCTACCGTGGATCAGCAGTTAATCACTGCCGGCTCGTTTGCACCAATGGCCTTGTTCTCACTGCCTACTACCGCAGTCCAGTATGGTGTAGCATCCAAGGCTCAGAGTAACACCAAAGCACAGCTGCTTGACATCATGGATAAAACCAAGATGAGCGATGATGACAAGCATGCTGCGCTTAATATGATAGACCAACTGGAAACTCCGCAGGAGCTGGGACAGCACATGTCTCAGGTTTATAAACAGATGGTTGAAAACGGCGGTAATCCTGCCGAGGCTTATGAGGCCGTGCTGCGTCATACCATTAACGCATCACGCTATAAGGTCATGGTGGGCGCCATGGATGAGCAGGAGGATATAAAACGCAGCGAGGACCTTCTGAACCTGAATAACAAGATGCAGGGCCGTCAGTTCTGGATGGACCGCGGTGAAGGAAATAACAAGCAGCAGGTGGTACGCCGTATCACTGATGCCGAGGGCAACGAGGCTTATGTTGTGGGTGGTGACGCGCAGTCGCTGGCTGTTGTCTATCCTGACGGCACAAACAGGTATATCAATATATCAGACCTGGAACAGGGTGTGCAGGACGGCACCATGACTGATACCGGTGAGATGGCCATGAATGACTATCTGAACCTTGACATAAAGGAGAAGGAGCAGACCACCGAGCAGACACGTATGCAGACGGAGCGTGACACACAGCTTAATGAAGTGCGTAGCCGTCTGGTACCTGGCAATACGGTAAACGTGGGAACAGCCGAGGCTCCTGTAACGGCTACTATCATTCAGTTAACGCCTGACGGCGTTATCCTCCAGCTGGAGGACAGCACAACCGACCAGCGTTCATTTGAGGATATGGCCGCTGTCATGGGTACTCCTGTCACAAGCAAGACGGATGCCGAGCTGGAGCAGGATGAGGTGAACCGCGTGGAGTACATGAATGACATTAAGGCCAAGGCCGATAACATAGCCAAGGCTGGCGGCCGGCTGACACGTGACGGCCAGGACTATTCCGTGTTTGCGGTGTTGGGCTGGCAGGACAGCGAGCAGGGCGAGCCGCAGCTGAAAGTGTTTGTAAGAAACAGCAACACCGGCGAGAACGAACAATTGATGCTGTCAACTGATGAGGTTGCGCAGTTTATTGGTACCAACGAGGCCGCTGGCGTGCTGGAGCGGACCGAACCGACCAAGAAAGAGGTTGAGGAGGGACCGCATGACATATACCATGATTTCCGTAATAATCCGCTGCCGCTTAAAGAGGACGGCAGCGTAGATGAAAACGCATTATGGAACAATGATCCCGAGGCGTGGGCCAGATGGAACGATGAACGTAACAACGACAATGGTGCTGACAGCAACGATTATATCAACGCGGCCATAGGTAAGCTCCAGCAGGATGCGGAAGCACTGATGGCGCAGCGTAAGACTGAGCTGGACTTTACCAAGCGTAATGCCATTGACAAGCAGCTGACTGATATTGCAGGCCGGGTTAGCTCTCTGCGTGATGTGTTGGAAAGACACAACCAGCCTGCTACGGCAGGTAACAACGCCGTGACACAGCGTATCGCTGACTGGCAGCAGAAGCTGGGCGTGAAGATTAACTCCTATTCTACTCTTGACGAGATTCCTGATGAGCGCGTGCGTAAGGAAATGCAGAGCGGACGCGTTCATACTGCATGGTATGATCCAAAGAGTGACTCGGTGAATTTCTTCCTGCCTAACATTGCCGATGCCAAGATGGTGGATAGCGCCGTTTTGCATGAGGTGATTGCACATAAGGGCTTACGCCAGCTGCTGGGCAGCAATTATGACACGCTGCTGGACCGCGTATATAACGAGTTGATGGATGATAAGGCACGCCAGTATTATTCAGGGCTGGTGACACGTACAGCGTCCAGGAAACTCAGCGAGCAGCAGACACAGCGTATGGCTGCCGATGAGTTTATTGCGTATATGGCGCAGGATATGGACCTGAGCACCGAGGAGTCACAGACTTTATGGCAGCGTTTGTGTGAGTTTGTCAAGGATATACTGGACAGACTGAACGTGGGCGGTGACCTGACCATTGATGACTTGAGAGAACTGCTGCAGGCCAGCATGACCAGTTATATACAGCAGAACGGAGAGCGCCAGCAGTCAGTACTGGACCGCATACCTACCACTACCGATAAGAAGGGCAGCACTACATATAACTGGGAGGCGGCTCCCGATGCAGCTACGGCATTGGCCGGTTTGCGTGAGGCAGGTTATGAGGACTCGCTGATACGTCAGTTTGCCAAGAACAGGTCCGATAAGCTGCGTGAGGAGAAGAAACGTCTGGAGAAGCGCAACCCTGCTACTATTGAGGAGCTGAAAGCGGTGAATGACCAGCTGAAAGAGAATACCAGGATACACATGTTCTGGAATGACATCGTGGCTCTGATGAACAAAGAGAGCAAGGAGCAGGAGACACGCCGTAAGGATGTTATCAACACAGATACTACCGGACTGCCTGGCATAACCGAGCGATTTAACGCAGGAAAGCGCTTGCAGGGTATGGCTACCACACGTACACTGGCTGGTGGACTTAAGATCAAGGGACACTTTGAGCTGGTGGAGAGCGGTGCCGTCACTCCGTCACATAACCCTGAGACATTCCGTCCGACCGAGGGCTATCCCACCAACGAGAACGGCAGCTCCATTAACGACCGCGACTATGAGCATGACGAGGCCGCACAGCAGTCTGTACGTCAGAAAGCCGGTATCTATGACCAGCGTGCTTATCAGGAGCCGGTGATTGTGAGCCGTGACGGTGTGGTGCTGTCAGGTAATGACCGCACCATGGCCGGTATGATAGCTGCTGACAAGGGTACCGACACTCAGTATGTGGAGAGCCTGATGCAGGATGCACCCATGTATGGATTCACCGATGAGCAGGTTAAGCAGTATGCGCATCCGCGACTGGTGTTCGTGCTGGATGAGGATATGCCCTACACCACCGAGACTATGGCTATGTTCAACCAGAGCGAGCGTAAGACACAGAACAAGACCGAGCAGATGGTTAAGAGCGGTAAGGCTGTCAAGGATACTACTTTTGCCAAGTTGGCCGATGTGGTGTCACGATTTGACAACACAGCCGATATGTACCGCGACCAGACGGCATCGGCCGAGCTTATGAAGGTGCTTATGGCTGACGGTGTACTGAACCAGCAGGACGTAGAGCAGTATATGGATAACGGCATATTGTCACGTGCCGGACAGGAGTATATTGAGTCTCTTATAATTGGTTACCTGTTTAACGGACGTGACACCACCGTGCGCCGTCTGATGGCAGACGGCATGGGTAACGTGCGCCGTTCCATCGTTGGCTCACTGGCCGCACTGACCGCCAACCGCACGTTGGGTGAATACTCGCTCCAGGATATAATGGAGGATGCTATCGCTATCTGCTATGAGGCCCATAAGGGATTTGGCGGTAATGTAGGTGATTATCTGAGACAAAGAAACCTCTTTGAAAGCGACAATACCGAAAGTTATTTGTATCTTGCCAAGTGGTTTGCCATTTACCTTAACAGCGGCTCGCTGGAGGTACGTGCGGTGCTTGACATATATAACCGGTCCTACGCTGACAGCGCAGGCATAGAGGATGTGTTTGGCGGCCGTACCGCTCAGGACGCTATCAAGGAGATAACAGCATACATACAAAACAGATATAACGATGAAATCCAAGGAAGAACTGCTGAAAACGGCAATACAGCAGACCAACGAAGCCAACTTGAAGGCAGCCCTGAAAACAGGACTGGTAACCAAACAGGAACTGAAGGGACTGAGCAAGGAGGCCCAGTACGAGACAGTGATGCGCAGAATGGCACAGCTGTAACTCCCACTGACCGCGAGTGGGCTGCCGTCAAACTCATTGAGGCTGGTGCCGATGCGCGCCTGCCGGAGTTGATGAGTGATGAGGAGATAGCCGAGTTTACCGATGAGTATGAAGACTGGGAGCAGTTCAATGATGAACTGGGCCAGTTGTATATTGACCTGGACGGTGATCTGAAATCAACCGATAAGGCCATAAAAACAGCTGCACAGCGTAGGATTGACACTCAGCAGGCATTGGTCGTACGTAGGTTTAAGCCCATAGAGGATATGGTACGTAACCTTACGGCCAAGTATAACCTGAGTGAGGAGGACTTTATCGAGCAGACACAGGAAAACCCCGAAGATGAGATAGTAACCGATAAGCTGGAGGAAGCACCCAAGTATGAGGAGGGTGCCAGCGAGAAGGAGATACAGGCTACCAAGTTCACTCAGGATGAATGGGAGCAGTTTGTATATGGCGGCATTTACATAACCTACAAGAGCGAGCGTACCGGTGAGACTCTTGAACCGGTTATGATTGATGACGCACATTTCCCCATATACGGCGATCATAGAGTGATAGTATGGCGCTGGAAAACGAGCGAATACAAAGACCGCTCTGAGGCTACTGCCACAGCGGATTATATTGTAAAGTACCTGAAAGCAAACAGGTTCAGAGCTACTGAGACCAAATACGTAAAGAACCAGTATGGATTCTGGACCGAAGGAGGACACAACGGCTGTTCCAATCCTTTGTTTGTCAGACTGCCGTCAGTTAAGAAATCCCAATACTCAAGTTCTACGTACATTCAGTATTTTCGTGACGATGATGGCTTATGGGATATCAGCGGAAGCGCGGACTATGAGATGGGCGGCGGCTCGCTGTCAATGAGCAGACATCTGTTCAACACCAAGTCTGACGCGCTGCGTGCTGCTATTGTAGCACTGGAGAATTTCCGTAAGGAGCATCCGGGCAATCATTATAATCTTAAAGATGTTGATAACCTTATAGAACACCTCAAGACCAAGGTGTTGCCGCTGGCTATGAAGGAGGACGGCGAGATAGACGTTGTTCCTGATACGCTGGCAGTGCAGGGCGAGTTGTTTACCTTTGACAACAGAGCTGACAAGCAGCCCAAGAAAGGCAAGGCCAAGACAAAGAAGGAAACCAAGAAGCCTGCCGCCAAGAAAGCCGCACCCAAGAAGGTCGTACAGACCGATGAGGGTGAGGATGAGACCGAGGAAACCAACGGCCGTAAGGTAGAACCTACCGAGACCATATCATTCCCTGACAGCGAGAACCGCATTTACCTGTATGAGCAGGGCGGCAAATGGGAGTCCAAGGTTGAGGTCCATGCAGATAACGGCAATATGTCTGGTGGTCCAGCCAACCCCAGCAACTATCCGTATAATACACGTGAGGATGCAATACGTCATGCCTTGAACTATGCGCAGTGGTACGCAAAGAACATAGCTGGCGGCACAGGCATAGGCCATACCGGCATTGACAGATTTGTAGAGCAGGTAAACCTGACACAGATACAGTCCGCTGAACCGACCGCTCCTGCCTACGGCTCACAGAATACCATCATTACAGCCGATAAGTATGAGGAGCTGAAACGCAAGATGCGTGAGAAGCTCAGTAACCTTAATGTAGGCTTTGATCCGGAGGTGTTCTTTATCGGTGCCCAGATGGCGGCTTTCCATGTGGAGGCTGGCGCACGTAAGTTCGTGGATTTTGCAAAGCGCATGATTGAGGACCTGGGTGACGCTATACGTCCCTATCTGAAATCCATATACAACGGTGCGCGTGACCTGCCAGGCATGGAGCCGTACCGTGACGATATGGATAGCGCAGCCGATGTTGATGCCATTGACGTGAACGCTATTACACTGGATGAGCAGGCTGCCGAGACGGTAGAGGAAACTCAGGAGGAGGTGACCGAGGAGGAAGAAACCGAGACTGAGACGGAGACCGAGCCTGAGCAGCAGGCCGAGGACGAGCTGGACGTACATGAAGGTGACCTTGTGGTGTTGAAGAAGAAACCGCAGGGCTTTGACGGCGCGTTGAAGGTGGTGGGCCGTAATACTGACGGCACATATAACCTGGAATACAACCCGACAGGATTCCTGCCTGTTACCATGATGAACGTGGATGCGGATGATTTCATTCCGTTTGTACGTCATCACAGAGAGGATATATCAGAGCAGCGCAGGGAGGTGGAGGCACAGCAGCCGCAAGAGAGTGCGCCAGCAGCCGAGCAGACTGCCGGCAAGACCGTAGGTGAGATTGGCACGTACACACATACCAAGACCGGCCGAGAGATGTCTATTGTACGTCTGACAGGTGACCGCCTGAGTGCTGATGAGTTTAAGGAACTGAAAGCACGTGCCAAAGAGCTGGGTGGCTATTACTCATCATACGGCGGTGCCAAGGGTTTCCTGTTTGATAACGTAGAGGATGCAACCAAATTCAACAACTTAGAATATGAAACAGAACAGACAGATGAGCAAACAGCAACAGATACAGCAGCTATTGTCAGCCAAGCAGCATCTGTTGCAGAGCAAGCGCAATCTATTGCACAAACTGAGGAGCCAGCCGAGCCAGAGCGAGCAGCCGAAACAATAACGGCCATTGATGAGCAGCTGGATAAGATAGACGGCCAGCTGGCATTGCTGGGCTATTACACAGCCGACACATCAGACCGCAGCAAGTTCCATGAGAGCTACGGTTACATGAAATCTGCCGAGGAGAAAGCACGTAAGGATGCGGAGAAGCTGGCACGTAAGCTGGCGGCCGACCTTGGCATTGAGGTAGATAAAAAACGTATAGCCAAAACCAACGTGGCACCTGCAGGCGGTGACGTCACGTTCCGTCTGCCCTTGAAAGAAGGCCGCGAGCTATATGTGAACATTGAGGTGACTCCTACCACCGTGGCTGAGTATAACTCCTACATGAGAGGTGAGGACTATCTTCCTGGTTACGGTGATGATCTTGCAGTAGGCGTAGGCCCGATGGGTAAGAATACCGCCATTTTGTACCGTGTGGAGAATACCAATGGTGTAGGCGGATTTGAGCGTTACGGCAGCAACAACTTTGCTCCGTATAACGTGACATATCAGGACCTGCTGAGCGGCATACGCAGAGTAGCGCGTGAGTTTTTGCCCGAGCAAGTTGAGACACCGGCAGCAGCGACTGCGCAAAGTGTTGATGAAAAGGCAGAAAAACCCTCAAAAACTGGTAAATCCAAGAAAAAAGAGGTAAATTCGCAGAGTAGCGGTGATGGCTTGATGGGTGACCTGTTTGCGGACATCTATCATATGGAGGATGAGCAGGAGGAGAATGAGCCGGCACCGCAGGATGCAGCAGTTAACGCACCTGCCAAGGAGGTTGTGACCGAACTGAACGGTTACAAGATTGGTGACAGGGTGCTGTACACTGATTATACCGGAAAGACACAGGAGGCTACCATATATGAGTTTGACGGCGGACGTCCGGTACTGGATAGCGGCTTTGCGCCTGTCATGTATGAGCTTGTTGAGTGGGATAACATTAAACCGATAGATAATGGACTTGAAGGAAATGATGCAGTACGCACCCAAGGACTGCCAGCCGACAATACTCGACCTGCAGAAGGAGAAGGAGGCAGCGCTGCAAGCGTACCTGAAACGGACAGGCAAGAAGCTGGAGGAGCTGACCGAGCAGGAGAAAGCGGAGGCCAGTCAGGTGAGCAGCCTGGAGGATCCGTGCGACGCATACCGCGACTGAGCGGACAGAACAAACGTAACAACCACGTCTCAAAGGGCGAGGCTGTTTATCCTAAGACACCGGCGGCACGCTTTAAGGCTAACATTGCCGCTATCCGTCTGCTGAAAGAGCTGCAGACCGAAGGTAAGCAGGCAACTAAGGAGCAGATGGCAGTATTGCGCCAGTTTACAGGCTGGGGCGGTCTGGGTGGATATTTCAATAACTCTTATTCGGAAGAAAACCGTGAGTTGCGTTCGCTGCTCACCGGTGATGAGTTTGACGCTGCACAGCTGTCAATCAACACGGCCTATTACACTCCCACCGAGATTATAGATACTTTGTGGGATGTGGCAGCAAAGCTGGGTTTCCAGGGTGGAAAGATACTGGAGGGTTCGGCCGGCATAGGTAACATACTTGCATCCATACCCAAGGGTATGAACGAGGCAAGCCAGATTACCGCCGTTGAGCTGGACAACATTACAGGTGGAATACTGGAACAGCTGTACCCCGATGCTCAGGTGTATATCCGTGGATTTGAGACCGTGGATATTGACAACGCATCGGTGGACCTTGCAATCACCAATGTTCCGTTTGGTGAGAACCTTAAGATATATGACGCCAAGGAGAAAGACCTGACACGCCTGTTTGGCAGTAAGATTCATGATTTCTGCATAGCCAAGAACATACGTAAACTGCGTCCTGGCGGTGTAGGCATATTCATATCGTCACGTGGCACGCTGGATAGCTCCAGCCGTAAGCTGCGTCAGTGGATTGTGAATGAGGGCGGCTGTGACGTGATTGGCGCTTTCCGTCTTAATAACGAGACGTTTGTTGGTACCGGTGCAACGGCTGACATCATTGTGGTGCGTAAGCGCGTGAACAATCAGGTGTCACCTGACGCTATTGACGTGACTGGTACCGAGGTGGTACGCTCTGAGGAGTATGAGACCGGTGAGACAGAGTATAACCGTAAGGAGCACCGCTTTGAACCTATAATAGGCCGTGCTACCATGGAGATGAACACCTACTTTACGCAGCATCCCGAATATATGGGCGGTGAGATGGCGTTTGGCTTTGAGAAAGGCAACACCTATCGTGCAGGCAGTGCGGCACTCTATCCGTCAGATAAGATTGACCAGGCTAAGCGCCTTAAGAAATGGGTGTCACAGATGAAGGAGTACGAGCCTATGGAGGTTACTCCTGCTGCCATGACGACAGCAGCGCTTGAAGATACGCAGGGCGTTAAGGAGGGCCAGCTGATTGTAAACAGCAAGGGCGAGATTTGCCAGTCACGCAGAGGTAAGGCTGTGCCGGTACCTGGAATAAACAGCAACAAGGTAAAGGGCAAGTACACCAAAGCACAGGTGCTGGCCGATTATGACGCGCTGAAAGCGGCCATAAAAGAGACTTTGGACTACCAGCTGAAGAATGAGTCGGACGAGGGATTACAGCCGCTCTTGAAAAAGCTGAACCGCGTCTATGACGATTTT
The DNA here is from genome assembly GCA_905234745.1 of uncultured Bacteroidaceae bacterium. GTDB lineage: Bacteria > Bacteroidota > Bacteroidia > Bacteroidales > Bacteroidaceae > Colenecus. The sequence continues at coordinate 66,490 of CAJOJD010000007.1, read as the reverse complement.
GTGAAGAAGTACGGATACCTGACACGTAACGCATCAATATCATTCCTGAAGAATGACGTTGAGTACAGCGCTACCGAGCAGGTGGAGATATACAAGGAGAAGAAAGACATGGACGGCAAGGTGACAGCCGATGTCAAGAAGGCACAGCTGTTCTATGTACGTCAGCTTAACGCTCCCGTCACCCCTACCCCTGAGACGGTACAGGATGGTGTCATTGTTTCAATGAACCAGTTTGGCCGTATCAATATCCCGTTCATAGCACAGGCCATGAACCTGAGTGAGGATAAGGTAAGGGAAGATATACTTGCTGCAGGCGTGGGCTTTGAGGAACCTGCGAGCGGTGAGGTGGTTATTGAGTATGAGTACCTGTCAGGTAACGTGCGTGAGAAACTGGAGTATGCCAACGAGCATAACACAGACGGACGTTATGACAACAACATCAAGGCTCTGCAGAACGTGATACCGGCAGATATACCGGCACACCTGATTGAGTTCTCGCTGGGTAGTGACTGGCTGCCTGTTTCGTTGTATGTGGACTATGCACGTGAAAAATTCGGTGTCAATGACCGCTTCCAGCCTGTAAAGGTGGGTGGCTCATGGCAACTCAAAGAGGATAGCATATACTACATAGACGGCAGGAACGAGCAGAACCGCAGCGCAGGTGTCACCAGTAACGCGCTTAACATGACCGTATATGGTCATGAGCTTATGATCGCCGCCATGAACAACAAGACGGTTGAGTTTAAAAAGACCGAGACCGTGGGCGATGAGAAAGAGACAAGGCGTGATAAGGAGGCTACGGCTGCCGCTACCACCAAGATGAACGAGCTGCGTGACGACTTTAAGGAGTGGGCACGTCAGAAGATGCAGGGCGATGAGGAGCTGGCCGCTCATGTGTCAAAGATATACAATGACCTGTTCAATGCCATGGTCCCCAAGCAGATAAGGGATATATACGTACCTGAGCATTTCAACGGAATGGCCAACGTACTTGCCAACGGCAAGCCGCTGTCACTGCGTCCGCACCAGGCACGTGCCGTGATACGTTCCACCACCGAGCCGGTGATACTGGCTCATGAAGTGGGTACAGGTAAGACCTTCACGCTTATAACCGCTGCCATGGAGATGCGCCGTCTTGGTACCGCCAAGAAACCTATGATTGTGGTGCAGAACGCTACGCTGGGCCAGTTTGTGTCAAGCGCCAAGGAGCTTTATCCCAGCGCCAGGATACTTACCTTATCAGAGCAAGACCACACAGCAGAGGGCCGTGGCGCTTTCTATGCCAAGATACGTTATAATGACTGGGACCTTATCATAGTGCCGCAGTCTGTCTTTGAGATGATGCCTGACAGCGAGGAGAGACGCAGGGCTTTCATACAAAGTAAGATTGAGGAGAAGGAGTATATCCTGTCACAAGTCGAGCAGAGCGGTGACCAGAACGTACGCCGCAGTTTGCAGCAGGAGATTGCCGACCTTAAGTATGAGTATGAGACCGGTGAAAAACCCACCAAGAACAAGAAGAAAGACTCCAAACGTCAGGCCGAGTCAATCAACAACACCAAGGTAAAGGCACAGCGCCAGCTGGATAGACGTACCGATGATGTATCCAACTTTGACGAGATGGGTATTGACGCGCTGCTGATTGACGAGGCGCACGCATACAAGCACCTGGGATTTGCCACTGCCATGCAGCGTGGCGTAAAGGGTGTGGACGTTAAGAGCAGCAAACGTTCCGCAGGTGTATTCCTTAAGACACGTTCCATATTTGACCGCGTGGGCTGGAAGAACGTGGTGTTTGCTACCGGTACTCCCATAAGCAACACGGCTGCCGAGATATGGACGTTTATGAAGTATCTGCTGCCGGATGATTTCATGTGGAAGAACCATATCTACTACTTTGATGATTTTGTCCGCAACTTTGGCTCCATACAGCAGAACCTTGAGTTTACCATAAGCGGTAAGTTCAAGGAGACTACGCGTTTTGCCGCTTATAGCAACCTGCCCGAGCTGGTACGTATATGGATGACGATAGCTGACGTGGTACTGACCAAGGAGGCTGTGGCCGGTGGCGGCGAGACTCTGAATGACAAGGTGCCGCGTATGGAGGACTGGACCGATGAAAAGGGTGAGAAACATGAGAACCAGGTACGTGACATATACCTGCCTCAGTCTGCATCACTCACAACCATCATGGCTGCTGTCAGGGCCGAGCTGGAGCGTTTTGAGAACATGTCAGGCAAGGAGAAGCAGGAGAACAGGACTCTACCGCTTAACATGTTTACAATAGCAAAAAAAGCGGCTATTGACACACGTCTGGTATCGACCGACTCTCCTGACGAGCCGCAGAGCAAGACCAACAGTGTCGTTGAGGAGACGCTGAAAGCGCTGGAGGACAGCAAGCGTTACAAGGGTACATGTGCGCTGTTCTGTGATATTTACCAGCGTAAGGATTTTGAGGGCGGCCGCAAGGTTACGCGTTTTAACTTGTTTGACGAAATAAAACGTAAGCTGATAGCCAGGGGCGTTCCTGCCGACCAGATTATCATCATGGAGTCAGGCATGTCAACAGCAGCCAAGGAGAAGATATTTGCCAAGGTCAATAACGGTGAGATACGTGTGATCATGGGAACCACCGCTACGCTGGGTACCGGTGTCAACATACAGGAGCGTCTGTTCTTTGAGGCTCACCTGGATGCACCTGACAGACCGATGGATTATACACAGCGTATGGGCCGCATACTGCGTCAGGGTAACCTGCATAAGGAATGGGGCATACCGGTACGTGTGATAAGGTTTGGTGTGGAGGATTCACTTGACGTGACCGCATACCAGCGTCTGTCAACCAAGAGCAAGTTCATAAACTCCGTGATGGACAGCAAACACCTGCTGCAGAACGGAATGGAGGACCGCGTGCTTGAGGAGGAGGAAGAAGGCGAGTTTGACAATCCTGTAGCTATCCTGTCAGGTAGTGAGTATGCACTGCTCAAGACACAGGCTGAACGTGAGCTGCGTAAACTGCAGAGCAAGAAAGAGCAGCACCGTCAGGACCAGATATACATTGAGAACAAGCTGAAGAAAAACAACACCCAGCTGGGATTGGCCGAAAGCAACCAGGCCAAGTATCAGCAGGCTCTTGACAACACAATCAAAGCGTTCCCCGATGGCATAGTCAAGGAGATTGCCGTAGAGGGTGTGAAATGCAAGGATGACAAGGCTGTGGCCGCTGCCGTAAAGGCCAAGATACAGGAACCTATAAGCGCAATCATAGCCGACCTGCGCCGCCTGCATGATGAACGCCATGAGGAGAAGCACACATATACCATGACGTTTGATGGTGTCAAGGCAAATGTGATTGTGAACATGGTAAGCACCTACGGCTATGACTTTAACAAGGGTGAGTTCAACACCAAGGTTTCATCACAGCTGCAGTTTGTATGTGACGAGTGCGGATTCACCGAGCCGGTTGACATGCCTGGCGGTTACACTGCCGCTAAGGATATTGTTGAATACTTTAAGCTGAACGTGGCTAACGGCAGCCGTATGAGGCATAACCTGGAACTGCTGTCAGAGCATATTGACCGCCTTAAAAAGGATAATGAGCTGATGCTGGCACGTAAGGGCAAGCCGTTTACCGATGAGGATAAGCTGAAAGAGCAGACCAAGCTGGTGGAGGACTTGACTGAGAAGATGAAAGTGGAGCTGGCCGCCAAGGAGGCCAAGTACGCCGAGGAGCTGAAAAAGAACCCGTCATCATTTGTGCTGCATACTGAGCTGGCTGATGAGGACATAAACAGCGATGATGACAGCACCCCATCCTATCAGACCGTGACCGGCAACGCTACTCAGATACTGGATTACTACGAAAATCCGGACGGCATTTACTCTTACATGAGTGAGGAAGGTCTGGTATCGGCCGTGGAGATGAGTAACGTGCTCATGGACGATGAGCGCGTACGTGACCTGGTTGATGAGTACCGCAGGCTGGATGCCATAGACCGTGAGGAGGGCCGCCGTGACCTTACAGGCGGTGAGATGCAGGACCTTGTGGAGTTTGAGCTGCTGCCGTTGCTGCGTGAGATTGCAGAGCAGGAGCAGGAGCAGCTGGGCGTGAAGATTAGCGGCCAGCCGTCAGGTAACGTGCGTGGTGCCAAGAAGGTGTTGACCGACAATCAGGTTAAGATGCTGTCATACGTGACTGGCATGAACGAGGATGAAATACGCACTTTGAATGATGAAGGTGATGGATTGTCGGCAGAAAACGCTATATTTGCATCAAATAACCGCACTAATGAGCGAGGAACAGTTGACATACAACGGCAGACCGGTAGAACAGCCGACAGCGATGCTGGACGGAGAGCCGATGCAGTACGGAGGTCGGGAGATTCCCAGACCGGCGTTCCAAGCGAACAATCAACAGACGATATTGTAAAGCCGCTCCGTAAGCTGGAGCCTGGTGAGACCTGTCTTGTGGAGCGTAAGCTGAGCGAAGCCGGAGATTTCAGTTTCATAGGCCGTGACAGGATAGAGAGCCTGGAGGATGTGGCATACATTTTCCGCAAGCTGGAGACCAAGGCTGTAGAGAACAGCTTTATCGTGTTTGTCAAGGACGGCAAGCCTACGGTTCTGCATGTGGGAATGGGACATATTGATGCTGTCAATGTGGACCTGAGTCCGCTGACAGTGATGATGAAGGAGATTAAGCCTGACAAGGTTTACTTTGTACATAATCACCCCAGCGGTAATATCATAAGCTCTACCAATGACCGCAAGCTGTGGGCTGAGATGCAGAAGATACTGGGTAAGAAACTGGAACCCGGCATTATCATAGACACCACACGTGGCGTATATGGTACATACATGGATGAATTTGATTCAAGTATGCCAGAAAACTTTACCGGACGTGAGGGTGATGTAAAGATTCCTACTTATCGGTTTGACGAGATTGTGTTCAGTAAGGATTACGATCCCGTGAGAGGTGAGAGAATACTCACCAGCCGTGATGTGGCTGCTTACGTGTCATCACACCGACTGGGTGAACGTGACAAGATAAGTGTCCTGTGCATAAACCGTAACAATATTGTAGTAGGCAACTTCTTCCTGCCATATACAGGACTGGATGATGTCAAAACCATCAACAAGATTGCCGTTGACTGCGCTTATTACGCAGGTATCACCAACGCACCCGCTGTGGTAGTATATGGCAGCGGTGTTGATCCAAGAACAACTAACCAGCTTGATACTGTGGCCGGCCGTATAATCAAGACATTTTTGAACGCAAACGGTACCATACTGCTGGATATGGTTGGCGGTGAGACTGCCAATGACGGTGGTCTGTATAATTATTACAGCTACAAGGACCATGGCAGACTTTCGGAACCTGACATAGAATATGGCGGTTCTGCCGATGAAATCAGGTATCAGACCGTTGAGCCTACCGATTATGAGGATAGCGCAGCTGATATGACTGAGCGCAGCAAGGCTGTGGGCGCTAACCTGGGTGTAGGTGTCGAGGTTATCAACGAGCCTAAGAACAGCTTTAAGAGTTCTTATCAGGACGGCAAGCTGACTATCAACATTGGCTCGCTGAACGGAGACTCACCGCTGGAGGCAGCACTCATGGCTATGAGCCGTGAAATGCCGCTTAGTGATATACTGGGCGGGGATGCGGTACGTGAGTTCGCACAGCAGCTATACCGCGAACTGCCGGAGTTCCGTCAGAAGGTGGTGGAGATTGCGCAGCAGAGTTACGGCTGGGATACCGCACGCGCTATGATGGAGTATTTGGGTTCTATGGCTGAGAGCACTACTGATGATGCTGAGTCACAAGACACCTGGAGCACGATAGAGACCGCGTTCAATGATATGCTTGACAAGGTGCTGGATAAGGCACCGATGGGCTGGAAATGGGTTGAGGGCAGAGCTTTACGTTATATCCTGTTCCAGAACGCACATCAGGGCGATAAGTCTATCGCTACTATTGCACGTGGCGCTGCACTGGCTCATAACCAAGGGCTGAGTGTCGCTGACAACGAGATACGAACCGATGGCGCTCAGGCTGCAAGGGTGCAGCAGGCACAGGAGCGTACAGTTGAAAGCGCCGCCAACCTTTATAACCGCGTGGTGAGCCGTATGTGGTCTCGTATGGATGAGACATACCGCGACCAGTTCCAGAGCGTGAATACTCTTGTGGATGCGCTGGAGAAAGCATCGGGCAAGAAAGCACAGGGATTTGAGGATATACGCAAGTCTCTTAACCAGCAGAGTTCAAAGGGCCTGGCCGCCATGCAGAAATGGGAGCGCGAGCATTGGGATAAGATGATGAAGGCTGTGCAGGCTATCATTGACGAGCGTGGGCTGAGTTATGACGAGGTGGAGCGTTACCTGATGCTTAAGCATGGTGTGGAGCGTAACGATGTGTTTGCAAAGCGCGATGCACGCGCTTTCTATCAGGCTATCCATGACGCCAAAGTAACCTCTATACAGGAGTTTGCCAAGCAGCATCCTGACGTATCGGACGAGGAGATAAAGAAACGTATATCACGTGAGGATGATATACTGGACCGTCATTTTGTAGCTATTGAGTCCGGTACTGACAGCAAGTATAAGGAACTGCGTGAGAAGGATTACGGCGGTCTGACCGGTCTCTACTCTAAGTATGAGAACATCAATCCGTATGATCCTACTACCGAGACGCAGGAGGAGTATGAGAAACGGCTGCTGGCTGCACGTAAGCCTATGTTTGACAATATGACAGACATGGAGCTGGCTGCGGATGCCGAAATTGCAGACTTTGAGAAGCGTATGGGCAGCGACCTGATGACGGAGCTGTGGAATCAGATTAACGGCGCTACCAAGGCGGTACTGAAACACCAGTATGACGCTAACATGATGAGCCGCGGCCAGTATGAGCATGTGCGTGATATGTTCAAGTATTACGTGCCGCTACGCGGATTTGCCGAGACCACTCCGGAGGATATGTACTCTTACTATACCAGTAACGCTGACGCTACGTTTGTGGCTCCGCTCAAGCAGGCTAAGGGCCGTAAGACAAGAGCTGAGTCACCGCTGGCATATATCGGTGCCATGGCAAGTTCAGCTATCGCTGCTGACATAAAGAACGAGAGCAAGCTGGCCCTGTATTACTTTGTAAGCAACCGCCACAAGGACAATGACCTGGTGCTGGTCAGTGACGTGTGGTATGTGAAGCAGGTGGATGAGAACGGCGATGCACTGCTGGATGATGAGGGACGCACCATATTTGAGCCGCAGTATCCGCCGTTTACCGAGGCACTGTCTACCGACCAGGCTAAGGCCGAGTATGAGCAGTGGGAGAATGAGATGAAGCAGCTGGCACGTGAACACCGTGCTTTCCGTGGCGTGCGTGAGCTTGACAAGCAGCGCCTGAACTACGTGGTGAACACCAGCAAGCAACAGGTTAAGTCACATATCATAGCGTTCAAGCTGGGTGGCCGTGACATGTTCATGTTCATAAACGGCAATCCGCGTGCAGCTCAGGCGATCAACGGCGAGTTGAATGTGGATGCCAGCAAGAATGAGTTTACCAAGGCTACGCTTAAGTTCCTGCGTGCGTTTGCATCACTCAACACATCACTTAACCCTGAGTTCTGGCTGAGTAACCTGCAGCGTGATACGCTGTTTGCACTCATGTCAGTGAACATCAAAGAAGATAAGGCGTACAACGAGGCTTTCCGTAAGAACCTCAAACAGGCTCTGAAAGTGGTACGTATGAAACGTGACCTGCAGAACGGCAAGCTGGGAACAGGAGAGCTGGAGCAAAATTACCGCTCATTCGTAGAGAACGGCGGTGTGACCGGTTACACATCGGTGCGAGGCACTGACGTGTGGGAGGCTGAGATAAAGAAATACACAGGTGACACACGTACTGCCATTGAGCGTGCAGGCGCTGCGCTGGATGCCGTACAGGAGTTTGGCGAGAGCTTTGAGCAGATGACACGTTTTGCCGCATACCTTACCAGCCGCGAGCAGGGTAAGAGCGTGGTGGAGAGCGTGGCCGATGCCAAGGAGCTTACGGTAAATTTCAACCGCAAAGGTAGCGGAAAGGGTATCACCTGGAAAGAAAGTGAGTTCCTGCGCACAAGAGAGGGTCGTAAGCTCAATGACATAGAACGTCTGTTTGCCGTATCGGCCAGCATGCTGTCAGTTTATGGCCGTCACGCGATCATGTTCTTTAACGCATCGGTCCAGGGTCTTAACGCCATGTACCAGCTGGCTCAGAAAGATAAGAGCAAGCTGGGCTTGTGGGTGGGCGGTTACCTGATGCTGGGTGCCATGAACGCTGTGCTGCATGCTATGCTGGATGGTGACGGTGACGATGATGACCAGTATCTGGATGTACCCGATTATGAACGCCGTAACAATATGCTGCTGGGCCTTAAGGGCGTGTACCTGAAATGGGCACTGCCGCAGGAGGCACGTGTGTTCTACGGCATGGGCGATATGATTGTAAACCACTCGCTAGGACGTGAGCCGCACCGTAACATCGTGGGTGAGGTGGCAAGCATGATTGGTGAGATTGCTCCGCTGGATGCGACATCGGGCCTGGCTGCCGTGCTGCCCAGTATCACCACTCCTGTTGTGGAGGTAATACAGAATGAAGACTACAAGGGCGCAAGGGTATATAATGATAACCGGTTCCTGAGTGATGAGGAGAAGAAACATATACCAGCATACCGCGATCCGCTTAAAAACACCAGCAAGGTATATCTGGCGCTGTCAGAGGCACTGAACTGGATAAGCGGTGGTAACGAGTATGAGGCCGGTGCCGTGAACTGGAACCCCAATATCATGGAGCATATCGTTGAGGGTTACACCGGTGGTCTGGGCACTACCGTAGGTAAGGGCCTTAAGTTCATGGAGAACGCGCTGGGCGGTGAGGTGAAGATAAGTGATACTCCGTTCCTGCGCCGTCTGATGACATGGAACGATGACCGATATCGTAACGCTCATGTGACAGACTTGTATTACTACTACCGCGAGGTTGCACAGGATACCGAGCGCAGGCTCAAGGAGGCCATGAAAGCCGGTGATGAGAAGCAGTATAAGAAAGTAACCGGTAGTTACGACTACAAGGTGCTGGAGGTGTGGAAACGCTATGAGAAGGAGATGGATGCTTATGACAAGTATCTGCGCCTGATTGACGTTAAAGACCGCAAGCAGCGCAAGCAGATAACACGTGAACATGACGCTCTGAGAGCACGTATGATTAGGGACATTTCAGACCTGAAGTGATGATATGGGTGTCTAAGTTTAGGGCCTGAAAGTTTATTAACCGCAAATACAAGGACTATGCCGATAAAAAAGATATTGCTGAGAGGTATTAGCCGCACGCCGTCAGACCGCATGAGCGCTGACGGTGGGCTGGCCGAGTCAATAGGTTTGGAGATGGACATGAACGAGCTGGCTACATCAGTACCGGCCGTGGACGTCACACAAGAAACAATCTCAGACGATTACACTGACGGCAGTTACGATGTTTTGTATATCCATAAGACCAACAGCTATACTCATTATATCGGCACTTGGGATGAGATGACTATCGTTGATGAGCAAGAAGTACATCATAAATACGTGGGGTGGTTTTCATCAACTCCGGAGTTTATTTCTATCTTTGAATATGCTCTTAACGAAAGCATAAAAGAGATAAAGAGTGTTGGCAATACACTGATTATCTTGATTGCCGATGCAAACGGCCAGTCCAAGCGCATGGAGTATGTGCTGTTTAAGAACGGTGAATACGTTTCTCTTGGTTCACAGATACCTGAACCGAGGATTTACATAGAGAGTGAACTGACACCTGGATACGGCGAACAAGGAGCGGATGAAGTGGAGCATGGCCAATTCAGTGCAATATACGGAGAAGTTGAATACCACAGCTCAGGCCCTGGTATATGGCTGCCACCTAATGTCAGTGAACATGATGATAATTGGCACACTGACGAGGATTATGCGCAATTTGTTCAGAGCGTTTTCACGTTTGCGTTAAGTAATCCGAATCAGGATATGAACCATAACCTGGAGCGCGGTTATTTTAACTGGCCGGTGTTTGTACGTTATGCAGTCAGGTTGTTTGACGGCAGTTACGTGAGACATAGCGCTCCTGTATTAGTACGTGGCGCGGATTTGCAGGAATTAGCTTTTAATTTTTACTATGACAAGGTTACGTTATCATCGGGTAAAAGATATATGTATGTGCGCCGCCGTAAAAACTCTGATCCGGATGATCCAGGCGTAGCGTTTGACTGGCTGTTATGGCCCTATTTCATAAAGCTATATCTGCATAACACAATAGCAACAACTTTTGCCGACTGGAAGGATATTGTAGCTGGTGTTGATGTCTTTATATCCAATGAAATAAATCCCATTTCACCCAAAGTGGGCATGTTGACTGATGGATGGGAAACCTCAGACTATAAGGGTGTAGTATATCATGCTCACGTATATACTGAAAGAGAGATGAACGATGAGATACTCAGCAAGAGTAACTTTTATAGGTTTCTGCAGATAGACTTTGATGAGCTTATATCACATAATCCTGCTGAAGAATACTCATCTGTGGACTTGGAAGATTTCAGACCAGACATGTTGGCTACAAAAAATAGGCTGTCTGATGACACTAAGCAATCTAACAATTATTTGGTACCAAATAATATCAGAGTTTATAATGAACGATTATTGGCTGTTGGAGCACAAATTAAGCATTACAATGGATATTTTAATATTCCCAGTTTAACTGTTGATTCAGGTTCTTTGTTTTATGTTCTTACTTTGAGATATTATATCCGTTCGGTAAGCGGTAAAGATATGATTGTTGAAAGAGCTTATGGAGAATATCATTCACGCAGACTTGGAAACTGGTTATTTTATCCTGATAACAGATGCTATAAATGTCTTGTAAAGATAACAGAGCAGGGTGACAATAGCTCATCTTACTATGAAGAGTTTGAGATGAAGGAACATCCATATCTGAACGGCGCTTACTGCTTGACTTCTTTTGACAATGAGACACTAATAGGGCATGGTAACGAGGTGTCATATCCTACAGATACGCTAAACAATCTTGAGGAGAGGAGTAATGTGCTTTATCAGTATGAATTTCCCAATCTATTTTCAACAAGTTTAGAGCAGTCTTTCCCTTATGGAGAGTTGATAGATCTTGCTGTCGTTACCAAAGCCTTGTCAACAGGCCAGTTTGGTTATTCAAGCCTATATGTATTCTCTACTGAGGGTTTGTGGGCTATTTCCGTAAATAAAGACGGCAGCATGGGTAAGCCGGATGCGGTATCGCAGGATGTGGCGCTGCCAGGTACGGTATGCCAGCTGGATCAGGCGGTGGTATTCACTACCAAGAAGGGAGTGATGCTGCTTACGGGTAGTGACTTGCGCTGCATATCGGATAAGATGCACGGACGGCATTACAAGCTGGATGACAGCATATATAACCTGCTGATGCGTTATTATGGTGACTGGCAGGATATGGCGGTGATTGCGCATGAGGATAAGCCGTTCATGGAGTTTATGAGAAATGCCAGGACCGCGTATGATTATGTGGGTAGGCGCCTGCTGTTCTTTAATGCCAGCACGGAGAAGCCGCTATATCCGTACATCTACACATACATGCTGGAGACGGACAGCTGGCATAAGATTGTGATGCCGGCACGATATAGGTTCAAGAACGTGCTTAACAGCTATCCTGAGACGTATGTTGCGATGGAAAAGGGTATGGGAGATTTCAATGATGACTTTAATGATGACTTCCTTATCCATGAGGCTCTGCACGCTCCTGCTATACTGAGTTTCTCTAACGCACGTGGTCAGGACACCGTAACAAGGAATCCAGGTATGATTGTGACACGTCCTTTCAACATGGACGAGGACGATGTGCGTAAGGTGCTGAACCGCCTGTTTGTGCGTGGGCAGTATGACAAAGAGCATGTTAAGATTATTGTGATGGGTAGCATGGACGGCCAGACATGGCAGCGGTTACGCTCGCTGCGTGGCGGCTCATATAAGCTGTTCAGGCTGGTGCTGCTGTGTGCTCTGAACGAGACGGAGCGTATTAGTTACCTGGAGGCTGAGTATGAGAGCCGTTATGCCAGCCGGCTGAGATAGGCGCAGGCCAAGATAGACTTTGGGGACAGGTATTTGTCCCCATTTTTGTTTTGCTTAATAGGTGATATTATGACAGACGAGGAGAAGATATACAACCGGATAGCGGGTATTGCGGAGGAGGCGGAGCAGATCAAGGACTGCCTGCATACCATAAGTAAGCCCGAAGACTTTAACATAGATTTCAACAACGACTTTAACAGCCGCCGTATGGCATTATGATGCTGATTGTATAGGGGCTAAGATAGACTTTGGGGACAGGTATTTGTCCCCATTTTTGTTTTGCTTAATATATACTTACTATGGGAGCAAATAAAGATAACGATTCCAGCCGCAAGATTGCCAACAGGCTTAATGAGCTGAACAAGACAATGGCTGACATTAAAGGGACGCTGAAGGTTATTGCACATAACCAGCTGCCTACCGTGGCTACTCCGGTTATTGCTTTGTCAAGCAACAAGGCTGCCATTACCTGCGCTACAAGCGCTGCGGTGATACATTACACTGTTGACGGAACTAAGCCGACAGCCGAGTCACCTGTTTACAGCGAGCCGTTGAGCATTGAGGCCAGTCCTACTACCATCAAGGCCATTGCCATGAAACTGGACTGCAATGACAGCGAGGTGGCAAGTAAGGAGTTCACGATTGTGGCTATGCCGGTTGTGGGTGTCAACGAGGAGACCAGCAAGATTGAAATGAGCAGCGAGACCGAGGGTGCAAGTATCTACTACCCCACTGACGGCAGCACTCCGTCATCGGCATCAACCGCCTACTCTGCCGGTATTGACCAGCCTGCCGAGGAGACCACTTACAAGGCTATCGCTATCAAGAGTGGTATGGTGGACAGCGAGGTTGAGACATTTACATTCACTCCTACCCAAGCGTAACCAGCAATGGAGATGGATTGGACATTGATTATTACATCGCTTATCAGTGTGGGTGTGGGCGGTGTGCTTGGCAAGATTATTGACAAGCGTAAGACACCCTACACTATGGTGCTGGAGATGCTGCAGGAGCAGAAGCGATTTTACCAGGAGCGTAACGCTGATTTTGAACGTGAGAAGTTGGATAGCGCCGAGAAAAGCGCGGTTATCATGAAATCAGGCCAGTGTGAGCATAGGTTCAAGGATCCTAACATACACTGCCCTGTGGATGAGGCCAACAACGAGCGTCTGGAGAAACGGTGCCTGCGCTGTGGGTATAACAGTGACAATAACGAGGAGAAGAATTAAATGAAGACGGCCAGATACTTTAAGGATGCGGAATTCCGCAAGTGCACGCCTCCATGTTCCATTGAGGATATGAATGATGATTTTCTGTTCCTGCTGGATATGGTACGTAAAGAGGCTGGCATTCCGCTGGTTCTGAACTCAGCTTACCGTAGTCCGGAATGGGACCGCAAACAGGGCCGTTCAGGTACGGGTGCTCATACGCTGGGTATGGCCGTGGATATACGCTGCAACAGCGACAGCAACAGATATAAGATTATCGCTGCTGCAATAAAGTGCAAGGTTAACCGCATTGGTGTGTACAAAAGCTGGATCCATCTTGATATGGGTGATATGCAGGGATTGACGCCTAATGTGATTTGGTACGGATGATTTGACATAGAGGATATTACAAGGGCTTTTCTCATTTGGTTAGAATTAGGTTAGTAATCAGAACGTAAGTAAACGAAATGGAAAGGTGGAAGGCTGGCGGCTGTGACAGCATCCAGCCTTTGAAAGTATAAAAAGCAAATACAATATATATGCAGAAGCCTGACAGACTATACCGCAGAGTGAAATCCGTAAGCGAGATGGATAGCGTGCGCGTGCGGAAGAAAGCCATTGAGCGTAGTAAACGTGACATGGCGCTGCTGGAGCAGTTCCGTGACTTATGGCTTAACATGCAGAGTTACCGTGAGCAGCGAGCCAGGGCGTTCCGTTTTGCGTATGATGACCAGTGGGGTGACCTGATGGAGTATGACGGCAAGATTATGACCATGCGCCAGTACCTGCAGACTACCGGTAACATAGTGGTTCAGAGTAACCAGGTGCAGGAGAAGGTGGAGACCATGATCGGCGTGATTACACGTGAGATGTTGGAGCCCCAAGCTACTGCCGTAGATGCCGATGAGCAGGCGTTTGGTGAGATTGTGAGTAAGGGCTTGCAGGTGAACTGCAAGAAAAACTCTATGTCCGAGCTTTATCTGGACTGGGGCCGTGAGTTGTGTCTGGGTGGTCTGATGGTGGGTTATGAGACATGGGACAGCACCAGCGGTCCGGACGGCACGTTTGACAGCTGGTCCAGTTACGTGAACCCGAACTTGTTTGTGATGGATTGCATGATGAGCGACAGCCGTATGTGGGATGCTACCATGTTTGGCCGTATGATTAAATGCGACTTCGGCAAGTTGGCGGCTACGTTTGCACGTAACGCAGAGGACTATGCTATACTGCGTTCCATATATCCTGAGCAGTATGAGCCGCTTAAGACCAAAGCGCGTTTCAATACGCTGATGGACCGGTATAAGGACGGCCTGCTGGAATGGATGAAGGACGAGGATCCGTCAGTATGTGTGGTGCTGGAGGCATGGACCAAGGAGACCAAGCCGCGTATAAGGCTGCATGACTGGAACGAGGGCACGGAGTTTATCATTGACGCTGATGACACTGCTGAGCGCAGACGTATCAAGCAGGAGAACCAGCGCCGCCGTGCGATTGCGGAGAATGCCGCCGAGGTATGGAGCGAGGATGAGATACCATATATAACCGGTGACGGATACGGCGAGGACGGATTCTTTATTGATGAGTTCTGGTACTGCCGTTTCCTGGCTCCTGACGGCACGATTCTGTGGGAGGGTGAGAGCACGCTGCCTGGACGTAACCAGCCGTTTATAGTACGTACCATACCGATGATTGACGGTAAGATTCAGGGTTACTTGTATCCTGTCATTGACCATAACATCATAGAGAACCGTGCCATCGTGCTGCATGACTGGCTGCTGCGCGCTCAGGTTAAGGGTGTGACGGTGGTACCTAAGACTATACTGGGTGGTGTGGATCCAAAAGAGTTTGCAAAGAGCTGGACGGAGATAGGCGGACTGGTGTTTGTGGATATGAAGCCAGGACAGGAGAAACTGATGCCGCAGTCATTCCATAGTAGTGCGGTGAACTTTGATCTGAGCCGTTTCTTGCAGACATTTGAGCACATGGGTGACAAATCATCGGCCATTACTGATGCGCTGCAGGGTAAGACTCCGTTTGCAGGTGCCAGCGGCACGCTTTACGCGCAGATGGCAAGCAACTCTACCACTACGGTGGCTGCGTTCCTTCTTAAGTTCCATAAGTTCCTGGAGCTGCAGCATACCAAGAAGATGCAGAACCTGCTGTATTTCTATGACCGCAGACGCTGGGAGATGATTGTGGGCCAGCTGGATGGTGAGTTTGACTTAGATACGCTGAACCTGGATGATTTGCGTTACATACACTGCGACCTGACGATACAGGAGAGTGCCGAGACTCCGGCGTTCCGTGAGATTGCAGAGCAGGATGCAAAGGAAATGATGAATAACGGCTTGATTACGTTTGATGAGTACGCTCTGATAAGTAAACGGCCGTGGATGCAAAAACTCAAGCAGTACCGTGAAGCACGACAGCAGGAGGCTGCTGCGGCTCAATAAAGTGAACCATACTTTTGATACATAATAATTTGTTTTTGTATTTTTCAGTGGTGTGGGCTGCGTAGTGATACGCGGCCCACACTGTTTAATCAGCGAGTTTAGCGAGAGCTAAACGCTCTTTTATGAAATACTTAAGACGCACGTCTATTTCTTTCTGTTTCATACGCTGGTTGCCTGCTTTGTCAGGTGTGTGGTAATAGCAGCCGAACTTAAGCGACTGGAGGGTGAGCAGCGTGGCGTGCCAGCCCCATACCTGTTTCTCGCGTTTGAACCGGGTGCGGTCATAGGTGGTAAGTACGTCAGGCTGGAAGGGTTTGGA
>CAJOJD010000007.1:9801-50301 GCA_905234745.1 uncultured Bacteroidaceae bacterium | reverse complement strand
GTTTGGCGTAGCGTGTCACTACACGGCGTGCCCAGCGGCGGCGTAGGTTATGCCACCACTCTTTGATTGTCTGAAAGATGTTTTGTTTGTTCATAACTGTATTGTTGAGTTGATGATTAGAATGCGGTGAGGTTGGTGCTGCTGTGTGGACGGCCGTCACCGGTAAAGGTGCTTTCCTTGACGAGCTGGGGCAGTTCCATTTCCTTAAAGGCTATCCACAGGAGTATGGCGGTGGCCATAAGCACGTCATCATGTTTCTTGGGCGGTGCGGTGAGTTTCTTCTTGTCCTCTATGTATATGGACATTTCCTGACAACAGGTCTTAGAGGGCTCATCCCACAGGCGGTCGCGGAGACAGGTGCGCATGTGGTTGATGATAAGGGGTTTGGTACGGACGTTGGTATTGAAACCCCATTTACGTTCTATCTTATCGTCTATATCCTCCTCTTTGTTATGACGTGCGTACAGGTTACGCTCTCCGTAGAGGTTGGCTACGGCATCCATGATATACTCAAAGCCTTCTACTCCGGTGTCGCGGTTCTGGTCTCGTGTCTCGTAGGTGTTGCTCTCTATTACCAGCAGCGCGTTGTTATACCAGGCGGCCAGACGCATGGCGTCATAGGCCAGCAGGTCATCATCGGTATGGTAGTGCATTTCGGCTACTATGGTGGGCTTGCCTCCGGTACCGAACTCAGGCATCATCATGAGTCGGTCCATGACACGGACGGATGAGTAGTCAGAGGTCTCGTTGGGGCCGCCTATATCTACTGCTACAACATAGCGGTTAAGTATGGGCGTTGGATCCGGTTTCTCATATATTTTGAGGTGTCCACCGGCACGGCTGATGAAACGTATGTTTTTGAGCACATCGGCTCCGCGTGTGCCGTCACTGATAAGGTCGCCTTCCCACTGCGGCTGGCGCGTGCGTTTCATGAACCAGTCCACGTCATAGAAGTCAAAGACTTTGTTGCCGCTGGACTGGAACGCCTCGGCTGCGCTGGCTGGCGCCTCATTGACCATCTGTGAGCGGCGTGTGTAGTTAAGCTCCTCATAGCGGTACCATTGTATGGCTTGCAGCGTGGCACCTTCGGTCCATAGCCACCAGTAATAACGGCCGGTGCTGCGCCACTTGCCTTCACGTGTCTCTTTATTGCGGTTACGATACAGCCATAGCGCAAACTCCTGCTCATCAGGAATGGACATGGTATCATGCGGTATGTAGTAGAAAGGTATAAACAGCGGATGAAAGTTACTCTTGCCGTCCAGTGCATCGTAAAAGATGTCATGGAAGAAATCATCGGAGGTCTTGGCGGTGGATTCATAGACCTGCATGGTAAGGGCCTGCTGTTTGGGAATACCACCGCTGATGTCAGCCACAAGGTCAGTGGAGGATTTGCCTGGCGTATCGGGCCATACACCTACCTCGGTGTAGTGGGCTCCTGATATACGACCTGAACGTAGTGTCTCGGGACGTTCGGCCGAACCTATATAGATGATACCTGGCAAGATGACATTGCCTGAGCTGTCCTTAACTTGGTAGCCGTGTTTGTTACCGCCGTAATTACCCAAATGCAGCTTTTCGCCGTGTGGCAGGCCGAGGTCCCAAGCCGGATAATCTTCAATGGCCTTGACAAGCATATTGAGGACGTTATGTGCTGCGTCCTGTACGTGAGCTGCTACGGCAAAGCTGTGGTACGGATCATGATGAGCCAGCAGCCAGAACTGGAAGAAGATACAGAAGGTGGAGCCTCCCCACTGACGCGCCTTGGCTATGACTATGTTGATGGGTACTCCAGCCCATAGGAGTATCATACAGAGTTTGAGTACCTGAAGCTGGGCGTAGTTAAGACGAAAACGTCCGCGGCCTCCCAGTTTAAGGTCTATCTTTATACACTCAAAGGCCCAGTTGCAGTAGTCGTATTTGTGACGTATGCGGCGTATCTCATCCTCTATATCCTGAAAACTGGGTATGACATCGGTTTTCCATTTGTGGCGGTCCAGGAATTTCTGTATGCCTCCGGCACGTACTATGTTACGTATGAGTTTTACTTTCATCATACGCTTGGGTACGTACTGGAGCGGTACGGCATAGTCTGGTATGCGCAGTTGGCTGCGTTCCTCATCCAGCAGCTCAGCCAGGCCCTGACCGGTGATGGCGTCATACCGTGCTGCGTACATGGTACAGCGGCGCTGGTTCTCGGCTATGATGTCAAGAACGGCAATCAGCTCCTCTTGTGTCATGTCAAGGTGCTGCTCTTGCGTGGGCTTGCTTTTACGTGCCATGTGTCTTAGTTCTGATAAGTGACACAATGATACCGAGCGCGAGGGCTGCTATATGGGACCAGCCTGCCACGAAAGGCAGAAAGACCATGGCAAAAGTCAGGACGTAAAACATGATGACGGCAGGTGAACGCCAGTAGCCTGGACGCAGCACAGGTGACAAGCAGCCGATACTGGCATACAGGAGGTTGCTGATACCTACTACCGGATGCGGTGCCAGCGGCCAGACAAGACATGATATGAGCCAGCTGACGATGAGCAGCAAACCTTTGTTCTTACGCTTAGGTGCGTACAGCGGCCATACGGCAATCATGTTGACGGCAAGGTGAAAGAGGTTGGCATGAAAAAGCGGATAGAGCATGGCACAGAGTAGCGGCCAGCGTGTATCGGTGAGCCACTGGGGTACTCCTGTAAGTAACAGGATGCTGCAAAGTATGATAATTATTACTCTCATTGTCGTCTCATGCGTTTGATGGCGGCTCGGCGCTCATAGATGATTATGTGTTTGGCTCGGCCGGCCGACACGAAGAAATGGGGTGCTGGCATTTCAACCAGCTGCTCCAGTATGAGCTCACGTGAAAGTGTGCAGCCGGGGTGGGCTTTGAGATAATCGCGGTAAGCGTCATAGAGATACCATATACGCTGACGTGAGTTGCTGTTGAGGTTGATAAGCGACTGGTGTGTCATGATACGGCCGATAAGCAGACTGGCGGTCCGTGCGGAGATATACCATTGTGGTGCAGGCTGGCGGCGAGCGTGGTCGGCAGCTTCACCTATACTGGCAAAGTGGCCAGTACTGAGTGAGCGCACATAGACCTTATAGAGGTCACGGTCTCGCTGACGTTTGAGGTCTGTATCTTTCAATGTCTGAAATAGTTGTCTGCTGCATTGAAGTTACAAATTGTGTGGGGCTAAGATAGACTACCCCACTTTGCGGTCTGAGTTACTTTTGGTAGCAAGAAAGAAAACATACAATCAAAAAGCAATGGCAAAACCTGATAATAAGCAAGTTAAGACCGCAAGGGAGAGACTGCTGGAGAGAGCGCAGGGCCGTTTTCCCGACCGCCAGTTTGTGAGACCAGAAGGACAGGAAGGACAAGATGGACAACTGGCCGACCTGGATGAGGCTATAAATGAGATGATGGATGCGGACGCATCACAGATTGCGGAGAACGCCAGAATGAACGAAAAACTGGCTAAGGTACTGTATGGTGGTGATCCCAAGGTCGCTGATTTCCTTAACATACTGATAGAGACAGGCGATCCGCGTGCCGCATTGGTGGAGACGTTTGGCGATGAGTTGTCCGAACTGGCTACCGAGGAAGGCAGAGCTAAGTTCCAGACGCAGCTGGAGGATTATCGTGAACGTGCACGTAAAAGCCGTGAACTGGAGGAGCAGGACCAGAAGAACTATGAGAGTTTCCTGGAGCGTCTGGACAACTGGGGCAATGAGCATAACCTGAGTAATGAGGAGAAAGCCGCCGTGGCTGTGCGTCTGATTGATATTGCACAGAAAGGTGGTGTGAGCATGTTCGATGAAGATGACTTTAACACCGTATGGCGTGGCACTCATTATGAAAGTGATGTAGAGGCAGCACGTAAGGAGGGCTTGGTTGCAGGCCGTAACGAGCGTATTGAGGCTAACCGCAAGACACGCGGTACCGCTGGCGGCAGCACAATGCCGTCAATAAATGGCGGTCGTGGCGGCAGCATGCCGGCACCCAAACCGCCTAAGAAACGTGATATATGGGATGATGTAGAATAACAAACATTTTTTCAATAAAGCTATGAAAAAGGTATTTAACTATTTGTGGGGCCACAAAATGAGTGTACTGTCAGCTCTCCTGGTGGCCGTGGCCGTTCTGCTGGGAGCAAGTAGCGGCTTTGCTATGGCAGTAGTGAATGAGCCGGTTGATGAGGCCACAGCCCCCAATCCATCGGAAAACATTGAGCCTTATAACGTATCAACCAATCCTGGTGGACGTCCCGAGGGTGAGGCAGTGAAACCTGACGAGCAGGGTAATGAAACCCAGCTGCCCGGTATGGGTAATACCGCAACCAACCTGCGTGATGCCGGCCTGCTGGCTGAGGACTATGACGAGAAGACGGTTGAGTTCCGTAAGTTCCGCTTCCCTGAGGAGACTCTGTTTGCACGTGTCTGCAAGCCTGTAAAGGCCAAGGATTATGTTCACAAGCATTGGATCACCGGTTCTACCGACCTTGACGCTACATACGGCGGTAGTTCAATATCAATCACCAAGACTACCAAGGAGATTTCTATAGCCAAGGACGATATTGAGAACTGGGAGATTCTGAAGAACTACAGTGATGTTGTGGTTAGTGATGTACGTGGTTATGACAAGGACCAGGAAGGTAATGAGATTGCTGACGGTGAGCTCGTTCTGTTCGTACTTGATGATGAGGCTAACAGCGGTACCAAGATTAAGTTCAAGGTTCTCAATCCGCCTGTTGACACACACGATCCCTATCCTGCAATCACCGAGGGTACTATCTTCCATGTACTGAGTACCGCAGCTGCCGAGTCACAGATGAACGTGGCACCTGACGCATTCATTCCTACCGATGAGGAGTGCTACCTGCAGAAGAAGATTGAGTCAGTAGTTGTAACCGAGCGCTTTGAGGAGTCCGAGAAGAAGATGTCCTGGAAAACAAAGAATATCCTGGCATCGGCTAAGGAGAACTTTAAGCGTAAGTGCGCACGCTCACACTGGAACGGACGTAAGTATCGCCATCAGGAGTGGGTGAAGGAGATCAATAACCGTGAGGATATATTCCATGAGAAGGGTATCCTTCGTCAGATTCCCATGTTGTACACTCATGCCAACGACATGACTGACGATGACTTCCTGGCTATCACTTCACTTATGTTCACCCTGAACGCAAGCAATGATCATGCTTATGCCCTGTGCGGTAAGAAGGAGCTGGCACGTGTAATCAAGTACGCTAACTCTGCTTACAAGCATAAGGATATTGGTAAGGTTGAGGTTAATGAGTTCGGTATCAAGATCCGCAAGTACTCAGATAACTTTGGTACTCTTGAGTTTATCTGGTGTCAGACACTGGATGACCTGGGTTACACCGATTACATGGCTGTGCTTGACCTTGAGAACGCTGAGCGTCCGTACCTTGTAAACGAGAAGAAGACCGAGCGTGACATGAGCAAGACCGCTGAGGCACGTGAGGCTATGGAGTACAATCTGGTACGTATTGACTGCATCGACCTTAAGGGCCATAACGCAGTACTGGTTTGCCCGTCAGGCACCGCTGCTACCAAGGCCGCTAAGCTGGGTACAATCCAGGCTAACTTTAAGGCTGTTGCTGAGCTGCCTTCAGGTGACGGTCATCCGACTGCTGCCGAGAAGCTGGTTAAGTACTTCCTTACCGCCGATGATGATACCGCTGGATTCAAGCAGTTTGACATTGTGCAGTGGGACGATGACCTGAGCACATGGACACTGTTTGAGGGTATCGTAAGCAACAACGAGGCTTAATCTAAGTTTACCCGTAAAGAGAAGGGGGAGGACGCAAAACTCCTCTCCCTTTCTTTTTTAATCATAATTTAAATCAAAGAGAAATGGCAACAAAGATTTATTGTGTTGATGGACAGCGTGAGGCTGTTATCACCGTTCCATTGGCAAACGGACGTAACGCTATTAGAATGGAGTTCACACGTGGCAACAGCCAGCGTGGTGCTTATTATCGTCCGGCTACTTGCGTGATCGCGGATAGAGCTAAACAGGCTATGATCGAATCATCGGCTATGTTCAAGACCGGCTTTATCAGGCTTTACAAGACTATCGGTAAGGAGGAACCCCTGCCCCAGCCTTCAAAAAAGAGTTCAGCACCTGCTGATAACAAGAAGGATAACGAGGAAGCAGCTCCTGATACAGCGCAGGCAGATAATACAGCTGCTGGTCCTGGCGATGAGACGCAGGCTAACAACGCTCCTGATGAGGGATGCGGTATAACTTATGCTAATGTTAAGACCATTGAGGATGCACGATTGGCTCTTAAGGCTCATGGCGCCAAAGCAGCTGTGCTGCTGAGTGTGACAGCTATGAAGAACTACATGGCCAGGGAGGGTATTGTGTTCCCTAACTTCAATTTTGAAGAAAAAGAAGAATGATTAAGCTGTATGTGGATGAAGCGGTGCGCCTGGTCCGTAAGAACATGGACGAGGTGGACAGCGGCGTGGAGCTAATGCTGGAACAGCCGGATACTACTGCGCTGGATGAGGTGATTAGACGTACTATCCCCGAAGCTGTTAATGCCGTGAACCGGCAGGTGCCGGCCGAGAGATTACAGGGCCTGGCGGTGGCAT
Source organism: uncultured Bacteroidaceae bacterium (assembly GCA_905234745.1). Taxonomy (GTDB): domain Bacteria; phylum Bacteroidota; class Bacteroidia; order Bacteroidales; family Bacteroidaceae; genus Colenecus. Next base: position 43,680 of record CAJOJD010000007.1, on the reverse strand, counting down.
CCACTGATTACAGCAGTATTACTATTAACAGCGACGGCTCTGTAAGCTTTCAGATTGACGAAAGCAAGACAGGGCCGTGGCTTAAACTGGTGAGCTTGAAGGCGGCTGACTCAGGTGTGGTGCTGACAAAGGTGACTGCGGAGGCATCGGCCGAGGGCCGCATGCAGCTCAACCCTTACGTGCGTGGGCGTTATGATGACCCCACACTGGTGGGCTTACAGGGCTCACGGCTGAAATTCAAGTATTACAGCCTGAAAGAGGGTGTAGCGCATCCTGCCAATCCATTTGACGTGTTTACTTTCATGCCTGAGTGTGAGCTGGAACGTGGCCGTTTGTACACGGCGGCCGCAAGCGTACCCAACTCATATTACCTTATATCGGACGGCCTGCTGGATGCCGTGGTGTACCAGCTTACCGGCCTTGTGCTTACCGTGTACGGTGAGACTGAGAAAGCGAAAACATACCTTAGCAACAATAATTAAATCAGAATAACTATGGCAACTATTCTTACTCCCGATGAGATTAAACAGAAAATTCAAGATTGGATCACAAGTTTAGGTGGCAATGAAATTACCGGTGCACACCTTAACGCTATACTATCCGCCATCATGGATTATGTGGGCGTGGGCTTTGCATTTATGGACTCCGCTCCTGCTGAAGCTCCGTCATCGGACGTGCCGGTAGTATATATTGCTGGTCCCGGCACTTACACTGGCTATGAAGATAATGCGGTTGAGATACCCGAGGGCTCAATGTGTATATTTATGTATGACGGATCTGATTGGAGTAAGAGGGTTTTGGAAGTTTCAGGACATCTCATTGATAATCCTGAATGGCTTGAAGTTGTCACAGATTCACAAGATAGGATTCTTTATGGTGTCAAGACTGATGGAAAATTCTATTTTGGCGCAGGTTGTCCTCCACAAGTTATTGAATATATACAAAACATTATAGATGGATTAAGTCTTGATGAATATGAGGATATTGTAACATTCTTGGGGGATTTAATTGACGGAGAAACTCTTGAACAATTACTTGCAAAGAAAGCCGATGGTGAGTACATTGATAATCCTGAATGGCTTGAAGTTGTAACAGATTCACTTAACAGGGTATTAGAGGGAATAAAGAAAGATGGAAGTAAGTATTTTGCAAGCGACATATACATCAATGGCAAAATAACATCAAAAAACGGAGAAGGGTTAAGTAAGAACAATTTTTCAGATGAAGATAAAGAGGTTGTTGAAACGCAGAAAATTCTTCAGGATGTAGAAGATAGATTAGATATACTAACAGATGTTAAAGGCAAAATTCTTTCTTATCGAGATAAAAAAGGCGTTTTGCACGAAGAAGCAGGTTTGGTTTTGTCGCAAAAGGGTTTAAATGCTTTCCAAGAAGAACTAAGAAAGAATGGATTCAGAGCAGGAGGCGCAGGCGATAAAACCGATTATATCAGCAATAATGGAGCAAATCCTCTTTATTTAGCAGAGCCCAGATTGGCATTTTTGAATATTATATCAAATTTCAATCTTTCCAATCTTAACAAGAGAGGATATAATCAATATTCGCAAAAGGGTGTGAATTATGATCTGCCTACGATAGTAGAGTATTATGATACAAATGGAATTTACTTTAGAAAGCCTACTCTAATGAGCGCGCAAGGCTCATCATCTATGGGTTATGAAAAGAAAAATATAGCATTTGATTTCTTTGACACAGAAGTTGATGGTGATGCTTTGAGTATAAAATTCGGGGATTGGATACCTTGTGATAGTTTCCACTTAAAAGCATTTATGGTAGATTTCTTTAAGTGCCTTTCTCCTGTATGTTATAAGATAGCAGAAAAAGTTGCAAAGACGAAAGATTTTATGAATGATGTGCAATGGAAGAGAGGTTTGTGGAATGATATAGATTTTACTGCAAACATCTTTACCTCAGCGCAAATTGAGGATATGAGTTTGCGCCTTGATACAGGGGCAAAATGTCAGCCTGACGGATTTCCTGTAATTGTATATCAAAATGGTGAATTTTATGGGGTGTATGCTTGGATGATAAAGAAAACGAGGGATAACTACCATCTTAACAAAAACAATGAAAATCACATTCATATAGATGGTCAATTCTATACACATCATCTATTTAATGGAGATTTGGATTGGACTACTTTTGAAGTAAGGAATCCCAAGGGATTGTATTATAAAGAAGCACAAACCGATGTCGAAACAGGGCAAAGCACATATAAATATGATGCAGATATAGCGCAAGCCGAAATTGCTGATGCTGCAACCGTAGCTCAATGGATAGCAGCAGGGGAACTGCCGGATGGAACTGTTATAACAAACAAAATCCGCGCAGCTCTTGAAATGACTGCAACGGTTCATGAATCTATTGTAAGGTTGAGTAATAGTTTGTCTGCAATAGAGGAAGGCGCAACAACAGAAGCGAAGAAAGCACTGGCAGAACAATACTTTGATATTGATTCATTGATAGATTATGAGTTAGTACAATGTGCGGTTGCTGATACTGATGCAATTTTTAATAATTGTCAATGGATAACCTATGATGGCTTGAAATGGTTTGCTTGTGAGTATGATAAAGACGATACTTTTGGAAATCATACTTGGGAATGTGATCTGAGAGATACAGGCGGTTGGTCTATTTCGGCTATAAGGAACGCAGATGTAGCAAATGGTAGTCCTATTGGTTTAGTCCGAAAGTATTACTCAGGCGAAGCGAAAACTCGTTGGCAAGAACTTGTATCTGAAAAGATATTCGCTTCAAAAAACATAATTGACATGTTGAATGAGTGGATGTTAAGAGTAGGAGTAAGTAATTACGAAAAGGAATATGTCAGATGGAATAGCCGAGCAAATAGTCCCACAAATATCAATACTGAATATTGGGAATATAGGCGAGAAGTAGAAACGAGTTCCGCACCTACTTATAATGCAAATACACAATATTCAGCGAATGATATATGCAAGATAAGCGGTGGAACAGGTTACATTGAGTTTAAATGTATCGCACCTTGTGTGGGTATTCCTCCTGTTTTAGATGCAGATTTTAATAATATGGGTTGGAGAGGCTCTTTAGGACAATTGTTTAATTTTATCAAATCAAATCTTGAGTTAGAAAATGCTTTTTTTGAAACATTATAAATTTGTTAATTATGAAAAATAGTTTACTACGAAAATTAAAGGGAGAAGTCTATAACGATAGTTTAGACATTCTCGGTGCAATGATGGTACAAATAAGTGAATACAATCCACAAGAACCATCTGGATATAAAAATTTTCTGGTAACAAACACTGCTTCGCCTATTACCGTTACCGCAGTATCTGGAAGATTCTTTATTAAATCTGGTAGTGATTATATTGAGAAAACCACATACACTTATAATGCACAATACTACTTCCCTACAATTTATATCAAAAACGATGAATCGCCTTTGTTGAAGATAGAGAGTAAGTACAAGATTTGGGGATTAGGCTATCCAGATGAAACGGAAGATGCTTGGTTTAGAATTAGTTTCTCAAATATATTAGGAGCAGTCGGTTTGACTAATTTCAATGCAACCACATTATCCTCAACTTTTAAAGTTGAAGATTGGTTTGAAAGTGTTATACAGCAGATAAAAGAGGAGGCGAGGACAGTATCACCAACATATCTTCCTACAATCATTAACACTCAACCTTCTTTAATAGAAAGTCAGCGCGGAATAACCTTTAAAGGACAGCCGTTTTACAATAAATTACTTGCACTTGATAGAGATGCAGAAACAGGTATTTCTACCCTGTATAAGACAAGAACAGGTAATATCAGTGATGGTTATTCTTATAGTGATGCAGTTGCTACCTTTAACGAAAATACAGGTGAGTGGACTTATTTAGAATAAATTAATTCTGGGATAACTAACTGAATTTCATGGAAAAAAGCAAGCAGACGCTTGTACTGGTGCGCAAATGGCAGAAAGCAGCTTACACCATTGGGGTTTTGAGCCTTGATGGTGTAAGGCTTTGCAATATACTGGAGCCGCCTTGTAATGGTTATCATCATGGTGTAACGGCTATTCCAAAGGGTACTTATGAGATAGATCTTGACACGGTTAGTCCTAAGTTCAAAGACCGCGTGTGGGCAAAGCCTTATGGTGGTATTGTTCCGACGCTTAAAGATGTGCCTGGCCGGAGCCGTATTTTGATGCACCCTGGCACAACGGTGAACGACACCGATGGATGTCAGTTGCCTGGTGATAATCTGGAAGTAGGCAAAGTGCTTAACAGCCAGATGCGTTATCATGAGCTTATGCGCCTTATGCTTAATGCAAAGCAGAAAGGTATCAGGACATTTATCAGTATTATATGAAAAAACAGCTCTATATCATTTTGGGGGCTATCTTGTTTTGCATGATAGTAACCATCGTGTCGCAGGATCGTCAGATTAAAAACCTGACTGATGAGCGTGATAAGTATAAGAGTAACACTGAGGTGCTGCTGGCCGACTGCGAGCAGTTTCAGGTACGTGACAGCCTTAATGCTGCGCGTGTGGGCTCGCTGGAGCTGACTATAAAGGAGTTTGAAAAGTTCAGGGCTCAGGATGCAGCACTTATAAAGGAACTGACCGGTAAGAACCGCGACCTGCAGCAGCTTAACAAAGCGCAGCTTAATACTATCGAGCAGCTTAAATGCATTCCGCATGATACCCTGCTCCTGGTGGATTCGGTGTATATCACAGCCACATCAGTCCATTGTGGTGATGAATGGTACACGTTTGACGGCCTGCTTACTGAGGATAGTTTTACCGGTACCATGACAAGCCATGATGAGATAGTGTTGACAGAGACGGTACGTTACAAAAAGTTCCTGTTTTGGAAAACTGGCAAAATCAAGGACCGCCAGCTGGATGCGGTGTCACTCAATCCTCACAGCACTATTACAGGACTGGAGCATATAATCATTGACAAGTAAGATTGTGATTTGAGAATTGTTTACTATATTTGTTTAACCTAACAAAGAAAACCTATGGCAGGCAGCAAAGGTAGGAGCAGCAGTAGCAGCGGTACCAAGGCGAGAGCTAAGGCACGGCCGCGGCCAATGGCTACCAAGAAAGGTGTATCACGTAACGGACGTAGAACTCACTGATGGACGATAACAGGTATCAGCGTATAAGGAAACTGGCAGCACTTTGGATAAAGTATCTGCCGATCATAGCGGCACTGGCTTGTGCCGGCAACTCGCTGTCAGCATACTTTGGATATAACATGGAGGCGCTGGGATACCTGGTGACGATACTTATCTATATTGGTGTATTCCTGCTTTCTTATGTGCTGCGTTTCTGCTTTTGGCACAGATGCCTGATTGCCTATATTGTGACTTGTGAGGCAATCAACACTTTTGACTACTACGTAGGTATTCCCATCAGTAACAAGGGCATGTTTATACTGCATGTGGCGCTGGTGGGCTTTGTTATTATTCTGCTTGTTATTCACCATGTCAAAGAAGTCCAAAGAAGAAAATCTGACGGACCTGCTGGAAGGTGTGACAACCGCACTACGTAGCGGTAACTCCCACTTGACCGATGAGCAGTGTGAGACTGCGCTGGACGCATTACATACCGTTATTAGTCCTGACGTGAGCAAATATGATGCTTTGCGTATTATGGGTGTGGAGCGTACCAGGTATAACGAGCTGGTAAAAGAAGGTAAGGTACCAAAGGGAGAACACAGGACTGGATTCAAGGAGCTGCACTTTAACCGCCATAAGGTAGAGAAAGCAGCAAGGGAGTATAACGGCAGGATATGACCGCCTGTAACTGATTCATTTTATTATTGTTGTGGCGCTTTGCGGTAATGATAGGAGACCGCAAGGCGCCATTGTACTTTTGTGACATAACCGGTTACAAAACTTATTGTTTAACTAACTAAAAGTACATTATGTCAGAAATAGTACAACTTCCGGAGAGTAACTCCGGCAATGGCGGTCTTCCGTTCTCTATTCCTATTGGCGGAGGTGGCGGAGGTTTGTTTGGCAGCGGCCAGACTAACCTGATGGACCTGTTTGGCTTTGCTATTATAGCAAGCATTTTTCCTAACCTGTTTGGCAACAGGGGCGGTTTTCCGGGTATGAACAATGACTTGGTAATGAACGCTGTGACAGCCGAGGGCGCAGCCACACGTTCTGCCGTTCAGAACCTTGCCGCATCGACCGGCCAGGATTTCAACGTGGTATATGGTGCAGTGCAGAATGTGCAGAACCTGCTTTCATCTATCGGTGCAAACCAGGGCATGAGCACGCTGCAGGTTATCAACTCTATTCAGAGCGGCAATGCCGGACTGGCTGCGCAGCTGTCACAGTGCTGCTGCGAGAATCGCTTGCTGACTACCCAGCAGGGTTATGAGGCTCAGATTCGCACTCTGGAGCAGACCAACCAGCTTGGTTCACAGGCTGACCGCAACGCCAACGCGCTTTTGGCAGCAATCAACAATCAGACCGTAGAGATGGACAACCAGTTCTGCGCACTGAAAGAGCGTGAGATGCAGTCCAAGATTGACACCCAGGCTGACATCATCAGCCAGCTGCGCGGTCAGATTGACAACGCCAATCAGACTGCCGCCATAACCGGCTACGTGAACAGCATTGTTACTCCGTTGGCTAACAAGGTGAACGAGATTGCTGCCAAGCAGCTGCCTACCGTTCCCGTGGTATATCCCAACATACAGGCTGTGAACAACACACCGTACATGGGTGGTATCTACCCCAATGGCTACTATGGTAACGGCGGTTTCTACGGAAACGGATTCGCATTCTAACTATTAACAAGGAGTTTGTTATGGGATGCAACGCTGTAACTGTAAACGTAAACGGCATTCCGTACCTGGAGTCAAGGAGCGTGCAGGTGACAACAGAGGCTGTGAACATTGCAATGGGATTCCGCAGGATTGCTCCTGTAGGTCTGTTTGCTCTGCGCATTGCCACTGCCATTCCAGACGGGGCAACAGGCACACTGCCTGTAAACCTGACACTGAACGGCACCACACGAGCCCTCACTCAGCTGGGCGGGGATGCTGTCACTGCGGCCGATCTTGTGGGCACCGGTGTGATACTGGTCTTTAATGACCTGTTTAACGGTGTGCTGCAGGTGGTATCGCCACTGACGGCCACAGCATAAGAGAGAGATACAAGAGTAACAAACAAAAAAGGTAACAAACAATGGATTTCAATTCACTTGGGCAAGGCAGCCCTTTCTATATTCTGAGACGTACCGAGTCTAAACCTGTGCTGGAGATTGGCACCATCAAGTCAAAGACACCACCACAGCCAATGTATCAGACACAAGCTGTTCCTACGGCTTTCAACGGACTGAATCCACAACAGGTGATAAACATTACCGTGACTGTGGACGGCAAAGATGAGGTTATACCTTCACTGCCTATAAACGTGGAGATAGCCGAGAGGGGTAAGGAAACATACTCGGCCAGCCGTGAGGCTATGTTGCAAGCGGTGGACGCCATGATGCAGGCATCAAAAGATGCACTGAATAAAAAGGCGTATCATGAGAATGTGCTTACCGAAGGTGAGAAGATGCTGGAAACTCTGAACCCTCGCTATGCGGAGGAAAAGAATCAGGCACGCACTATGGTGGAGCTACAGACCAGGGTAAACAACCAGGACAAGAAACTGGATGAGATGAAGACGATGATGGATAAGATCCTGTCGGCTGTCGGTCCCAAGTGATTGACTTCCTTAAAACGTGACGATTATGCCAATCTTAATTATAAACGACAAGGACGATGAGCGCTCAGGTATGCGCTCTGAGATGCGTGACAGCATGAGTATGAGGAGTGGTTCAGGTATGCGCCACTATCCTATGCACTACAAGGAAGGCCAGGAGTACAAGGAGGGTTACTGCAAAGGCTACAAGGAAGGCTGGGAAGATGCCGAAAAGGAGCTTTCAGGTGACCAGTTCCAGGAAGAGGGCCAGATGCGCGAGGATTATCGCCGCCAGCGTGACCGTATGGGACGCTACAAGTGATTTTCAGGTAGGCCGGTGGGCTGACGTCCATCGGCCTTATTACTAACGATTAGAGAGAAAAGAAACATGCAATACATAATGAGCGAGGGTGAGGCTCAATATATGGACCAGTACAAAGGTAGGTTCAGTTACAAACTGGCCGAGTGGGCTATTTCATCCATGAAGAAAAAAGACGAGAATTCGGGTGTTCTGAAATCTGTGTCACAGCATTCCATTGATGAGATGGAAGAACTTATGCGGCAGATGGGATTGAAAATAAGGGAGGAAGATATTTATTCTGCCTGGTATCTGTATAACATGTGTTATGCTGATTATTTCAGGAGCCTGCCTAACAAACAAGCCATTGCGTATTTTATATACGAGACTATCTATGATCCGGACTGCACACCCGAGGCGGTATTGGCATGTTTCCGTGCCAAGATGGACGTTAAGAATATCCCGATTTATTGGGAACGTATGATTTGATGCGCCATGACCTCCAAGTACATAGACGTAGATGGCTACTGGGGCGTGGTCTTGTGTTATGACCTGGACTGGGATGACGAAGATAAAATACGCGCCTACCTGCGCTCATTTGGCGTCAGGGAGGAACGTATTGACTACTGCGTGAACACGGTGCTGGGACGTATGAACTGCGCGTGTTGTGTGTCAAGTTATGACACAACCATGAGCCTTGTGCTGATTGGGCCCACCACCAGCAAGGAGCAGATGGTAGATAGCCTGGCACATGAACTGGACCATGTTCAGGATGCGCTGTCTATATTTTATGGGTTCCAGTTGGGAAGTGAGGATGCAGCATATACAATGGGGTTCCTGATGCGTGAGGGAATGAAAGCCGTTATGCCGGCCTGCATGAAAGGTTGAGCCGTCAGAGCTGGGGTATTGCGTTGACGGCATCCACTTTTTTCTGGTCTATTATCTTGGCGTATATCTGAGTCACGCTAACGTCCTTATGGCCCAGCAGCTTGCTGACGGTATAGATGTCAACTCCAGAGGTGAGTAGCAGGGTTGCATAGGTGTGGCGTGCGCAATGGAATGATATATGCTTTTGTATTCTGGCGCGTTTTACCCAGTTGCGCACGGTCTCATTGACCGTGGCCTGATCCGGCAGGCGAAAGACGCTGCCGTGGTCAGGATGTATTTGTGGTAATATGCCGATTGCATTATCTGACAGCGGAAGGTAAACAAGTCCTTTGGTTTTTACTTGACGTATTGCAAGCTGTGGGCCTGTTTCTGTCTGGTGTATATCACTCCAGTCAAGGTTGCGTATATCGGATGCACGTAGTCCTGTGAAGCAGGAGAACAGGAAAGCTCGGCGCACCTGGTCGCTTTGTATCTTGGTTCTGCTGAGCTTACGCAGTTCATCCATGGTAAGAAACTCGCGCTCCACCTCTACCCTTTCGGGTTTTTCACTTTGGTCCATGCGGTCATACGGATTTACATCTATCAGCTCCTCGCGTACCGCCGCATTGAATTGGGTGCCCAAAGCCTCAAAGTAACTGCGTATTGTAGTAGCTGCAAGTCCTCCGTCCTTCATAAACTTGCACCAGCTCAGGATTTGCTGCTTATCGGCTCCTTTGAGAGTCATGCGACCTCCCCAGTTGTTAAGCCAGCGCACTATCTTTTCAAGATGCTGGAGGTAGCTTTTACTGCCCCGTTGTTTGTAATAGTCTATGCGCTCAAGCAGATAATCAGTGAGCAGCCGGTCTTTATGTTTGTTGCGGTCAATACCGGCTTGGCCGTTCTGTAACTCCAGTATGCGTTTGGCTTTGAGGGCCAGCGCGGTTTTCATGGTTTCTTCATTTTGCAGGCGGTCTATCTTGGTTTTGGGTACCACGATATACATGTGCAAGTATTCTTTGTGCCTGACTCCATCAATGGTGTAATTCAGATAGAGCGAGCTGCCACCATCTTTAAGCGGCTTTTCGTTCAGGGTGACAAGTTCTTTTTTCTTGGTCTGTGCCATAATTTGGAGGGCCGCAAGAGGGCCCGAACGTAAGGAAACATAGGGCCTACAAAGGTCTGTAGGGGATATTTAATAAGTAATCTTTTGAACAATAATTATTCAGTTTAGCGTTGATAATCAGCGCAGTATGTCTATAAATCTTCACTTTGTCCCTTAAACATAGTTTAATTTATAGATTAGTAATAATATTCCAACGGAGCGCTAAGATAGTACATCCCCCGCAACCGAGCAAATTAAAACTCTATCAAAATGGGTCTGTGGTCCGAAGGAACCCAATACTGTGCACCCTGTTCGCGATGCTGCTCGGTGTAACCTGAGTTCAGGATCTCGGCGCTCTTGATCTGCCTGATAACAGGCTCCGTGGCATACATGAAGTCTATGCGGCGGCCGTTCTGGCTGGACTGTATGAACTCTCCCGGATGCTTGTTGGCAATCACGTCGATGTATGGAGTATTGTTTCTGATATAATCGTGAACGCAGTAGATTGATGAATCGGCCGACAGTTTATAGTGGTCATTGTCCAGGCTTGAGATTGAGTTGAAATCGCCCATCATGAGCCACAGTTCCTGCTCGGGATGCTCACGGGTCAGAATGGTCTGATTGCAGACATACTGAACCTCTTTCTTGCGGAACTCATCGCTGCCGCCACCACCGCCGCGGCCGCCAAAGCCCATTCCGCGGCCGGAGCCCCTGGCAAACGGCATGGCGTGCATGCAAACTATGTTATAGGTTTTGCCGTCCATCTCAATCTGTACCCAACCGGCACCATGGCCTACAATGGTATCGTTACCACCAGGTATTCTCTTTACGTTGTTGATGGGATGCTTGGATGTAATGACCTGGGGAGCATTATCCTGGTCAACAGCCAGATAGACATACGGATGTCCGTAACGTGCGGCCACCTTGTCCCAGTTATCCGGAAGATACGGCTCCTGACCTGATTCCAGATGAGTCGTCTTGGCTTCACAGAAGACACAGACATCTGGGTCAGTAGTCTTTAAGAACTCTACGAAATTGTCATAATTGTTGGCCTGATCAGACCACATTCCATCCTGAATGTTCCAGGAAATCAGTTTACGAGCCTGCAAACTGCCCACAGCCGCTACGGCCATAAGAGCAAAAAACAAAACCTTACGCATAAATGTTAGTCCTTTTGTTAGTCCAAAGATATAAAAAAGGTATTATTTCGAATCCGTCAACGCCCACAAAAAAAAGGAGTCTCGTTTTGGAGACTCCCCTCGTGGGCGTTGACGGATTCGAACCGCCGACCCTCTGCTTGTAAGGCAGATGCTCTGAACCAGCTGAGCTAAACGCCCGTGCTTTCCGTAAAAGCGGTGCAAAGATAAGGACTTTTACGGATAGCCAAAAACTTTCGGACCTTTTTTTCAAATATTTTTCCCCGTGTGGTGCTTTTATGGTATCTTCGCGGTGCAAAAACACTAATTATATAAAATGGAAACAGTTCTCAGCGGCATTCGCCCCACAGGAAACCTTCACCTTGGCAATTACTACGGTGCAGTGACAAGTTTTGTAAAACTTCAGGATTTGTACAGATGCTTCTTCTTCATTGCAGACTGGCATTCCCTGACCACTCACCCCACCCCTGAGAACATCCAGAACAGTGTCCGTACCATCCTGGCCGAATACCTGGCCTGCGGTCTGGACCCTGAGAAAGCAACCATCTACGTTCAGAGTGATGTGCCCGAGGTAGTAGAGCTCTACCTCTATCTCAACATGAACGCCTATCTGGGCGAGCTGGAGCGCGTGACCTCATTCAAGGAAAAGGCCCGCAAGCAGCCCGACAACGTAAACGCCGGTCTGTTGACCTATCCCACCCTGATGGCATCGGACATCATTATCCACAAGGCCAATAAGGTTCCCGTAGGCAAGGACCAGGAGCAGAACATGGAGATGGCCCGCAAGTTTGCCCGCCGTTTCAACCAGATGTACGGCGTTGAGTTCTTCCCCGAGCCTGCTTCATTCTCACTGGCCAAGGAGGGCGGAATCAAGATTCCCGGACTGGACGGATCAGGCAAGATGGGTAAGTCTGAAGGCAACTGCATCTATCTGTGCGACGAGCCCTCGGTTATCCGCAAGAAGGTAATGAAGGCAGTGACCGATGCAGGTCCGCAGGAGCCCAACAGCAAGAAGCCCGAGGTCATACAGAACCTGTTCACTCTGCTGGATGTGGTTTCATCAAAGGACACATACAACTACTTCAACGAGAAGTGGAACGACTGCACGCTGCGTTACGGCGACCTGAAGAAACAGCTGGCCGAAGATATCGTAGCAGCAACCGATCCCATTCGCGAGCGTATCAAGGAGTTCTCAAGCAACACCGCTCTCCTGGACAAGATTGCCCTGGCCGGTGCCGAGAAGGCACGTGAGAGCGCAGCCAAGACTCTGCGTGAGGTACGTCAGATAATTGGATTCAGGGTGTATTAATCACCGCAATAACAAAGGACTATATGAGCAAAATCAAGGATGTGGCTAATACCGCATTGAGTGCGGTACAGACATGGAAGTTCTGGAAGGAACTTTTCGTCATGACTTTCGGTATGGCTATCGCCGCACTGGCAGTGAACTATTTCCTGGTTCCCGGCAAACTGATTGTGGGCAGCATATCCGGTCTGTCAATCGTAATCAGCGGTATTTTTGACCTGTTGGGAATGACCGTCAAGGTATCGACAGTCATTCTGATAATAAACGCCGTTCTGCTCATTATGGCATATCTCCTTATAGACAAGGAGTTTGGAATCAAGACGGTATACACAGCCCTTATACTGGGTCCGCTTATGGACCTATGGGAGAAGATCCTGCCTGTTTCAAAGGTCCTTACAGACGGCACATCGGTCATGGGTGACGTATGGTTGGATCTTTGCTGTTTCGTACTGTTGCTCAGTGCATCGCAGGCCATACTTTTCCATATCAACGCCTCTACCGGCGGGCTTGACATTCTTGCCAAGATAGTGAACAAGTACCTGCACTTTGACATCGGCGCATCAATATCTGTAGCCGGTGCAATAATCTGCTGCTCTGCATTCGCCATCAACCCCTTCCGCATGGTAGTGGTAGGTCTCATAGGTACCTGGATAAACGGAATCGTGGTGGATTATTTCACAGCCAGCATCAACAAGCGCAAGAGGGTCTGCATAATATCATCCAGTCACGAGATCCTGCGCAAATACATTATCGAGGATCTGGACCGCGGCTGCAGTCTCTACAAAGTGACAGGCGGATACAGCGGCAAAGAGAACGTCGAAATCCAGGCTCTGCTTACACAGGATGAGTTCTCAAGCCTCATGGATTTCATGAAAAAGAATGATATCCACGGATTCATTACCGCCGGTAATGTAAGTGAAATCTACGGACTCTGGAACAAACACAAGAAGGGCCCGGTAGGCTGATCAGAACCACTTGGAGATTTCCTCCTCAGACCTTATTACATAAACCGTTTTGGCATCGGGTGTACGCGATGGCATGCTGCATGCCTTGAGTGAGCGTACCAGTTCCTGCATCTCATTTTCAGACAGATGTCGTCCGGAAGGTATAGCTGCCTTGCGGGCCATGGCCAGTGCCATGCTCTCCAGCTGGCGGTCCTCCTCCTGAGTGGTGTTGATCCTGAGGTCTGCTATCATATCGGTAATAAGGCGTTCGTAATCCTGACCCTCCATGCCTGAAGGTACACCCTGTACCGCTACTGCTCCGCGTCCCATATCTGAGAGATCGAATCCCAATTCGGCAAAACGGGGTTTGAGTTCGGCAAAAGCCGCGGCATCAGCCTGTGAAAGTTGGAACATCTCCGGGAAAAGCAGACCCTGCGATGCAGCCGAATGGCTCTTGGCATCGGCCATAAACCTTTCAAACAACACCCTTACATGGGCACGATGCTGGTCTATTATCATAAGTCCCTGCTCGGACGGAACAAGGATGAAGCGGTCAGCAAACTGATATGGCTTTATGATTTCCTCCTCCGGCCTGATCAGAGTATCCTTCATGGGCGTAAAGGGAATCTCGCCGTCATTTACCTTGCGGTCTATGGCCTCCCCGTATAGTTTGCTCCAGTTCTCCCTGTTTGCGCGTGTCTGACCGGTCTCGGCACGGCTGCCGGCAAACGGATTGAAATCAGGATTGTAGCTCACCTTAGGTTGTGTAACGGGGCGTGATGCGTCATAGATGGGTATATCGGGCATATCGGCCGTATTGAAATCTATGGTGGGCATCTCCTCGAAACGGCCCACGGTCTCCTTTACTGCAGCCATCAGTATCTTCCAGATAACCTGCTCGTCCTGGAACTTAATCTCTGTCTTGGTAGGATGGATATTTACGTCAATGGTTTCGGGCGGAACGTTCAGATACAGGAAATAAGACGGCTGGTCACCATCCGGAACCAGTCCCTCATATGCGCTGAGCACCGCCTTATGGAAATAGGGGTGACGCATGAATCGGCCGTTCACAAAAAAGAACTGCTTTGCTCCCTTGCCCTTTACGCTGTCAAGATTGGAGCAGAATCCGCTTATCTTTACCACCGATGTCTCAACATCAACCGGCAGCAGGGCCTCATTCATTTTCCGCCCGAACAAATTGATGATACGTTGCTTTATGGGAGATGCCGGCAATGACAGCACCTGTTCGTCCTGATGCGTCAGTTCAACAGCCACCTCTGGATGCGCCAGCGACAGACGCTCTATCTCGGTCAATATGTGTCCGTATTCGGTCTGGTTGCTTTTAAGGAATTTGCGGCGGGCCGGCACATTGTAGAACAGGTTACGCACCGTAAAGCTGCTGCCTACGGGGCATACGCACGGTTCCTGCTGTTCTATCTCAGAGGCCTTAACGGTAATTGCAGTACCTGTATCGCTGTCGGCCGTACGGGTACGCAACTGGACTTCGGCCACGGCGGCAATTGAGGGCAGAGCCTCTCCGCGGAATCCGAATGTGGTCAGGGAAAACAGGTCATCGGACTCATGTATCTTGGATGTCGCATGGCGTTCAAATGCAGTACGGGCATCGTCCGGAGTCATGCCGCATCCGTTGTCGATCACCTGCATGGAGGTACGCCCGGCATCGGTCAGTATTACCTTAATACTGTCCGCACCTGCATCGACGGCGTTCTCTGTCAGCTCTTTGATGACCGATGCGGGGCGGTTTACCACCTCGCCTGCGGCAATCTGGCTGGCTACCTGCGGTGAAAGAATCCTGACCTTACTCTCCATACGTTAATTCATAAAAGGAACATCGCCTGTCCACAACCAATATAGAAGCAAGCCCAACAGTACAATGAGAACTACTGCCATCTGTACCGAAACGGCGGGACCTCCGTTTTCCTTACGGCGCTTGAGATGGGTGGTACTCTCCACGAACTTGCCGCGTATGCTCTCGGGATTGTATGAATCCTCAGGCAGCATACCAAGTTCCCGCTTGGCCTTCTCCTCTATCTTGGCCAGCTTTTCCTTGCGCTCGTCGACATAAATGTACTTATGCTCAAAACGGCGCGGTTCCCTGACGTTGAACATTCCCATAGCTATTTCTTTTTCTTCTTTTTGTTTCCCGGCAGCGTAGGCAGAGGTACATCCTTGTTGGAACCGGATTTCTTAAGCTGCTCCTCGACCCTCTTTCCGCGCCAGTAGAACACATCCTCGGCATTCAACGGCCTTATACGGTCAAACCAGTTGAAATTTGGCAGATACATCTTCTTCTCCTCAATCTTCTCCATAGGATACATAATTCCGTTTGAGGAGCCTATCATGACTATCTTGTCCACGGTACGCATCTTGAAATGAGCACGCATACTGGAGCCCTCGGTAGTGTTCATTCCTATCATGGCCGAGTCAGCATCAAGCGGATAGAATACCGCCTGGACATTACCGTTCACATCGGCATAATCTATCTCACCCGATTTGAAGTAGGCCTTCATCTCACGGCCCGCAATCTGATTGTAATGGACGGAATCATTCTGCTGGATAAACAGCGCCTGTCCTATGACATGAGCCCAGTCAATGGTGCTGTCATTCATGTAGAATATCATCTTCTCACCCAGAACCTGCTGGTCATTGTTCCAAAGGATGGGGTCATCATAAAGGGTAAGACTGGAATCTACTGTGGTAAAGAACATGGAGTCTGCCACCATCTGCATGTCGGTCCTGTATGCACGAACCTTGTAGAAACCTCTCAACTGGCGTTCCACCACACTGTCACGCGTGTCATTGTAGAAGGTTACCAGACGGAAAGTATCGGCATGGATGAACATGCTGTCACCCATTGAATATTCAATCAGGAGTGCCTTGCCCGTTATTACAGCCGAGTCATTGTCCCTGTTGTAGTAGACATACTCGCCTTGGGCGTCAACCTTGTCCTTACGGTTGTTGATGATTACGTTGCCGAATCCCTCAACCCGGTCAATCTCACTGTCATAGATTATGCTGTCGCCTGTCATGCGGGTCTCACCGTCTATCTGCCTTACGACCGAACGGTCCAGCAGCACTGCGCTTTTGTTGTCCGTATTGAAACGTCCGTGACTGGTGGTGATCACATTGTCATCACTCAGGATTGTAGCGGGGCTGTTGAGGTATGCGATATGGGTATCGGTGTTGTAACGGAGAGTATCGGACGTAAGAGTGTAATCGGGACTCTCCATGGATACCCCGTCCATGAACACCGCGATATCGGTATTGGTATCAAACTGGCCGTACTGGGATATCAGGGTACTCTCCTCATCCAACAGGGTACCTCCGTCAAAGAACCATCCCAATCCGGTGTTACGGTCATAATTCAGACTGTCCGTCAGAAGGATCATTGTCTTGTTCTCAAGACGAACGTTGTCACGTACCCGCAACAGTTTGGTATTCCCGTCATAAAAGAGTGAATCGCCATACAGGAACAGGGTATCACCCTGCTCTACCCGGACATTATGGTAGGCATCGAACGAATTGCGCTCCTGATAGAAAAGAGCGCTGTCGCAGTACATATACATGCTGTCGTGGCGGAAAACCACATTACCCATCAGTCGCTGAGCATCGGGATTAATGTACTCCTCATAACGTATGAAATCAGCGTTGAGCAGATAAACCCAGTTGGTATCCACCTGTTCCGGCTCGGTCTCAGTGTCATATACAGGCTCGACAGTCTGCGCCGCCAACTGAACGAAGCAGCACATCAAGAGCATCAAAAAGAATGACCTGAGATTTGACATCTTGGCTATTTCCGATTATTGTTTACCCCAACCGGGATATCTGAAATCGCAGTCGTTCCAGC
Source organism: uncultured Bacteroidaceae bacterium (assembly GCA_905234745.1). Classification (GTDB taxonomy): domain Bacteria; phylum Bacteroidota; class Bacteroidia; order Bacteroidales; family Bacteroidaceae; genus Colenecus. The sequence goes on along the minus strand of CAJOJD010000007.1, from coordinate 26,435 downwards.
CTTCGCTTATTCTGACATATGTAGTACGCTGCTTGTCACGGATCCATTTTTCAATAGTCTCCTGCTCGCGTATTGCGCTGACCATCTCATACAGGATCTCGTAATCTTCGGCCATTGTGGCTTTGTGACCGTTTATCTTGTTCTTGAGTTTGACAATGGCGCATACAGTCTTTCCTTTGACCTGCATGGTGAAAGGATCCGATATCTCACCCACATGCATGCGGTCTATCACCTTGGCCACGTCCTGCGGCAACTCTTCCATCCTGAACTTGGATGTTCCCGGAACACCTGCCTGAGGCTGGTTTGTCATAAGTCCGTTATTGTTACGCGTATCCTTGTCCTGTGAGTATGCTGCCACACAGAACTCAAAGGAATGGAGTCCGCTGCGTATGCCGTTGGCTATCGTATCAAGGGAGTTCAGACAGTTGTTTACGCTCTCCATAGGAATTCGCGGCCTGCGGAGTATATGGCGTACACGCACACGGTCACCCAAACGCTCCACGAACTGAAGGATATGGAATCCGTATTCTGTCTCTACAATCTTGGATATCTTGCTGGGGTCAGTCATATTGAAAGCGGCAGCAGAGAANNAGAAACCAAGGTCTCCGCCGTTTCGGGCCGATTCGGGATCCTCGGAATAGAGCAGTGCCAGGGTGGAGAATGAAACCTCGCCGGCCTGGACACGGTCTATGTAGTTTCGCAGTTCACTCTTGACTTCATCTATCTCTTCCTGTGGAATAACCGGATTAAGCGTAATGATCTGTACTTCGACCTGAGTGGGGATAGACGGAATCTCATCGGCCGGTATGTCCCTGATGTAACGTCTCACTTCGGCAGGGGTAACCTTGACGCGCGACACAATCTTTTCACGGACCTTACTGATGGCATACTCCTGGCGGGCATTCTCATAAAGGCGGGTCCTTATCTGCTCTGTGGTCATGCCGTCAAAATACTCCTCGAGTTTCTCCTCGGATCCGGCATGATTCACATACTCCTTATATCTGGATTCCACATAGGACGATACATCTGCATCTGTGACAAAGACACTGTCCAACTCAGCCTGGTTCAGGAACAGTTTGTTGACTGCAAGCTGCTCGGGAATGACGCAATACGGATCACCATCCCATTGCATTCCGTTCCTCTGAGCGTCACGACGGGCCTCCTCAACCTCAGATTTGTAAATAGCCTCGTCTCCTACCACCCAGACAACCTCATCGATGACATTGTTCTGAGCCTTGGTTCGGGCAGGCAGTACCGTCAACAGGCAGACTATTGCAAATATGTATTTTTTCATTTGTGTTTTCTATTGATGAAAAATGATTCTGTTTTTCTCTATGGCAGCATCATACAGGTCTTCCTTTATCTTTCTCATATATGACACCTCGTTACTGTTGATGAGCAGTCCGCGTATTCTGGAACGGGCGTGATCCAAAGGCTCGATACCGCCCTTGGGAGCATATTCGCTTATGTTCAGCAGATATATGTATTCCTCATCCTTGAACTCCAGACCGACGCCATCCTTAAGCTGGTCCTCCAATGGCTTTTCCAAAACCGGAAGCAGCACCTCAAGCTCAGCCACAGTGCGCCAGTTGTCATAGAAGAACTCGCAACGTGCCGCATTACGGATGCTGTATTTCTCTATCTCCTCAAATGATTCGTCATCCTGCTGGGTATACAGTTTCCTTATGTCGGACAGGTCATGTGACTTGTTGGAGATCTTCAGGAACAGTCCCTTGACCAAAGACTCGTCAAGGACGAACAAGCGCTGGTTGTCATTGAAGAACTGTTCTATCTCATCGTCAGTTATCTCCGATGAGAATTTCTGCTCAATCAGTCTGCGCTGATACTCGTGTTCAATGAGTGAACGGCGGTAGTTCTCTACAAGACGGTCTATATCCTTGGTATCGGGGATATTGCGGATGGCATTCTGATAGAACAGGACATCCTGCGCCCAGTTCCTTATGAACTGTTCGGCAAACGCCGTACTGTCGGCATCGGACAATCCTAAAGGAAGCACTTGCTTTATATCCTCTGCATAAAGCACATCCTGTCCGATCTCCACGACAGGAGTCTTTCCGTAGACATAATCCGTCACGCTCTTTTTCCATTTGCATGATGAAAACAAGAACACGGACAGGAGCATCAAAACACCCGCCCATGAACTTATGCGTGACTTAACCGTTCTGATCATTAATCCAGGCTGACCTTTTTGAGAACCTTCTTGTTTATCTTGTATTGGTATTTGCTGCGCAATTGCTTTACCCACTCGTTTTCAAGATATGTCTGATATGCCTCTGACGCCTCACCCGAAACATCATTAATTGATTCAGGTTCCTTGAGTACCTTACCTATCACGTTTGCGTAAGGATAGTCTTTCATAGGTTCAAAGCTTCCTTTTCCAAAGACTATCTTGTCAACGTAAGCATTCTGACCCTGCTTGAAGATACCGGTTTCAGATGAACCTCTCATGACACGCACTTTTATCTCTTTCTTGTTGAAAGACAGGATGGAATCAACCCATTCGCTCATATCGGTGTTTTCAAGAAGAGTCTTGAGCTCATTGTATTCACTTTCATTGCGGCAGAACACAACGATACCTTTAAAGCAGGGTTTGTCAAACCTGAACTCTTTTTTATGTGAAGTAAAGTAGTCCTCAACCTCTTCAGGATGATTGGCGACTCTCTCCCAGATTTCGCGGTTGCTGATGTCAAAAAGAAGCAGTCCGTCATGATACTCCCTGGAGATGTTGCCGAAATCAGGCTCAACCTCCTCAAGCACGCTGTTCAGATAATCGACAGCCTCCTCATCACGGACATCCCATCCAAGACGGATAGCGTAAGCATTGGCTTTGCGACGTTTTGATTCCTCATAAGCGCCGGTTCTGTAAAGCCATTCGTATATCTGGTCGCGGTTGTCCTCAAATGATCCCAGATCACGACGCTCCCTTACCATAACGATAAACAACAATCCTTCTGATATGAAAGGTTCGCTGTACTGACCGGGAGAAAGAGAGAACACAATCTGGGAGACATCCTCCGGCAACTGTGCTCTTGATACCCATCCGGCCTCACCGCCATCAGCTGCAAGTTCATCGGTTGAATACCTTCTTGCCAGAGTCTGGAATGACTCACCCTGGTCAAGCAGATCATGAATCATACCAATCTTGTCATAGCACTCTTCCCTGGACTCTTCTGAATCATCATTGGGTTTCAGTGAGATGACATACAGATGAGCCAATCCTTCCTTACCCACCACCTGAACGGATTCATCATATGAACTGCGGGCCAATTCATCCAGAAAATCAGTATCTATCAGATATTCCTCGGCCTGCATGTCACGGTACATGCTGTACTCGTTCAGGAATGAGTCAGACTTGTCAAGACCCTCATCGATGGCTGCCTGTACCTTCAGTTTGAATGAGAGGTAAAGGTCTGCATATTGCTTGACGGTCTTTCTGGTGACTTTTGTCTCTGTATTGTTTTTTCTGAAAAAATACTCAAACTCTGATTTCTTGACATCGTATCCGTTCACCGTCATTACCACGGAATCATCCTGTGCATGGAACGGCATGCAGAACAGAACGGACAAGATGCAGATTAAAAAACGTCTCATAAGCATTCGGTTAGGTTAATTATTCATGGCGGCTGTAGTTGGGAGCCTCGCTTGTGATGGCAACATCATGCGGATGGCTCTCATTCATGCCGGCATTGGTAATGCGTACGAATTTGGCGTCATGCAGTTTCTCAATATTGGGAGCACCGCAGTAACCCATACCTGAACGCAGACCGCCTGCAAGCTGGTATACAACCTCAAAGAGAGTGCCCTTGTAAGGAACGCGGGCTGCTATACCCTCCGGAACCAGTTTCTTGACATCTTTCTCGCCTGCCTGGAAATAACGGTCCTTTGAACCGTTCTCCATAGCCTCGAGCGATCCCATGCCACGATATGACTTGAACTTACGGCCGTTGAATATGATGGTCTCGCCGGGAGACTCCTCGGTACCTGCAACCAGTGAACCGAACATAACGCTGTCACCGCCTGCAGCCAGAGCCTTTACTACGTCACCTGAGTAACGCAGACCACCGTCAGCTATTACGGGAACACCGGAGCCCTTGATTGCGCTTGCCACATCATAGATGGCCGATATCTGTGGCACGCCTATACCGGCAATGATACGTGTAGTACAGATAGATCCCGGTCCGATACCCACCTTGACGGCATCGGCACCTGCATCAACCAGCATCTTTGCTGCTGCTCCTGTAGCGATGTTACCTACAACGATATCGATATTCTTGAAACTGGCCTTAGCCTCTTTCAGCTTTTCAACCACTGAACGTGAATGACCGTGGGCGGTATCAATTACGATGGCATCTACGCCAGCCTCTACCAGAGCCTCGATGCGGTCCATTGAATCGGCCGTAACGCCTACGCCACCGGCAACGCGGAGACGTCCCTTGCTGTCCTTGCAAGCCATAGGTTTGTCCTTGGCCTTGGTGATATCCTTGTATGTGATAAGGCCTATCAGCTTGCCGTTGTTGTCAACGACAGGGAGTTTCTCGATCTTGTTCTCCTGAAGTATCTGTGATGCGGCCTCCATGTCAACCTGCTGATATGTGGTAACCAGGTTCTCCTTGGTCATTACATCCTCAATCTTGACATCATAGTTGCGCTGGAAACGGAGGTCACGGTTGGTGACGATACCGCACAGCTTGCCGTCGGTCTCCACTACGGGTATACCTCCGATATGATACTCGGCCATAAGGGCAAGGGCATCACGGATGGTGTTCTCGCGATGGATTGTCACAGGATCATAGATCATACCGTTCTCGGCACGTTTCACTATTGCGACCTGACGGGCCTGCTCCTGAATCGACATATTCTTGTGTATGACACCGATACCTCCCTCACGTGCTATTGCTATTGCCATACCTGATTCCGTTACGGTATCCATGGCGGCTGTTACGAACGGAAGATTCAGTGTAATGTTGCGTGAAAAACGTGATGCAAGTGAAACCTCACGGGGAAGCACTTCCGAGTATGCCGGCATGAGCAGCACATCATCGAAAGTAAGTCCTTCCATAACTACCCTTTCTTTCAAAAATGACATCTTGATATGTTTTAATTGTTACTTCTTTAATTTCCCATCTCCGAAATGAACTTGATACGCACCAGTCGTATCTCCTCCTCGCTGTAATCATCTCCCAGTTCGTCAATAGCGTCATCTATGGAATCGCTTTCCGATTCACGGAAATAATCATAGATATCCTCTGCACGGTCTTCGTCCATGACGCTCTCGATGAAATAGTCTATATCCAGTTTGGTTCCCGAATTGACGATAGCCTCAATCTCGGTAAGCAGTTCATCAAAGTCTATGCCCTTGCTGATTGCGATGTCATCAAGAGCCACCTTCATGTCTATGCTCTGGATGATGCTCACCTTGAGCTTTGACTTGTTGGCCACCGTGCGTACGCGCAGATCCTCGGGACGCTCTATCTCATTCTCCTCGACATGACGCTTTATCAGGTCTATGAACTCCTGACCGTAACGCTTGGCCTTGCCTGCGCCTACGCCCGGGATGTTCTGGAGTTCGTCAATGGTTACCGGATATGTGGTAGCCATGGCCTCCAGTGAAGGATCCTGGAAGATTACGTAAGGCGGCAGCTGCAGGTGCTTGGAGAGTTTCTTGCGTAAGTCCTTGAGCATTGAATAGAGCTCCGGGTCAACCGCAAACGATCCGCCTCCGCGCATCGGGCCCTCGGTCTCGTCATCATCGAACTCCTTGTCCTCGACAATCATGAATGACTTGGGGTTCTTGAGGAAGTCACGGCCTTCTTCAGTCAGTTTGAGCAGGCCGTAGTTCTCGACGTCCTTGCGTATGTAACCGGCAATCAGAGCCTGGCGGATAACGGCGTTCCATGTCTTCTCCTCCTCGTCGGAACCGGAACCGAACGCCTCCAGGTCATCATGCATGTGGTCTGTTATCTCGGATGTCTCCTTACCCAGGAGCATGTCTATGATATAGTCGGCCTTGAAGTTCTCCTTTACTGCCAATATGCACTCCAGCACCGTCTCCAGCAACTGCTGTGCCTCAACCTGTTTCTTGGGATTCAGACAGTTGTCGCAGTTACCGCAGTTGTCCTCCTCATAGTTCTCACCGAAATAATGCAGCAACAGCTTGCGGCGGCATACCGATGATTCGCAGTATGCGGTGGTCTCAGCCAGCAACTGACGGCCTATATCCTGTTCAGCCAGAGGCTTACCCTCAAGGAACTTCTCCAGTTTCTGGACATCCTTGCTGTTGTAGAATGCTATGCACTGGCCCTCACCGCCGTCACGTCCGGCCCGTCCGGTCTCCTGGTAGTAACCCTCCAGGCTCTTGGGTATATCGTAGTGTATCACATAGCGGACATCGGGCTTGTCAATACCCATACCGAACGCTATTGTGGCCACTATTACATCTATCTTCTCCATGATGAAGGCATCCTGCGTCTTGCTGCGCGCAGCCGCCTCCATACCTGCATGATACGCCATGGCCGATATGTCATTGGCCTGGAGTATTTCGGCCAGTTCCTCGACCTTCTTGCGTGAGAGGCAGTAAATGATGCCTGACTTACCGGGGTTGGCCTTTATGAACTTGATGATATCCTTGTCTACGTTCTTGGTCTTGGGCCTTACTTCGTAGTAAAGGTTCGGACGGTTGAACGATGACTTGAAATCCTGCGCATCCTGAATGCCAAGATTCTTCTTGATGTCATCACGCACCTTGTTTGTTGCCGTTGCGGTAAGTGCTATTATGGGAGCTAAGCCAATCTCTTTTACGATATCCCTGATCTTGCGGTACTCCGGACGGAAATCATGTCCCCATTCTGAAATACAGTGTGCCTCGTCAATTGCGTAGAATGATATCTTGACCTTCTTGAGGAAATCAACATTCTCCTCCTTGGTAAGTGACTCCGGAGCCACATACAGGAGTTTGGTCTTGCCGCTCAGGATATCGGCTTTTACAAGGTCGATCGATGTCTTGTTGAGAGACGAATTGATAAAGTGTGCTATACCGTCCTCCTCACTCAGGTTACGCATTGCGTCCACCTGATTCTTCATGAGGGCTATGAGTGGCGAAATTACAATGGCGGTTCCGTCCATGACAAGGGCCGGGAGCTGATAGCAGAGTGACTTTCCGCCTCCTGTAGGCATGAGCACGAAAGTATCCTTGCCTGCCAGCAGATTGCGTATAATAGCCTCCTGGTCTCCCTTAAAAGTGTCGAAGCCGAAATGGACTTTCAGGATTTCCTGCAGATTCACATCTTTTGCCATACAAACATTAAATATTCATCCAAATTTCTATCGCGATAGAAAACAAAGTTAAGTACAAGTATTTCATACTTGCAAACTTTTTGACGAAAAAAACTTCAAATAATTTTAATAAAATGACCGCAGCACGTCAGGCCTTCTCGAATACTGCGCCATCGGCCTTGTCCAGCTGACTCTTGGCATAATCCAAAGTCACGGTATAGCTCTTTTTTGCCGATGACGGAATCTCGTACATGGCATCGATCATTATGGTCTCAACGATTGACCTCAGACCACGTGCTCCAAGTTTGAATTCAATGGCCTTGTCAACGATGAAATCCAGGACCTCGGGCTGGAATGTAAGATCCACCCCGTCCAGCTTGAAAATCTTGATATACTGGCGGACTATCGAGTTCTTGGGTTCTGTCAGGATATTGCGCAAGGCCTCACGGTCAAGCGGCTGGAGGCTTGTCACCACCGGCAGACGGCCTATGATTTCGGGAATAAGACCGTATGATTTGAGATCCTGTGGAGAAACATACTTCATCAGGTTGTTCAGATCAACCTTGGTACGCTGTTCGACGGAATCGAATCCCACCACCTGGGTATTCAGTCTGTTTGCGATCTTGCGTTCTATGCCGTCAAATGCGCCGCCGCATATGAACAGGATATTCTTGGTGTTAACCTGGATGAACTTCTGTTCAGGATGCTTGCGGCCACCCTGTGGCGGAACGTTGACAACAGTACCCTCAAGCAGTTTGAGCAAGCCCTGCTGAACACCCTCTCCGCTCACGTCACGTGTAATGGAGGGGTTGTCGCTCTTGCGTGCTATCTTGTCAATCTCATCGATGAAAACTATACCGCGTTCGGCGGCAGCAACATCATAATCGGCCACCTGAAGCAGACGTGACAGGATGCTCTCCACATCCTCGCCCACATAACCTGCCTCGGTCAGGACCGTTGCGTCAACTATTGTGAAAGGAACCTTGAGCAGGCGGGCTATGGTCTTGGCCAGCAGAGTCTTGCCGGTACCGGTTGCACCCACCAGGATGATATTGCTCTTCTCAATGTCAATGTCATCGGTCTCAGGCTGTGTGATACGCTTGTAATGGTTATATACGGCAACCGAAAGGTAACGCTTGGCAGCATCCTGGCCAATCACATAGTCGTCAAGAAACTTCTTGATTTCCTTGGGCTTGGGTACGGACTGCATCGTGAATGAAGGCTTATCTCCGCCCTGCTTTGCGTCACGTACTATCTCAAAAGCACGCTCCACGCACTCATTGCAGATACAGCCCTCTATGCCGGTGATGAGAAAACCCACCTCCTTGTCACTCCGTCCGCAGAAACTGCAGTACTGTCCCTTCTTGTCTGCCATTACTTATTTGCGTTTTTCAAACACCTGGTCAATCATTCCGTACTCCTTGGCCTCCTGTGCCGACATCCAGTAGTCGCGGTCGCTGTCAGCCCACACCTTGTCAAACGGGGTGTGTGAATGTTCCGATATGATTGTGTAAAGTTCTTTCTTCATCTTCTGGATCTCACGGGCAGTGATCTCGATATCACTGGCCTGACCCTGAACACCGCCCAGAGGCTGGTGTATCATCACACGGCTGTGTGGAAGAGCAGAGCGCTTGCCCTCCTGGCCTGCTACCAGAAGCACGGCAGCCATGCTGGCGGCCATACCGGTGCAGATAGTGGCAACGGGGCTGGAGATAAACTGCATTGTATCATAAATTCCCAAACCGGCAGTTACGCTTCCGCCGGGGGAATTCAGATAGATGGATATCTCCTTTGATGAGTCTATGGAATCCAGATACAGGAGTTGAGCCTGTATCGTGTTGGCTGCATAGTCGTTGATTTCCGTGCCCAGGAATATGATGCGGTCCATCATAAGGCGTGAGAATACATCCATCTGGGTAACGTTCAGTTGACGCTCCTCGAGGATATAGGGGTTCAGGTACTGGGACTCTGCCTTGATGACATCATCCAACGTCTGGCTGTTCATCCCAAGATGCTTGACAGCGTATTTACGGAAATCGTCCATAGCAAATCGTTTTTATGTTAGACTCTGCAAATATATACTCTTATTTCTTGGTTTTCTTTCCTTTTGCGGCTTCAACGGGCTCAAAAAGCTTGTTGAACTCGTCAACGGTAACCTTTTTGTTCTTGAGTTTGACATCCTTCTTGAGGGCAGCGGTAAGCTTGGACTCGATGGCGCGGTTAACAAGACCGTCCACTGTCTCGCGCTTCTTGAGCATCTCCTTTGAGTAGTTGTCAAGCAGCTCGTCGGGTATGTTCATCATGCCGTACTGTGCGAACTGTGCGCGTGTAGCCTCGCGTGCCATTGCCTTGATGTCGGCATCCTCAACCTTGATGCTATACTTCTCAACCAGCTTCTCCTGGATAAGGTGCCATGTAAGCTCCTCAAGGCTGCGCTGGAATGTAGCGTCATCCTGCTCTGCATCGGGCTTGTTAGCCTTCATTATCTTCTTGAGCAGCTCATCGGCATACTCCAGTTTGCCTACCTTCTCCATCAGGTATGCACGTACATCGAGCAGGAACTTGTAGTCGCTGTCAGGTACGAAGCTCTGAGCCAGTGACTCCTCAACCTTTGCGCGGAAACCGGCCTCGTCCTTGACTGCATCCTTGCCGAATACGCGGTCAAACACCTCCTGGTTCAGCTCGCTCTCAACAAAGCGGGTAATATCCTGAATTGTGAGTGAGAAATCTGCATCGATGCCATCAACCTCCTCCTTCTTCTTGTTCAGGAGTGATGATATCTCAATAGCATTGCCTTCATATGCCTTCTTGGGGTTGAATGTGATGACATCACCCTTCTTGGCCTTGGCAAACAGCTTCTTCTGAGCGGCAGCCTTGATATACTCAGGCATCAGGGTAGCACCCTCAACAACGATACCGCCTTCCTTGGCTGAACCGTCAGCGTTGAGCTCTACCAGCTGACCTTTGATAACGTCATTCTCCTGGTATGCATCAACCTGCTCGTAATGGCCGTTCTGCTGGGTGTAAGCCTTAACCTGGCCGTCAACCATCTCGGGGGTAACCTTTATCTCGTAGTAGGTAATGGCGTCATCCTTACCGATCTCAGCATCGAACTTGGGAGCTATGGCGATATCGAAGTAGAATGTCAGGTTATCATCATCGAGGCTCATGCCGGCCTCCTTCTCCTCGTTGGGCATAGGCTCGCCAAGCATATCGATCTTGTTCTCCTTGATATAGTCAAATACTTCCTTCTGAAGGAGCTTGTTGACCTCATCGGCCTTTATGCTCTTTCCGTACATCTTCTGTACCAATCCCATGGGTACCATGCCCGGACGGAAACCCGGCATCTGCACCTTCTTTCTGGCATCCTTGAGTGCCTTGTCCACATTCTCCTGATAATCAGCCTTCTCCATGCTGATGGTAAGCAGGCCCTGTACCTTGCTTACGTTTTCAAACTTTACGTTCATTCTGTCTTTATAGTGTTGAATATTTTGCCTTTTTTAATTAGGGTGCAAAGGTACTTTAAATACCTCAATTTGTGAAAAAATTGAGGTTTTTTAGCAATCAAGGTGAGAAAAAGTCAGCGACTCCCTCGGGGTCAGACCCTTTTGCGTCTTGCTTAGTTTGACTGATATGGGAAACTTCCCTGGACGCAAAGGGGTCTGACCCCAAACTCTCGCCAACTTTGGTGATGTTAGCGATTTTCTCTATCTTTGCCTCGTTATGGAAGAGATGCTAGAACAGACACCTGACCACAAGATGGTCCTAAGGACCGAGAACCTTGTGAAGCGTTACGGAAAGCGCACCGTGGTGAACCACGTTTCGTTCGATGTCAAGCAGGGTGAGATAGTAGGATTGCTGGGACCTAACGGAGCCGGCAAGACCACATCATTCTACATGACCACCGGCCTGATCACCCCCAATGAGGGACATATTTATCTGGATGACCAGGAAATTACCGACTATCCGGTTTACAAGCGCGCCCGTGCCGGCGTAGGCTATCTTGCACAGGAGGCCAGCGTATTCCGCAAGATGAGCGTTGAGGATAATATAGCATCGGTCCTGGAACTTACCGGAAAACCTCTTGACTATCAGCGCCAGAAACTTGAGGACCTCATCAGTGAGTTCCGTCTCCAGAAGGTGCGCAAGAACCTGGGTGACCGCCTCTCGGGTGGTGAACGCCGCCGTACAGAGATTGCTCGTTGCCTAGCCATCGAACCAAAGTTCATCATGCTTGACGAGCCGTTCGCCGGCGTTGACCCCATAGCTGTCGAAGATATCCAGCAGATTGTCTGGAAACTCAAGGACCGCAACATAGGAATCCTGATCACAGACCACAACGTACACGAGACCCTGAGTATCACCGACAGGGCCTATCTGCTGTTTGAAGGACGCATCCTGTTCCAGGGAACCCCCGAGGAACTGGCTGTCAACCCAGTTGTAAGGGAAAAGTATCTGAGTCAGAGTTTCGAGCTCAAGAAGAAAAACTTCCAGAATTGAAGATTCGCAGATACATATCGGTTTTACTGGCTTGTATTCTGTTATCACCATCGGTCTATGCGGTACAGATCAGGCGCCAGCCCGGTCACAGGCTTCCGGAAAGTTTTTACCCTACCGACCCGGACGATCCCTCCCTCTGGTCAGACACCCCGAACACCTTCTATGCACGTATCAAACGTGCCGCTGCGCCGGGAGAATACGCTCTCAGCAACATACCCCGCACCGGAACAATCGAATATCCCGTCATACTGGTTGATTTCAGCGACCTGACATTCATAACCCGTAACGTTGACTCCTTAAAGCATCATTATGAGCAGGTGTTCAATGAACATGGTTTTTCCGATACAAACACCTATCTCGTCAACGGACACACCGTTTACGGCATAACCGGCAGCGTATCGGACTATTTCAGAGACCAGTCTTACGGACAGTTCATACCCAAGTTCAAGATCATAGGTCCCGTACATCTGCCCAAGAGTTATTCCTATTACGGAAACGGCACATATGACAGCAATGCGCACATAGACGAGATGATACGTGCAGCATGCGACTCCGTTATTTCCGGCCAATTGGCAAATCTGGCCGGTTATGCCCTGAACGGACAGATACCCCAGCTCTCCATAATATATGCAGGCAGAGGCGAGAACTATAACGGATCAGACCCCAACACCATATGGCCATGCGCCAGCCAGATTTATTTCAATGACAGGACCAATCCACAGATTTACAACAGCGGTATAAGGCGTGCCCGATACACATGCGTCTGTGAGTTGTACTGGGATACCGATTTCCCCGACGGCATAGGCACCTTCTGCCACGAATTCTCGCACACACTGGGCCTGCCCGATTTTTACAACACCGATACAAGCGGAGCCAATGATGACGTAAGCAATGCCGCAATGGGCTTCTGGAGCCTGATGGATTACGGCAATTATGAGAACGAGGGATTCTCACCCGTCGGATACACCGCCTTTGAGAAGTATTCACTGGGGTGGATGGACCTGGAAGAGATAACATATGCCGGTACGTACGCCCTCAACGACATAAGCCAGGCGCCAAATCCCGAATCAGACATTCACAGCGCCTACCGGCTAAGCACCGGCAACGACGACCAGTTCATAATTCTTGAAAACCACGTCAAGACCGGTTGGTACAAGTTCCACAAGGCACAGGGACTAATGGTTACGGCGGTTGATTATCTGAGATCCGGGTGGGATGACAACAAAGTGAACAATTACGACCCCAAGCATTACCGCATACTCCCCGCCGACAACGACTACACAAGGGACAGCAACGCCGGCGACCTGTTCCCCTACACCTGTTCCGACTCAACCGGAACACACGTTGTAGACAGCATCTCGACACGAGGAAAACCGCAGCTCAAAGCCGGTTCTTCATATCCCCCGTTCTCCATCTACAACATCACCAGGAATCAGGACCAGGTTACTTTCCGCGCAGGTTATGACATGCCCTCAAACGTTGAAAACGTGAAACAGCAGGAGACAACCGTAACCGTATATGACATCTCCGGAAAACCCGTCCTCAAGACCACGACCTCAGATCCCGAGCACATCACTCTGCCCGGTCACGGAATCTTTATCGTAAAGTACGGTAATGTTACCCGCAAAGTGAGCCGCTAAGGTCACTTCTGACGGATGAAGATATTGATGGGAGTACCGCTGAAATCCCATTTCTCACGAATCTTGTTTTCAAGGAAACGCTTGTAGGGATCCTTAACGTACTGCGGCAGGTTCGCAAAGAATATGAATGTAGGAATCTGCGGGCCCTGCAGCTGTGTGCAGTACTTTATCTTGATGTACTTACCCTTGGTTGATGGAGGCGGATAAGCCTCGATGAGCGGCAGCATCTCGGCATTCAGCTTGCCGGTAGACACATGGTTTGTCTTATGCCTGTATACATCCTTGGCACATTCCAGCACCTTGAGTATGCGCTGTTTCTCAATGGCCGATGTAAACACGATCGGGAAATCCACGAACGGAGCCAGACGCGAGCGTATGGCATCCTCGTAGTTATGCATCACCTTGGCCGAGCGGTCCTCAATCAGATCCCACTTGTTGACCACCACCACAAGACCCTTCTGGTTCTTGACGATGAGTGATACAATGTTCATATCCTGGCTCTCAATACCGCGTGTGGCATCAAGCATCAGGACACATACATCGCTGTTCTCGATGGCACGGATTGAGCGCATGACCGAGTAGAACTCCAGATCCTCCTCTACCTTGCTCTTCTTGCGGATACCGGCGGTATCAACCAGATAGAAATCAAATCCGAACTTGGTGTAACGGGTATATACGGAGTCACGGGTGGTGCCGGCTATATCGGTCACGATATTGCGGTCCTCGCCAATGAATGCGTTTACTATTGAACTCTTGCCCACGTTAGGACGGCCCACAACCGCAAAACGGGGAATATTCTCATCTGTCTCGGCATCAGCCTCAACAGGAAGTTTGCTTACTATCAGGTCCAGAAGCTCACCGGTACCGCTTCCGTTTGCGGCCGATATGCTCATGGGATCACCCAGGCCCAGACGATAGAACTCGGCTGCGGCATACTGAAGGTCAAAGGTATCCATCTTGTTGGTAACCAGTATGACCGGAGTCTTGGAACGGCGCAGTATGCCTGCCACCTCATCGTCCAGATCAGTAACACCGTTCTTTATGTCAACCAGGAAAAGTATCAGGTCAGCCTCCTCGATGGCGATATTGACCTGCTTGCGGATCTCCTCCTCAAACACATCGTCAGAGTTTACTACCCATCCGCCTGTATCTACAACCGAGAATACGCGGTTACCCCACTCGCACTTGCCGTACTGACGGTCACGGGTGGTACCGGCCACATCATCCACAATAGCCTGACGGGTCTGTGTAAGACGGTTGAAAAGTGTTGATTTGCCTACGTTGGGGCGGCCTACTATCGCTACCAGGTTGCTCATATCAAAAGGGCTTTTGGGGTTCAATCCTGTCCGTAACCAAAGTTCTTCAGTTCGCGGTCAGAGCTGCGCCAGTCTTTGTCAACTTTTACGAATAACTCCATGAATATCTTCTTTCCGAAGAACTTCTCAAGGTCCTTGCGGGCCTCGATGGCCACACGTTTCAGGGCCTGGCCCTCGTGACCTATCAGGATACCCTTCTGTGATTCACGCTCCACATAGATGACTGCGTTAATCACAATACGGGAGTGGTTCTCGCGGAACTGTTCCACAACCACCTCGACTGAATACGGTATCTCCTTGTCGTAATGGAGCAGTATTTTTTCACGGACTATCTCCGATACAAAGAATCGGGCGGGTTTATCGGTCAGCTGATCCTTCTCAAAGTAGGGCGGACACTCGGGAATAAGTTCATTGACACGCTTAAGAACGGTCTTTACTCCGAATGCCGTGGCTGCCGATATGGGTATTATTTCTGCATTTGGCAGTTTTTCATGCCATGACTCCACCAGCTTTACCAGATTCTCCTCATCGGTCAGGTCAATCTTGTTGATTATGACCAGCACCGGAACCTTCATCTTGGCAACCTTCTCAAGGAAATCGGCATTCTTGTCGGCCTTCTCCACGACATCGGTCATATAGAGCAGGACATCGGCATCGACCAGGGCCGATTCCGAGAACGCCAGCATGGACTCCTGAAGCTTGTAGTTGGGTTTGAGCACACCGGGAGTGTCCGAGAAGACTATCTGGGACTCCTCGGTATTGACTATACCCATTATCCTGTGACGCGTGGTCTGCGCCTTGAAGGTGGCAATGGATATATGCTCGCCCACAAGCAGGTTCATCAGGGTTGACTTGCCTACGTTGGGGTTGCCTACAATATTTACAAATCCGGCCTTGTGCATTCTGGAACTGATTATGGTAAGAGTCAAAAAAAACGCATCTTACTGGGATGCGTTTTTCGATCTTGGTTTACTCAGCGGCTGTTTCCTTGACTACTGCCAACTTGCCTCTGTAATAACCGCACTCACCGCATACTGTGTGATAGACGTGCCATGCTCCGCAGTTCGGGCAGATTGCAAGTGTAGGTGCTACTGCCTTATCGTGAGTCCTTCTTTTCGCAGTTCTTGTCTTGGACTGCCTTCTTTTAGGATGTGCCATTTTGTTTTGTTTTTATTATTGTTGTTTATTCATTATCTGATTCCATCAAGCTGTTCAGGGCATCCCAACGGGGATCTGTAGCACCGGTATCCTCAATCTCACCTTCTTCACCACCTTCCTCGGCACTGTGCTCGTCAAGCTTTTCCATCATACCCTTGTTGCATTTGCCCGGAGCATGGGTGTGCTTGATAGGTATGGCCAGAGCTATGAACTCATAGATGTACCATGCCACATTCACGAGACCCTTGTCCTCAGGTACCACTACTATGTCACCGTCATCGGCAAAATCAGGACCAAGCTTAACCTTGAGCTCGCCTGAACTGGTGATTTCGAGTGGCATATCGTCCAGACAACGGTCACATGTTACTATAACCGTACCTGCAACGTTAAAAATGAGATGATAGACGCCGGATTGCTTTGTAACCTTAAGGTCAACGTTCACCTTGCCGCGCTGTACCTCCTCGCCCTCCACGATACTGAAGAACTCCTGGTCAACGGTCCAACTGTAAGAGGAATTCGCCTCTGTAAGCCCCTTCAGGTCAACGTTATATTTATCCAGTCTTCCCATCAAACAATTTTTTCGGGGCACAAAGATACGATATTATTTTTTCAAAGGAAAAGGATTAAGATTTTTTTTATCTAGGTATCTCTATGCGGAAGGTGGTTCCTTTGTTCAGCTCGGAGTGCGCCACGTAGATTTTACCTTTGTGATATTCGGTTACTATGC